>JANXAL010000025.1 GCA_025062325.1 Roseiflexus sp.
GTGACCGGCAACATTGTGACAGCGGGGTCATCAACGGTCTTTCCGCTGACGCAGCGGATGGCTGAGCGCTTCAAGGACGAGGGGTACAAGGGGAGCATCACGATTGACTCGATTGGCACCGGCGCAGGCTTCGAGCGCTTCTGCAAAGCGGGCGAGACCGACATCGCCAACGCCAGTCGCCCCATTCGCCCGGCGGAGGTCGAAAACTGCCGCGCCATCGGCCGCACCCCCGTCGAGTTCCGCGTCGGCACCGACGCGCTCGCTGTGGTCGTCAATCCGGCCAACACCTTCGTCGACAGCCTGACCAAGGCGCAACTGGCCGACATCTTCTCCGGCAAAGCCAAGACCTGGAAAGATGTCAATCCCGCCTGGCCCGCCAATCCGATCAAGCTCTTCAGCCCCGGCTCGGACTCCGGCACCTTCGACTTCTTCGTCGAAGTGGTGATGGACCCGGCGTTTGAGAAGAAGGGCAAGGAGGCGATCCTGAACGCGCCAGGCATTCAGTTGAGCGAGAACGACAACGTGCTGGTGCAGGGGGTGGAGGGCGACCCGAACGCGATTGGCTACTTCGGCTACGCCTACTACATCGCCGAGAAGGACCGCCTGCGCGCAGTGAAGGTCGAGGGGGTCGAGCCGACCGACCGGACGGCGGAGACGGGCGAATATCCGCTGGCGCGTCCGCTGTTCATCTACTCCGACCCCAAGATTATGAAGGAGAAGCCGCAGGTCGCCGCGTTCATCAACTTCTACCTGACCTATGTCAACGAGGAGATCAAGGACGTTGGCTACTTCCCGGCGTCTCAGCAGGCGATTAGCGTTGCCAAACTGAACTGGCTGGGCGCTATGAAACCGTAGTTGTCAGCGCGGAAACACGAGTGGGGCGGGTTGACATCCGCCCCACTCGCAGATCAGAGGACGGGTCCTTACAGGTAGTGGCGACGTTGCAGGCAGAGATATGTTAGGAGATCTCGACATAAGATACGTCTGACCTAATCGTTGCGCGCTAATGTTCCCCTCGATCTCCCCATGACACAATTGGCGGGTGCTCAAGCGACCCAAAACCGTGCTATACTGGCATATCAAAGGCGTAAAAAGCTCTTCCAGGACCATACTGAGGAGATCTGCAACCAATGGAACAGGAAGCGCGTGTACGTATCGAACGCTCTGCAGTAATTCCCGCTGACACGATTAACCTGCGCGGCAGGCGGCGGCTTGGCGAGCGTCTCATCGAGACAATCGTCTTCATCTGCGGCGCCATTTCAATTTTTACCACCACTGCAATTGTTATTGTGCTCTTCCAAGAAGCGTGGTTGTTCTTTGGCTCACCTGAAGTGGATGTGACAGAGTTCTTTGGCACCACAACGTGGCAGCCGGAGACCGGACGGTTCGGCATCTGGCCCCTGATGACATCGACGCTGATCACCAGCATCATTGCGCTGCTGGTGGCAGTTCCGCTCGGTTTGGGCGCTGCGATCTATTTGAGCGAATATGCGTCACCGACGGCGCGCGGTTATCTCAAACCAATCCTCGAAGTGTTGGCCGGCGTGCCAACTGTCGTCTACGGCTACTTTGCGCTGACGTTCGTGACGCCGGTTATTCTGCAGGGATTGCTCGGCAAGGAAAACGTCGAGATTTACAATATGCTCTCGGCAGGCATGACGATGGGAATTATGATCTTGCCGCTGGTCGCCTCGATGAGCGAAGATGCGCTGAGCGCCGTACCGCGTTCCCTGCGCGAAGGATCGTATGGCCTCGGCGCGACGCGCTTTGAAACATCGGTGCGTGTCGTCGTTCCGGCGGCGTTGTCGGGCATTCTGGCATCAGTCATTGTAGCGATGTCACGCGCTGTCGGCGAGACGATGATTGTCGCACTAGCGGCTGGCGCCGGACCACGGTTTACCTTCAATCCGCTACAGGCAGCAGAAACAATGACTGGCCATATTGCGCGCATTAGCGGTGGCGACATCAGTTATGCCAGCATTCAATACACTAGTCTCTTCGCTATTGCGCTGGTGCTCTTCTTTATGACACTGATTCTCAACCTGTTGAGCGGTTGGGTGGTGCGACGCTTCCGGGAGGTCTACGAATGAGCACGAGGGTAAATCCGCGCGAACGTCCAACTGGCTACCTGCCGGAAGGCGCCGATATTAATCGGAACATCGCAGCGCGGCGTCTGCGCGGTAAAATCTGGCAGGCGATCTTCTTCTCATCGCTGGTGATTGGGTTGCTGGCGCTTGGCACCTTGCTCTACACGATCATTGACGATTCATTCGGCTACATTGCAGTGCAAAACAAGAAGGATCCGGAAGAGCTATCGAGTCGCCCGCTTGAAGAGTTATCGAAAGAAGAGCTGATCGAAATCCTGCGCGCCAACATCTCCCCAGGCCTCTTCCGTCGTTTTGATCGGGATGAGCCGTTTAGCGAACGCTCGAAGGAAAGCGTGCTGCAACTGATCGAAGAGCGCGTGATTGGACGAGAAGTCGTCGCCTCTTTCAAACTGACCGAGTCGCTGCTCGAACGCGAACGGATCGAGGCAACCGTCCGCGAACGCTTCCCACGCGCCAAGCTCGAATTCTATTCGTGGCTCAATCGCGACTTTCTCACTCGACCGATGAGCAGCGTTCCTATCCTGGCGGGCATAGGCAACGCCGTTCTGGGTTCGCTGTGGGTCATCGCCATCACAATGATCCTTGCTGTTCCCATTGGCATTCTGGGCGGCGTGTACCTGGAAGAGTACGCTAGCGACACCTGGTACTATCGTTTGATTGAGACAAACATCAATAATCTAGCAGGCGTGCCTTCGATCATTTACGGCATCCTGGGTCTGGCCGTCTTCGTGCGCGCACTTGAACCGTTGACCAGCGGCGCCATGTTTGGAGTGACCGACTCGAACGGACGCACGATTCTGTCCGCTGGACTGACGATGGCATTGCTGGTGTTGCCGCTGATGATCATCAACGCCCGCGAGGCGATCCGCGCTGTGCCGCAGTCGATCCGCCAGGCGTCGTATGGTCTGGGCGCGACTAAATGGCAGACCGTCTGGCATCATGTTCTGCCGAATGCGCTGCCTGGCATCCTGACCGGTACGATTCTGAGCATGTCGCGCGCGATGGGCGAAACAGCGCCGCTCATCGTGGTTGGCGCTTCGACTTTTGTAGTGTTCTTCCCGGATAGCGTGTTTGATAAGTTTACCGTTATTCCGATCCAGATTTTTAACTGGACATCGCAGCCCGGCGCACAGTTCCGCAGCGCCGCTGCAGCAGCCATCATTGTGCTGCTCGTCACGCTGCTCTTACTCAACGCGACCGCGATCTTGCTGCGTAATCGTTTCAAGAGGAGTTACTGATGACAGTTGCAGAACTCTCATCTATCAATACGACGCAGACGAACGGCAGATATGCCGTTGAACTGCAAAATACGCATATCTATTACGGATCGTTCCGCGCAGTCAAGGACGTTAGTCTCCAGATTGAACGGCAAAAAATCACGGCGTTTATTGGGCCGTCGGGATGCGGTAAGAGCACTGTCCTGCGCGCCATTAACCGGATGAACGACCTGATCCCCGGCTCGCGCCTCGAGGGTCGGATCTTGTTCCACGGCAAGAATATCTACGATCCTGACGTGGATCCGGTGGAGGTGCGGCGACGGATCGGGATGGTGTTTCAGAAACCAAACCCCTTCCCCAAGAGCATCTACGACAACATTATGTTTGGTCCGCGCATCAATGGCTGGCGCGGCACCAAAGCGCAGGCGGACGAACTGGTGGAGCGCGCGCTGCGTGGCGCGGCGATCTGGGATGAGGTCAAGGACAAGTTGCACCAGCCTGGCACGGCGCTCTCCGGCGGTCAGCAGCAGCGTCTGTGCATCGCTCGCGCCCTGGCGGTGCAGCCTGAGGTCATTCTCATGGACGAGCCATGCTCGGCGCTCGACCCGATCTCGACGCTGAAAATCGAAGAACTGATGCTTGAACTGCGGCGCAACTATACCATCATTATTGTGACCCACAACATGCAGCAGGCGAGCCGCGTGTCGGACTATACCGCCTTCTTCCTCATGGACGCCGACCGCGCCGGTCAGCTTATCGAATACGGCCCGACTGAAGAAATATTCACATCGCCAAAAGATAAGCGGACGGAGGACTACATCAGCGGGCGGTTCGGCTAAGCAATGGGCGCGCTTCACAGCCTGGCGCACGATTACGACTATCTGCGTCATACACTCGATGCCATGGCGCGTCGGGTGAAAAGCGCGCTCCATGAGAGCCTCCAGGCGCTACGGCGCTCCGACGCCATCGGCGCCAAGCACGTCATCCACGATGACCCGGACATCAACGCGCTGCAGCAGGATGTTGAAGATCTCGTTGTGCGCTTCATCACGCAGTGGCAGCCGCTCCTGCGCGACCTGCGTCGCGTCCTGGCGATGCTCATGGTTGCCAGCGAACTCGAGCGCATCGGCGATTATGCCAGGCAGTTGGCCATGCAGGTGCGCCGCGCTCACGATAACAACTATCCGCTACTGATGGTGGCGGATCTAGCGGAGTTAGGAGCGCTCACCGAATACATCCTCTCTTCCAGCATTGCTGCATTTCTCGCCGAGGATACTGCAGCGGCGCGAGCGATTGCCGCCCTCGACGATCAGATTGATGAGCGTCGACGCGCTATCATTGCATCTGTTCGTCAGGCAGCGCTCGAAGACAGCTCAGTGTTCGACGCGGCTCTCGCCTCCATTGAAATCGCCCGCACGCTTGAGCGAGTTGCCGACCGGGCAACGAATATTGCAGAGCGCACCGTCTACCTCGTGACCGCAACCCACGAAGCGCTGAACGAATAGCATCAGCAAGCAAGACCGCATCTGTGCAAGTGAGGGCGAAGTCTTGGGTCCTCTTACCTTACTCGTTGTTAGGTTATTGCCTTTTCGCATACCTCGCTTGTGTCCTCTATTAAGAACTACTGAAACTTTATAACAAAAACTTAAATTGCTGCTAACGAATCTCTTAATACAGTTGTGATAGTCTCGCCGTGAGTTCTGTACGCACGCCACAATCCTACTGGCTGACGCAGCCTACGCCCGCAGTGGAATGCACTATCTGCAAGGTGCGAGCTGACTGCGGGATTTGCGCGTTCAATGCGACCAACGGCGTGCGTGAGATGAAGACGCTTGTAGAAATAAGGAGAAGGAGCATGCGAAGACACTTCATCCGTCCAATCCTGGCGCTAACGATGCTGGCGCTGCTCGTCTCGACGTTTATGGTCGCTGCGCCAGCGCAGGCGCAGACCCAGCCATCGCCAACGCCGCGCCCGGAAGTAACACCAACGCGACCGCGTGCAACTCCGACGCCCCGTCCACGACGGACTCCCACGCCGCGTCCACAGGCGGCAACCCCAACCGCGAGTCCAGCGGCGCCAGCAGCCTGGGCGCCGCGCCAGATTAGCGGCGTTTCGCTCCAGGGATCGGGAGCGACTTTCCCGAATCCGCTTTATCAGGCATGGATCAGCGTGTACAAGAACATTGTGCCTGGTGTGACCATCAGTTATCAGGCGGTTGGCTCTGGCCAGGGGCAGCGCGACTTTATCCGCTATCTGACTGACTTCGGCGGAACGGACTCAGCTCTGCCAGCGGACCGCATCGCGGTTGAAGCCCCAGACACCCTGCATGTGCCAATGGTGATTGGCGCCGTTGTGCCGACCTATAACCTGCCTGGTTTGCCGCCCGGCACCGTGCTGCGCTTCTCGCCGGAGACGTTGAGCGGCATTTATCTTGGCGAAATTACGCGCTGGAACGACCCCAAGATCGCGGCTGACAACCCTGGCGTGTCATTGCCCGACCTGGCGATTACGCCGGTCTATCGCTCGGATAGCTCCGGTACGACCGCCATCTGGACCGACTATCTCTCGAAGGTGAGCGAAGCCTGGCGCACCCGCGTCGGCGCTGGCACTACAGTGCGCTGGCCCGTGGGTATTGGCGCACCAGGCAACGCAGGTGTTGCAGGAACAGTAGTGCGCACTGAAGGCGCCATCGGCTACGTGGAGCAGGCATTCGCTATCGGCAACCGTCTGCCAGTGCCGGCCGTGAAAAATGCAGCGGGCAACTACGTTCTGCCTACGCCAGAGACGGTTTCCGCCGCCGCTGCAGGTGTGCCCATTCCCGATGACCTGCGTTATTCGATCACCAATCCACAGGGAGCGAACGCTTATCCGATCGCTGGTTTGACATGGATCCTCATTCGTGAGCAAACCTACACTGACGTGGCGAAGGCGCAGGCGCTCACCGACTTCCTCTACTGGTGTCTGACCGAAGGACAGGGCGCCGCCATTCGTCTGGGATATGTTCAGTTGCCTACCGAGGTCCGACTGAAGGCGATGGCGCAACTGAATAAGGTGCGCGTCCGCGGCCAGCAGGTATTCACAACGCCGCCGCGCTAATCAACCTGCATACTGCAGGGTTGCCGCTGTAGCAGGGAGGTCATCCCTGCTACAGCATTTGTCTCAATGTGAGAAAGAACAAGGCGCTGGAGAGAACGTATGGCACAAGCACAAGCGACGAGAGAGACGTTTCGTGAGCGTATCGCAAAACGCACGCAGCATGGAGATGGCATTTTCTGGGGTTTGACCCTCTCTTTTGCGCTTTTGGTGATTGTCCTGGTTTTTGCAATCGTCTGGGTAACGTGGAGCGACTCGCAACTGGCGCGCGAGCGGTTTGGATGGGCTTTTTTTACGTCGGGAGAGTGGAATCCCGTCGAAACGCCAGTTAATCCGGTCAGTTTCGGCGCGATGCCAGCTATCGTCGGCACACTTGTCTCTTCAGCAATTGCGCTCATCCTAGCTGCGCCGGTAGCAATTGGGATTGGGATCTTTCTAGCAGAGCTATGTCCGCCGGTCCTTCGCACGCCGCTGTCGTTCATGGTTGAATTGCTTGCTGCCATTCCGAGCGTCATCTACGGCGTGTGGGGAGTGATGGTCTTCGCCCCCTTCTTCACACAAAATGTTGCTATGCCTATATCGCAGACGATCGGACAGGTGGTTCCTTGGCTGGGAGGTGATCGTGTGTCGTCCGGTCGCGGCCTGCTCATTGCGGGGATCATTCTGTCGATCATGATCCTGCCAACGATTGCGGCTATCACCCGTGATGTGCTGACCCTGGTGCCAAACTCGCAGCGTGAGGTCTTGCTGGCGTTGGGGGCGACGAAATGGGAAGTCATCTGGTTGGCAGTCGTGCCGTATGCGCGCGCTGGCATTATTGGCGCGGTGATGCTTGGATTGGGGCGCGCTCTGGGAGAAACCATGGCAGCCACCATGCTGGTTGGCAATCGTCCCCAGGTGCCGGAAACCCTGTTTGAGCCAGCTACAACCGCCGCCTCGCTGGTCGCTAGCGAGCTGGTCAATGCGCAGACGTTGATTCACGAGAGCGCGCTGGTGCTCATTGCGCTTGCGCTCTTTGCGATTACCCTGCTGCTGAATCTGTCTGCCCGTCTGCTGATCTGGTATATGAACCGCGGACCAGTAGGGAGGACACGCGCATGAGCCTGAAATCGAGCGTATCGCCCAATTATGCCCGCCGCAAGGCCGTCGACCTGATCATGCGCGGTCTGGTCTTGATAGCGACCGGACTCGCCATTGTGCCGCTGGTGTTGATCATCGGGTATGTCATGATCATCGGCGGCAGCGCCTTGAACTGGGAGTTCTTCACCGATATCTATCAACCGCCGATGACCGTGTCGATGCCCAACACCGGTCCTATCGATCCGAACGATCCGTTTGCCAATCTTGACCTCGGAGCGCTCGTTGGCAGTGAACCTGCGACTGGACAGGCGGGCGCTGGCGATGAGAAAGGGGCGGATATTCTTGAGGCGCCTCCACGCGGCGGCGTCCTCCATGGGATCGTCGGCACGATGCTTATCACGACCGTGGCGCTGCTCATCGCCATGCCAATTGGCATCATGGCGGGGATCTTCCTATCGGAGTTCCCCGACAACTCAGTTGCGACTACTGTGCGTTTCGCATGTGATGTGCTGTCGGGCGCACCGTCCATCATTGTCGGCGTGACAGCATACATTCTTATTGTGAACGCAAAAGGACCCGACGGTCAACCGCTTGGCTTCACCGGTATTGCTGGCTCAATTGCGCTTACGTTTCTCATGGTGCCGACGATTACGCGCACTACCGAGGAAGTGCTGAAACTGGTGCCCGAAGCGACCCGCGAAGCGGCGCTGGCGATGGGCGCAACAACCTGGTATTCGACGTTTACCGTCGTTGTGCCAACCGCGCTCTCCGGTATCGTCACCGGTATTATGCTTGCGTTTGCCCGTGGCGCGGGTGAAACCGCTCCATTGATCATGACCGTGCTCGGCAGCAATGTGCTGATGACCAACCTGCTCGAGCCAATGGCGGCGCTGCCGCTGATCACCTATCGCTACACCGAGTCGCCGTTCCCGAGCGAAAACACTCTCGCGTGGGGCAGCGCTTTTGTGTTGATGATGCTGGTGTTGCTGGTCAATATCCTGGTGCGCATCGCTACGCGCAACCGCCTGCGCATGCGTTAGCGCAGAAAACGACTTTCAGGAGAAGAGGCGCTCATATGACAACTCCTCCTGCACCGACAAAGTCAACGATCCATATTCGCGACCTGAAACCTTACTACGGTAAACGCCTTGCGGTCAGGCCCGTGAATATGACGATCGAGCCAAATAAAATCACTGCAATTATTGGACCATCGGGATGCGGCAAGAGCACCGTTTTGCGATGCATTAATCGGATGCACGAAACGATTCTCGGCGCGCGTGTCGAAGGTCAGGTGCTGCTGAACGGCGAAAACATCTATGCGCCCGATGTCGATCCGATGCTGGTGCGCCGCAAAATCGGCATGGTTTTCCAGCAACCCATCGCGCTGCGCACTCGCTCGATCTTTGAGAACGTCGCTATTGGTTTGCGTCTGGCAGGAATCAACGATAAACGAGTGCTGGCAGAGCGCGTGGAGGCAAGCCTGCGCGCAGCCGTTCTGTGGGACGAAGTCAAGGACAAATTGAACCAGCCCGGCACCGCCCTCTCTGGTGGACAGCAACAGCGCCTAAGCATCGCCCGGACTATTGCCGTTTCGCCAGAGGTCATTCTCTTCGATGAGCCGTGCTCGGCACTCGACCCGATCGCGACCATGAAGATAGAGGATTTGCTGCTTGAACTGCGTAAGCAGTATACTATCGTCATCGTGACGCACAACATGCAACAGGCGGCGCGCATTTCCGACAACACCGCCGTCTTCATGGTCGATACTGATGACGGCGTGCCGACCGGCGTACTGGTCGAATGCAATCCGACCTCGAAAGTGTTCACCCAACCCGACGACCCGCGGACGGAGGACTATATCAGCGGACGGGTAGGATAACGATAGACGTGTGGAACAGTTAAGTCATTTACTCTTAGAGGAGCGCATGGACGAAGCAGCGCAGCAATCACGATTACTCAGCGGGTTCGCCAAGACCATCGCACAGGCAAAAGAGCGTGCCGCGCAGACGTCGCACGAAACGAAGATAGAAGCAATAAACTTTAATTTCTTCTACGGCTCGTTTCAGGCGTTGCGAAATATCAGCATTCGCATCCCGTCGAATCAGGTGACTGCGATCATCGGACCATCGGGATGCGGCAAATCCACCTTTCTACGCGCCATTAACCGGATGCACGACCGCACCCCTGGCGCACGTGGCGAGGGTCAGTTGATGCTCGACGGCGTCAACATTTACGGCGACCTCGATCCGGTCAAACTGCGGCGGCGAGTCGGCATGGTCTTTCAGCGGCCCAACCCATTCGTCAAATCAATCTACGACAATGTCGCCTATGGTTTGCGCGTCCAGGGGATCAGAGACCGACGGATACTCGATGAAAAGGTCGAAACGGCGCTCAGACGCGCTGCATTGTGGGACGAAGTAAAAGATCGGCTGCACAAAGCGTCTGGCACGGCGCTTTCTGGCGGGCAGCAGCAGCGGTTGTGCATCGCGCGAGCGATTGCTGTCGAGCCGGAAGTCATACTGATGGATGAGCCGTGTTCTGCGCTCGACCCGATTGCGACAATGAAAATCGAGGACCTCATCCACGAACTGAGCGCCAGTTTCACCATTGTCATCGTTACCCACAATATGCAACAGGCCATGCGTGTTTCGGACATGACTGCCTTTATGCTGATGGACCGTGAAACACGCGCTGGTGAGCTGATCGAGTTCGGTCCCACCGATGAAATTTTCACTAATCCGAAGGACAAACGCACTGAGGATTATGTGACGGGTCGATTTGGCTAACTGCGGTTTGATTTATTGCACCTGCTTAATCGCAAATGTCTGCGCCGGAGAGTCAGACATCAGCGGCACGAGCGATAGCACCTGCACCGTAAAACGACGCCGTGCCGGTTGACACGCCGGCAACTGTCGTTCTCGCCAGAGATGTTCCCAGAAATCCCGCGCCGCGGGGTGGAGTCGCACTTCAGATCGCGCAAGAATAGCGCTTGGGAACCCATACTCCGCATCATATTCGATGCGACGCAGCGTGAAGACGCGGTGGCATGGGCAGTCGTGCGGCGATGGCGTGCAGCGCGACGCAGGAATGCTCTCGATATCGCTGGCAAGCGCAAATAATTCATCAACGGTCAGCGGATTGACCCAGAGCGCATCACAGGTATTTTCGATCACGCGGCGCACCCATGCGCCACGGACTTCGAGGCGCTGAACACACACCTTTCCTAGCGCCTCAATCCGTACTGCAAGAGAGTACGAGTCGAGCATTCGGGCATTCCAGCGCGCACGTGCTTCCGCCCACTGAGAGCTGTGCGGCGGATTAACCGCCGCCAGACCCATCAGTTGCAGGCTCAGCACACACGCCAACGCCCCGCACAGCAGTGCACCTATTCTCGTTAGGCGGGCGGAATGGCTCATATGCGGCACTACCGTGCGATTTCGCGGGCGATGATCAGGCGCTGGATCTCGCTAGTCCCTTCGTAAATCTCGGTAATCTTGGCATCACGGAAGTAGCGCTCGACCGGATACTCCTTCGAGTAGCCGTTGGAGCCAAAAATCTGCACTGCTTTCGTCGCCGTCCACATTGCCGTTTCGGAGGCATAGAGCTTTGCCATTGAGGCGGCGCAAATGAAATCGAGATGCTGATCTTTGCGCCAGGCAGCTTCATAGGTGAGCAGACGCGCCGCTTTGATGCGCGTCGCCATATCCGCTAGCGTGAATCCAATCGCTTGGTTTTCAATGATCGGCCTGCCGAATTGCTCGCGGATTTTGGCATATTCGAGCGCTGCCTCATACGCTCCCTGCGCAATGCCGACCGCCTGCGCTGCAATTCCGATCCGGCCAGCGTTCAGAATGGTCATTGCAATTTTGAACCCCTGACCTTCCTCGCCAAGCCGCCGCCATACCGGGAGGCGATAGTTGTCATACGCCATTTGGCACGAGTGAGCGCTACGGATGCCCAGTTTATGCTCAACCTTGACAATGCTGCACCCCGGTTGGCGCGGATCGACTAAGAACGCCGTGATCCCGCGATGACCCTTGCTGGGATCGGTCATTGCCATCAGAATGATTACATCGGCATAATCGCCGTTAGTCACCCAGTTTTTGATGCCGTTAATCACATAATAGTCACCATCGCGCACCGCCGTCGTTTTCTGCGCTGCAGCATCCGAACCGGCGCCCGGTTCGGAGAGCGAGAAAGCGCCCAGCATACGTCCTGAGGCGAGCGGCGTCAGCAGTTCGCGCTTCTGTTCTTCGGTACCGAATGTTTCAATGCCATAGCACACGAGCGAATTATTGACTGAGGCAATGACGCCAAGCGAGGCGTCCACCCGCGACAGTTCCTCAATCACGATGGCATACGAGACATAATCCAGCCCGGCGCCACCGTATTGCTCGCTCACTGCCACGCCCATCAAGCCGAGCTGCCCCATTTTCTTGACCAGCTCCACCGGAAACTCCATCGCCTCGTCGCGCGCCGCCGCGGTAGGTCGCACCTCCTGCTCGGCAAAGGTACGCACCGTCTGGCGCAACATCTCGTGCTGCTCACTGAGCGCGAAATCCATGCCGATGCCTCCTTTGGATAACAAGCTGCTTGTATCTTCATCATACCATATTGCTTGCCTTCGTCTGAATTTGTGCAAAATATACAAGCCAAATGGCGGTTTTCTTGTTGAAAATGTCTATATCGTATGCTATACTGGCATCGACGGAACCGCAGTGATGCGGAAACTTCTCAGGAGCGGCGACGCAGGTGACGCCCTCCTAGTGATAGAGCAGAGCGCATTGAGGAGGAATGCCATGCAGTACAAGAGCTATGAAGAGCAGACAGTCAAAGAGGTTGCTGAGCGTGTGCCCGAGGCGCGCCGCGTGCTGCGCTCATATCACATCAGCGCATCGAACGATATGCCGCTAGACATTGCCGCGGCCGAGGCGTCCGTTACGCCGGATGAGCTGCTGGCGGTTGTCGAATACAAAGCGCGCCGACGTGCGCGGCAGGCGCCAGCAATCCGTGAGTACGCCCACGAAGAGGAACTGGTCGCCTGATATTCGGACATGGTCGGTCAACATCGCACAGGCAGAAGCGCCTGTGCGATGTTTTTTGCGCAACGCCGGGCGGCGGATTTCGCGCCGCTCGCCTCTTGCCGCGTTGCGGTCAATGAATGGGACAGCGAATGAACGAATGAGTCAACGAATGGGGCAGCGAATAGCGAATGGCAGCGAATAACAAATGCGCCTTGCGCGTCTCTCACGCTCGCCTGTGCCTCGTGCCGCTCACTGCTCGCCTCGCGCCTCGTGCCGTCGCCGCTCGCCTCAATGATGCTTCGCCGCAGCCTTGCCGCGATGCCCGTGCCCATGCCCGCCAGCCTCCTGGCGGCGCAGTAACGGCACACGGTAATCGTTTGGCGCAAGCAACGGCGCACGCTGCAGGTGCCAGGCGAAGGTTCCCAGCCACAACCCGCCGATTGCAATCAGCGTCACCAGATCGAGCCAGTGGATGTGGAAGCCGTCGGGATGGAACGCGGGCATAATCTTCCAGAAATACCAGACAATCTCAATAAGGTACATGTAGATTGCAATCGCCGTCAGATTTGCCAGGCGGCGCTTAGCGAAGCGGCTCAGCAGCAGCATGAACGGCAGCAGGAAGTGCCCGAAGATCATCGCAATTCCCAGGATTTCCCAGCCGCCTGTCGAGCGATGGGCATGCCACGGCGTTAATTCCGGCACATTCCCCGACCAGATGATCAGATACTCGGAGAAATTGACATACGCCCAGACTGCTACGAACGCGAACAGGAATTTGCCCAGATCGTGCAGCCGATCAACAGGGATGCCGAACGGCAGCAAGTTGCGCGACTTAAGCGCCGCCAGCGCAATAATGCCGCCGCCGAAGGTCAGGATCAGCATGCTGGCGATGTAGGTCACTGGATACATCGAGGAGAACCATTCCGGCTCCAGCGACATCCCCCAATCGGTGGCGGCGAAGGTCCACGCCAGCACCAGCACAACAATGCCAGGACCACTCAGGCGCTGGAAACGACCACGCAGCTCGTCGCTGAATCCTTTCACATCCTCTTCCAGCGACCATTGCCGCAGCAGATACGCCATTCCAATGAACAGCACGAAGTAGATCACCGCGCGCGCCAGGAAGAAGGGCACATTCAGGTAGGGCGTTTTCAGCGCCACCACTTCGTCATTCGCCACAACTTCCGGGTTCGTCCAGGGGAACAGGTAGTGCGTCCCCATCAACGTCTCAGCCGCAATTGGCAGGAACAGGATCGCCATCAGCGGCAGGGTAAGCGCCGCCGCCTCCAGCAGGCGCCGGAGCATCAACCCCCACACGCCCTGCGTCAGGTGGTTGATCATCAGCACCAGCAGCCCGCCGAGCGACAGGGCAAACCAGAAGAAATAGGCGAAGATATACGAATGGAAGAACTGCGCCGCTCCCAGAAACGCTCCAGCTACTGCCAGCAGCATGGCCACACCGCCAACGATCAGCGCCACTTGCTGGAGACGCCCTAACGCCGGGCGGAGCGCAGCAGGCTCTTGTGCGATCATAACGTCACCCTTTCGGACGAGAGCACGCTCTCGATATCAGGCCGGGGTCCAATCTCCGGTAACCCCTAACCCTCAACCCCTAACCCCTAATTCTGCGGCGGCGGATTCTTCTGCAACTCACGGATATGCGCCACAATCGCCCAGCGGTCGCTGATGCTCTGGACGCGATAGCCGTAGGCATACATCGTTCCTCTGCCGTTGACCAGCACGTCATAATATTCGCCATCGGGCATATTGAGCAGGCGCTGATCGTAGAACGACGGCGGGCGCGGATTGAGCAGCAGACCGACCCGACCGCGACCATTGCCATTGACGCCATGACACACGGCGCAGTAGATCTCGTAGCGTTCTTTACCGCGCGCCAGCAGCTCCGGCGTGATCTGGATCGGAATTGTCGTCACATAGGCGCCATTCGGATCGCCGCCGACGCGCCCGGTGCTCGTCGCGTCAATCCGCAACCGACCGCGCGCCACCGTGTTCTCCACCAGCGGACGGGCTGCGGCGCCGCTGGCAAAAATTTCGCTAGCCTCTTGCGGATCATATCTTGCCTGGTCATACATCTCCAGGTGGCAGGCACTCATTAGCAGTGCAACAGCAACCAGCCACCCTACCCGAACAATCCGTCCGATCAGCGACCCTGGACGGCGGCGTTGTCGCAGGTTCAGCATTGTAACTCCCCTAGTTATCTACGGTCGAGACCGCCAGCGGTCCGAGGCTCTCCAGAAACTGGCGCGTCCGTTTCAGCTCGAACTTGGGATCGGCGGCTTCGATGCACAGAAAGAACCGGTCAACCGACGCGCGCTCGAAATTTGGCGCATTGAACACCGGATGGTACGGTCGCGGCAGGCCGCACGCGGCGATCATGCCAAAGACTGCAGCGAACGCCGACAGCAACACCATGCCCTCAAAGGTCGCCGGGATAAATGCAGGCCAACTGAAGAGCGGACGACCGCCGATATTCATTGGATACGCTACCAAGTTGATCCATGTCTGCAGCGAAAACATCCCGATAGCGCCGAGCAAACCTGCGCCAAAGATCACCCACGGCAGACGTGTGCCGCGATACCCGACGGCTGCGTCCAATCCATGGATGGGCATCGGCGTATACGCCTCAAACTTCGTATATCCGGCGTCACGGGTTTTCTCCGCTGCCGCCAGCAGCGCCTCCGGATCATCAAACTCGGCTATCAACCCGTAGAGGGTCGGCTCTGCCGAAATTTTTGGCGCTTTTGCCTGTCTCACATTTCGCCTCAACATCCCAACGCCTCCCTAGTGATGCGCGGCGCCGCCGTGAGCCAGCGCTTTTTCCGTTTCCGTCTTATGCACTAGGTCGCGCACCTCAAAGATCGAAATGGCTGGCAACAACCGGATGAACAGGAAGAACAGGAAGAGGAACCAGCCGAATGATCCGGCGTACAACGAAAAGTCCCACACGGTTGGCGTGTAGTACCCCCACGATGCGGGCATAAAGTCGCGGTGCAAGCTGAGCACGATAATGACCCAGCGCTCGAACCACATGCCGATGTTAATGCAGATCGAAATGAACAACAGCCAGGCCAGATTCGTTCGGAAGTACTTGAACCACAGCAACTGCGGAATGGCGACATTGAGCACGATCAAGGCCCAATAGCTCCAGGCGTATGGTCCTATCGTACGGTTGATAATCAGGTAGTACTCATAGATATTCGCGCTGTACCAGGCGTAGAACATCTCGGAGAAATAGCCATACGCCACCACGAGACCCGATGCCAGCATCACCTTGCCCATCAGGTCAAAGTGCTTGATCGTGATCAGGTCATGGAGTTTGTACCAGCGGCGCATCGGGATCAGCAGCAGGATCACCATTGCAAAGCCGCAGTAGACCGCGCCAGCCACGAAGTAGGGCGGGAAGACCGTCACATGCCAGCCTGGCAACTGCGAAATGGCGAAGTCGAGGCTGATGATGCTGTGCACCGAAAGCACCAGCGGCGTTGAAAGACCAGCAAGGATGAGCGAGGCCACTTCATAGCGGTTCCAGTCGCGCGCGCCGCCGCGCCAGCCAAGCGCCAGAAAGCCGTAGAACATCTTAACCCACTTATTCGTCGCCCGGTCGCGTAACGACGCTAGGTCGGGGATCAGACCGAGGTACCAGAACAGGATCGAGACCGTCGCATAGGTCGAGATGGCGAAAACGTCCCATTCAAGCGCGCTACGGAACTGCGGCCACATCCCCAACGTACCGGGATAAGGGATCATCCAGTAATCGAGCCAGGGACGACCGGTGTGCACGAGAGGATAGACGGCTGCGCACGCTACGGCGAAGATGGTCATCGCCTCAGCAGCGCGGTTGATCGACGTGCGCCAGTCCTGACGGAAGAGGAGCAGAATGGCGGAAATGAGCGTTCCGGCATGCCCGATGCCGATCCACCACACAAAGTTGATAATGTCGAACCCCCAGGCCACCGGAATATTGATGCCCCACACGCCAACGCCGACGGTAAACAGCACCGCCAGCGAGAAGAGATACATGAATAGCCCTAAAGCGGCGATCACAAAACCGACCGACCAGCCCCAAGGGGTTTTCCTCAGCGGCGTCAGCACAATATCGCCAATGGTCCTGGTGACCGAGTCGTAGGTCTGCTTCGGTCCCAGGAGTTCTTCAAGCATCTTGCCATATGCCGATTGTTGCGCAGGTTGTGAAGCCATGTGCTACTCCGTGTATCCAGGACGAGAAACCAGACGCCCCTGTTTTCTCGCCATCTGCCGTTCGCCGCGATTATGCTTTCTTTTCCCCTGCAAGATCAGGGTTCAGATTCTTGATCTTCGCCAGATAACTGACACGCGGTTTGGTGTTGAGTTTATCGAGCGACGTATATTTGAGCGGTTGCTCTTTCAGCGCCACTACCTGCGCCTGCGGGTCGTTCAGGTCGCCGAAAACAATCGCCTGTGTCGGGCAGACCTGCTGGCATGCCGTTAGGATCTCGCCGTCGGCGATGCGCCGATTCTCCGTGCGCGCCTGGATGCGCGCCTCGTTGATCCGCTGGACGCAGAACGTGCACTTTTCCATCACGCCGCGTGCGCGCACGGTGACATCCGGGTTGCGCATCATCTTGAGCACCGGGATGCTCTCGTTCTCAGTCGAGGCGTCGATCGGCGAGCGGTATGGCACATCCTGATACTGCAGGAAGTTGAACCGGCGCACCTTGTACGGGCAGTTATTTGAGCAATACTTCGTCCCGACGCAGCGGTTGTACACCATGTTGTTCAACCCCTCTGCGTCGTGAACCGTTGCAGCGACAGGGCAGACGATCTCGCACGGCGCGTGCTCGCACTGCTGGCAGAGCATCACCATGTTGTATACGTCTGGAGTGTGCTCATCGCCGACGTAGTACTGATCGATGCGGATCCAGTGCATCTCGCGCCCGATCAAGACCTCGTTCTTGCCGACGACCGGAATGTTGTTCTCCGCCTGGCACGCAACCACGCATGCATTGCATGAGTTGCACACATTCAGGTCAATCGACATGCCCCACTTGTAGCCGTTGTACTCATATTCGCCGAAAAGCGAGATAGGCTCCTTCTTTTCAGTCTGAAGGAACTTCTCGTTTTCCAGATACTCTGCGAGCGTACCGTAGCGCACCAGGTCCTTCTTCCGTCCTTCCATCAGGAAGTGCCCCTGAGTGCTCGCCAGCTTATAGTTCTCGCCAACCTTCACGATTTCCAGACCGACGCCAAACCATGGCGTCGCACTAGTACGCAGGCGGTAGGCATTGAACCCGACATTGTTTCCGACCCGCCCGGCAGCCGTGCGCCCAAAGCCGAGATGCACCGTCACCGAATCGTCGGCGTGCCCCGGCTGCACCCAGACCGGCGCATCCACTGAGCGGCCCTGGTAGGTGAGCCGCACCACATCGCCATTCTTGAGCCGCAGCGCGTTGGCGGTACGCACGCTCATCATGGCAACGTTATCCCATGTTAGTTTGGTATACGGCTTGGGTATCTCCTGCAGCCAGGCGTTGTTGGCGAACGTGCCGTCCCATAGGGACGGATCGGGACGGAACACAATTTCCAGCCCCTGCGCAGGCGCTGGCGGCGGCGTGCTAGCGAACCCCTGCCGGAGCGTCACCTGGCGGCTCTGCGCCTGAGTGGCAGGAATCACACCATCGTGCAGCGCCGTATTCCAGAAGACGCGGAAATTGCCACTTTTGTCTTGCGCTTGCCAGTAAGCGGTCAACGTCTGATATCCCGTCTCCTGCGGCTTGCCGAGCAGCACATTGAGCACTTCGATCGCCGACTTGCCGTTGTACAGCGGTGCAATCAGCGGCTGCACAATCGTCGCCGTACCGTCGAAGGCGCGCACATCGCCCCATGCCTCCAGGAAGTGTGTTCCGTTAATGTGCCAGGTGCTCTTCTGCGCAGTCTCATCGCGGTAGAGACCAACGTGGATGCTGAACGGCACCTTTGCCAGCGCCTCGGCGAACGGAATATCGGCGGGCGCATTGTACACCGGGTTGCTGTCGAGCATCAGCAGCACCTCAACTGTCCCGGCGTTCATCTCCTGCGTCAGCGCGTTCAGTGCGGCAATGCCGCCGGATGGATCGCTCTCGATCGGTTCAGTGTACACCACCGTACTGCCGACATTCCCCAACTGCGCGTTGATCGCGTGACCGAGCGCGTGGACGACTGGCGGTTGACTTTCGCCGATCAGCACAACACCTGCCCCTCGGTTCGCCTGCAAATCCTTTGCCGCCGCCTCAACCCATTTCTTTTCTGCATCGCTCAGGGAGGCGCCCGCTGCTACATCTGGCACGCCGACGAGAATCGCCAGCGCACGCACCATATGTTCAATCTGCGACGAGCGCACCGGCAGGCGGTGATCGGCGAGCAGACCAGTGATCGACGGCGTGCTTTCGGCGAGGTACAACCGGTTAACCTCTTTCGTCCCCTTGCGGATGCGGCGTCCATCAGCGAGCTGACGCGCCATGCGCACGCCGGTCGGCGATGGCGCAGTGAAGTCGGCATCAAAGCTCACGATCACCTTTGCGGTATCGAGGCGATAGATCGTATGCACGTCCTCGCCAAACGCCAGGCGCGCGCCAGCATTGGCGTTGTCGCGTCCGACCGGTTCGTACTGATACCATTTCGCCTGCGGAAACTGTGCGAGCAGTTGGTTCCTCTGCGCCACTAGCGTTGGCGAGGTAAACGTACCAGAGAGAACACGCAGCCCGGCGCCCTGTTTTGCAGCCTGCGCCTGCATCGCCGCAGTCGCTGCAGCGACGAAGGCCTCCCATGTCGACTCCTGACCAGCATTGGTTGGCGCCTGCGAGCGATCCGGGTCGTACATCGTCAGGATCATCGCCTGCGTGATGAGGTCGGTTGAACCGAGCGACGCCGGATGATCGGGATTTCCCTCGATCTTGGTCGGGCGACCCTCGTGGCTCTCGACGATCAAACCGGTGCCGAAGCCAGCGAACGTCATGGCCGTGGCAAAGAAGAGCGGGCGCCCATGGATAATCTCCTCCGGCTGGCGCACATAGGGGACGATCTTTTCCTGCGGCGGCTTAAGCGCGAACTGACAACCCGACAGACCGGCAAGCGCGAGCGACGCGCCCATTAGTTTCAGGAAATTACGCCGGCTCACCGGATCGCGCCATTCGGCGGCGCCGCGCGGGAACTCGCGCTTCAGCAATTCGTTGAATTCCGGCGTATCAGCCAGCTCATCAAGGCTGCGCCAGAACTCGCGTCCTTCGGCATTTGCAAGACGCGCACGCAGCGCGTTTACATCCAGGGAAGTGGCACTCATAGGTACGCTCGATCCTAGCGGTGGCAGATGGCGCAATTCGTCAATTCCCACGACGAACGAATTCCGTATTCCTGAACCAGACGTCGTCCAACTTCGAGCTGGTTGGGAGGCGGCGTCCACGCCATATTGAAGACTTCTTCGCGCGGACGGACATATTTCTCCGGGTTGCGATGGCAATCCAGGCACCATGACATGAACAACGGTTGCGTCTTATACACGACGCGCATCTGATCGACGCGCCCGTGGCACGTCGAGCACCCGATGCCCTTGGCGACGTGGATGCTATGATTGAAATAGACAAAATCGGGGACATCGTGGACTTTATTCCACTGGATGGAGGTTCCAGTTTCCCAACTCTGCCAGAGGAAGGCGACTTTTTCGCTGCGACTGATAATCTGCGAGTGACATCCCATACACGTCTCGGTCGGCGGAATGTTGGCGTGAGCTGAAACCTCAACTGCGGTGTGACAATAGCGGCAATCCATCCCTAACGCAACATGCAGTTGATGATTGAACCCGCCGCCAGGCTGCTCTATTGGAACACCTACGTCCCGGTGCCAGTCCGACCAGCCAAACAGCCACCAGACCCCGCCGAGGATTGCTAGCACGAGGGGAATGCCGGCAAAAATGCTCACACTGGCGAGCGTATTGGCTCTCCGATTAAATACCTGGGCCATGTGGCGCCTTTCTAGCGTCTAGCAGGCTGTTGACGATTGGAAGCGCATTGAGCGTATCAGCGGGACATCACCGGATCAATCGTGCCGCATCATGACCGACGCATCTGCTACACGCGCCCGCCAGAGAACCTCGCACCCTCCTGAGCGTCATGAGAGACGGGTATGTTGAAGTTTCCGTGCATAGCACACGGCACACGGTCGCCACGGACCAGGACTGTAGGGACGACCGGATGGTGTGAACCAACCAGAGCATACCGCCCTGCATGGCAGTATGCACAACACGGGTTTCCGGGAGGAGCGAGATCGTCTGGTTGCACCCTCTCTAGTTCTCGCAGTACGATTCCGGATCCGTGAGATGCGGCAGCACGACGGCCTGGAATGGCGCGCCGGACAGATTGTCGGTAGAGCTGAACGGCATCATGCAACCTTGGTTAATAATATCACATAGGGTTACACACACGGTCAAAAATGATCTGGCAAAACAGTGAAGAAATCTTAACTGAAACAAAGATTCTCCGCATTCAATATACAAAAGCTCTACAACTAAAACCACACTTATCTGTACAGAAATGTCACCAATTTCAATAGATTCGTTTCCCCAGCGCCGACAGTGCAAACTCGACGGCAAGAAGCGCGGTCTTATTGCGCTCGTCGAGAATAGGATTGACTTCTACCAGATCAAGCCCCATCAGGCGCCCCGATGCCGCCACAAGCTCCATCGCCAGATGCGCCTCACGATACGTAATGCCCCCCAACACCGGCGTCCCGACGCCCGGCGCCTCGTTTGGGTCGATCACGTCGAGATCGAAACTCAGATGAAAACCGGCAGTGCTGGCGCTGACATGCACGATTGCCTCTTCCATCACCGACGCCATCCCGCGCCGATCAATGTCGTGCATCGTGAAGACGTGCACCCCAGAGGCGCGGAGCAATTCCCGCTCGCCTTCATCGAGATTTCGCACACCAACCAGAGCGGCATCTTCTGGACGTACAACCGGTGTCTGACCGAGGACTCCGGTCAGGAGTGGATGACCAAGCCCGGTGAGCGCTGCCAGACCCATACCGTGAATGTTGCCCGATGGCGTCGTCTCTGGAGTATTATAGTCGCCGTGGGCGTCGAGCCAGATGACGCCGATACGCCGATTGTGGGCTACACCGGCAACCGATCCGATTGCCAGGCTATGATCGCCGCCCAGAACGAGCGGCAGCGCACCTGCGGCGGCAATGTCGCGCACTCGCTGCGCCAGATCGCGCACGACACTCGCAATTGGCTGGAGATATCGCAGCGTCTCATCGGGCGCCGGTAGTTCAATCTGTTCCGCCAGCGGAACACTCACATTGCCGAGATCGTGTACCCGATATCCTAGGGTTGCGATCCGCTCCCGCAGCCCGGCGTATCGGATTGCACTGGGTCCCATGTCGACGCCGCGTCGTCCTGCGCCAAGATCGAGCGGCGCTCCTATAATCGCAACATCGCGCATCATCAGTAAGGAGGAAAGCAATGGAACGCTTCTTTCAGTATCTGAACATCTATCCGATGCCATTCTGGCTAGCGATGATGTTCGCCCCCCAACATCCGCTGACCGAGCGGATGAGCCGTCCCGGACCGATCTTCATCATCGCCGGACTGAACTACATTGTAGCACTGGCGCTAGCGGTGTGGCGCGGGCGACGCGATGGCGCGGCGATCAATTTCACCTCGCTGGAGGGAATTCGTAAGGGTTTGAGCTCGCCAGAAGGCGCTGCAGCTGCGTGGGCGCATATGACCGCCCTCGATCTATTCAGCGGTGCGTGGATTTACCGAGAGTGCCGTCGCCTGAACGCCCCGTGGCAGGTGCGCATCCCCGCGCTCTTTGCCACCTTGATGGCAGGACCAGCCGGGGTCATGGGGTTTCTTATCTGGCGCTTGCGCTTGAAAGAAGAGAGTGACAGGACTGACATGTGAGCGGCGCTGTTCAAGCATGGCATCTCAGCGCTTTTTTCGCCGCTTTCTCTTGTAAGCGCTGCTCGATGATGACGCAGGCGGGTTCTCTGTCTGGAGCGCGCCTGCGGCGTCAGCTTCACCCACGGCGGCAACCGCCGCTGGCGCGGGCAGGTCCTCCGGCTGGAGCGCGCCTGCGGCGTCAGCTTCACCCACGGCGGCAACCGCCGCTGGCGCGGGCAAGTCCGCTGGCTGGAGCGCGCCTGCGGCGTCGGCTTCACCCACGGCAGCAATCGCTGCTAGCGCGGGCAAGTCCGCTGGCTGCGTTACCTCAGCGACCTGCGCTTCATCAGTCGCTGCTAATGCTCCTGCCAAAGCATCCTCGGCAGGAACGGCCAGCAATTCAATGTGCCCGCAGCGGGTGCAGACCCATGCCCGAGGGGTTATCTGACGTGCCGCAGAGGATGTGACAATAATCGTCCCTTGAACTGGCGCTGGTGCGAGGCGCTGTCCGCAGTGCGCACACGCGACAAGACGATCAGGCGGCGGCAGGTTGGCTGAGACGACAGCTGGCGCAGGCTCAGCGCGCGGCGACCGTGCGACCACCCGCCGATAGACTGCCAGAGTTTCGCGTGCGGCGCGCAGCCACGAAAACTGCTCTGCGCGAGCGCGCGCGAGCCGTCCCATCCTTTCACGGCGCTCCTCATCATCCCACAGCGCTTCCATCCGATCCGCCCAAGCGCCAATGTCGAGCGGCGGAACATATTCAACTGCGTCACCGCCGATTTCAGGCAAACTGGCGCTCGATGACGCCAGACATGCGGCGCCGCACGCCATTGCTTCTAGCAGTGGCAAACCAAACCCTTCGTAGAGCGAAGGATTGACATAGAAACGGCACGCATTGTAGAGCCAGCGCAAATCGTACTGACCCACACGTCCGGCGAAGAGCACATGCTCCTCAAGGTGCAGATCGCGCACGGTTGCGAAAATATCCTCATCGCGCCAGCCGCGCGCGCCAGCAACGATAAGGCGATAGGTGCGATCAGGGCGTCGGTCAAGGCACACGCGCAACGCGCGCAGCAGTGACGGCAGGTTCTTGCGTGGTTCGAGGGTGCTCACAAAGAGCATGAATGACTTTGCCTTGACCGGCGTGCCAGCGAGCACACGGGCCTCGCCGGGGCGGAGAGATATTGGCGTGTAGATTGGTGCAGCAGCTTCGTATATGACATCAATCCGCTCAGGCGGAACATCAAGGAATTGGGCAATGTCCTCGCGGGTGGTCTCCGAAACAGCAATCACTGCATCCGCGCGCGATACGCTGTCGCCAACCTGGCGATAGTAAGCGGCGGCGGCGCGATCAAGAATGTTGGGATAGCGCAGGAATGCCAGGTCGTGAATGGTCACGACGGTCGGACAACAACGATACCGGGGCGCCACGAAATCGGGAAGGTGAAGGACGTTGGGACGCACCAGCAATAGTTCCAGCGGCAGAGTCCAGCGTTCGAAGCGATGATGAGGGGGCGTATACAACGGATGACGAACCACATTGGGTGCAACGACGAGCGGGCGCAGATGGTCCCGATGTTGCAGGCTGATGATCTGATCGTCGACTGCGCATACAGCCAGCGCTGCCATCAACTGGCGCGTGTACTGAGGAATGCCGCCGGTGCGATAAGCATTCAAACGGGCGTCGATTGCGATGCGCATGACGCTGATCTAGCCATTCAGGGAGTTTCTTCTCTTGGCGCCGCAGGTCAAGGCGTTGCGCCAGTGCAAGCGTCGATGCTCTGACAACCCACTAGTAGGATGTAGCAATGTTGATACGCCATGGCTTCTCCATTATATCATACCGCCTATATGAATTCGTCTCGATCCGCAGGAGTCTGTGACCCTCGCAAGTGGAGCGTTTTTGGGTGCGATGGATGTTTTCTGCGTCTTGATGTCTGTTTTCCCCTCATCCCCCTACCCCCTTCTCCCACCCCCCTTTGCCCCCCGCACGCAGGGGGTTGGGGGGAGAAGGGGGAGTTTACTCATCCTAACGCCCAAAACGGGCGATTCAACATAAGGGCTTGCCAAAAAATCCACCCTTGTGAGCCCCCTACGCACCACGCCAACCAAGGCATCCAAGCACCCTGTCATAGTCGCACCCCTCCGCTCTCCAGGAGTTGACGACCATTCCAGGCAAGATTAGAATGAGGCATTGCTGCGTGTGTGCGTCGTTTGGCGACCATTTCTCGCAGCATCTCACCATCTGCCAGCCTCTACGCCGATATTGCAAGGGTATGCTGACGATCTCGCGCGTTGTGACACCCGTTCCTATCCCACTGCAGATCCGCGCTGCACGCATGGACGATATCTACCCCATTCTGCGGCTGCACTGCGAAGCCTTCGCCGACAAGTTCGGCGCTGCCTTTGGCGTCCGCGGCACTGCGCGGGGCATCGAGGCGATGGCGGAAGCCTGGCGTCGCCAGGGACGGAGTGCTCTGCGCGGTATGTTCGTCGCCGACTCGAATGGTCTGGTGGTCGGTACGATCTCACTCCGCACGTGGGATACGACAAGCGATACGAGCGGCGCTGCTGAACTTGCGTTTCACCAGGTGCTAGGGATGTGGGGCGCTGTTCGCTCAATCTTTGCGCTGTCGCTGCTTGAGCATACCATCGAGCGCAATGAAGGGTATATTACTGATGTGGCAGTGCTTGCCCAGTACCGACGCAACGGCATTGCGCGGGCATTGCTGGATCACGTGGAACAGGAAGCCCGACAGCGGGGCAAGCAATTTCTCGGACTGTACGTGAGCGCCTCAAACATCCCGGCGCGTCGTCTCTATGCCAGCGCAGGGTTCGTTGATTATCGGACGCGCCGTTCGTGGCTCGCCGGTCTCATCCTTCGTCAACGCACCTGGATCTACATGCGGAAAGAACTCCGGTAGGGTTCCTCGTTTTGGCTCGCAATTCCTTTACCTCAGAGGAGCAGACAATGAGGTCTGATCGTGACAATCCGTTTCGGATCGCTCAGGAGCAGTTTGACCGGGCAGCGGCGCTGCTCAATCTGCCCGACGATGTACGTGAGGTATTGCGTGTCCCCCAGCGCGAGTTGACTGTGCGCTTTCCAGTAATGATGGACGATGGCTCGACGCGCGTATTTACCGGGTATCGTGTGCAGCATAATCTTGGGCGCGGGCCAACCAAAGGCGGTATTCGTTACCATCCGAACGTCGATATCGATGAAGTGCGCGCGCTCGCCATGTGGATGACCTGGAAATGCGCCTTGGTCAATATCCCGTATGGCGGCGCCAAGGGAGGGGTCGTTTGCGACCCCTCGCAGCTTTCACTTGGCGAACTTGAGCGTCTGACACGCCGCTTTGCAACCGAAGTCGCTATCGTGGTCGGCAGCGAGCGCGATATTCCCGCCCCTGATGTCAACACCAATCCCCAGATCATGGCGTGGTTCATGGACACCCTGTCCATGCAGCAGGGACACACCATCAATGCCGTCGTCACCGGCAAACCCATTGAGGTTGGCGGCTCGCTGGGACGGAACGAAGCGACGGGGCGCGGCGTCAGCCTGATGGTCCGCGAATGGGCGCGGCGTCAGCAGCGGCGCTTGGAAGACCTGCGGGTAGTCGTTCAGGGGTTCGGGAACGTCGGCAGCGTGGCAGCGTCGCTTATCTCGGCGTTGGGGTGCAAAGTGATCGCCGTCGGAGACGCCAGCGGCGGGTATCTCTGTCGGAATGGTCTCAACATCGCCGAGATGCGCCAGTACGTCGCGCGGCATCCGCGCCGGTTACTGGAGGGGTATAGCGCCCCCGGAGTGGAGCGCATCGACAGCAACATGCTGCTCGAGACGCCGTGTGATGTGCTGGTGCCAGCGGCGCTGGAAAATCAGATCACGGCTCGGAATGCAGATCGTATCCGCACTACGCTGATCGTCGAAGGCGCAAACGGGCCTACTACCCCTCGGGCAGACGAAATCCTCGAGGCGCGCGGGATTACTGTCATTCCTGATATTCTGGCGAATGCCGGCGGTGTGATAGTCAGTTACTTCGAGTGGGTCCAGGGACTGCAATCTTTCTTCTGGAGTGAACAGGATGTTAACCATCGCCTGGAGCAGATTATGGTCAACGCCTTCGAGCGGGTATGTGATCTTGCAGATCAGCGCGGCATTTCCCTCCGACTAGCAGCGTATCTCCTGGCAGTGCGTCGCGTCGCTGACGCCAATATCATCCGTGGATTGTATCCGTAGCCATCAATTTCCGCCCAGACTGCGCGTATCCCCCTGAGCCATTCTGACGGTTTCTCTACGTAGCGCCTAACGAATCCATCTTGCTCGCTCCTGCTCCTCCGACGTCGCTCGTCTTCCTGAAAACGTTAGGCGCTGTGTAACTATTGCTTTGAGAGTAGGTGGATGCGCAGGAGGCGTGCAATGAAGGATCTCTGCCGCGGACGAATCCTGGTCATCGAGAAGGATCATGATTTGGGACGACTCTTTGAGACAATCCTGACCCTCGAGGGATACCATGTCACCGTGACTTCCCATATTGATGAAGCGCACCGTATCTTGCCCCAACTGGAACCGAACCTTGTCGTCTTTGACTGGTCAATCCACGCCACAGCCGGTTTCATATGGGTTGATGAACTGCGCACCTCGGCTCACACTGCGCACATTCCGGTGTTACTGGTGTGCGGCATGCTTCCGCCGCGCAGCATCTATGAAATGCTGGCAAGCGCAGGGGTGCCGATTATTGAGAAACCGTTTGATCTACTCGCCTTCAATCGCTGTGTCGCATCGCTTGTGCATCCGCGAGAGCGCGCTATCGGCGCCTGAGATGCTACGTGGCGCCGCCAAAGAGGGCGATAACGCCAAAGCGGACGAGGCGCGCCAGAAAGACAGCGCTGAGGAAGATCCAGTACGGCAGCCCCATAGCTCCTGCCGTGATCCCCGCCACGTCGAATGCGGGATTGGGCGGCGCTGAGAGCGCGAATAAGACTACGAATGCGCGCCAGGGATGTTCAAGTTGGCGCTGCACCCAGCGGTAGAACCGCGTCTGTTCAACCACTCCGCGCCCCGATCGGCCCACAAAAAAACCAACCGACTCGCCGATCACCGACCCAAGCGCACCGGCGAGCCCGACCCCGACTACGCTCAGGCCAGGAGAGAGCGCCGCAACCAGACCGAAATAGGGAATGGGTACAACGATGGTTGCATTGGAGATCAGGGTGATCAAAAAGACTCCGAGGTACCCCAATTTCCCCAGGCGATACGCAAGATCTGGCGGGATCATGAGGTAGGCAATGATGTTCAGCGCAATAGCAACGCCTGCGACCAGCGCCGGACGCATCCAGGCGCGCCAGCCGGTCGTGATCGCGGTCTTGTGCTCGTGGGTCGCCTGGCGTCCTGCTTCCGACACGTAAAACCTCGTCTGATCACGTCCTCGACAACCTCTAACCCCTAACCCCTAACCCCTGCTTCGTTTCCAGAGCAGAATGCCGCCTCCTGCCAGCGCCACGATGACGACCGTGACCAGCAGAAGCGTCAGATCAGGAGCGCCGCCAGGCGTCGCCGGTTCAGCGACCGGCGTTGGTTGCGTCAGATTGACCGCACCTGGCGATGAAATCGCCGGTGGCGCAGTCGCTGGCTGCGGCGCCACTCCGGGAAGCGCGGCCACTTCTGGCGTAACGAGAACTGTTGCCAGCGCCTGGGGTGTGGCTGGTCCAGAACCATTGTCAAGCGAGGACGGCGCTGCAATACCATTGCCAGGCTGTAGAGTCGGTACGGCCGCCAACGGTGCGCTTTCGCGCGCTTCTGCGGCGACTGTGGGCGCTTTAGTCGGCACAGCGGCGAGCATCGGTTCAGTCGCAGGAGCAGCAGTTGGCTGCACTGCTACAGATGGAGCACCAGCGCCCATTGAACCGAGCACATTGAGTGCGCCAATCGCGGCAACCAGCACTGCTGCAAACACGCCAGCCACCTGGAGCAACCTTCCCCATCCCAGGCGCGCGGCGGGCGGTCGCTGCACGGCAACCTTCGCTGGATCAAGCGTAAACGAGCGAGGCGGACGCAGCGGCTCAAGGTCGCGCAGCGCCTGCACCGTTGCGCGCAACTCCTCATACATCTGGCGCAACTCTGCCTCTTCGGCGAGCCGCCGCTCAATGGTGCGCCGCTCATCAGCGCTCACCTGCCCGTCAATATAGGCGGAGAGCAGTTCCAGGTCGTGTTCGTTCAACTGTGGCTGCGCAGTCATAGCATCCATTCGTTGGCGCGGACGGGTCAATCTTTACATTCTTGCCGCGCCGTCTGCTTCCTCATTATGACGGAACCGCAAGGGCAGAAGTTCCTCTTGGCGGAGCAGGTCGCGCAGGCGGGCGCGCCCCCGGCTCAAGCGCGACTTGATCGTCCCCAGGTTGGCGCCGGTCACCTCGGCGATTTCCTCATAGGTCAATCCTTGAAGGTCGCACAACACGACGACCAGGCGTTGATCAAGCGGCAGTTGCGCCAGCCCCGCCTCGATGGCGCGCGCCAGTTCGCGGCGCAGTGCAAACTCGTCCGGCGACTCTGACGTATCGACGATCTGGAGGGAGGACGATTCTTCGGCAGCGGTCTCATCAGGTGCATTGAGCGAGACGACTGGACGACGCTGGCGTGCACGCAGCGCATCGTAACAGACGTTGGTGGCGATTCGCAGCAACCACGAGCGGAATGACCCGCCGCGAAACGCATGCAGGTGACGGTACGCCGACAGAAATGCGTCCTGCGCGGCGTCCGCTGCGCTGTCGGCGTCGCCGAGCAGACGATAGCACAGGTTGTAGACGCGCCCCTCGTACAGCCGGACCAGCGCGTTGAAACTCTCGACATCGCCACGCTGCGCTGCCGCGACCAGGCGCAACTCTTCATTTGCCACCGTTTTGCTCCCGCTATCGATAAATCGGGCGAGAGTATTATACTCGTTGTTCTCTCTTCAGCGTGTACCGCGTGATGTTCTCTAAGACTCTTGAGGCTGAGTGCGCTGATAAAATCACTCCTGCAATCATCGGCGCACCCGCAAAAAGCGGGAGAGCATACGCCTGCCAGCGAAAAGAAAGAATGTCGCTGCGCGGTCATACGACGTGCTGCCAAACATAATCAATCACTGTCGGACTGCCGATGTCCAGGTTCGGCGCTAACTCCTGGTCTGAACCGGCAAAAGGTGACATTTACGCACGTATAGCAAGCTCAAATGCGCCATACCTTTTGAGGCATTTGAAGATGACGCTTGCCAACCCAAAGCGCTTGCGGTACAGTTTCGACGTAACGGATGGCTGCCACAACGTGTTTCGCAAGAGGCGAGCACAAAAACGTCGAGACATGCAGTCTCGCAAGCCTACCCCTTTGCGTCTCAGCGTGTTTGCGTCAGTCCGCCTAGAAATATGTGGTTATTTCCGATACGTGCAATCACATGACTCCGTTCCCCCACTCCACTCGTGATGCCCTTGCAATGACGCTAAGCCGCCATCCGCTGGCGGCGGCGCTGGCTGCCACGCTGCTCGGTCTTGCCGGCGGCGCTACGGTAGCCTTCGGTCCGGTCTGGCTTGGTTTTGTGGCGCTAGCAGCGCTGATCGGAGTCTATGCGCTGCTGCTCGATACCCGCGTCGGGCTTGCGGCGGTCATCGGCATCGCCACAATCCTGCCGTTCGCCACGCTTCCGTTCCGCGCCGTGGTGACCCCGACGCTGCTGACGCTAGCGCTGGCAGCGCTGATGGGGGTCTGGTTACTGCGGTTGCTGGTGCGCGGCGATGAGCGCCTGATCATCACTCCCATCGGCATGGCGCTCATCGGCTTCCTGGGGATCACGCTGTTCGCCTTTTTGCTCGGCTCCAATGCTAGCCCTGAACCCTCGCTGCTCCATAACTATGTCAAATTTGTCATGGCGACGCTCTTCTTCTTCAGCGTTGTCAATTGCGTGCGCGACCGCGAGACGGTGCGCTGGGTCATCCGCTTTTTGATCATCGGCGCTGCGCTGTCAGCCCTGATCGCCCTAGTGCTGTATGTCATTCCTGACCAACTGGCGCTTCAGATTCTGGTATCGTTCGGGCGCATCGGTTACCCGACCGAGGGGCGAGTGCTGCGGTACGTCGAGGATGACCCCAACGGATTAATGCGTGCGATCGGTCTGTCAGTCGATCCGAATAGCTTTGGCGGGATGCTGGCATTGACTGGGGCGCTGGCAGCGACTCAGGCGGTGAGCGAACGTCCGGCGCTTCCGCGACGGTTGCTGCTGATCGCCACCGGCGCGATCCTGGTGGCGCTGTTCCTGACCTACTCGCGCGCAGCGCTCGGCGGCATGATTGTCGCTGCGATGTACGTGGCGACGCTGCGCTACCGGCGGCTCTGGTGGGTCATCCTGGCGACCGGGGCGCTGGCTGCTGCGCTCTTCATCGGGCTGGGGATCGGCGAACGTTTCGTTGAGCGGTTGGTCGAAGGGGTGCAATTCCGCGACCGGGCGAACCAGATGCGTCTGGCGGAGTATCAGAACGCGATTGCGATCATCCGGGCGTACCCCGTGTTCGGCATTGGCTTCGGTCAGGCGCCAGAGATCGACCTGGTTGCGGGGGTGTCGAGCATTTACCTGGCGATTGCGCAACGCACCGGTCTGGTTGGTCTGGCGACGTTCCTGGGCATCATGGTCTGGTTTTTCGTGCGAAGCTGGCGTGCGCTGCGCGCTGCCATCCGCTCCGGCGACGATGAACGCGCAGCATGGCTGGTGGCGCTCCAGGCGGCGCTGGCAGCGGCGCTCTCGGTGGGGTTGCTCGACCACTATTTTTTCAACATTGAGTTCAGCCACATGAGCGCGCTGCTGTGGGGCACGATCGGGCTGGCAGTGGCGATTGAAGGGCTGGAAGAGCAGGAGGGGTGAAGGTGGGAAAGTTGAAGGTGGGAAGGTTGCGGGTAAGGTAGCGTGTGAACACTCCTCTCTTCAGGTATCATTTGTGAACCGCAATCGCTGGATGGGGCCAGTCCTGTCTGTCTCACAGGTGTAGAGTTTTAGGGGGCAACGGATGTTTGCCGCGTCCTGACGCCCTCTTTCCTATCATCCCTCATGCCCCCTTTTCCCACAAGGGGAGAAGGGGGAGGTTGCGCGTCCTGACGCCCTTTTCCCCTCATCCCCCATGCCCCGTTCTCCCGCCCCTTTCAGGTGTCGATTTTTCTAGTAAACCCTCGTGTTGAGTCGCCTGTTTTTGGGCATCAGAATGCCTCAACTCCCCCTCTCCGGCAACGCTGGAGAGGAGACAGGGGGGTGAGGAAGAAAAAGGCTTTGAGACGCGGAAAACGTCCCTCGTCTCTAAAAACTCTACACTTGAGAGTTCTCCCACCCCTCCTGCGCTCCCCGCACGCGGGGGGTTGAGGGAAGAAGAGGGGGTTGGGGCGTCCTGTTGCTTGAAACGGGCGATGCCACATAAGAGCTTGCTAAGAAAATCTGCGCTTGTGAGGACACTAACCCCCCTTGAGTGCAGGCTCGATTGTCCGAATTTTGGTTGATCTTTCTACGAGAGGCTGTCGATTCCAGGCTGGCGGGTGTAGTGAGTCTGGGATTGCCGCTTTGACGTTTGTTCTGTACCGGCGCGAGCGCATTTCTACCGGTCACAGCTTCTTTCGCTGTCGGATCCAAGCATGAACGGCCCGGCGGCAGCCCGCGATGCCGCCCGATAGTGATGGGGATCCTCTTCCCAATAAACCAAAAAGTTCCCGTTCTCTTTCTCCTCTAAAGGCGTGCTCATATAAGGAAATATTAAGGCGACATTTGCTTCAGGTAATAGAGTGGTTACGACAATGATGTACAGTTGGCTACAACAGTACAACGTGCATCAAGGCGTGAAACACCCTCGTTTTCGTCTGAACCCCGCATTCCCGGATCTGATCGCTCGCGCCGGTTTATCACAGCGTGCATTTGCGCAGCGTGCGGGTGTCAGTCTTTCGACCATCGCAGGACTGATCCATCCCAGGCCGCATCTTGGGCGTCGGGGGAGCATGCAACGGCGCACTGCGTGGTTGCTTGCCAGGGCATATGCTGAAGTAACAGGCATCGGCATTGATGATGCGTTCCGGTTACTGATTTGTGAGCAAGTGGACAAGGAATGAGCTCTCACCTTCGCTGAGATTATCGCAGGCTTTTATGCGCGAGATCGTTGCAGCTGCGCGTGTACTCTCAATAAGGAAGACCTGCAATGTATACGACAACCTCCCCATCCTTTATCAGCATTGACGCATTTATGAGTATAGTTGCGCAACAGCTTGGCAAAACGCTGAACCTCGAGCAACAACGGGCTGTTGAAGCAGACAGCGACGAGTCGCTCTTCCTGGTTGCGGGACCGGGAAGCGGCAAGACGACGGTGCTCACATTGCGCGTTCTGAAGTTGATCTTTGTTGACGGCATCGAACCGGACGCCATTCTGGCGACCACCTTCACGCGCCGCGCAGCCGCCGAGCTGCGGTCGCGCATTCTGGGATGGGGCGACCAGATTCGCCATGGGCTGCTCACAAACGCTTCCCCGGCACAACGTGCATGGTTGCGGAAACTGGATCTCAATCAGACCCTGACCGGCACGCTCGATAGCCTGGCTGAACAGGTGCTGCGCGACTTCCGCGGCGCGGGCATGCAGCCGCCGGTGGTGCTCGATGAGTTCATTGCACGCGCGCTCATGTTTCGCGAGGGGGTCCTCGGCACGGGAGCATATGGTAATCAGGCGCTGAAGGATTATCTTGCACGCCTGTGTCGTGATAGATATATGTCTGTCCAGTCCATGGGAGCAATTGTCAGCGAAATCAGGCAGCGCATCATCCACGACCGCGTGGACCGGGCGCAGTTTCGCGCCAGTCAACCGCCCCAGGTCGATAATCTGTTTCAGATCATCGACGCCTATGAGCAGAAACTGCGCGAAAAACTGGCGCTGGACTTCGCTATGCTCGAACAGCAGTTTCTGGAACGGTTGCAGTCCGGCGCCCTGAGTCGCTTTACCGAACGGTTGTGCGCCGTGCTGGTTGATGAATATCAGGATACCAATCTGCTGCAGGAGTCAATCTACTTCGAGATGGCAAAAGCCGTCCGGCAGCGCAACGGCGGAATCACAGCGGTCGGCGACGATGATCAGTCGCTCTACCGCTTCCGCGGCGCAACCGTGGACCTGTTTAAGGATTTTGTTCCACGATTGAGAAGCGCGACCGGGATTGCAGCAACAACGATCTATTTGAACTCGAATTACCGTTCAACAGCGAACATCATTGACTACGCAGAGAAGTATCTTCGCCACGATCCGCCGTATAGCGGGGCGCGCGTCGCCGGGAAACCGCCGCTCCGGGTTGGACGGACGGGCGGGATCAATGTTCCCATCCTGGCAATGTTTCGGCCCGACCTGCCGATCCTCGCACGCGATCTCGCCGCCTTTATTGCCGATGTCGCCAGGGAGGGGCGCGTGATCGTCACTCCGACAGGGCAGAGATTGACTATTCGCGTCGATCCCTCTGCTGGCTCTGTCGGAGACATCGCGCTACTCTGCAGCTCACCCCGCGAGTACAGTTCGAGCGGCAGAGCGCGTTTACCGCTGCTCATCCGCCAGGAGCTGGAGCAGACGCATCGCATCCCGGTCTTCAATCCGCGCGGCCAGGAGTTCAGTGAAATTGAGTGCGTGCAGCAACTGTGCGGTCTGATGCTGGAGTGTATCGACCCTGGCGGGGCGCTGCAGCAGAACCTGGTTCCCAGGCGCATTCCAGACGACATCAGCGACAAAATGAATGCCTGGCGAGCCGTAGCGCGCACCTTCATCGCCAGCAATCCGCCGGGACCAGGAACGGTTCGCGCCGGTCGCTCCCACTCACTGGGAGACTTCGTAAGCGCCTGGCAGCGCCGCAGTCCACAGGAGAGGAGCAGAACCTGGCCCGAAGAGGTCCCGCTCATTGACCTGCTGTACAAACTTCTGACCTGGATTCCGAAAATGCAGGAGGACCCTGAAGGTCTGGTCTATCTTGAAGCCATTACCCGGACGATCACGCAGTCAGCCTATTTCAGCCCGTTCGATGCCGCCATTCGGCGCGATCCGCCCTTTGCGCAGCGCTCGGTAGAGGCAGCGATCCGCGACATCTTTGCGCCGCTGGCTGCGGGTGAGATTGATATCGATGAAGACTTGCTGGAAACGATTCCGCGCGATCGCCTGAACATTCTTTCAATCCATCAGTCTAAAGGACTGGAGTTTCCTCTGGTGATCGTTGATGTCGGCAGCGATTTCAGAACAGAACACTATACGCAGCGCTTCCGTCGCTTTCCTGACGCCCCAGGGCGCGCGCCTGCGCTGGAAGATGGATTACGCCCCTCTTCGCCTCTCGGCGCGCCTGCGCGTTCGGGATTGGATCGGGCGTTTGATGATCTGATCCGGCTCTACTTCGTCGCCTTCAGTCGCCCTCAAGATGTGCTGCTGCTCGTCGGTCTGGGCGATCCAAGACGCGGACCAAACCGAACGATTCCGAACATCGCACTTGGGTGGCGCCGACAGGATCCTTCACCCGGCGGCATGCGCTGGCCGTTGACTAGAGAGATCGTCTATCTGTAGCGGAGTAAGGAGGTCACGATGACCCTCTCAACGCGCCCCGAACCGTATATCATCCCCTCCTATAGCCTGGTCGGCGATCTACTCTCGTACCTGAACTGCGGACGGCAGTACCGCTACCATCAGCGTGGGGCGCTGCCGCCTTCCAAACCGGTGCAACTCTGGTTCGGTCAGTTCATTCACGGGGTCATGGAGGAAGCGTACCGGCGCTGGAATGAGCAGCGCACCACGCGGCTGAACGGCGGCAGCGCCGGACCGTTGCTCACGTTTCCCTGGGATGATGCAACGCTGGAAAGCCTGGAGCAAGAAATAATTGGCCGCCTGGCAGCTCAGGGTCTGGTCTACAGCAACAAGAGCATGCTTGAACTATCACGCAAACGTGCGCGTATCATGATCAATGAAATCGGGCGCGATCTCTTTCCGCTGATTGATGCGGCTGAGGTGCGGTTGCAGGGGATCAGACCGATGCCGCAACTCAAAGGCGCGCCTGCGCGTTCAAACTATTACGAAGTCACCGGCGTGGTCGATGTGCTCTCAACGCTTCATCTGGCAAAGGCCGATCCGGGGAATCGCATCTTGCAGGCGTTGATGCGCAACCCAACAGTGCAGCAGACCCTTGCTCGTCATCAAGCGAACAACGGGAGCGAGTTCGAGATAATTCTCGATTACAAGGGCATGCGGCGGCCACCGCTGCCTGAAGATGCGCTCGGACGCTTCGAGTGGCAGATCCAGACCTACACCTGGCTCCGTGCGCAGCAGACGAATGCGCGTCCTGTCCTGGCAGGCGTCCTGATCTTTGTCAACGAACTCGAACCCAGTCGCACCGATATGGAAGCGCTCTATGACGAGGTATACGAACTGCCAGGCGGTCCTGTCACCGATGTTCCGCCTGCAGGCAAAGATGACATCGCATTGAGAAGGTGGCGAAAGAACAAGCAATCATTTCCGCAGCTCACCTTCGATTACCGCCTGCAACGCGCGTTGCATATCGTGCCAATTACAGACAGCACGATGCACGCCAGTTTGAGCAGGTTTGATGCCGTCGTGGCAGAGATCGAAGCCTCGGTGAACAAAGAAAAATTCGGGAAAGGCATTTCCGCCAGCTGGAAAGCGACGCCCAAACGGAACAATTGTACCGTGTGCGACTTCAGGCACTTCTGCGATAAATCCGACGTTCAGGGTCTACCTCTGGCGCCGTAGGGTGATGCGCATATGCCTGTGCTTCGACAGCGCAAAGATGGCGATTTCTACGTCCGTGCGTGGGTGCCGGGCACATCGTCGGTTGCTACCTGGCAATTGACACGGCGCGGACTGGAGATATTGCGACAGCGCAGGTACTCTGCGGATGGAGATAAATTTGCGCGAGATCTGCTGCAGCAACTCATCAGCCAGAGACACGCCTTCACGCATGGCTCTGGTCTGACGCCAGCACTGGTTCAACCAGAGGCGTTCATCACGCGCGACACGGCGGCATCGAACCGGCAGTTGCACACCTCCATGCTGGTGTTCAACCGGCACGAGACCGGCTGGCGGCTGGCTCTTCGTATTGACGAAATTCCCCGCCGATGGTGCGATACGGTCGACAATCTGGTTGCTGCTCTTTCAGGCTGGTGCATTGTGGTGGACGGCGCGCACTCCATCCCGGCGATGCGCCTCTACCCCGGACGGGGCGGCGCAATCGTGGATGTGCCGCCGAAAACCGGCTTCTACACGCTCACCCCGCAGGGCGACTGGCCCAAACAGTGGGATGTGCGCCATTGGCTGGTTGGCACGACTGGTCTGGCGCCTGTTACCGTGTTCGATGCGGATACCGGTGAGCGACGGCAACCCCGTGAGCCTCTGGCGCCTGGCGAGCGCTACATCCTGGTGGTTGAAAGCGATCGCCTGGCGCCGCCGCCGGATGACCTTCAACCGGTTGACCTGGGGATTGTTGATCGATGGCGTGCGTGGGATATTCAGGTTCCTGAAACACCTTCCAGTCGCATCGAACGCTGGTGCGAGCACGCCGGGTTGCGACTGGCTAAGCGACGCTTCCGGCTGACGCTGGTCACGCCGCCCTATGCCTGCACAGACGATGGGCGTCCGATAGTGATCCGCGACGAAGAGATTATCTGCGCGCTCACGCCAATTGGAGAACCTTCTCCGACAGAACCGACGTTCTACGTTCTGCACTGCGCTGTCGCCATCGGCGTCTACCCCGCACTGCTGAACGCGGCGCCGCCGGCATTCAGTCATCCGCTGCAAAAGCGCGGCGTTCTTTTGAGAGATTATATTGTCACACGTGACTTGCCGCTGGCGTATGCGAAAGTATCAGCCTCTCTCTGAGAGTCTGAGTGAATGAAAGGGCGCTGCCAGGGATGGCTTCCTCCAATCGTTTGCTGATCAGCCATATCACGCTGCGCGGGCGCGAACTGAAGCAACTCTACGAGCAGATTGCCGCATGCCCCGGCATCTCATTTGCGGATCTCGTCGTCGCGCTCACTCCTGAGCAGCCGGAGACGTTCGGATTAGCAGACACAACGTTGCGGGAAGCGCTCAACTTCCTGCTGATTGCCAGCATGGTCAAGCAGGAGGGCGCAGAACGCCGACGCGCATCGTTTTACCCGACGCCACAGCTGGTAGACGCTCCCTTTGCGCTGCTCCTTCTTCACCACATCCAGACTCATCCCGACCGACGCCAGCAGGCGCTGGCGCTCATCCAGCGTCTGCTGGCGGCTGAAGACATCCTGGCGCTGGCGCCAGCGCAGGTGCGGGAACGGATGGAGCGAAGCCCGATAGGGTCGCTCTTTGCCTGGACAGGCGAAAAAGTCAGGTTTTGGGGGAGCCTGGCTCACTATCTGGGAGTAGTGCGATGGTTTGGAAATAACACCGACATACTGCTCGTCCCTCAGCCATATCTGCTGTTCCAGGCGTTGGAGTGGATTGTGCGCGGGAACGAGACAGACGAACATCATTTGAGGCGGGTTTTGGATGATATTGATTGCCGCTTTTTCGCCTGCTATACCACACAAAAGCGGGTTCATCAGGGGGTAGTTCAGTCGCTGCTGGCGCTCGAACGCATGGGAAGTGTGCACTTGAGCCATAGAGCGGACGCTGCCAGCTCACTGTTGCTGAACGAGCGGCGCATCAGCCACTTCCGACTGTGTCGAAGGATAATGATATGAAGTATCCGCGCACCTGGAACAACGAGCGTGTGTTACAGGTTCTGACGACGGAGAGTCGTCAGAAAGAACGAGACCTTTTTATGCGCACCCATCGACCATTCATGCAGATTCGCGTCGATTTCTGCAAAGAGAAGGGGATACAAAATACGTTCATTGATGAAGATCAGCTACGAGAATTGGTACAGAACAGTTCACTGAATGCACATAATCGCCTTTTCTTTGTGGTTGGCGAGGCTGGCAGCGGAAAAAGCGAACTATGCCAGTGGCTTGAGTATACCGTTGATGAACGTCGTGTTCTTCCCTTCCATATTCCACGAAGTATGACGACGGCAACTGGCGTTGCAGCACTCCTCAGGCAACAATCAAAGGGTTTCATCCCAAAGACGCTATCGAAGACGCCGATAACGGTTCAGGTTCGTCACATTATATCATCAGCAATTATTATCCTCTACGAGGACAGAAGTTCTGTTTTTCCGCCTGAAGAACATTGGGTGCGCCTGATAGAAAGCCATGAGATGCACCAGATGATCGAAGTATACCTCCAAAATATCTTGGATGGCGCAAAAACATTTGAATTACTCGCCGATGAAGATGAAATCCGGCGTATACTTAATAAATACAATCTCTGCTCGTTAATCGAAGATATTTCAAGAAAAAAGGGACTTCTCCGCGAAATCCTTGAGCAAGCTATAGAACAAACATTTTGGCTGGGGGATATCCGGTTAGTTCTCGATGACATCTCTCGCCACCTCATCCTTCAGAACCGACGACCGTTACTGCTGATTGAAGACATAACCGGTTTCCAGACTCTGAGCGGAAAGCTGCTCGATTATCTTTTTGATCTCTCGACTGGGCATTTCGACGCGGTTATCGGCGTAACCAGCGGTTTTGAGAGCACACGACTGATTGATTCAGTCAGTGCGAGTGATCTGACAGGCGTTCACCATCGTCTGAAAGGACGCTTCGTACTAACCGACGATCACGGCTGCTCGTATGGACTCGAAGATGGTCTGATCGAACTGACGCGAGCGTACCTGGACGCAGTCAGGGCTGATTATTCTCAGGCTGTGCAGGAACCTTTGTTCTCCGCGTTCAGTCAGGGACTGTATCCATTTACAGAAACTGCACTGCGACGCGTTTTCTCCAGCTTGTACGAGGATGGAATTCCGCGTCGAACTCCTCGCCTGTTTCTCGAGCACGTGCTTGCCGCGGCGCTGCTTGCAGAGACTCCGCCTTATCTCACATTTGATCGCTCGAGGTACATCAAGGCGCCGCCTCTGTTGTTTCGCACCGATGACGTTCCCGATCCGCATCTTCAGAGCCTGCTGCGTTGGTACGGCGAGATAGATGACGATTTCATTACGCTCGATGCGCGCATTGCCGACGTATGGGGCGTTCACCTGCCGGAACATGCCTATCGTGAGGGAGTGTACCGGATCCCTCGCGCATATGCTGGTCCGGCGCCTGACATTGCTAGCAACAGCGCCTGGCAGCAAGAATTGTCTGAACTCCAGAGCTGGCTCAATAAGGGCGGCATGTATCCCAGTCGCGAGGTGCTCAAACGCGGGATAGAACGTGTGGTGCGTTTGTTCGGTGATCCGCGATCGCTCGGCAATCCTGACGCCGCCGGTGGCGCATCTATCGTCTATGCGCGCGGCGATGAGCGCCTCCCTATCTCTCTGGGTCGCAACAGCGGCGACCAACCATCCACATCGACCTATATCAAGCTCAAGATTGCGTGCTCACCTGACGAACGCGGCATTCTTGAGGAACTCGCCTATCTGGCATTGAGCGGTAAAGACCTGCTGCAGGCCTGTCGAAACGTTGCGCTCACGCTCGAATGGGCGCAGCAGCGCTGGCGAGAATATCATCTGGAGGTCCGGGATCTGTTTGCACGTCATCTGCATGGTATAACGGTTGAACAGTTCATCTGGACATCGTGGCGATTGATCTGCGGATTGTGCGGCATGCCCTGGGATAGACGACCCCATCTCAAGTCCTGCGATGTGGGCAATATTCCGTATGATCGGGTAACTCCCTGGTCGCCTGAACGCCATGGAGCGTGTTACGCCGCTGGCAAGGAGTTCCTGAGATACTCCGATGTCGTGCGCCAGTTGTTCATCGGAACGTTTGCGCTCCATGCATCGGTGCTGGACGTTGAAGCGTGTACAGCGGCACAACAAAGCGCCGCGTCTTTGGACGTCATAGATCGACTGGCACGTGTATCCATCAATGCGTGGCGTAAGTTACCCTTCAGAATTCGCCCAACAGGGCAGAATCTTTCCGATCTGCTCATTCCCCTGCAACGTTATGCGCACGCTCTCAAGCAACTCAATGTTCAGGTTGCGTACACTGCCGACCTGCTTGATCTCAGGCAAAAGGAACGCCATCTTGCGGCACAAGAACCCTTCGATCACTCCCTGCTCCAGCGCCATCTTGCGACTTTGCGTCAGCAATGCGGTGAAATTGGGCTGACCTGGCGGCAGCAGTGGGATGAAGCGCTCGATACGCTCAGATCAGTCACCGGAGAACAATTGATTAATCTACGCCGGGAAATCCAGCGGCTATGCGCTAGCGTTGAAGCGCGGAGCAAGGAAATAACGGACGATATATGGCAATATCAGCAGTTTCGTTGCCATCTACGCCCGATTATTGATCATCCCTATTGGTTAGCCGTCGCCACTGTGCAAACAATCCAAAGCGATCTGCTCTCAGCCGCTTATACGCGTTATCGGCGACGAGGCGGCTCGATAACGAACACACGCCAGTATCGGCAGCTGAAAGAAACTATTCGCAATGTCTGGAGTGAAATAACCGATGACTGAAAAATCAATCATATCTCTGCTTTCAGAAACATGCACGACGCTTGATCATCTGAAAATGCACGATGCTCACGCCGAATCATATGAACGCGCTCAAGAACGGACCGCGCTCGTTCTGCAGGCTGCTCAGCGATTACATGCGGCATTGCAACGCCTGAGAGCCGCTTCGCTTCTGCTGAAGGTCGTGGCGCCAGACTGCCATCTTGCGTCTCTCTGGTCAAGAACCTGCACTGATCTGCAGAAGGGAATGCCGCGCGATTTTCGGGCGCCGGCAGCGGCGATCGTTGAAGGTCATCTTGACCTGCTGCGATTGATTGAGTATACTGCCTGCTCAGCTGCGGTTGCAGAAGAACGAGGTGATCAGATCGCTGATCATCTTGCACGACTTATGCAAGAGAGCAGTCGTGACGACGGAGCGCATCCTTCTGCGGTCTATCGGGCGTGGATTGAAGAAGCGCTTAGCGATCTGGTGCGGAAGAAAAATGCAGACGATGCACACGACATGTGGCAGATGCTGCTCAGGCGATGTGGTGAAGCGCCCTGAAACTCTGCTTGAGACGCATGGAACGCACTATGCCGGATCGTTATCGGAAGCGATGGCGGCGAGCTCCTGATAGAGATGATAGCAATTATGGATGGCTCTCAGGCGAACATAGGATTTTCCTTCAGGGTTTAGCAGACGCGAGCTGTCTTCTCGGCAGACCGGGCAATCGCAAGGCAAGGGTTGAGTCAGAATCTCGGCGAAGGTGTAATTTCGTCGCCACTCGCTGAAGTGCGGACTCGCAAGTTTGTATCGCCGAAGGGGGTTGCTGTAGAACAATCCTCCGCGCCAGGCTTCCTGCGCCGGTGCGCTCGAGTCGGCGGATGCGACGCCGAGGCGCGCGAGTTTCGTCAGCACCTCCACTGAACTGACGCCGAAGATGTGCAGATTGGCGCCGACCGCTTCGAGCGCCGCTTCGACACGACGATAGAATTCATCGCGGTTTGCAGTGACCAGGCGGGCAAGCGATCCAAGCGCGAATGATGAATATCCCATATCAGCAAGTACTCGCGCTGCATTGTAGATGGTAGAAACATCGTATCCCTGAATAACCCCGACAATCTGGACATTGGCAGGAAGAGAAATGGTGGCGAGGCGACTGATCAGCCATCGCGCGTTTTCAAGATTATGAACAACCCGTCGTTCCAATTCTCCGAGCGTTTTGGCGCCGAAGAGAGGAACATCGAGATGGCAGAGACGAATTGGAATGGTGAGAGACATAATCATTTCGCACTGCCGTTCCCAGACGCGGAGGGGCGTCAGCCACGGCGCCTTTTGGGCAGGCTGGTAAGCGCCGCTGTCGATCATCAAACTGCTTGGCAGAGATGGCCAGTCACGCGCTCTCCAGGAGCGACTGACATTTGGCGGACTGACCAGCACGCGGACGTAAGGCAGATAGTGTTGATAAATCGGGTCACTGTTTGTCCATGCTACGTAGTATTGCATAGGCGTCGTTCATTTCTGTAAAAAGACTCAGTAGATGTCGCTCATATATTTTATCCCCGACTGGGATGACCGGGTTGATCCGAATTACGACTTTATTAACGACACGCATTCACCTGATCGAGATCCATACCATAGCGATTATTACGCCCATCAAATCTATAATGAACCTCCATATGACGGCATTCTCGTGTCCAGGGCGGTCATCGACCGTCAACCGTCCAAATTAGAACTCATCCGGGATATTGGTTCAATAAAACGATACCTCCGACTTCCAGAAAGTCATACCGTTCTTGGCGACTGCGGCGCTTTTTCGTATTGGAGAGAAGAGAACCCTCCTTATAAGAACGAAGAGATGCTTGAATTCTATCAGAGGCTCGGCTTTGATTTCGGCGTCTCAGTTGATCATCTTATCTTTGCTGGGTTAGACCATGACAAAGAACGCCGCTGGAACATAACGATGGAGAATGCTGAAGTGTTTATCAAGCGTCATCGTGCAGGAAGATATACGTTCACACCGATTGGAGTAGTCCAGGGTTGGGATCCAGAGTCGTATCGCCGTGGGGCTCGCCAGCTTATCAAGATGGGATATCGTTACATAGCAATTGGCGGGTTGGTCAGAAGCGCGACGAAAGACATCATCCGGATTTTGTCTGCAATTCAAGAAGAACTGTCTCCAGGGATTCGCGTTCATTTGTTTGGTGTTAACAGACCCGAATACGTTCATGTGTTTGCTCAGTTGGGAGTAACCAGCTTTGACAGCGCTTCACGTTTACGCCGCGCCTGGATTGACGGCGAGAGAAACTACTTTCTTGGGGATGATGCCTACACTGCAATTCGCGTCCCATATTCTTCAAAAATGACAGGGAAATCACCATCCAACGAAAAAGAACTGCAGAAGATGGAAAAAGACGCTCTCACCAGGTTAAGGGATTATGATCGAGGAATTGTCTCAATAAACCAGGTATTTGAAAGTATTGTCGCATATACCGAACTTTCAGGCAAAATGAGTTCAAGAATGAGACGGGAATACTGGAGAACTCTCCAGGAAGAGCCATGGAAGCGTTGTCCTTGCGCTATATGTCGATCAATTGGCGTTGAAGTGATTATCTTTCGCGGAAACAACAGAAATCGCCGCCGCGGTTTTCATAACACCTGGCAGCTCTATCAGAACATCAAATCCAACTCTGCCTCCGCACCTTCGTGTGATCTCACTCGATACGAAGCACTGCTCGCACCTCCCCAACCACTGCCTCCGCCTTCGCCCGATACGCGGCGCGCAGCGCCTCCCCGTGGGGAAGCGGACGGTCGAGGATGAACGGGAACGTCCGTACCGGCGCGCCGAAAACGCTGCGGATGACATCGATAGTCAGCGCCTGCCGGCGCTGGACCTTCACCGGATCGGCGTAGAAATCGAGCAGGTTCTCATTCGCGCCAAAGTCATCAACGACCAGAACCTCCTGCGGTTGCTCGACAAGACCTGCCTGTACGCAGCGCCAGAAGTGTGCGCTGTCTTTGCGCGCGCCGAGATCGGCTGAGTTGGCGATCAGGACCGTGCGTGCGCACGGAGGGTCGCTGGCTGGCGTCGAGATGGTCTGCAGTGATGTTGTGCCAGCGTCATCAACGCGCAACGCCGCTGCGCGCCATCCCATCGCCGCAATCTGGCGCCCAATGTGGTCGGTGGCTTCGGCGTAGTGGTCGGTAGCCACGAGGGGCGTCACGCATTCTGCCAATTGCAGCGCGTCGAAGAGCGGGCGCCACGCTGGATCGATGACCGATGCCTGGAGGTATGCCTGCACGAACTGTTCAGCGCACTGGAGAACGTCATCGGCGGGCAGGCGCGACGCCGGTATGAATTGCGCGATCAGGTGCGCATACGGCGTGCGTGTCGTGCTGCCGGTTTCCCAGGTCGGCTTCACGATGTCGTTCCAGTAGCGTTCGACATCCACTCCCAGGTCCCACAGACCACTCTGCCGCAGCGCCTGCTCCAGGCGGTCCGGCATGCCGAAGCGCACTGCTTCCAGGCTCAACATTCCCGAAAAATCCAGCACCAGCAGTCGCTGTGTCATCATGGCATCCACTGCTCAAGCCAGTAGGCGCTGTCCCAGAACATCCACTCCAACCGCGAAGAATACACAAAAGCGTCGCGCATACGGGCTTTCTGCGCTTCGGAAGCATGATCAGCGATCACATCGGTCAGTGCGATGGCGCGATCAACCCAACCGCTGAACTCCTGCCCGGCATAGGTGTCGATCCACTTCTGGTATGGGTTATTCGGCGCTGCGCGGCGGTAGATGTCATTCCCGACTTCGCGGTAGATCCAGAAGCAGGGAAGCAGGGCGGCCATGCCCTCTTCATAACTGCGACAGGCGGCGGTTGCCAGCAGGAAGTTGGTGTAGGCGAAGCAGGAGGGCGACTGCTGACGCGTCGGCGCATCGATGCCGAACTCGCGGAAGTAGGTATGGTGCAGCATGCGCTCGACCACTGCCACTCCCTCGGCGAAGCGCACAAACTGGATGATCGCCTCCTCATCGTAGGCGCGCCCTGCCATTATCGCTAGCGCACGCGCAAAATCCGCCAAGTACAGGGCGTCCTGCTGCATGTAGAAGGCGAACTTCTCGCGCGGCAGTGTTCCTTGCGCCAGTTCCTCGTTGAACGGGTGGCGAATGATAGCCTGGTAGATGTCGGTGATTGACGACCAGAGCGTTTCAGTAAAGCGCATAACAATTTCTCCCTGACAGTGCACGACTGTATACGCCTGCGTATGTACTGCGCACGCGGGCGCGTATCGAACGTTTCCGCACGGGGTACGCAAACGCAGCAATCAGAGAGGTAGTGCACCGTGAAAGAGGAAGGGAGTTGGCAGCAGCGAACGTCAGCGCTCGTTCCGATTTCCTACGCCGGCATTACCCGGATCAGGTGCAAAGGGTATCTTCTCAGCCTCGCCGCATGCGCGAAGCGCCCCTACGGAACATCCTGGAGTATACGTTGAGCAACGGCGTCTGTCAAGGCGACGATATAGCGTAAGAGCACACGGATTGACGCGGATCGAGACGGATTCGCGCGGATCAATCACTCTCTCTCCCGCACCAATCCGCGTGAGTCCGTCGCCCCCGCGGCACTCCGTGGTCCCTTCCAGCCCGGCGCTTACGGGCGCAGCCCCTTAGCGCGCAGATGTGCATCAAGCCACGCCGCCTCCTCCGGCGCGAGCTCGGGCGGCGGCGGCGGTTGCCGGTAGTCGATGCGCAAATCGTAGCGCGCGTTGCGATACACCTGCTGCACTATCTGCGTCAGCGGCAGCGGCACGTCCGGGTCGGGCCGACGCAGCGGCACCGGCACCGTCGGGAGCGGCTGCTGCAGCGGGCAGGCCCAGATGTCAATCACGGGCCAGCGCTCGGCGCGACTGAGAAAAACAAAGTACGGCGCGGCGGGCAGCGGGTCGGGACGCGCCAGGTGCGGGCGCCGTCCGCCGCGCAACAGGTCGATTTCGAGCAGATGCACTCCGCTCTGAAACAGTTCCTGCCGCTTCTTCTCGTAGGCTTCGGCGCCGTCGGGACCAGGGCGCTTGTTGACCGGCGAGAGGAGTTCGATGGCGGTGACCAGCGTCTCATCGACCACGGAACGGATTTCGATGCGCGCGTAGCGGGTGGGGATTTCTGCCAAAGCGAGGCCGGTGAGGGTCGGCGCATCAACGGCGAGGGAGGCAACGGCGCTGGCGGCAGGTTCGCGCTCATAGACGCCGATGGCGGGAACCAGGGCGCGGCGCGGCGCGGCGATTTCGATCTGCTCCAGCGCGACGTAGGGCGCAATCTGCGCAATATACCCCGGCGCAATCCGCGCCTGCAGGTAGTCGCGCATGGCTGTAATCAGCCCGGTGTGCACATCGGGCCAGAGGGTCGAGCGCTCCAGATAGGGGTCCATCCCCGGAAATGGCGGTTCCATAAGCGCCTCCTGCTGTCGGACGAGCATGATAGCATAGAACTAGCGAGGTATCATGGCAAGGCAACGCTCCTCACGCAAGTGTGCAATTTCATTGACGAAATCGTGCTGCGATGCTATACTTACGTTTACGTCGCGTCGCTTCGGTGTAGTTTGCTGTTCTCTCGGTAGAGAGTTGAGTCGAAAGGAGCGCTGCAATTAGAGACCGGCTTCGTATCAACAATCGCATTCGCGCCCGCGAAGTGCGCTTGATTGACGAGAATGGCACGCAGGTCGGCATCGTGCCACTCCGCGATGCACTGCTGATGGCGGAGGAGCGTGGGCTTGATCTGGTCGAAGTCGCGCCAAACGCCGTCCCGCCAGTTTGTCGCATTCTGGATTACGGCAAATTCCGCTACGAACAGTCGAAAAAAGAACGCGAGGCGCGGAAGAACCAGAAGCAGGTGGAGGTCAAGCAAATCCGGCTGGAACCGAAAACCGACGAGCACGACCTAGGGGTCAAAGCCAAACAGGCGCGCCGCTTTTTGCTGGATGGCGACAAAGTGAAGTTCAATATGCGGTTCCGCGGTCGCGAGATCTTCCATCAGGAAATCGGGCTGGAAATGCTGGAACGCATGGCGGAGGAACTGCGCGATATATCGGTTGTTGAGCAGCGGCCAACGCTGGAGGGGCGTGTTCTGACGCTTCTGCTTGCGCCAAACCAGAAAGCCAGAGCGCAGGCGCAGCGTGAACGACAGCAGCAGGCGTCTCGTCCCTCAACGCAACCTACGCCTAAGGTGAGTGTACCCCCATCTGATGCAGCGACTAACGATCAGGCTAACGAAGAGGAATAGAGGAATAAACGCATGCCCAAGATGAAGACGCACAAAGGGGCGGCCAAACGGTTCACCCTGACCGGAACCGGCAAGATGGTTCGCTCGGCTGGTCGTCGCGGTCACTTCCGCCGCAGAATGTCACTGCGTATTCTGCAACATCTCGACCGAAAATTTGATGTGCATAAGAGTGTTCAGCGTCGTCTGCGCCGCGCATTGCCGTACATTGCGAAGCATAGTCGGTAAAAGCGCGCTTGGATGAGAATCAGGTGCCGTTATGACTCGTGTAAAACGTGGCGTGATGGTGCGCAAGCGCCACAAAAAAGTGCTCGAGCAGGCAAAAGGGTATCGCGGCAGTCGCAGCCGTCGCTTTAAAGTGGCGCGTGAAACAGTGATGAAAGCGCTCTGGTACGCTTATCGCGACCGACGCAACCGCAAACGCGACTTTCGCCGCCTCTGGATCATCCGCATCAATGCCGCCGCTCGTATGCACGGCATATCGTATAGCCGCTTGATGAACGGTCTCAAGCGCGCTGGCATTGAGCTTGATCGCAAGGTGCTTGCCGATATGGCAGTGCGTGATCCGGCAGCCTTCGGACGCGTCGTCGAACAGGCGCAACAGGCGATGTGATTACCAGCCCGGCGAATCAGCATGTCAAACGGATCCGCTCGCTGGTTGCCGACCGTCAGGAACGCCGCCGCGAGCGGATGCTCGTGCTTGAAGGGGTTCGCCTGGTCGCCGACGCGCTAGAGAGCGGTGCGACGCTGACACTTGTGCTGTACGCACCAGAACAGTTGCAACAGACGCCAGCCGGATCAGATCTGCTGCAACAGATCCGCCGCCTGCCAGCCAGTTATGAGGCGACGCCGCAAGTAATTGCGGCAGCCGCCGATACCGTCCATCCGCAGGGTGTGGTGGCGCTTGCCCGATGGCCGCAGATACCGCCAGGGAAACCAGGGCTGGTGCTGGTGATCGATGCTGTGCAGGACCCCGGTAATCTAGGGACCCTCCTGCGCAGCGCTGAAGCGGTGGGCGTAGCACAGACGCTCTGCAGCATCGGGACGGTCGATGTATATGCACCCAAGGTGGTGCGTAGCGCGATGGGGGCGCACTTCCGTCTGTCAATCGAGCAGGATTTGCGTTGGGACGAGATCGGGGAGCGTCTGGCGCACGTCGATCATATCTATGCCGCCGATCCAGGTGCGCGGATGCCGTACTATGCCGCCGACTGGCGCCAACCGTCGGCGCTGCTGGTGGGAAATGAGGCGCACGGGTTGAGCGACGCCGCACGTCGGCTCGCCACCAAACAGATCGCCATTCCTATGCGTGGCAGAGCTGAGTCGCTCAATGTTGCAGTGGCGGCGAGCGTTATTCTGTTCGAGGCGCTGCGGCAGCGCACCCTGGGACGCAGTTAACATTCGCATCGTTGTGCAGGCTGTGACGAAGCGAGTAGGCGGGAGACGACGGACAGAGAGCGATGGCCAAAGGGTGTGAGCCGTCGCCGTAATGCCCCGCTGAAGTTCCCTTCCGAGCTGCGACGGGGAAAGGAAGCGCAGATCGCGTGCATGGTCGTCTGCGCAGGCGCCGAGTAGTCGTCGCCGGTTGCCCTCCGCTATCGGGGCTATGAGGGTGGAGTCGCCATGGGCGATTCTGCCGAAACAGGGTGGTACCACGGGCCACGCCTCGTCCCTGGCGAGTGCGTGGCTTTGTTGTTGAACGGAGGCAAAAGAGCATGTCGCTGATCGATCAGTTGAACCAGCTTGAACAGGAAGCGCTAGCGGCGCTCGAGCGCGCCGCCGATCTGACGGCGCTTGCCGAATGGAAGAGCGCCTACCTCGGTAAGCAGGGTGCGCTCTCACGCTTGAGCCGAGGTCTCGGCGCACTACCGGCAGAGGAGCGTCCGGCCGCCGGAGCGCGCTTTAACGCTGTGCGCGCCACGCTTGAACAGGCGCTTGAGCGCGCCGAAGCGCAATTGAAACGCATCGCACGTCAGCACGCCTTTGAAGCCGACCAGGTCGATGTCACCCTTCCCGGACGCGCACCTGCTATCGGACGGTTGCATCCCACCACGCAAATGCTCCGCACAATCTACAGCGTGCTAGGGGAGATGGGGTTCCAGGTCTGGGAAAGCCCGGAAGTCGAAACCGACGAGTTCAACTTCCAGTTGCTCAATATGCCGCCAGATCATCCGGCGCGTGATATGTGGGACACGTTCTACATTGACACAGCGCCTGGCGAGCCGACGCTTCTGCTGCGCACGCATACGTCGCCGGGGCAGATCTACGCTATGCGCGCCAATGCGCCTAATCCAGTGCGTGCCATTCTGCCCGGCAAGTGCTATCGCTACGAACAGGTGACCGCGCGCCACGAGATGCAGTTCTTCCAGGTCGAGGGCATTGCTATCGGTGAGCAGATTTCCTTCGCCGATCTGAAGGGAACGCTGGTGGCATTTGCCGAACGGCTGTACGGCAAGGGGGTGAAGACCCGCTTCCGCCCTAGCTACTTCCCCTTCACCGAGCCAAGCGTTGAATTCGATATCGAGTGCTTCCTCTGCGGCGGCGCGGGGTGTCGCGTATGCAAGCATTCCGGGTGGCTCGAAATCCTTGGCGCGGGCATGATCCATCCGACCGTGCTGCGCAACGGCGGGTACGACCCGGAGAAGGTCAGTGGGTTTGCATTCGGCATGGGACCGGAGCGAATGGCGATGCTGCGCTACGGAATCGACGATATTCGCTGGTTCTTTAGCGGTGATGAGCGCTTCCTGCAACAGTTCTGATGAAGACGACCGGACCGCTCATTGCGCTGGTCGCGCTCTTTCTGGCGCTCTGCGTCCTGTACAATCTGGCAACGCCGCCTGGCGAGGGACCGGACGAACCGGGGCACGCGGCGTATGTGTTCTTCTTAGCGCGCGAGGGACGATTGCCGGTACAGTGCCCGCCGCCATGCGTCAGCGACGTGCCGGGGTCGGGGCATCATCCGCCGCTCGCCTATTTGCTGGCGACTCCAGCGACGCTCTGGCTGCCGCCGCCGTTGCGCACCTTCGATCTGCCTGGCAACCCGCGCTTCACCTGGTCAGGCGGCGATCAGGTAAACGCGGTTGCGCATGGGAGCCGTGAGCAGTGGCCCTGGGACGCGCAAGTGTGGGCCTGGCGTCTGGCGCGCGGGGTATCGAGCCTGGCAGGTGCGGCGACGGTGGTCTTTACGTATCTGGCTGTCCGCGCATTGCGCTGTCGCATAGATGGCGCGGCAAACAGCGACTCGACGGCGTTGCTTGCAGCAGCGCTGGTAGCGCTCAACCCGCAGTTCGTTTTTATCTCGTCGCTGATCAGCAACGACGCGCTCCTAGCGGCGCTCGGCGCTGCGTTGCTCTGGCTGGTTGTCAGCAGCCCGCGGTCGCTGCCGCACGCTGCGCTGATCGGGGTTGTGCTGGGGCTGGCGTTGATCACCAAACAGAGTGCGTTGATTTTTGTACCATTCGTGCTAGCGTGGTGTGCGACGGGTGGTGAGGGCGCGCCGCTGCCGCGCTCCTGCGATGGGGCAGACGGGGACGCGGCGCGTGGGGATGCAGCGCCGCCACCGCTGGGCGCGGCGCTGCCGCGCCCCTACGCGGGGGTGGTGGCGGTTGCCGGGGCAATGATCATCGGTGGCTGGTGGTACCTGCGAAATTGGCGACTGTACGGCGACCCGCTCGGTTTGCAGGCGTTTCGCGCGGCGTTTACCACGCAGGCGTTTGAATGGACCAACCTGGCAGCCTGGGCTGGCGCGCTGACCGCCCTGCACGAATCGTTCTGGGCGCGCTTTGGCTGGATGAATCTGCCAGCGCCAACGTGGACAATGATGGCGTACGCTGCATTGCTGGCAGCGGCGCTCGCCGGTTGGGCGCGAAACCTGGTTCGCCCGAATCAGGCAGTGCGCCGACGGATCTGGCAACTGGCAGCGCTGCCAATACTGTCGCTAATGTGGATCGTGAGTTTTGCCTTCACTGTTGGGCTAGTTGCCTGGCAGGGGCGGCTGCTCTTCCCGGCAATTGCGGCGATTGCGGCGCTCCTGGCGTGTGGGCTGAGCGTCTGGCTTCGTCGGCGCGTGTCGGTGATGCTGCTAATCGTCGGGATGGCGGGCATCGCAGCGTGGCTGCCAGTAAGCGTTATTCGACCAGCATACCCACCTCAGACCCTCTCTCCATCTGCGGCGCAGGCCTGGGAGGGAACTGAGACATATGCGCGTTTCGCGCGATCGACTGAACCTGGCGCGGTGATCCGCCGCTGGCGGATTGAAGGAACGCCGCGTCCTGGCGCGACGATGGAATTGGCGCTGCTCTGGCACGCGCTGTCGCGCCAGGACCGCGACTGGTGGACGTTCGTGCACCTGGTTGATGCCAACCGCCGGATTGTTGCGGAAGACAACCGTGAGCCGCGCGACGGCGCGTACCCGATGTCACAATGGGTGGCGGGGGATTGGGTCGAGGCGCGCTACACGCTCGCCATACCCGCCAATCTTCCGCCTGGCGACTATGCGCTGCGGGTAGGGCTGTGGGATCCGGCGACCGGACGACGCGCGGCGTTCTTTGACGATGACAATGTGTATGATCCCGATGGCGATCATATCGTATTGACTACTTTGATAATAACCGGACCATAAGGAGTTTATATGCGCGTTCCTCTGTCGTGGCTGAAGGAGTTCGTGGACATTACCCTGCCGGTCGAAGAACTTGCTGAGCGCCTGACCCGCGCAGGGCTGGAATGTGAGGGAATCGAGCGGATCGGCATAGAGGGCGCTGACCTGCCGTGGGACCCGGAGAAGATCGTGATCGGCAGCATCCTCGAGGTGCGGCGGCATCCGAACGCCGACCGTCTGGTGCTTGCGGACGTGGATTATGGCGCGGGCGCGCCGCACACGGTCGTTACCGGCGCTCCCAATCTCTTCCCCTACAAAGACAAAGGGCGACTGCCGCAGCCGCTCAAGGGAGTGTTTGCGCGCGAAGGCGCAGAACTGTACGATGGTCACGCTGAAGGCTGGGTGAAGATGCGGCTGAAGGGGCGACTGGTGCGCGGCATTATGTCCGATGCTATGCTCTGCTCGGAAAAGGAACTTGGGCTGTCCGAGGATCACGAAGGCATTCTGATTCTGCCAGACGATGCGCCGGTTGGAATGCCGCTGCGCGACTACCTTGGCGATATGGTGCTGAAATTCGATGTGCTGCCGAATATGGCGCGCTGTCTGTCGATCCTGGGCGTGGCGCGCGAAATCGCAGCGCTCACCGGTGCGCCGCTGCGCATGCCGGAGATGACTGTCGTTGAGGACGGTCCGCCAATCGAAGGGCGCGTCCGGGTGACGATTGAGGAACCCGACCTTTGCCCGCGCTTCACTGCGACCCTGATCGAAGGAGTCACAGTAGGTCCGTCGCCGCTCTGGATGCAGCGCCGCCTGATAATGGCGGGTATGCGCCCGATTAACAACATTGTAGACATCAGCAATTATGTGATGCTTGAACTCGGCGGACCTAACCACATGTTCGACGCTGACCGGGTGGCGGATCAGCACCTGATCATTCGCCTGGCGCGCCCTGGCGAACGTCTGGTGACGCTCGACAACAAGGAGCATAACCTGGATGCCTCGCTCGGCGGCGGGATGCTGCCGCTGCTCGTGTGCGACCCGCAGGGACCGCTCAGCCTGGCGGGGGTGATGGGCGGTGCGTCGAGCGAAGTCAGCGCAACCACAACTCGCGTGCTGCTGGAAGTCGCCGTATGGGACCCGACGATCATCCGACGGATGAGTTCCGCGCTGCGAGCGCGCTCGGAGGCGTCGAAGCGCTTCGAGCGCGGCGTAGATTACGAATTGCCGCCGCTAGTACAGCGCCGCGCCCTGTCGCTGCTGCAACGGATCGCTGGCGGCAGGGTGGCGAAGGGGATGATAGACAATTATCCACGTCCATGGAAACCGGTGACCCTTGATCTGACGCCGCGCGAGGTGCGCCGGATTATTGGCATTTCGCTCAGCGCCGCTGAGATCGCCGACCTGTTGCGTCCTCTGGGGTTCGCCTGCGATCTGATTGACAACGGCGCCGCCGTGCGCGTCACCGCGCCAAGCTCACGACGCGACATCACGATGCTCGCCGATTTGTGCGAGGAAGTAGCGCGCATGTATGGGTACGATCGCATTCCGCTGACGCTGATGGCGGATGCGCTGCCCGAGCAGCGCAACAATCCGTCGCTGGAACTGGAATTGCGGGTGCGCGACCTGCTGGCAGGCGCCGGGCTGGACGAGGCGATCACCTACTCGCTGACCAGTATGGCGGCAGTTGCGGCGGTCAACCCAGCGGATGCCGACGCTTCGCTCTACCTGCGGCTGGCAAACCCGCTGACGCCGGAACGCGAATACCTGCGCCGGTCGCTGCTGCCGACGTTGCTGGAGGCGCTGGCGCAGAACCTGCGCGAACGCGAACGGGTGCTGCTGTTCGAGATCGGGCGCGTCTACCTGAAACGCGCTCCCGGCAGTGACGACCCGCGCCCTGAAGAACCGCGGCGGCTGGCGCTGGCGCTGGCGGGTCGGCGCTATGAGCGCTCATGGCACACGCCAGATGAGACCGTGATGGATTTCTTCGATCTAAAAGGCATTGTTGAGACGCTGCTGGCACGACTGAACGTCTCCGGCGTGCAGTTCATCCCGCTCACCGACGATCCTCGATTCCATCCTGGGCGCGCAGCACGGCTCGAGCGTGACGGGCGCGTGCTCGGCGTCATCGGCGAACTGCATCCCGAGGTCTGCGAGCGCCTGGAGATCGCCGTGCCGCGCGCGATGGCTGCCGAACTTGATCTCGAATTGATTGGCGCGCTGGTCGAGCCGGTGCGTTACCGCGCTATCTCACGTTACCCGGCAACAACCCAGGATCTGTCGCTCGTGGCAGCGATCACGGTCCCGGCGGACCGAGTGGCAGCGACTATTCGCAAATACGCTGGTGCGCTGCTCGAGTCGCTGACCCTCTTTGATGTGTACGAAGGCGAACAGGTTGGCGCAGGTAAACGCAGTCTCACCTACCGGCTGGTGTTCCGCGCGCCGGACCGCACCCTTAACGACGCCGAGATCGCAAAAATCCGTCAGAAGATCGTGCGCGGACTGGAGTACGACCTTGGTGCAACGATCCGGGGGTAGGGACAACCTGACGGGTTGCCCGCCACCGGGTTGTTCCTGTCTCAAAGATTTTTCAGACGCGAGTGGCGTTTTCCGTGTCTCGACAGCCGTTTTTGCCCTCACTCCTGCCCCTCTCCCGCACTGCGGGAGAGGGAAGTGTTCTGTTATCCTGATGCTTGAAATGAATGATGCAACGTGAGTCCTTACCGAAACGATGGGTGTTTTGCGAGTCCTTGTATCGTATTGGCTGTTCCGGGCATCAGGATGACTCAAATCTCCCTTCGCCCCTTGTGGCGGAAGGGAGCGGGGGAATGAGGGGAAGGTCATCTACACGTCTTCAGCCGCGTTAGTGTACGTACAAATGCGTCCTCTTCAGAAACCTGCAGAACGTACCCCAGATTGCGCGCCGCTTTTGCCGAGGTGAACCAGCAATCGACGCAGGTCGACGCCGCGACAGAACGAGTGAGCAATGGCTTGCCGAAACGTCCGCGAGTCAGGCGCGCCCATCCTTCCAGCGCGGCGCCCAGAGCGTATGCAGTACGGTAAGGGATCGTTCGACGCGCGGGAGGCAGCCCCAGCGCCGTCACAAACGACTCGACGAAATCAAAAAAAATTGCATGGCGGTTGGTCAGTGACAAAGAAGACGCCCGATAAATCCGCTGCCGCCGATGACAACAACGTGAAGGTTGCGACTATCGTTCATCGTGCAATGCGGCCTCCAGGTCTCGATAGGTGCGCATCTGTCGGAGATCAACCCCGATTCCGACGAGCGCCTGTGCCACTTCGGGGCGAATGCCGACCAGGACCGTCTCAGCGCCGAGCAACCGCGTCTGCCGCACGACGTCGAGCAACCCCCTGGGCAATCTGCTGATCCACCAGCGGAACGCCGCTAATATCCAGAATGAGACGCCGCGCCGTCGAACGTTCAAGCGCATGGAGCGCTCGATCCTGCAGCACATGTAGTCGCTCGCTGTCGAGCGCACCAACTAGCGGAATGATTAGCGCATCGGCGCTCACCGGCAGCACCGGTACGCTCAAGCCCTGAATGATTGCGCGTTGCTGCCGATTCTCTTCCAGCAGGCGCTCCTGAGCGGCGGCGCGGTCTCGCACTTCCGCCAGCGCCGCCTGCAATTCCGCCGTGCGTTCGGCAATGCGCACTTCCAGCGTCGCCTGCAACTCCTCCAGGCGCTGGTTACGCTCTTTCGCTTCCCGCAACGCCGTGCGCAGCGTCTGCCCGAAGAGAGCGGTAAAGATGCCCAGAATGGCGGCAACGACAATGAATCCCCCCACATCGCCGCCAATATTCCCTTCGCGCGACGCAGCAATGCCGACAAACGGAATACGGAGATTTTCGAGAACGCTCGTCACTGCGACAATAGCACTGCTAAAGAGGCAACTGTCACTATCACCAGTCGCCTGCTCCCCATCAGCCCGGCAAGCACAATAGGCAGGGCGAAAGCGAACAGCAAGGCGCTGCTGCTGCGCACGCCGGTGGTGAGCAGCAATGCCCCGGTTACCAGAAGCAGCCCAATGCATCCAAAAGCCAGCGCCAGATCAAAACGACCGCGACGCACCAGTGCGATGCCTGCTGCCTCAATCAGCACACTTGTCCATATGATGCCAATGACGATCCATGCCACCATCTGAGGCACAGGCGCTAGCAACGTTATAAACGATCCGAGAAAGGAAAGGATAGTAACTCCAAATAGCATCGCCTGGAGCAGCGATGCTTGTCGATACGTCGTTGGGTCGGTGTACGGTAAAGCGCTCATCCAGCGGGTGAAAGCGCGCATCACGCGGACCTCGCTTTCTGCAGGAATGAGGTCGGGGACGGATATGTGCAGGGGTCACAGGAACTGCTTGGTGGACAGGAGTGCTAGGTTTACCCCGCCTGCAGGCGGATGATCGCAGATGAGAACGGGTTGTGGATTAATCCGCAACGACTCTGTATTGTTCGTGCTACACGTGTCCTCTAATTAGAATTGTATCACAAGCGCAGATGGCGCGCGGATTGACGTGCGTTTCTGCATCTTCTACAATCGCCAGGGGCGCCTGCCTCTTATGAGCGCTCAGTACGTCTAACCAGGAGTGTGGTCGTGTCCTATCTCAATCTGAGCATGTTCAAAGCCTACGATATTCGCACGCCTGCGTCACAGTTGACTCTTGATCTCGCCGAGCGTTTGGCATACGCCGAGGCATACTATTTTCGCGAGTACCTGGGTGCCAGGAAAGTGGTACTCTGCCGCGATGCGCGTCTCTCCGGCGCGCAGTATCTCGAACAGGGCATCCGCATCTTCCGCGAGCTGGGATTCGAGGTGCTGGCGATGCCGCAGGTCAGTTCCGCCTGCCTGTTTTACTATACCTGCATGCGCCATCCCGATGCAGCCGGGATCATGTATGGCGCATCACATAACCCTGGCAGCGATACCGGGCAAAAGATCATTGCTCCCGGCGTGCAACCAATCGCCGATGGGTGCGGTCCCGGCGGCGGGTTGCAGGCTGTTCGCCAGTTGTATGAGCGCGGCGTGCGCCCTGAGCCGCTGCGCGGCGACCGATTGCGCCTGGTCAATTATCTCGAAGACTACGTGCGCGACTCCATGCGCCTGTCTGGCGTCGGTCCAGATACGCTTGCGGGACTGCACATCGTGCAGGATTTCCTCTCAGGAGCGGCAGGGCAGGAAATGCTGACGGCATTCACCATCGCGGGCGCGGATGTCGAGCCGCGCAATCTGGTGCCGGACGGTCATTTTCCGGCAGGGGCGCCCAACCCTGTCGTTTATTCCGCAATTGCACCATCGCTGGACCTATTGCGCCAGGGTGGGTTCGACTTCGGCATGTTCTTCGATGGCGACGGCGACCGGATGGACATTGTCGCCCCCGATGGGCGGCAACTCAGCCCGGCGTTCAACTTGGTCGCGCTGGCGCCGCGGTTGCGCACCATTTTCCCTGAGATTTCCCATCCCAATCTATATATCGATTTCAAAGCCAATCCGCTGGCGATCATCCGCATCGCGCGGCAGGGATTTGGGGTGCACATCATCCGCAATGGTCACTCGCAGATCAAGCAGGCCATGAGCAAAAATGCCGCCGCTGGCTTCATCGCGGCAGTCGAGGAGTCATCGCACTACTACCTGACGATCCGGCAAAATGGCATGGTCTTTCCAACCGAAAACACCCTCTTCTTCGCACTGCTGACTGCGCGCGCCTGGCGGGAGGATCCGTCGCTCTACCGCGACCTGCTCGACCTGCAGCACTCAACCTTCCGGGAACGCGAGTGGGGGCACCATTTCCCGAATGACGACCTGCGCAACGCAGCCCTGGCAGCCGTTGAAGAAGCCTTCGTGCGCAGCGGCTGGCAGGTGATGCGCCGCACGGCGGATGGCGCCGATATGGACGCGACATTGCTGCGCGATGGGCTGCCTTGCGTTATCGACGCCGACACCCCGCTGACGCAGGAATGGACGCAGGTGGCGCAGCGCGCTTCGCAAAGCGAGAAAAGTCTGGCGCGCTGGGAAGTGACAGCGAGTACGGCAGCGCGCCGTGACGCAGCCGTGCGCTTGATCGAAGAGACCGTCCGCCGCTTCCAGGCAGGCCCGCGCTACGTCGGGTAGAGTTGATAATCCGCAACCTTCGGTGAACTTTTCTTTTCTTTGTGAAGTTTGACACAATTTATTCCGTGTGCTAGACTTGGACCGACAAACGCCTCAAAGGGCGCTACGCAGGCAAACGCTCGGTTCTTCCAGCGCCCTGGCTGCAGGAGGTCCACATGCGCCGCGAGAACGCGCGAGTACTTGCTCTCTCCCTGCCTCGGTCGTCCTGGACGACTATTGCATTGGCGCTGATCGCTTACAGCGCCACCCTGGTCGGCAGCATTGTCCCTAACATAACCGGCGCTGCGATAAGCGGCATCGCAACTGCAGTACTAGGCGCAGCGCTTGCTATGTATACCAGTATGCGCACCAGCGCCGCACCGGCGCGTCTTGGCGGGCGCGCAGCGGCTGCCCGACGATCCTATCTGACCTTGGCATTTGCCGCTGTTGGCGTCCTATATCTGGCAGTGGTCGCTGGTGCGCTCAATACGAGCGCTGGCACAATTTGGACATGCCAGACCTGGCCCGGATGTGATATGTCCAGCGCAGGCGCCTGGCTAGCGCTGGCGCACCGCGGTCTGGCTGGCGTTGCAACGCTGCTGATTGCAGCGCTGGCAGTGCAGACCTGGCGCATTAAGCATGAACGCGCGCTGCGCGTCGCTGTTGCGTGGGCGCTGGGATTGATGCTGACGCAGAACATTGTTGGTCTGGTTCAGGTGCTTCTGGCGCAGGCCGGCGAGTCGCTCCCGGTATCGGTCGCACGCCTGATGCACTTGGGGCTGAGCGCCACCGCCTGGGGGGCGCTGGTTGTGCTGACGACGCTGGCGCTACGCCGTCCGTTCCCGTCGTTGGCGCCGGCAAAGTCGCCGTCGTCTGCAACCGTCGCACGCCCCGGCATGACCGATACGGTGCTGCTAGAAGGCAGACCGTCGCTACTGAAGGACTATATCAGCCTGACCAAGCCAGGGGTTATTTCGCTGCTCATTCTGACGACGATCACTAGCATGTACATTACACCGGCCGGTATTCCAGAGTTGTCGCTGGTGCTCTGGACAACAATCGGCGGCTGGTTGATGGCATCGGGTGCGCACTCCATCAACTGCTATCTGGATAAAGACATAGACCTCAACATGGGGCGCACCAGCCGCCGTCCGATTCCGAGCGGGCGCATTCCGGCATGGCACGCGCTGGCGCTTGGCATTGCGCTCGGCGCGGTTGCGTTCGCTATTCTGGCGATCTTTGTCAATCTGCTGGCCACGCTGCTGGCACTGGCCGGCTTCCTCTACTACGTCCTTATCTACACTATCTGGTTGAAGCGCACATCGAAGCACAACATCGTCATTGGCGGTGGGGCAGGCGCGTTCCCGCCGCTGGTCGGCTGGGCGGCAGCGACGGGTTCGCTGACGCCGGAGGCGCTGATCCTGTGGCTGATCGTCTTCTTCTGGACGCCACCGCATTTCTGGGCGCTGGCGCTGATCCGCGAGAAGGACTATGCGCGCGCCAGAGTGCCGATGCTGCCGGTGGTAGCTGGCGATGTCGAGACGCGCCGCCAGATTGTGATCTACACGATCATCATGCTGGCGCTCACTGTATTGCCATCGCTGCTGGGAATGCTGGGCTGGTCTTATCTGCTGATGGCTGCGGTCTTCGGCGGGTTGTTCCTGCACTATGCGCTGAAACTCCGCCGCGACGGCACGACGGCGACTGCCTGGACGCTTTACAAGTACTCGTTACTCTACCTGGCGCTCCTCTTCGTGGCGATGGTCGTGGATCGCGCGGCGTTTGCGTAGGAGGAGAGGCGAGGGGCGAGTGATGAGTGACAAGTGACGGGTGACGAGCAAGGAGCAATTCTGAATCATCTCTGCGCCTTTGCGCCTTTGTGTGAGGAATGAAAGGCGCGCGGCAAGCGGCGCGAGATGTGAGGCGCAAGGAGTGCGGTGGCAGGCGGAAGGTTAGGAAGACTAATCCCTAACCTCTAACCTCTAACCCCTCATCATAGTCGTGGCGCGGGGGGCGCGAGACGCGGGTTGAGGAGCAAGACGCTTCTCCCCGCGTCGTTCGTTTGTGTGGTATCATGTCGCCGAAACCAATACTGCCAAATCTCGATGATCACCGCGCCATCCATTGCGTTGACCGATGCATTCTGTGACATAAGTCGTCTGCGCTATATCAGTGCTGGCGCAGGTGAGCGCGCTGTCGTACTGTTGCATGGATGGGGCGACACGAAAGAGATCTGGCGCGCCACGCTCGCAGCACTATCGGCGCACGCCCGTGTTTTTGCGCCTGATCTGCCGGGGCACGGCGGCTCACCACTCGACGGTGCTGAACGCATGCAGCACGTCGCCGCGCGGATGGCTACATTCTGCAACGCGCAGAAGATTGACCAGATCACGCTGGTCGGGCACTCGATGGGCGGCAATGTGGCGCTGGAGTTGACGTTGACGTATCCGCATCTGGTAGAGCGTCTAGCGCTGGTGGCGCCTGCGGTGCTCACAGTAGTAATGCCGCCATACACGCGGTTTTACTTGCACCACAGGTATGGATGGGCAGCGCTGTGCGCATCACTGCTCTTCTATCGCGGAATCGATGCACTATCGCGCCACTGGCGACTGATTGCCGTCATAAAACGCATCCTGCCGGGCCTACGCCGCGCCGCGTTTGCCGCACACCACGACCCTGAAGGACTGCATCGTCTGCTCAAGGGATTGTTTGCCAATTCGTTTGATGGTCGCCTGGATCAGGTGCGCGTTCCGACGCTGGTGATCAATGGCAACCTTGATGCCGTCGTGCCAGCTAACCTGTCGCGGCGGGTTGCTTCCGCCATCCCTGGAGCGCGATTCATACTCATGCGCGGAGCGCTGCACCACCCGATGGATGAACAGCCGGAAGCGTTTCAGCGCGTGTTGCTGGAGTTTCTTGCTTGAGATCGCTGCTGCGCATAACCGTTGTCAGAAGTGCGCCTATGCGCCTCAGAATGATGCCGCGCCTGCCGCTCGCACGCAGCGAACAATTCTATACACGCCCAATGCGGATAAGCGTGCAGAACAGCGGCCGCCGCACCAGAATCTGTTTCGGTCGCAAACTGCTGAGCGCTTCATCGGCGGCTAGCGTAGCTGGCGCGGCGAGAAGACGGTATGGAGGGAGGAGGAGGATCTTTGTATGGCTCCATCGCATGATCCGCGCCTGCCCGACATCCTTCGACGTTTGCGCTGGGCAGTATTGCCGGAACGATACGTTCTAGCAGGGATCGATCCACGCGAGGCGGCTGTAGTGATCCGCTTGCTCGGCGGTCTGCGCGCCCGTCTATGGCAGTTGTTCGTCGCTCCTGACACAATCACTTTCATTCTGCCTGAGACCGACTGGCGCAACATTAGCCCGGCATTTCCGCGCGCTCGTGTCGAACGTCCATATCGCGTGGTCAGTTTCGAGGTCGATTTGCCGCCTGACCTGACTGGCTTTCTCGCTCTCGTTAGCAATGCACTGGCAGCCGAAGCAGTGCCGATTCTGGCAATTTCCGGTTTTAGCCGCGACCATCTGCTGCTGCGTGAAGCCGATCTCGACCGCGCGCTGGCAGTGCTTGACTCGCTCGTGTCGTCTGCAACAGCAACAGCGGAGGGATAACGCTCGACTTGCGCCCGAACCTGCGATTGTCTGTCTGACTGATCCTGGCATTCGCGCCGAGATCGCCGAGCTGGAGAGCGCGCTGCCTGCTCTGCTGAGTGTGGCGACGTGCTTCTCCAGCTACATCATTCTGTGGTCCGCCGTTGAGTCCTGCGACGCGCTGCCGCGTTCGTCCGCGAGCAAAGCGCCGCAGCGCGCGTTTCTTGACGATCGCTCTGAATACAGGGATTGCCTCAACGTATGCGTCCTCTCTCGCGCCTTGCTGCCGCACGTATCGCAGCCGAAACGCTGGTTGCATCCGGTCGTATTCCTGGTGTGGTTGTCGCCGTAGCGCTGGGCAACCAGAAACCGGACGTCTTCGCGGTCGGAACGGACGCCAACGGTCGTCCACTCGTTGCCGACGATCTCTTCCCGGTCGCCTCGATCACGAAACTGGCTACAGCTCTGACAGTGCTGCGCCTGGTCGATCGCGGGCTGATCGAACTGGACGATCCGGTTGATCGGTTTCTGAAGCGGGCTGAACCGCATCCTGGCGTGACCATCCGCCGTTTACTCTGTCACACCGCAGGATTCGCCATCGACCTGCATGCCAGCGATGCGCCGTATGCACCGGGGTTAACCTGGGAGGATCTGGCGCGGGCGTGTTTGCACGCGAAACTGCATCATCCGCCGGGGAGCAAGGTGCTTTACAGCAATGTCGGATATGGCCTGCTGGCGCTGGTTGTGGAAGCGCGCACCGGCGCGCGCTTTGGCGATATGCTGCATGACCTGGTGCTGACTCCTCTCGGCATTGAGGGATACCTGGGAGTGGAGCCGCCGCGCCTGCCAGCGCGCATTGCCGATGTACGCGATCGTCACCGCGCAACGCCGCTCGAACCGTTCAATTCATCGTTCTGGCGGTCGCTGGCGCTGCCATGGGCAGGACTCGTGACAACTGCAGCAGGCGCCCTGGCGCTGGTGCGCGCATTTTGCGGGCATCCGCCAGGCTTTCTCAGCCCACCCCTACGTGCTGCGGCAATTGCTAATCAGACGAACGACCTGCCCGGCGGATTTATTGAGCCGTTGCGCTGGAATCCTTGCCCATGGGGGCTTGGACCAGAAGTGCGCGGCGTAAAGGAACCGCACTGGCTCCCTGCTGCTGTCGGCGCCGACTCATTCGGGCACACCGGTGCATCGGGATGTCTGGCATGGGCAGCGCCAGGAACTGGCGTCGCATGGGCGATCCTCGGCGCGCGCACTGCCGACAACGGTTGGCTGTTGCGCCATTCGGGAGCAATCAGCGCCGCAATCTACGGCGTAGAGGGCTAAAGGCGCGAAAGGTGAAGGGCAAAGGGTATACGGTGCGGGTAGCAGCAGCGAACGTTTTTGATCACACAAAGGCGCACAGGTTTCGACACTGCAAAGGTGAAGTAGAGGAAAAAAACGTGAGAAGGGAAAGGCCTCAGGTTTGGGCGAGCGATCACACCATTAACCCCGCGCCCTCAACGTTGGCTCTTGCCCCTTGCCTCTCGCCTCTCGCTCCTTGCCTCTCGCCTCTCGCTCCTTGCCTCTCGCCTCTCGCCCCTTGCCTCTTGCCTTTCGCCTCTTGTCAGACTGCAACAAATGGCGCCGAACGCGCGTACTATCGGCAGAGAAGCGATCAACCAAGTGCACAGCGCATCAGAAACGAGGAAAGTGATGAGCGGGAACGGTTATCGAAACAATAAGAGCAGTTTTGGGATTCCGCCACTTTACCTATACATTGCCATCGGCATCGCAGCAGTCATCGTTATTTCCATCATTGGCGGGTTGCTAAGCGCAGGGGTACAGGCATATTTCGCTGTTGCCGCAGGCATCATGCTGGTGCTGGCGAACCTGCGCGATCTCTTGCGCGGCGTCAACAGCGGCATTGCCTTGATGAACACCATGATCGGCGCTGCGCTGATCTTTTTCTTCCTGGGCAGCGCCTTTGGCTGGATTTGGTACATTCCGGCGCTGTTGTTGCTGGTTGCCGCAGCGCCGCTCGGGTTGCGCCGTAGAGACGTCTACAACGTCTACGTCGACGCTGCACGCTCAATGGCAGTCAATATCCGTCGCGCTGTCAGCGGACGCACCCGCCTGCCATAGCAACGCTATGATTATGATAGATCGGCAAGAAACTGACGCACGGTGGCAAGAAATTCGCTGGCCTCAAACGGTTTCTCGATATAGTGAACGCCGCTGCGTTCAAGAAAATCGCGCGTACTGCGACTAGCCGTGTCGCCGCTGATGAACAGGACGCGGCGCGCTAGGTGCGGTGCGCGCTGTTTCAGTTCGGCGAACAGTTCATTGCCGCTCATCCCCGGCATCCGCACATCACAAATAATGAGATCATAGGTGTTGTGAGTGATGAGTTCAAGCGCCAGCGCCCCATCACGGCACACCTCAACCGTCCATCCCTCATCGCGCAGCAAGCGGGCGATCAGTTCGGCAACCGGCGCCTCATCGTCAACGACCAGCACGTGGTGCATCTGTAACGACCCAGCAACCATCTTCGGCGCGCTGGCAGCGCTCGCTGTGAACGGCTGCTGCACGGGGAATTCAACAGTAAAACACGCTCCTTTGCCGGGCGTGCTACTAACGCGGATATCGCCACGATACTGCTTAACAATGCCGTAACAGATTGAGAGACCCAGTCCAGTCCCTTCGCCGATGGGTTTAGTCGTAAAGAATGGCTCGAATACCAGCGGCAAATGCTCGGGTAGAATACCCGGACCGGTATCAGCAACATCGACGACGAGGCGCTGTTGACCATTCTGTACTTCTGCCCGCGTCGTAACGACAATCCGCCGCTCGCCATTCCAGCTCGCCAGCGCCTGCTGTGCATTGTTGAGCAGGTTGAGCAGCACCTGCTTGATCGCCGTTGCATCGGCGACTGTCGTCGGCAACCGAGCGGCGAGGCGTTCCTCCACTGTAATATTGTGGCTGCGCATCTGGTAGGAGAGCAAACCTAACACCTGCTGCACCGCCGCATTCAGATCGACCTCTTCGAGATGCGCCTCGCGCTGTCGCGCAAATGCCAGAAGATTCTGGACAATCCGTCGCGCCCGGGTCGCCCCCTCGACGATCATTGCCAGGTCGTGCTGCATCTCCGCCGGCGCCGTCTGTTGCAACAGACTGGCAAATCCTAGCACCGCCGTGAGCGGGTTGTTGAGTTCATGCGCGACGCCTGCCACGAGTTCACCGACCGCTGTGAGACGTTCGGATTGAATTAACCGTTGCTGCGCAATGCGCAGATCCGCGAGCGCTTTCTCTTGCGCCTGGTGCAGTTGGGCATTCTGGATAGCGACGGCCAGGTGTTGCGCTAGATCGGCGAGCGTGCGTATCTCAATTGCGGGAAACGCATGGGGACGCCGGCTCGCCAGAAGCAGCACGCCGGTCGCCTGTTCCTCATCGGCGATCGGAACGACGAGACACGACAGAATGCCCAAAGACCTCAAGCGATGGAGCAGCGGATGGTCGTGCGCAACGTGGAGCGGCAGGACTCGTGGTTGACGCTGTTCTATTATGTGACGAATCAGACTCGCCTCCTGGTCGCTGTAGGATGCGCTCGTTGCACCTGATGCGCCGGTCTCCGGAAATCGCGCTATGAGTTTGAGATGCTGGTCGGCACGGTCAATCAACACGAGTTCGGCGATATCGAGCGGAACAACGCTGCGCAGATGTTCAACCAGGTAATTGAAGATCTGTCGTAGATCATGGGTAGCTGCGATCGTGCGTGCAATCTTGCTGACGAATGTCAGGCGGGCGCTCTGCTCGCGCGCCCGACGGTAGAGTTCGGCGTTGCGCACTGCCAGCGCCGCGTAAGCGGCAAATGCCTGCGCGCGCGCAGCATCGGCGCGGGTGTAGCGATTCGGCAACCGACTTTCGAGCATCAGGATTCCGACCACCTCACCCTGCGCCCGTAACGGTATACCCACGCGACTGTGGTAAGAGTGCGGTTGAGTCGCTCCTGCTTCGCCCATATCACGCAAAATGACCAGCTCATCTGCGGTTTCAATCTGGCTGAGCAACGGATCATTTCTGGGGTATCTTCTGCGGATCGATCTTCCGTACTCAGGCGATCCCCGATTGGCAGCGACATAGTATTCATCCTCGTCGCGCAGGATCACCGTTGCACTATCGTAAGAAACAACGCTGTGCAGTTGTTCGAGAATGAGGTCGAGAAGCTGATCACGGTCGAGCGTTGAAAGCAGGGCATGAGTAATGTGTTGGACACTGCTAGCGAACTGATATTCAGGGGTTTCGCCGCCTTCAAACCAGACAACCAGCAGGCGAATCGCCTGTCCAGACCGATCACGAATTGGATAGGCATTCCAGCGACGAGCAAGCGGTCTGCTGGCTTCAGTGGGAGGCGTCGCGTCGCCGAGACGTACTCCCGCTGTCGAGAGCCAAAGCTCTTCAAGGCGCTCCTCAGTAAAACGAGGGATCACGTCGCGGCAGAGGCGCCCGGTAATTGTTGCGGAAATCCGAATGCCCAACCGCGCGCATGCACGCGCGTTGATCGCCAGAATGCGAAACTCTGGCAGCGATACGACCAGAATTCCTGCCGGAATGTGGTCGATGACATCGTAGAGCAGCTCCGCCTCATCAGGCAAGTCATGCGGCGGCGAGTGCACCATAACAGATGTCACGGGTACATGCGATACAGCATACGTGGAAAGGGTATGGTTTCACGAATGTGGTGCGTACCGGCGATCCAGGCAGTTACGCGCTCGATGCCCATGCCAAACCCGCTGTGCGGCACGCTGCCGTACCGTCGCAGATCGATGTACCACTGGTAATCGTCGATATTCAACCCATACTCTCGAATGCGCTGCTCAAGCAACGCCGCGTCATGGATGCGCTGTGAGCCGCCGATGATTTCGCCATACCCTTCCGGCGCTAGCAGATCGGCGCACAGCGCCACTTCCGGTCGTTGCGGATCAGGTTCCATGTAAAAAGCCTTGATAGCGCTGGGGAATCGTTCAACAAAAACCGGTCGGTCGAACAGCGAGGCGATAAGCGTTTCGTGCGGCGCGCCAAGATCTTCGCCCCATTCGAGCGGTGTGCATCCTTCGACTTCCGTGTAGCGCTCGGCGATAAGGCGTAGCGCTTCGTCATAGGTGATCCGCGGGAACGGCGGCACGCAACGCTCGAGCGGCTTCGTGTCGCGCCCGAGGGTGGCAAGGTCATCTGCACAGCGCTCCAGCACCCGCTGCACAATAGCGCTGACGAACTGTTCCTGCAACGCTAGATTGTCGTCATGCAGGGCGAATGCTACTTCCGGTTCGATCATCCAGAATTCGGTCAAGTGTCGGCGCGTTTTCGACTTTTCGGCGCGAAAGGTCGGACCGAAACAGTAAACCTTGCCGAAGCTCATCATCCCAGCTTCGACATAGAGCTGACCAGTTTGACCGAGGTAGGCAGTTCCGAGGTCAAAATAAGTTGTGGCGAACAGGTTGGTTGTGCCCTCCGCGGCGCACGGCGTCAGGATAGGGGTATCAAAGCGTACAAACCCCTGGGCGTTGAGCCATTCCTGCGCTGCAGCAACGATCTCGGCGCGAATGCGCAACAGGGCATGCTGCTTTGAGGAACGTATCCACAGATGTCGGTGTTCCATCAGGAATTCAACGCCGTGCTCCTTGGGCTGAATCGGGTACTCCTGGGCAATCTGAATGATCTCGATGCCGCTGACATCGAGCTCAAACCCGCCGGGCGCGCGCTCATCAGCACGAACCGTGCCAGTGATTCGGCATGAACTTTCGAGGGTCAATCGCTGCGCAGCAGCAAACGTCTCTTCGGTGACATTCTTGCGAAACACCACACACTGTATAACCCCACTCCCGTCGCGGAGCCGGATGAAGATCAGTTTGCCTTTTTCGGTCTTGTGAGCGACCCACCCGGCAAGGGTGACAACTTCCCCGTTGTGGCGCGCAATGTTGCGGACAGTGGCTGTGGGAAGGAGTGACATAGCCGTGCTTCCACAATTTCTTAATTTCTTTGAAAGAAAGTATAGCATATTGTACCCTGAATAGACACAGGAGCGTCGTGATCTGTTTTCCCACGATGTCGGAGGTGGTCAGAACCGGCACGGTTGCAACTCCGAAGGCTGACGCAAAGAACAGCGCGCGAAACCTTGCTGCCTACAGCGCGCATCGCTTGCCATTCGCCGATCTCGACGATCACGCTGACCGCTATGCTGCCCGGATCACGGCGCTGCGTGACGGATTGAGAGCATTAACGCAACCGAGACGTTCGTGTTTCGGGCGTTCGTGTATCCGCTGGTGATGCCATCGCCAGTTTTTCGCGCCGTTGCTCACACACGCCTGTATGATTGTTGGCGACTACAGCGCTGCCTCTATTGAGGAGGGGTGCAATGCGTGCATAGCGGGACTCTCGCTGCTGCGCTGCGTACGGGATTCGCTACCCTGCGCGTTCCCGGGTTCAGACAACGCGCACAGCTGACACGTTTCGCATCCATAACGAGAGAGTATTCCGCGAACTGTGCAAGGTGCGCAGGACTCAAACCCCGATCATCAGTGCAGCGTGCAAGCCTATTGCTGATCTGGAAGCATCGCTGCGCGCCGATCTCGAAAATTGCGGGTTGGACAGGATCTAGAGGGGAATGCCGAACGCTGCGCGCTGGAGACGAGCAGCGCTCCATCACACCCGTCATAGGTCCGTTACCGGGGAGAAGCGAATGAGCGCATAACGCTTCTCACTGCTACAACCGGATCCCTATCCGATACCTGCCATCCACGCAGATGGCGCTGCCGGTTCTGTAATCGGCATTGTCGCTGGCAAGAAGCACAGCGGCGCGCCCAATGTCGTGCGGCGCTCCCAGGCGTCCTCACGGAGTCTGCCGCGCTGCACGCTGCAACCCTTCCTCGGCGGCAAACTTGCGCTTAGTGGGGCAGTCAATCTTCACGAAAGCAGAGTGTTTCCAAACACGACGAACACTCGTCGCGTCTCTGCGCTTTGTTTCTGACTCCAGCGCACAGAGATCAGCGGCATCGATGTAGCGCACGTGCGCCGGTTTGTGCAAACAGAGGCAGGGAAGGTGTTTGACGGTGAACCGAGCGACATAGAGACTATTCCCGTCGAGCGCGAGGCGCTAGCGGCGCTGGCGGACGGCGAACTCGGCGCCATGCTCGATGCGCGCTGCGCTATCGTGACCTCGCTCGTTGCCGAGATCACCAATGTCGTCAGCGCTGCTGGTCCGACGCGGGTCATTGCTATGGACATGTCGGGCGCCGCCGTCGGATATGCCACCGGCATGCCCACCGGCGACCCGGCGCCGATGCGCGCCTGGGAGGACGGCCTCGATCTTCCAGCGGTCGCGGTGGCGTGTCATGGCATCGCGGTGCTCGCCTACGCACGCGATGTCGCCCGTATACGCGCCGACTTCGACGCCTATGCGCGCCTGCTGCCTGCCGGGGTCAGCCTGACTGTCGGGGTGCGCCCAATGCCGCCGGACTGCCACAGCGCCGCCGAGATGGCGCCGAAAGTCGCGCTCCTGCGCGAACGCGGCGTCGCCAGTATGGAGGTGTCCCATCACGGATCAATGTGGTTGCACCACCTCGATTGGGTGAGAGAGGCAGTGCGAAACGGGACAGGTTGAAGGCGGGAAGGTTGAAGGTAGCGCCGTTGCACCGCACCGTCGCATCACAGCAGCGCATCGCAACGGCAACGTCTCAGCGATGCACCGCACCGTTGCGGATCGTGACACGGTACAGGTTGAACGTGGTCATTGAACGTTACCAGTGATGCAGGAATGCACCGCCGTGCACCCTTCGGGAACGTGGCACATTAATGAATAGGGGCGCCCCCCAGTGGGCGCTCGACCGTGTTCTGTCTATTTTTCCGTCCAGCGCACCTCGTGCGAGTAGAACACGTTGCGATCCCTAATCCACGCCGTCTGAACAGTGAATTTCGCCGACTGACCCGGTTCCAGATGGCGCGTTGCAACAAAGGCTGTTCCGCGCGCCGCAAGCGTTTCAGTATCGCCTACCTGACCGCGAATGGAAATCTCAACCGCTACATCGTATGCCGTTTTTGCTCCGATATTCATCACAATGCCGGACCAGTATTTCTTCCCGTCTCTCCCGACCGAATTGGGTAATCTTGCTCACAATCACTGGCAGCGCCTGCGGATGCGGTTGAAGCCGCGCTTCGTCTTCGGGTACAATGCGGATCCAATCTTTGTACACCCATCCATTCACGGGTATGCCGCCTGCCGTTTCGCCTTCGATATGGTACCACTGACCGCCGCGATAGAGCACCCGCACCTGTGTGCCAGGTTCGGCGTTCGTCACTTCTCGACCTTCGTATTCATTCGGAATGTCGTAAATGCGAATCTTGCGAATAATCTCACCTTTCACCCACTCACCTGGCGCAAGCGCCCTCAGCGCTGTTGGCGTCGGCGCCATCGCAGACCGTGGCGCTACAGTTGCGGTCGCCGCCGTCGGTTCGGATGTCGGGGCAACAGGTTCAGGTGTTGCCGTCACCACTACAACCCGGGTTTCAACCCGCACCACCTCGCGCGTCACTTCCTGGACTACCACGCGCGTGACCTCGATCGGCGCCTGCGCGGCAGGTTGCGCGCCGCACGCCGCAAGCGTCATTATCATCGTTGCTATCCAGAACCATTGTCGAAGCATGGCCTTTCCTTTCTGAGTGACCAAGATGATTTGATGTGTTCGAACATATTGCGTGCGACTTTCACAACTGCAAAGAAACCTTACGTGAGAGGCAACTGGTCTAGTGTGCGATTCAAGGTTGGAGCACTTCCAGACGCTCCTCCAGGCCTGTCTCGAGATTCAGCAACGTGCGATGCGTCCAACCGACCTGACCGCGGGGGTTGCGGATGTAGAGCCAGTTTCTGTCAGGGGAGCGGCCGAGCAGCTCGACGATCTCTCCGGCATGCACCTGATCGAGTACAGTCCCTCGAAGATTGGGAGCCGCACGCACATTTCCGCCATTGAGGACGGTTGTTGTCAGAACTGCGCGGGCGGTTGGCGTCGGTTCTGGCGAAAGAGTGATTGTCGATTGCTGACTTTCACTCGCAATTATTTGAGTGGGGGACGACGTCGGGAAGACAATGCTCTCTACAGTGGCGCCGATAAGGCTTTCAGAGGGTGGAGCGCCATTTTCTCGAACCGGGGATGTTGCCAGCGCTGGTGCACCTGCGCTGACAAATGCGAACAGAATACATGACACGTTGACCGTGGCGAGCGTTGCCAGCACAGCAATCCGCCTCCGCCGGATGCTTCGCCGGCGTGCTGGGTCCATCCGCAACTCATCGGCTTCTTTGATCTTACGCACTAGGACATCGCCGTCCCATAACTCAATCGGTAGATTGCGAACTTCATCGTAGCCTTGCGGTGTAAAGGAGCTAGTGGTTACCAGCAATGCGCGATCGGCGCGCTGAATGTGGAGCGCTCCTGCCAGATCGCGCACCGTTGATGGCGGCACTGGTTTGCTATACCGTTTGCACTGGACGATATAACGTTGTCCCTGAAACTCGCCTTCCAGATCGACCCCTCGGTCGCCGCTGCCGCCGCGCAATCGAAGATTGGTCCATCCAAGATCCTGCAGGAGCAGAAGCACCCGTTCCTCGAACTCTGCTGGCTTCAACGCCAACAGTTCCCGTCGCAGCAGATTTCGCCGACGTATGGCGTGAAACAGATCGACAAAGAATAGAACAAGCAGAAACAGGGTTGAAAAAGCCATCACGGCCACAGCGATCCGCCAGGGAAAAGCAAGCCCTGTGAATGCGGGCCAGAAGATCCAGGCGCACGCCATTCCTGCAATGAGCAGCCCGCTAATAGGGCCTCCGGCGTTTGATGAGCGACGATAGCGGCGACGTGACATGGGATAAGGCCTCAATGGATGCCCAAATGATCAACTCTTTGCGCAGTCTATGCCGAATCTCCAAGACTCAGAATTGCAATCCGATTGCGATCTGATCTCGAATGCGCAATCAAGAGTTTACGACTTTCCTGCTGGCATCAACCGCATCAATCCGTGTAGATTTTTCGGCAAGCCCTTACGTTGCATCGCCTGTTGTGAGCGTTAGGATGCGCAAACTCCCCCTTCTCCCACCAGGGGAGAAGGGGGCAGGGGGTGATGAGAGGAACAAAGAGTGTCAAGATGCGGCAAACCCGCCTCGCACCCTGAACAGCCTACACCTGAGAGCCACATCAATCATCGCTGCTGCACCTGCTCACCGCACCACTACCGGCAGCATCACCATGTACATCGCCTGAGTCGAACTCTGCGCCTGATTGTTCATCAACACCGGGTCTTCTGCGCCTGATTGCGCAGCAACGGCGCTGGAAAAGGAAAGATGTCCTACTGCTCCGTTACGGACTGTGCCGATAATCGTATAGCTGACCGTACCGCCTGGCGCCAGTGTGACAATATCATCCACTGGTGGGTTACCGCTCGTTGCGCCGCACTGCGACCCCGGCGACGCCGCACATGTCCATTCCGTCACGCTAACAAACGCTGAAGGCGTCGTGCTGACCCGTGCGCCAGCAGCAAGGCTTGGACCATTGTTCTGCACCGTGATAGTGTAGGTCATGGTCTGTCCCACAATCGCGTGAGACGGTGTGATCTGCGTGATGGTCAGATCAGTGCGCGGCTGGAGTGCGCTTACTGTCGTCGCGCTGTTATTTGTAAGCGCCGGATCTTCGATCCCAACCGGCGGCATCACCTGCGCCGTGTTGATCAGACTCCCGGTCGCCTGCGCTGCTACAACTCCCGTCATCGTGATCGTCACCGATCCGCCGACCGGGAACGTCGAAAGGGTCATTACCAGATCGCCGCTGCCACTCGCCTGCGAGCAACTGGCGCCAGCCGCGCCGCTGCACATCCATATCGCATTCGTGATCGTCGGCGGGAACAGGTCCAGAACTGTTGCGCCGTCGGCGTCCGCAGGACCGGTGTTGGTCACGTTGATGGTGTAGGTGACTGGCAAACCGGGAACCACTGTTGCAGGCGACACCGACTTGCTGATTGCCAGATCGGCGGATCGACCCAAACCACCGCTATCGGTGAACAAGTTATTCTCTAGGTTGGGGTCGATGACATTCTCCGGCGCTATCACAATCGCTGAGTGCGGCGGTATTGAGACAGCGGACGGCAATACCATGCCGGTGACAGTGAAGGTTGCGACACCGCCCGGCGCCAGGGTGACTGGCGTATTGATGTTCCCGCTGCCCGACAATGGGCAGGAAGAGCCAGACGTGGCGCTGCAACTCCAGATCACGTTTGTGACACTGATCGGGAAGGCGTTGACGACTCGTGCGCCGGTCGCTATGCTTGGTCCGCTATTCGCAACGGTCAGCGTGTAGGTGATCGGCCGACCCGCCTGCGGCGTCGCCGGGATGCTGGTGCGCGTGATCGACAGATCAGCCCGAACGCTGATCGGCGTCACGAGCGTTGAGGCATTGTCTCCTGGCGTCAGTTCGTTGAGCGCAGCCGGTGTGACCACATTGACATAGCTGGTCAGGTTGCCAGTTTCGGCAGGCGGCAGGTAGCCAGTCACCGTAAAGGTGACACTGCTTCCCGGCGGAAGATGAAGCGGCTTGTTACTCCAGTTGCCGTTGCCGCTCACCGGTGCGCAGGACGCTCCTCCCGACGGGGTGCACGTCCAGGCGACGCCCGTTAGTTGCGCCGGGAACATGCTGTTCAGCAGGGCATTCGAGACAGTATTCGGACCGACGTTATTGACGGTGACCGTGTAAGTCACAGCCTCGCCCGCAAAGACTGTTCCCGCACTCTGTGTCACCCGTAAATCCGCCAGGTCGACGCGCGCGCGTTCGAGCACCTTGTGTGTGTCGAAGGTTTGAAGCAGGAGGTACGGAGGAGTTGGCGCGCCAGCGCCAAGGCTGAAGCGGATCACCTTTGGTCCCGCGACAGCGCCGTCGGGCAGGCGCAGCACCAACGCATCGCGCGCCGAGAAGCCGCTGTACGCATCGGTGATTGCGCCGCGCTCACGGGCTAGAGCAACACCGGGTTCGAAGCCCTGCAATTCAACCGCCGAAAATCGATCAAGCGACACTTCTGGCGGCAGCGTGATCAGCACGCTGCCGCCACGCGGTATCTCCCGCTGCGTGACCAATTCAATCCTGAATCCATCGCCTTCACGCCGCACAGTCGGCGTGATCAGCGTTCCCTGCGTCATTTCGACCAGACCAAAGCGGGTACTGTAAGGCGTGCCTGTCGTGGCGTACCACATGCGGTAGGTCAGATCTTCTTTCAAGAGACGCACGACCCACACAACGTCGTTGGTTCCGGGAGGGTTAACCCGGATGTTGTCCATATCGCCGCTAAACGCCAGCAGATTGGGATTGGGACGCACCCAGTTGACACCGTCCACCGAGGTGACATGCCCGATGGCAAACCAATCGCCAAACGGATGCTCCGGCGGATTCTGGTAGCTCTTCGCCTGATACCACATACGGTAGATGGCGCCGTCCTTGATGACTGCCGCCAGCCCGACATTGTTCGAGTCAAATGCGGCAAGGCCAAGAGGACCGTCTCGGTCTCCGGCCAGCACCGACCCGAGCGCTGCCGGTCCGTTGACAATCGACCAGGATATGCCATTGGGAGAAAGTGCGTGTCCTACGTAAAACGTGAGGTCCGCCCGGAACCCTTCGTACCACATCCGGTAGCAGCGTCCGCTCGTCCGACCGCCTTCACAGGGCGCAATCGGGCTTGCCTCGTCGATCAACACAAACGGACCGATAATGCGATCATCGTCGAACAACCCCGATCCGGGGCGCGGGGTCAGCACCGGCTGCCCGTTGTTCTGGCGCGTCCAGGTGATGCCATCGCTCGAAGTGGCATAGCCGAAGCCTCTCCAGCTCCAGCCGCTGTCAACGCCGGTGTACCACATATGGTACTGCTCGCCATCCTTGATGATGTGGAAGGTGGTCACGCCATTTTGATCGAAGCTGCCAGGAATTCCAGACCCCTCGAAAACGCTGCCGCCGGTGCGCGGACCCTGCACGCGATACCAGGAGACGCCGTCCGGCGAAACAGCATATCCAATCCGGCGCACCTGATCGCCGGAGTGCACGCCGACATACCACATCCGGTAACACAGTCCACTTGTGCGACCGTTTTCACACGGCGCAGTGACACTCGCTTCATCCCTGAGCACATTCGGCGGAAAAACCTGCCCAGTATCGAACTGATTCGGCGAGGGTGCGCCGGAGGTAAAGATGCCGCAATTGGGAGCGCCAGGCGCCGGATTCCATGTAGCGAAGACAGCTCCCTGAAACGCTGGATCGCACGTTCCAGGCGTCACCGTCCAGTTCTGATCATTCGGAACCATTGCGTGAGCAAGAGGGGTGTGACCGGTTTCGGGAACGAATACGAAAAGACTGCCGAACACTCCAAGAAACCAGAGCAACGCAATACTACGACGCATGCCCGATGCCCTCGCTGATCACGGGACAGGATACACTTGCCAATACGAGCAGTTGCTCTGATGTTAATAGCACATTATGAAAAGGCGATGAAACTCTGTTCGAGGCAAGAGACGAGGCGCGAGGGTTGAAGGGTGAAGGATGAAGGTGGGAAGGCTTGTCCCATGTGATGTGTCCACTGTGAAGCCGGGGTTGTAGAAGCTCAGCGGTAGATTTTTTCCGACACGCCCTCGTGTTGCATCGCCTGCTTGAGACATCAGGACGCCCTGGCTTATCATGGGTGTAGAGTTTTGCTGACAAGCCCTCACGTCGCATCGCCCGTTTCGGGCATCAGGACGCTCCAAATCCCCTTCTTCCCTCTCAGGTGTAGGCTTTTTGGCGTGCGAAGCGGATGTGCCGCATCCTAACGCCCTTTTCCCCCTCATCCCCCCGACCCCCTTCCCCCACCAGGGG
>JANXAL010000041.1 GCA_025062325.1 Roseiflexus sp.
CCCATGCCCCCTGATCCTCGCCTGACCGACAACGCCATCGCGATACGATACCACTTGTGCAACCGGTGCGATCCCAATCTCGTTCTCGCCGTCTTCGGCGGCATCACGCACAGCGTGCGACATCGCCCGTGCGGCGCGCCATCGCAATCGCGGCAGGTGCGCTGTTGATCGTGTTTGGCACGTGTAGCGCGCCGCTTGTGACTCGCAAGCTGCAGCAGGCAGCCACACCTCCGCCGACCGCCCTTCCGGCAGCAGTTGCGGCTGACCCTGTGGCTGCCGCCACATCAACGCTACGCCCGACGCTCGCCCCACAACCCACGATAACGCCAGCGCCCCCGCCAACGCCAACGCTCATGCCGGGGTCGGGCCCCGGCGCGCCGCCGCTCAGTCCGTTTGGGCGTGAGATCGACGCATACCTGACTGGACTCACGAGCAGTGGGCAGTTTCAGGGAGCGGTGCTCGTCGCGCAGAATGGCAAAGTGGTGATTGCAAAGGGGTACGGAAACGCAGATGACAACGTTCCCAATACAGTGCAGACGCGCTTCCGCCTTGCTTCGATCACCAAACAGTTCACCGCTGCCGCCATTCTAGCGCTGCAGCAGGACGGCAAACTGACCGTGGACGACGCCATCTGCGCTTATCTCGATCCCTGTCCCGACGCCTGGAAGCCGCTGACAATCCGCCACCTGTTGACGCACACATCCGGGTTGGTCGATTACACCGCCTTCGCCAGTTTCGAGCCGACTGAAATGAACCCTGCAACGCCTCAGGAACTGGTCGAGCGGTTCCGCAACTTTCCGCTCAGTTTCGCGCCGGGCACGCTCTATCAATACTGCAACTCGAATTACGTGCTGCTAGGGCTGATCATCGAGCATGTATCAGGCATGGAATACGCCGATTATTTGGAGCAGCGCTTTTTCGCTCCGCTTGGCATGACCAATACCGGGTACGATACCAACCGTGGCGTGATCATCGGCGGTGCGCAAGGGTACGTCACACCCGGCAAGAAATCCGGCTTTCTCGACGCTTCAACCCTCTACGCTTCCGGCGGATTGTACTCGACGGTTGGCGATCTCTTCCGCTGGGATCAGGCGCTCTACACCGAAGAGGCGCTGTCGCGCGCGCAACTGGATCAGATGTTCACCCCCGCACTGCGCAATTACGGTTTTGGCTGGAAGATCGAAACCATTAACGGGCGGCGGCGCATCAGCCACGCCGGTAACATGACTGGCGTCGCCACATTCTTCGCCCGCTACCCCGACGACCGTGCAACGATTATTGTGCTGGCGAATATGGAGCGAGCCGACGCTGAGGGGATCGCCAACTACATTGCGTCGCGCATGTTTGCGTCCCCGGCGACTGCAACCCCGTCAGTCAACCGCTGAAAGAGGCGAATGGCGGCAGCGAATGAACGAATGGGTCAACGAATAGGGGCAACAAATAAACGAATGGGTCAACGAATAAACGAAAGCGGCAGCGAAGAAGTGAATGGTTTCCTCCGCGTCCTGTGCGCCTCTGTGGTTCTACTGGCGAATAAACGAATGGCGTCAATGAAAAAACGAACGATCTGCGCTCGTTCGTTTTTTCCACTCCCTGTATGGTTATGCCGCTCTGCAAAATACTTTGCGCCTTTGCGTCTTTGCGTCTGCTTCTCCGGGAAATAATGTAACGGCAGGCATTCCTCATCTCGCCCACTCTGGCGCTGGCGACTCAATAATGAGCGGTGCGCTGCTGCGCGGGTGTGGCAGTTCGAGCCGTTCGGCATGCAGATGATGGTGCTGCACAGCCGCGCCGCGCCAGGTTGATGGTCCGCCGTATTTGGCATCGCCAATGAGCGGATGCCCCAGGAAGGCGAGGTGCAGACGGATCTGATGGGTTCGCCCAGTGAGGGGCGTGGCGCGCACCAGCGCCGCGTCGTCCATCCGCCGGATGACGCTCAGCCGGGTTCGCATGGCTTTGATCGTTCCGCCCTGCGGCAAGGTGCGCCCGATGTCTTCGCGCGGAAACACGCGAAAGATGCCGCCCCGTCCGCGCCCGTGCCCGGTTTCGATCTCGATCTCGTCGAACGCTGGCAGCCCGGCACAGAGCGCTAGATAGGTCTTGCGCACAGTTCCTTCGCGGAAGGCGCGTTGCAGCGCAGCGTTGACGTCGGGTGTCTTCGAGAGGAGCAGCACGCCAGACGTGTCGCGGTCAAGGCGGTGCGCCAGGTGCAACGGCGGCGCCGATCCGTCGCGCGCTGCCAGGAAACGCGCCAGCGCCGCGCGCAGATGACCTTCTGCGTCCCACGGCGTCGCCTCGACATACGTGTTTACCGGTTTGTCGAGCGCAATCAGATCGTCATCTTCGTACAGGATCATCTCCGGCGTCACGATCGGGTTGCGGTAGACGCCGTCGGGCGGGCGCTGCACGACGATGGCAGCGTCGGCAGGCAGTTGCATCTCCGGATCACGAACGCGGACGCCATTCACCCACACACTGCCGCGCGCGATCAGCCGCGCCGCTTCCGCCGCATCGCCGAGCACGGCGGTAAGCGCGTCGCGCAATGATGAGCCGGGATGGGTTGGGGAAATGGTTAACGGCACAATCGTCATTCTCCGGCGCTTCCCGAAGGGGTGGCGCAAAAACGCCAGGGCGCAAAGCGTTGATGAGCATGGGTGCAGCCTACCCAATCGATTGGACGTATGTCTCACCAGAAAGCCATCCGGATGATGCAGACGTCTTTGTGTCTTTGTGCCTCTGTGTGCGCTCACAGACATCATTCTAACGCGGCGTTGATCGATGGGCTGTGCTTTCTTCATGAAGCCGACACGTCCACGTCCGGGTCGACTCCCAGCGCGCGCAGGCGCGCCGCCAGGCGCTCGGCGCGCTGGCGTTCCGCCTCGGCGCGCTGGCGTTCCGCCTCGGCGCGCCGCCGCTCGCGCTCCAGTTGCTCCTGCACTTCCACAAAGCTCAGGAACGGTCGCCCGTCCGGCAGGTACATCCGCACCTCCTCCCCTTCCCGCCGGAAGGTGATCCCCAGGCGCGGGCTGACCCACCCGTCGATTGCCTCGATCACCCGCAACCGTCCCCCCTCACGCCGCCACCCGCTCAAGTCGCCGCGCTCCGGGTCGTACAGGTAGTACTCTTCCACTCCGTACAGGTCGTAGAACTCGAACTTCGCCGCAATCTCGGTCAGCGTGTTCCCCGGTGACAACACCTCAAACACCACCTGCGGCGCAATGCCGTCCTCCTCCCACTGGCGGTACGAGCCGCGGTCCCCTTTCGGGCGTCCGAAGACCACCATGGCGTCCGGCGCGCGGCGGATGTCGGGGCGCCCTTCGACCGGATACCAGAGCAGGTCGCCGGCCACGAACACATCGGCGCGGTCGCGGAAGAGCGCGTCGAGGTTGCCCTGGATGGTCACGATGGCGCGAAACTGTTTGGTATTGTCCGCCATTGGCATCCCGTCGCTGTCGGGGTAGACAATCGGCGCTGCTGCGACCGTCGTGCTGCTCATTGCCCACCTCGCTTCTTTGAATTGACTGCGGGTATGATACCACGCGCCCGCTGCGTGTGCATACGGTGGGCGTTGGCAGAGGCGACCGTTACTACCACGGCGCTCCTGTTCTCAAGAGCAGCTTTCGGGTGCGAGGGGTGTTTTTGGCGTCCCAATGCCCTTTGTCCCCTCTCCCCCTGCCCCCTTCTCCCACCGGGGGCGAAGGGGGCGGGTGCGCATTCTGACGCTCCTTTTCCCCCTCATCCCCCCTGCCCCCTTCTCCCACGAGGGGAGAAGGGGGAGGGTGTGCATCCCGACGCGCTTGTTCCCCCTCATCCCCCCACCCCCTTCTCCCACGAGGGGAGAAGGGGGAGTTACAGTATCCCAGCGTTTGTGTTCTCCTTATCCCCCCTTACCCCCTTCTCCCACCAGGGGAGAAGGGGGAGATTGCGCATTCTGACGCCTGTGTTCCCCTCATCCCCCCGACCCCCTTCTCCCACGAGGGGAGAAGGGGGAGTCACGGCATCCTGATGCCTGAAACGGGCGATACAGTGTACGGGCTTGCCGAAAAATCTACCCTTGCGAGGAAGGGGGCGGGTGCGCATCCTGACGCTCCTTATTTCCCCTCATTCCCCCTGCCCCCTTCTCTTATGGGTAGAGTTTTCTGGGTGCGAGGGGCGTTTTCGGCATCCCGACGCCTTTTTCCCCCTCATCCCCCCTGCCCCCTTCTCCCACGAGGGGAGAAGGGGGAGGTTGCACACCCTGGCGCTCAAAACAGGCGATGCAACATAGGGGCTTGAGAAAAATCTACACTTGTGAGCCGCCCCCTTCTCCCACCAAGGGAGAAGGGGAGTCACGGCATCCTGATGCCTGAAACGAGCGATGCAACGCTGGCAGAGGTGACCGTCACCCGTGGGGATGGTGGCGCGCAGCGGAAACACGGCAGAGGCGGCACGGACGGCGGCGCGCAGCGAGTACAGGTGCAGGTGACGGTCACCAAACGCAACTCCCTACTCCCCACTCAGCGAGACTCCTTGCACCTGTGCGCCTTTGTGTGAGATAATCTACAACATAACATCAGGGCCAAACGCGCCGGACTAGGAATACGCCCATGCTCACCGAAGCCGTCCTTTCCGCAATTGCCGAAGCGGTCTTCAGCCATCTGGTGCAGGAGAGCGGTCTGACCGACCGCGTGCGCGCGGTGCTGCGCGTGGACCCGCAGCGGCGCGCGTTGCAGACGGCGCTGGCGAAGGCGTACACGTCCTTCGCTCAGCAGCACCCCGAGTGGGTGGCGGCGCTCTTCGATGAGACCTTCCTCACGGGTCCTGCCGCGCCGCTCCTGGCAACCCTCCTCACCCGGCGCGGCAACCCCGCCCCGGAAGACCTGGCGCGATGCTGGTGCGATCATCTGAGACTCGAAGCTACTCCCCGCCGTCTCGCCGCCGCCACCGACGCTGCCGCCGACTTCCTGACAACGCTCGAAGCGGAATTGGCAGACCAGCCGGCGCTGCAGGCGCTGTGGGACTCGCGCGCGCTGGAGCAGATCCAGGACGATGTCGCCGCGATCCGTCGCCTGCTCGACGAGCATTTCCGCGCCGCACTGGACGCAGCGCGCCAGGTGACGATCGCCGGGGACGTGCGCAACAGCGTCATCATCACCGGCGATTACAACGTCGTCATTCAGAACCTCACTGCGCCGGTGCGCCGCCTGCCGACCGACTACGCCGCGCGCATCGAGAACTTCCTGCGCGCCTACCTCGGCACGCCGGAGCGTCCCGTCCCCTTCGGCGGGCGCGACGACGCGCTGCGACGGCTGGACGCCTGGTGGGCTGACCCGACCACTCCCTACCTGCTGCTGACCGCCCCGGCCGGGCGCGGCACGTCGGCGCTGCTCACGCGCTGGCTGGCGCGGCGGCGCCCCGACCCGTCGGTGATCTTTGTGCCGGTCAGCGTCCGTTTCGGCACGAACCGCGCCAGCGTCGTTTTCGCCAGCCTGGCGGCGCAACTGGCGCGCGCCTGCGGCGAGGAAGTTCCCACCGACGCCAACACCCCCGATGAGGTCTGGCGCGGCATCTGCAGCGACTACCTGAAGCGCCCGCCGCCCCACGGTCGCCTGCTCGTCGTGCTCGACGGAGTGGACGAGGCGGCGAACTGGGATGTGGACGGCGCGCTCTTCCCGCTCGCTCCGCCGTCGGGGTTGAAGGTGATCGTCAGCGCCCGCCTGACCGTCCACCGTTCGCGGGAGCGCGACTGGCTGCAGGCGCTGGAGTGGGAACGGCTGCACGTGGCGTGCCTGGCGCTCGACCCGCTCGACCGCGCCGGGGTGCGCGACGTGCTGGAGCGGATGGGCGCGCCGCTCGACCAACTGGCGCGCCAGCCCTTCATTGTGGACGAACTGCACCGTCTGACCGGCGGCGACCCGCCGCTCGTCGGGCTGTACGTCGAAGACCTGTGGAGGCGTGGCGCAGCGGCGCTGCGGCTCGCGCCGGACGACCTGCGCGCGCTCCGACCCGGCTACGAAGGCTACTTTGATCGCTGGTTCGAGGAGCAGCGCCGACTGTGGGGGAGCAGTGCGCCGCTGAAGGAGCGGAGCGTGCGCGAGGCGCTCAACCTGCTGGCGACGGCGCTGGGACCGCTGCGCGCCGACGATCTGCTCGCCCTGGCGGATCGCGACGCCATCGCCGACACCTGGACGCTTGACGAAGCGCTACGCCCGCTGGCGCGCTTCGTGATCGCCACGCACGACGGCTACGTCTTCAGCCACCCGAAACTGGGCGACTACTTCTTCGGCAAACTGACCGCACGCGAACGGCAGGCGCTGGAGCAACGTTTTCTGGCGTGGTGCCAGAGGGTGTTCGACGACCTGCACGCCGGACGCCTGGCGCCACAGGAGGCACCGCCGTATGTCGTGCAGTTTTACCGCGCCCATCTGGAGCGCGCCGCCGCCCCGCTCGCCGAGCTGCGCCGCCTGGCGGAGAGCGGCGCGTGGGTCGCAGCGTGGGAGGCGCGCGAAGGCGGCTATGGCGGCTACCTGATCGACATCGCCGCGGTGTGGGCGCGCGCCGCTGCAGAGAACCGGCGCGCAGCGGCGGCGCAGCAGCGCGCGCCGCACCCGGGGCTGGAGATCCGCTGCGCCCTGATCGAAGCGAGCATTCGCGCGCTGGCGGGCAACCTGCCGCCTGGTCTGCCAGCGCTGCTGGTGCGGTATGGTGTGTGGACGGGCAGACAGGCGCTAACCTACGTGCGTCAGATGCCGGATGACGAACAGCGCGCCGACGCATTGACCGCGCTGGCGCCGCACCTGCCGGAAACGGAACGGTTTGCCGTCCTGCGCGACGCCCTCGCCGCCGCCCGCGCGATTGACCGTGAGGACTACCGCGCCGAGGCGCTAGGGGCGCTGGCGCCGCACCTGCCGGAGGCGCTGCTGCCTGACGCCCTTGCCGCCGCCCGCGCGATTAATTAACAGGGAGCAGTTCCGCGCCAAAGTGCTCGCCGCGCTGGCGCCGCACCTGCCGGAGGCGCTGCTGCCTGACGCCCTTGCCGCCGCCCGCGCGATTGACCGTGAGGACTACTGCGCCGAGGCGCTCGCCGCGCTGGCGCCGCACCTGCCGGAGTGGCTGCTGCCTGACGCCCTCGCCGCCGCCCGCGCGATTGTATATGCGGAGGGCCGCGCCAAAGTGCTCGCCGCGCTGGCGCCGCACCTGCCGGAGGCAGAACGGCACGCTGTCCTATCCGAGGCCCTCGCCGCCTGCGCGATTGACTGGGAGGGGTCCCGCGCCAAGGCGCTCGCCGCGCTGGCGCCGCACCTGCCGGAGGCGGAACGGCACGCTGTCCTATCCGAGGCCCTCGAAGCCGCCCGCGCGATTGACTGGGAGGGGTCCCGCGCCAAAGCGCTCGCCGCGCTGGCGCCGCACCTGCCGCAGGCGCTGCTGCCCGCCGCCCTCGAAGCCGCTCGCGCGATTGACTGGGAGGGGTCCCGCGCCGAGGCGCTCACCGCGCTGGCGCCGCACCTGCCCGACACACTGCTGCCTGACGCCCTCGCCGCCGCTCGCGCGATTAACAGGGAGCAGTTCCGCGCCAAAGTGCTCGCCGCGCTGGCGCCGCACCTGCCGGAGGCGGAACGGCACGCTGTCCTATCCGACGCCCTCGCCGCCGCCCGCGCGATTGCCGATGGGGGAGCCCGCGTCGAGGCGCTAAGGGCGCTGGCGCCGCACCTGCCGAAGTGGCTGCTGCCCGCCGCCCTCAAAGCCGCCCGCGCGATTGGCGATGGGGGAGCCCGCGTCGAGGCGCTAAGGGCGCTGGCGCCGCACCTGCCGGAGACGCTGCTGCCCGCCGCCCTCAAAGCCGCTCGCGCGATTGCCGATGGGGGAGCCCGCGTCGAGGCGCTGAGGGCGCTGGCGCCGCACCTGCCGGAGACGCTGCTGCCCGCCGCCCTCAAAGCCGCCCGCGCGATTGACCCTGAGGAATACCGCGCTGCGGTGCTCGCTGCGCTAGCGCCGCATCTCGCGGCGCTCCCCGCGCCGCTGCGCTATCGCTGCTGGGCAGAGACGCTGCCGCTGCTGGCGCGCCGCCCGCGCCCGCAACTGCTTGCCGACCTGGGCGCGCTGCTGCCGCTGATTGCGGCGATCGGCGGTGCGGACGCGGCAGGGGAGATGTTCCAGGCAATGCAGGACGTGGCGCGGTGGTGGCCGTAGGGAGTTGGCGGAGGTGACGGTCACCGGACGAAAAAAGCCTGAGCGCATCCGGGCTATAATTGAAGAAAACTCAGTCTGGAGCGGTTCTTATGAGCGCACCAACCCAGGAAGTCACGCCAGCGCCACCGGGCCATCCCTTCCCCTATGGCTGGCGGTATGTCGAGCGCACCGCGCCCGATGGCAGCGTCACGGTCGAGCAGGTTCCGCTGACGCTGGAAGATGTGCTCCACCCGCAGGAGGGCGACCAGGTGACCCATAGCGACCTTCATCAGCGCATTTGCGTGTATCTGTACAACGTCCTGCGCGGCTTGCTGGCAGGCGTCCCCGGCGCCGTCGTCCTGCACGATGTGCGCATCGCCTGGGACGACCCGGACCTGAAGGCGCACGGCCCCGACCTGGCAGTAATCTTCGGCGTGCGCGCACGCAAAAACTGGAGCACGTTCGATGTCGCCGCCGAAGGGGTGCGCCCGACGGTGATCATCGAGGTCACGTCGCCCGAAACGCGCGGGATCGACCTGACGGTCAAACTCGATGAGTACGACCTGGCGGGCGTGGAGTTCTACATCATCGTGGACGTGGCGCAGCGGCGCGGG
>JANXAL010000101.1 GCA_025062325.1 Roseiflexus sp.
GTCGACTGGTGGGAGCTGCGCGAGGGGGTGTTCACGCCGCTGCCGCTGGAAGCCGACGGCACGCTGCGCAGTCGCGTCTTCCCCGGCTTGTGGCTCGACCCGGCGGCATTGTGGGCGGGCGACGCGGCGGCGCTCCTCGCCACCCTGCAGCGCGGGCTGGCGGACCCGGCGCACGCCGCGTTCGTGGAGCGTCTGCGGATAATTGAGAGGCGCGAGGCATGAGGCAAGAGGCAAGAGGCATGCGACGTCGGACGGCGCACGCTGTGCTCGTGGAGCGCCTGCGGAAGACCGCGCGGCGCGCGGCACGCGGCGTCAGATGGCGCACACTGCGCTCGTCGAGTGTCTGCGGATGACCGTGCGGCGCGCGGCGTCAGATGGTGCACGCTGCGCTCTTCGAGCGCCTGTGGATGACACGAGACAGCGGCTCTGGCAAGAAGCCTGGCCAGACTAGGCGGAACACATCGCCCGTTGTGAGCGTTAGGATGCGCAAACTCCCCCTTCTCCCCTTGTGGGAGAAGGGGGAAGGGGGATGAGGGGAAAAGAGCGTCAGAACGCGGACAACACCACTGCGCCCGAAAACGCTACACGTGTAAGTCCGGGGGATGAGGGCAGTACTACCCTTGAGTTGAATTGTCCTCTCGCACCTCTGGCATCCGCGTATGCCAGTCAGTCACGCGCTGGTAGGCGTCGCCGACGCGCAAAAGCGTCTCCTCGTCGAATGCCCGCCCGATCAGTTGCAGACCGATTGGCAGTCCTTCCGCAAACCCGCACGGAACCACCAGACCAGGCAATCCTGCCAGGTTCAGCGGCAGAGTGCAGACATCCTCCAGATACATCGCCAGCGGATCGTCGGTGTGCGCGCCAATTTTGAACGCGACCGTCGGCGCCGTCGGCGCAGCAATGACATCGACCTGCTCAAACGCCTGCTGGTAGTCGCGGCGGATGAGGGTGCGCACCTGTTGAGCGCGTTTGTAATAGGCATCGTAGTACCCCGCTGAGAGCGCATACGTTCCCAGCATGATGCGTCGCCGGACCTCTGGACCGAACCCTGCGCCGCGAGTGCGCTCCAATTCATCGAAGTAACTCTCCCCCGGCACGCGCAACCCGTAGCGCACGCCGTCGAAGCGCGCAAGGTTGGCGCTGGCTTCAGCGGGAGCAATCAGGTAATAGACAGGCAGCGCATAGGGGGTGTGTGGCAGGCTAATCTCAAGCACCTCAGCGCCCTGTTCGCGCAGGACCTCGATCGCAGCCCGCACTGCCGCTTCGACTTCAGGCTGCATGCCAGCAACAAAGTACTCACGCGGAACGCCGATACGCAACCCGCGAATATCGCCGGTCAACGCCGCTTCGTAGTCCGGCACGGGATGAGCGGTGCAGGTTGCGTCGAACGGATCCTCCCCGGCGATGACTTGCAGCACAATCGCACAGTCGCGCACCGTACGCGCCATTGGTCCAATCTGGTCGAGCGACGACGCAAACGCTACTAGACCATAGCGCGATACACGTCCATAGGTTGGTTTGAGACCAGTAATGCCGCAAAACGCTGCTGGTTGGCGGATCGAGCCGCCGGTATCGGTTCCCAGCGTGGCAGGCGCTTCACCGGCTGCGACTGCTGCCGCAGAGCCGCCGGATGAACCGCCGGGAACCCGTTCAAGGTTCCAGGGATTGCGCGTTTGCTGAAAGGCGCTGTTCTCGGTTGATGATCCCATAGCGAACTCATCGCAGTTGAGCTTGCCCAGGATCACCGCCCCTGCCGTCTTCAACCGCGCCACTGCCGTCGCATCGTATACCGGGATATAGTTCTCGAGCATTTTCGAGGCGCATGTAGTGCGCAGCCCTTGCGTTGAAATCACATCCTTAATGCCGATAGGAATGCCGAGCAGCGGCGATGTGTCGCTGGCAGCGCGGCGCGCATCGGCAGCCTGCGCCTGTGCTCGGGCGCCATCAGCGTCTATGGTCAGAAACGCGCGCACCTTCGGCTCGACAGCGGCAATTCGCGCCAGCAGCGCTTCGGTCAACTCCACCGACGTAATCTCGCCGCGAGTCAGCGCCTCGCGCGCCTGAGCAACCGTCAACTGATAGAGAGGCGTCATCAGTATCCTCGATTTTTTCCTGTCAGGATGTCAACAACCGTCTTGATGATAATTTTTATATCAAATAAAAGCGACCAGTTTTCAACATAGTACAGATCATAGCGGGTGCGCTCCTCGATGCTGGTATCGCCGCGCAACCCATTGACCTGCGCCCAGCCGGTAATGCCCGCCTTCTGCTTATGGCGGCGCATGTAGCGCGGAATGCTCTGGCTGAATCGCTCAACCCACATCGGTTGCTCGGGACGCGGACCGACAACGCTCATCTCGCCGCGGATGACATTGATAAACTGCGGGAGTTCATCGAGGCTATAGCGCCGCAGGAAGCGACCCAACGGCGTCACGCGCGGATCGTCCCTTGTCGTCCAGTTGCCGATCAGCGGTGCATCGGCGCGCATCGTGCGGAACTTGAAGGTGGGGAATGGCTTGCCATCGAGACCAACGCGCTCCTGCACAAAGAAGACCGGACCACGCGACTCCAGCTTGATCAGCAGCGCGATCAGCAACATCACTGGCGAACCAAGGGTCAGTACCAGCGTAGCAACCACCAGATCAAGACCACGTTTGAGGGCGCGATTGATTGGACTATCGAGTGCAACGTTGCGGATGCCGATCAGCGGCAAGCCGCTCACGTCGCCGATGGAGACGTCGTTATTGGTAATCAACTGAAATGCGTCGGGATAGAGCTTAATCTCAACCGACTCATCTTCGGCGAGCGCCACCAGTTCCAGCACCTCTGCCGACGTGCGCCCCGACACCGCAATAATCACCTCATCGGCGCGCGCAGCCCGAATGACGCGCCCAAGCGATGCCGGTTTGCCGAGCACCGGCACTCCTTCGACCAGCGTACCAACCGGCGTCGAGTTCGAGACAAAGCCGACAACATGATACCCCATCTCGGGCTGGCGCCGAATGGTATTAAGCACTACCTTTCCCGGATCGCGCGTTCCGACAATAATAACCCGACGCACATCGATCCCGCGTTTGCGCAGTGCGATCAGAACCGAGCGATGCGCCAGCCGCAGCGCCACTACTCCGGTCACTGCACCGATCCAGCTACTGACGAGCACCCGCTCGTTCCAGGGAAGCAGATCGCGCCCGAATTGCGGCTGCATTGCGTTGATGATCAGTGTGGCGAATGTACCGAGCGACGCTGCCACGATGATCTTGAAGAATTCGTCTATACGCGAAACGCCGCGTCGCAGCGAATAGAGGCTGCTCCCAATGAATGCGGCGGCCATCGAGAGGTTCAGGATCAGCAGCGACATCAGCCAAGTCGATGGTCCGACAGCGTTGAGAGCGACGGCGAACTCCACGTCACTGCGCATTGCCCACAGGAAGGCGCCGACGAACGCCGCATTGAGCGCCAGCGAGTCACAGGCAAGCAGCGCTAGGATCAGCAACGTGCGCACCACCCATGTGCGCTGGCGCGTGGTTTTACCCGACGCGGCGCCCGACCGGGGAGCGGAGGAAATTGCTGCCAAGGCTGAGATACTCCTTCAGCGTAATGCCGGTTTCAATCGCTGCATTAAGCAGCGCTGGCGTGGTAGCGGCAAAATGTTTGCGGTAAAAGATGCGCATGGCATCATAGAACCACCGGATCGTCTGCTCCGGATGCTGGCTGCTCGACGCCCGTTTGTGGTGATAGATAGTAACCGAAGGAACGTACATAATGCGCCAGCCGTACTGCTTGATGCGATACGCCCAATCGAGGTCTTCGCCATACATGAAGAACGCTTCGTCGAGCAAGCCAACCTCGCGCACAACGCTGGCGCGCACCAGCATGCACGCACCCACCACCGCGTCCACTTCTGTTTCGCAATTCTCGTCCAGGTAGGTCAGATTGTAGCGTGCAAAACGCGGATGGCGCGGAAACAGGCGCGACAGACCGATCATCCGGTAGAATGCGACTTCCGGCGTTGGGAACGAACGTCGGCATGCCAAGTCGAGCGAGCCGTCGGGCAACAGCAGCTTCGGTCCACAGGCGCCAACATCAGGATGCGCTTCCATATACGCAACCAACCCGTCGAGCGCACCATGCGGCACAGTCGTATCCGGGTTGAGCAGCATGATGTAATCGGCGCTCGACGCTCCCGCTCGATCCGCTTCGTCGAGGAGTGCGCGGATCGCTAGGTTGTTGGCATAGGCGAAACCGCCGTTGCGCGGACTGACGATCAGCCGCGCCTGCGGAAACTCAGCGCGCACCATTGCGGCGCTGCCGTCGGTCGATGCGTTATCAACCACCCAGACCGTGATCGCACAGCGCGCACGATTCTCCTCGATTGAGCGCAAACACGCACGCAATAATTCGCAAGTGTTGTAACTGACAATGACAATCGCGAGCGACGGCACGGTCAAATCCCGCAAACGGCGTGCTGATGCCGCAATTATATCACACCCGATATACTATGCATGTATGCGCTCTCGATGCCTGTAGTCAGCCGCGCAGTAATCGCACGAATTCAGCGGCACGCGCAACATACTCGCCGGGAGGCGACTGTTCGATGACGTTGATCAGCGCACTGGCGACAATCGCGCCAGCTGCGTATCTGCCGACCTCACGCACGTGATCGGCGCTGCTGATGCCAAACCCAACGACCAGCGGCAGATTGGTCTGACGACGCACCCGCTCCAGGAAGGCGGGCAACCCGCGCCACAGCTCACGTCGCGCTCCAGTGACGCCGGTGAGCGACACACAGTAGATGAACCCGCTGGCGAGCGCGGCGATGCGGGCAATACGCTCATCGGGGGTCGTGGGGGCCACAAAGAAAATCAGGTCAAGACCGTATTCGCGGCAGGCGGCATAACACTCCTGCGCTTCTTCCGGCGGCAGGTCGGGGACGATCAGTCCATCTGCGCCAGCGGCGGCCAAGTCGCGCGCCAGGCGCTCAAGACCATACTGCAAAAACGGGTTGTAATACCCCATCGGCACAATCGGCACACGCACGCCTCGTTTGCGCAGCTCTGCAACCGTGGCAATGCAATGCTCGAGACGGATACCGTTCGCCAATGCGCGTTCCGAGGCGCGCTGAATTGTTGCGCCATCGGCAAGCGGATCGGAAAACGGTACGCCAAGTTCGAAGAGATCAGCGCCAGCTTCTTCCAGCGCAGGTGCAAGCTCCAGCGCCGAGTCGCGCTCAGGATAGCCGGTCATCAGGTAGGGCATCAGCGCCGTTCGTCCGGCAGCGCGCAAACGGGCAAAGGTGTCAGCGATGCGGCTCATCGTACTGTCCCTCGCATGTTCGGGAAGAAATTCACATACTGCGCAGGGAAGGCGACCCTGGCGTGTGATGCCGGACATTGTATAATAAAAGCGTTCCTTGTAGCATCATCACGGCTGAAAGGAGGGAGTGATGCCCAGGAACACGATCATTGCTGGCGCAGCGCTGACAATCCTTGCGCTGTCAACATATTTCGGAACTGGTATGTCGAGCGTCACGGCGCTCATTCCGGCGCTCTTCGGCGTGCCGCTTATCCTGCTCGGCTGGCTGGCGCAGAATGGGCAGCGCCGCAAGACGATGATGCACATCGCAGTTGCGCTTGGTGCGCTCGGGTTCATTGCGCCACTGAGCCGCATCATCCCGGCGCTTGGCTCATTTGAACTGAACGTAGCCATCGGTGCAAACATTGCGATGGCGCTCATCTGTGGCATCTATGTGGCGCTTGGCGTGCGCTCCTTCATTGAGGCGCGCCGCAACCCGCCAGCAACCACCTAGGGCGCTGGAAGGTCGACGCGAAGGTGCAAGGACGCAAGGGGTGCAGAGAAACATCGTTCTATGATGCATAATCTTCGCGCTCCTGCGCCTTTGTACGAGTGCGGAAAGGCAAAGCGCTCGACATAGCTCTCGGTCCGAGATCTGGGTGTGCAGCGCCCGATCTCATTTCCGCCCTCCTGCACACTGGTGTACAGGGGGGCTTTATTCGTCCAACGCACGAAACGCTGCCTCGGCAATGCTTAACGGGTCAATCCCAAAATGGCGATAGAGGTCGGCGCGTGTACCCGACTGTCCGAAGTCATCGACCCCCAGCGCCGTCACCGGTGCGCCATAGACGCTTCCTAGCCACGCTAGGCTATGCGATGCGCCATCCTGCACCGTGATGATTGGTGCGCGACGTTCTTCCGGCAGAATCAGCCAGCCGATCGGATCGCGATCACGCCCTGTACGCCAGCGCTCGAAGATCCGCTTCGGGCTAACCAGGTTCAGAACCGTCACCGCCACGCCTTCGCGTTCCAGCAGATCGGCGGCTGCCAGCGTCTCCGGCACAATGGCGCCAGCCGCTGCGATGACGACTTGGTAAGGTTGCCCGTCCTCGCGTCGCGCCAGGGTTGCCTGATCGCTGAAACGCCAGTCGCGCAGACGGTACCCGCCCATCAGAACCTGTCGCCGCAGTTCTTCCTTTCCCAGACGTCGCAGCGCAGCGATGAACGGCGCCTGATCGACCGGTCGGGTCGAGAGGCGCAGGTAGGTCGCCTGCCCGTGGGTGCGGTCGCAACACTCACGGATCGCCTCCAACAACACCCATTCGACTTCCTGCGCGTAGCAAGGCTCATACGCGCGCAACTTCGGCAATTCTGCACCAATTGACGGCGTGATGATCGACTGGTGCGCGCCGCCTTCGGGCGACAGGGTGATCCCCGATGGCGTTCCCGCGAAAATAAACTTCGCGCCGGAATAGACGCCGTAGATCAGGGCATCGAGACCGCGACAGACGAACGGGTCGTACACGGTGCCAATCGGAATCAGCGGCTGCCCGCACAGTTCCGCCGACAACCCCATCATACCCAGCAGCATGAACAGATTCATCTCGGAGATGCCCAGTTCGATGTGTCTGCCGGAGGGTCCGCGTTTCCAGCGCAACAGGCGGTACGACTCGGTCTCATAATCGGGATGCTCGACAGGAGTGAACACGCCGGTTTTGTTGATCCAGCCCGCCAGGTTGGTCGAAACCGAGACATCGGGCGATGACGTGACGATGCGCTTGCCGATAGGGGTGTCCGCCAGGCGCACCAGCAGTCGTCCAAAAGCGTCCTGGGTGCTCGTGCGCTCCGGGACGGCGACATCGAGATCGACGGGGACCAGCGAGGGATCACAGGCGACGCCCTGCGGCTCATCAGGAGGGTAAAGACGCGCTGCGGCCTCAGCGCACAGGTTCGCTTCAGGCGTACCCGGCGCAAAAGCGTCCCACTCCGCGCCGGGAGCGATGCCGGATGCAACGCGCAGCGCCTCGATCTGCTCGGCAGTCAGCAGCATCGAGTGGTTGAGCGGGTGCCCGGCGATCGGCAGTCCCCAGCCTTTGATCGTATAGGCGAAGACAATGATTGGTCTGCCTGCCGAAGCGTCCGCTTGCGCCAGCACATCGAGCAGTTCCGCCAGATCGTGCCCGCCGAGGTTCGAGATAACGGCAGGCAGCTCGTCGTCAGGAACACCTGCGATGACGCTAGCGATCTGATCCCCCTTGCCAGCCGGATCGTCACACAGCCGTGTACGCAGTTCGTGGCCAGGGAGGCGGATGAGCGCCTGATACTCCTCGTTGCTCATATCGTCGATGCGCTGGCGGAGCGCCTCACCGCCGGGCAACTGGAATAGCGCCTGCAACCGGCGGCCATACTTCGCTTCGAGCACTTGCCATCCATTCTCGGCAAACAGGCGCTTCAGCCGCGCCGCCCGAATGCCCGGCACCACTCGATCAAGACTCTGGCGGTTCAGATCGACGATCCAGATCAGGTTGTCCAGACCTTCCATCGCCTCATCGAGGATCGCCTCCCAAACGTTCCCCTCATCGAGTTCAGCATCGCCGACCAGCGCAATGAAGCGCCGCGATGTCACGCGCCCGAAGTGCATTTTGGCGTAGCGATGCGCCAGTGCAGCGAAGGCGGGCGCAACTGCGCCCAGCCCGACCGAGCCAGTTGAGAAATCGACGTGATCGGGGTCTTTGGTGCGGCTGGGATACGCCTGAAGGCCGCCATAGGCGCGCAGGGTCGTCAGATACTCGCGCGGCAGTCGTCCCAGCAGGTATTGCACCGCGTGGAACGCAGGCGATGCATGCGGTTTGATCGATACCCGGTCGCCAGGACGCAGAAAATGGAAGTAGAGCGCCGTCAGGATCGTCACAAGCGATGTCGAGGATGCCTGATGCCCGCCGATCTTCGTCCCGTCGGGATTGGGGCGCACGTGGTTCGCGTGATGAACCATGTATGTCGCCAGCCAGAGGATGCGGCGCTGGATCGAGTCCAGGACTGCCAGACGTTCGGGAGAGACGGCGTGGTGCACGCGGGTCTGCGCTTCAGGCACAGCGTCAATCACAGTCTTCCTCCGCACACGCTCAGTCAACTGGTTAATCAGGCGATGAAGGCGGCAGCAGTGCCAGAATCTCGCTGTAAAACGTCTCGAGATCGATCAGATGACGCACCAGGATCGCCTTGAGCACATCAAGCGAAAGTTTGCGATAAATGATTGCCACTTTTGCGAGCGCAATATCGCAATTAATCAGGACTGCGCAACACTCTCCGCCCAATCACTGCATCTTCAATTGGCTTGCGGATGCGCTTAAAATCGGCGTACTCCGTCGCCAGGCGGTGACGATCTCATGGTAGACGCGCGGGCTAGGGCATGCTATCATTCTGCCATATTTGAGCGCCTGGCACGCCAGAGTGGTCGGCGCGTCGTTGAGCACAACCAGATCGACATCACGCTGCACCGCTTCCTCGAAGCGCTGCTGCAGCACCAGGCGTTCCTCGACGGAGGGCGTCCGGGCATACTCGAAGACTCTTGTACACATTCAACGTTCAACATCTCGAGACGCTGCGGCGCAGCGTCTCCACTTGGAACCTTCCCACCTTCAACCTATAACCTTCCCCGTCCGCAGGCAACGTTCAACGTGCAACATGCAACGTGCAATCCTCCTCTGTGCAACATGGCTGGAGACGTTGCGATGCAACATCATCTACCTGTACGCCTCTCGCCTCTCGCCTTACGTTCACCGCCGCAACAACGGCATCGCCTTCCAGAAATACTCCACCCCCGAACCGATCGTCCAGATCAGGGCGATACCGAGCATAAAGGGCCAGAGCGACGCCAGGATGAGCAGCGCTTCCGGCGCATCGGGCGATGCCCGCAGCGCTGAGTCGACCAGACACCAGATCAGCGCTGCAACGGTGAACGCCAGTTTCTGTTTCCCCCACTGACGCGCCGCAATCACTTCGCCTTCAGCGGCGGCGTAGGATCGTAATCCCGACACCGCAAATTCGCGGATAATGATGATCAGCGCAACCCAACCGGGAAGAAGCCCGCGTTCGACCATTGGTAGCAGCGCCCCGGCGACGAAGATTTTGTCGGAGATGGTATCGAGGAAGACGCCGAGCGGCGATACGACATTCAGTTTGCGTGCAATCCGGCCATCAGCGATGTCGCTGGCGGACATCAACAACAACAACGCAACGGCGCTCAGGTCGCCGGTTGGCGTGCCGAGCGCGATGAGAACATACAGCGCTGGCGTTGCGACAATCCGAAACAGACCGAGCAGGTTAGGCAGATGACGAGTATCCACGCAAACTCTCCGTATCGCATTATACTCGAAGGAGTGGCGCATGACTGCGTGGGAGCGCGATTTCATCACCCACGGGCGTGTGGCGCATATGGCGACAGTCGGTGCAGATGGACGACCTGTTGTTGTGCCAATCGTATACGCCTTCGATGGACGCCTGTACACTCCGATCGACGCCAAGCCGAAGCGGGTGGAAGCGCAGCGGCTGCGTCGCGTGCAGAACATTCAAGCGAACCCGCATGTTGCAATTGTGGTCGATCGCTACAGCGAAAACTGGAATGAACTCGCCTGGGCGCTTATCCGCGGGACTGCAGTTGTGGTGGCTAACGGTGCAGACTATGCGACGGGAATTGACCTGCTACGCCAGAAGTATCCGCAATATGCGACGTTGTCGCTGAGCGATAGCCTGCTCATCATCGTCACGCCAACGACGATTCGCGGCTGGCGCGCTCATCGGTGACGGCCACGTCGGGCGCTCACAGGGGGCGCTCCTACATCGACCGCACACAGGGAGGTGCATCGACATTAGACGCTCACGAAGGGGCGCCCCTGCAACCTATGGCGCTATGACAGTGATAGTTCCCACCACAAGACGGTTTTCAGAGAGCGTTGAGGCGGACGTTGTGATCGGCAGGCGCGTGTCCGGCGCGCCATCGCCGCTGTAAACCCCAAGAAGCAGGGTGTACCGACCAGGCGGCAGATCGCGCGGCAGCATAAGCACACGCTCATCGTGCACCGGATCGCCGATGCGCCAGGTGGAGGTCAATCCAGCGGGCGCATACCCGCCAAGCGGAGGGCCATCGTCATTCGCAACGGGGGGAACATCGCAGTCGCGGCAGAGATGCAGAAACATTCGGTAATTGTGTGTAGGCGGCGTAACTGCCTCCCAGTAGAGAGTAACCGGAAGCGCGCCGCCTGCCCGTGCAGCGCCGCCGTGCAACGCCAGCGTCACGCCGCGCAACCGCAACTCGCCGCCGAACACCGCTTCAAGCGCCTGATCCGGTTGCGGGATCGTTCCCGGACCGCCAGGGTTGAAGGTTTCGGGAAAACTCTGGCACATCAGCAGGACGCCAACGAACTCGGCGCCGCCGCAGGGCCAGGTGCGTTGCGGATACTGGAAGCGCAACCCGACCCATCCAAACCGATCAACCGGCAACGGAGGCGGATCGACTGCCCGCGCATGATCTGGCGCAATCAGCAGCAGAGCACGTTTTTTGCCAATCGCTTGTTGATTGTAGAACGGCTCGAAACGACGCCGGATGCACTCAAGCATCTGCTGTCGCGTCGGGTTGACAATGCCGCACGTGTCGCCTTCGGCGAATACGGGGAATGTCACCGGCTGCGGCAGCGGATCAGGTGTGACGCGGGGTGCATAGTAGGCGTACATCGGCATCACGTAGTGTGGATGCACCAGCACCAGATCATCGGGATGGACGCGCGCGGCAAGCGCCGCGACCGCCTCGCGCCACTGTTCCTTGACCGGATCACCGCTGAACAGCCCCTTCTCTGGCTGTACAAGCGCCGTAACGCACGCTGCCAGACTGGTAACGAACAGTGTTGCGAAAGCAAGGCGCGTGACCGACCCCCGCGACAGACGTGAAGCGTGGATGTCGCCATTACATGCAAGCAGCGGATATGCCAAGATGAGGAGCCATGCCGGGAACGCCGATGCGGCATACCGTGCTTCGTACACCGGTGCACGGGTGTGAACAATCGCAAACAGCGCCAGCGGCGCCAGGAACAAACCGAGGATGACGCTCGCGCCGTCGTGACCGGCACGCGCATCGCGCAGCAGCAATGCCACGCCCCATGCGGTCAGCACACCAAATGGCAGCAGCCAGACCAGCGCTGGCAAACCCAGGTAGCCTTCCAGTTCGCCGGGCCAGCGGTTCAGACTGAAATGCGCAAAGGTGAACCAGAGTCCTTCAAGCATGCCGACGGCGCTACGCTCACCGCTCATACGTTCATCGCGCGTTGCCAGCATCACCCCAGCAACGCCGATGATGCTCAGCGCCAGCGCTATTGTCGCCCACATTCCTGCCTTCCAGCGTAGGACGCCGGAACCATGCTGCCACAGGCGCCATGCAATTGCGAGCGCGGCGCCTGTCAGTGACAGCATTGCCAGGCGATGCACAAAGATGCTGGTCAGCGCCGCACCGGCGAAGAGCAGCCAGTCGCAAGGCGCACCTGACCGCAATGCACGCAGCAGCGTCCAGACGAGGAGCGCTGACGCCAGTATGAGCAGACTATAGACCTTTGCGTCCTGTGCGTACCAGAGGGCATACGGCGAAAGCGCCGCGAGCAAGCCAACCGCTGCTGGCGCATACCCATTGTCCGCTTGTCCAGAAGCGACGCGCAGTTCTCGGGCCGCCGCCATCAGCACCGGCGCGACCAGCGCTCCTGCCAGCGCCGAGGGGAAGCGCAATGCCCATTCTGAGTCGCCCGCTAGAGACACCCATGCCTTCAGCAACAGATGGTAGAGCGGATAACCGGCATTCGGACTGAACAGCTCACCAACGAGCGCCAGCCACCCTTTGCCTGTCACTTCGATCCACGTACTCCCTTCATCGAGCCAGAGACTCTGGGCATCCAGGCGATACAGGCGCAACCCGAACGCCAGAGCGGTCAATGTGATGATCAGGATCGTGTGCTGCACAGTATCAGATCGACTGCCAGTGAATCCTCTGGCGCACCGGGTAAATGCAGTCAGGCTGGCGATTACAAGTTCGCGCATTGCAATTGAGAACCAGGATATGTATTACTCGTCACTCGTCACTCATCACTCATTACCTGTTCCGCCTCTTGCCCCTCGCCGCCTGCCTCACACTTCTTGCCTCTCGCTCCTCGCCTCGCCCTCGCCGCTCGCCTCTTTCTTCTTACCTCTCGCCCCCTGCCTCTCGCCCCTTGCCTCTCGCCTTACGCCTTACATCGTCGCACGGCGATATGCCTCCTCAAACCGCGCCGCCGTCGCGTCCCAGGAGAGTTCCTCCAGCACGCGACGACGCGCTGCTTCGCCGAGGCGCGCTGCGAGATCGCGGTTGTCCAGCAGACGTGCGATCGCGTCCGCCAGCGCTGCAGGGTTGCGTTCTGGCACGAGCAGGCCATGCACGCCATCGGCCATGATATCGGGAATACCAGCCGTGCAGGTTGCAACGATGGGACGCGCCGCGCCCATGCCTTCGAGAAGCGTATTGGGCAGCCCATCGACATTCCCAGCATCATCGCGCACCGAGGGCACGACATACACATCGGCGGCGGCGACATAGTGTGCTGCACGGTCTCGCGGGAGGCGCCCCGGAAGGATCACCGCCTCTTCAACGCCGAGCCTTCTGGCGCGCTCCTTCAGTTCGTCGTACAGATCGCCGTATCCTGCCAGCACAAGCGTCGCACGTGGGTGGAGTGCTCGTATGTGAGGCATTGCATCGAGCAGATATGTAAATCCTTTTTTATAGACCATTCTGCCCATAGCGAGAATCAGCGGCGTATCGGGAGGCAGGTTTAGTTCAGCGCGCACCTGGACGCCAGCCCGTGGATCGGGGCGGAAAGCATGCGCGTCCACGCCATATGGGATGATTATGGTCCGTTCAGGCGGCGCGCCGAGTCGCACTGCGCGCTGGCACAGATCGCGGCTGCAGGCGGTAATGGCGCCCGCGCTGCGAAAGACTGCCGCTGCACTCAGTGCAAGGATCCACCCCTTGTATGCAAGGTACACATCAGAACCGTGCAGACTGACGACCAGTGGTAATCGGCGCAACCGGGCAGCAATCAGCGCGGGCGCGCCGTTCGGCAGCACCCAGTGCGCATGAATCAGGTCGAACTGGTAGCGGCGCGTCAGGTGCAGCAGCGCCCGCAGTGACGCCGCCAGCGCGAATGGAGCCGCTGCCAGCGCCGCCTGACGCAGACCGACATCGGCACGCAGCGACTCGGCGTAGCCGTAGACGTTGAGCGCGCGGTGCGGCGCGTAGCGGTAAAAGTGCAACCGCACGCCATGCTCAATTGGCGCACGCCGTACATCGGGGTGATACGGCGCGACGACATGCACCGTGTGCTGCCGCCGCGCCAGCGCGACTGCGATTGACTCAATGAATGGCGCTGTCGTTTCTCCGACATACTTCGGGTACGACGAGGTGAGCATGAGAATGTTCATACCCGGTTCTCACCACAGCAGTGGGGCCGTTGCAATACGGTGGAGCCGTTGCAATTGCAACGGCTCTGTCTGCACCTTTCCACCTTCACATCATCACCGCGTTCGCCTCTTGCCTCTTGTCTCTTGCCTCTCGCCAACAGCCGTTGCGATGCAACGGCTCTGCCTGCACCTTTCCACCTTCACACCATCACCACATTCGCCTCTTGCCTTTCGCCTCATTGCGGGAATTCATACACAATCGCGGTCATTTCCTTCGTCATACCGCGAAAATCGGCGCGATACGTCGGCGTCCGGTAAACTTCGCGGAAACCCAGCGCTGGATCGGCGACCAGGGTATCGAGAAAGCGGCGCACTTCCGGCGCCGGGCGCTGTAAGGTGTCGATCATCAGATAGCGCACGTTGTAGCGATGCGCTAGGCGCAGGAAGATCTCCCGATCAGTCGTGTACGGGATCATGAGCGCCGGTCGTTCGCTGTGCCAGTTGAGTTGCCAGGGGTTGCGCGTCATCACCACAGCATCGGGCGGCGTGTTGCGCTTCAGCCAGGCGTAGGCGTCAAGGTCGGCGCGGTACAGGTTTGGTTCGTCGCGCACCTTTTCGGCGATCGGGGACCACGACAGTGCGATGATTGCCGCGATCAGCGCCACAGTCGCCAGCAGCCCGAACGGCGTCCAGCGACCATCAGACAGCGCTGCGATTCGGTCGTAGATGCGCCACGCCGTTGCAGCGGCAAAGAGCGCCAGCCATGGCATCACCACGACCCAGTAGCGCTCTTCGTTCGTGTGCCAGTAGACGATCAGGAACAGCGCGTATGGCACGAATGCCGCGCCGAGCAGCGTCATCAGGCGGCGATGCGATGCGGTTGCGGCAACAGCGCCAAAGATCGCCAGCCATGCACCTGTATCGAACAGCAGGCGATCCTTGTCGGCGCGCCCGAACCAAGCACTTAGCTCCATCGGAGCGTGTTGCCAGGAGGGAATCAGATAGTCGCGCAGTGCACGTGCCTGACGCTCCATTTTCACCAGAGTGCGGTCGAACCCCCAGCGCAGAATCCAGCTATGGTCAGGAACCCCGGGTCCTTTCAGGCCTTCCTCGGTCGTATACACGGCGTAGATCTGATCCCACGTCGTATATTCCAACACCCACGCATCCTTGCTCTCGGTCGAGTAGAACGGCACGCCAAAGGCGAGCATGTTGCGCGCCAGATACGGCGCCAATAGCATGCATGCCACCCCACTCCACGCCGCCACCGGCGCCAGCCGCACGCGCAGGTCTGCTAGGGTTCGTGGCAGTGTATCGAAGCGTGTGCGCAGAAACCATAGCCCCATGCCCAGCGCGATCAATCCGCCGCTCCCCGGCTTCTGCAGCAGCATGAGACCGGTCAGCGCGCCAGAGAGGATGGTCAGCGCCAGGCGGTGCGACACTCTGCGGAAGCGCAAGCATGCACCAAGCGATTCCGCATCCGGTGCGCCCCAGGCAAGGTAGAGCAGCACCAGCGCGCCAAACGTAAACAGTGCGAACCCCAGGTCGTTCGTCACGTAGATCACCAGTTTGAAATAGAGATGGCTGGTGATCAGCAGCGCTGCGGCGACCAGCCCAACGCGCCGATCCCACAGGCGCGCGCCAGCTTGGTAGACCGCCAGCGCCAGCAAGAGGAGAAACAAAAGATTTGGTATCTTCGCCGACCAGTTGCTGACGCCGAAGATTGCAAACGAAGCCGCCACCCACACCGGGTGCAGCAGAGGCCAGGTTTCCTGCGGGCGCGTGACGCCATTGTAGAGGCGATAAAACTGCGTCACATAATCGACCGCCCATCCTCGCCCGGCGAGGAGATTGCGCGCCACTACTGCATTATCGGCATAGTCGGCGTGACCGACATAGGGCATTGCCAGGATGACCGCCCCCAGATACCCGCACCATACTGCCAGCAGCAGCGCCAGCGCCAGCGCCGCACCGCGCCGCGACCCGACGATGCGAACTGTCGCCTGCGCCAGCCGCGGCAGCCCATTACGTCCGTAGATTAGCATTAGTGTCAAACCGCCGAGCGTGATTAGAGAATAGATAAGTGAGTCAGGGAAGAATTCCCAGAACTGTTCCGGGCGTGGCATTGGCGGAGCGTGCCGAACAATCATCGCTGTCAACCACACGCCCGCTGCTGCCAGCAGCCCGTATCCAAGGGCAGACCCACGCGCAAGGCGCCGCGCCAAACGGAGCGGATATCGCGCCAGAGCAGCACGATACTGCCAGATCAGCAGTACTGCGCCAGCGGCAGCAAACCATGGCAATAGCGCAACTGTCCAAATGCGCACTGCTGCCAGTGCAACTGCCGCACCGCTGACCAGCAGCGTTGCGGCAACGAAGGCGAGCGATGGTTGGCGGCTGACGCTTGCCAAAGCCAGGAACCAAACCACGCCGTTTATGGTCAGCCAGAGCACCGGCGCAGGCGCTGGCATGTACGGACCATCACTGGCGCTGCGCACACTAATTGAATCGATGCGGATTCCTTTCGGACGCGGATCCGTATAGCGGCGCGTATTGGTAAAGACATCCGATACAACGAGGGTCAGCGTCAGGTCGCTGCCGCGCCGCGCTGCGGCGGGAATGGCGATATCGTACTCTGACCATTGCTCGGTTGGCGTAAAACGCGCGACGAGCGTTTCGTCCGCTATGACGGTCACTTCCGGCTGGCGCGTTGCACGGTTGAGAACGTCGGGCGGCCAGCCCTGCGCGCGCACTGTCGCTGTGAGTGCACCTCCGCCCAGACCAGGCAACCTCACCTGCGCCCCCTGGTGCGTCCAGCGACTGCGTCCGCCCGGCGCATCGGCAGTGATTTCATCGCCATAGAATGTGAGCCGGTCGGCAGCGCCGGCACCTTCGCTTGCCGGTAAAAACAGGCGGTCGCCGAGCCAGCCGACAGGGATCGTCGCGCTGACCGGCGCCTGATACGCAAAAATGCCTGCCAGCAGTGCCAGCGCAATAATCAGCGCCAGGCGCATATCCAAATAATGCAGCGCCAGGCGCGCATACGCGCTAGCGGTCGGCTGGAGTGCAGGCGGATCACCCGAAATTGCGTTGCTGCTCACGTGCAGTATTATACTCGAATGTTTCTGCTACAATAGCCCCAGCATCCATTCCAGCAGAAAGGGACGCGCTTATGGATCGTTCAGTTGTACAAACGCCGGACGCACCGCAGGCGATTGGTCCGTACTCGCAGGCGATCATTGCCGGCGATTTTGTTTTTTGCTCGGGTCAGATTGCTCTGACTGCCGATGGTGCGCTGATTGAAGGCGACGTGGCTGCACAGACGCGCCAGGCGCTGACGAACCTTCAGGCAGTGCTGGCGGCTGCAGGCAGTTCTCTCGATCAGGTGGTCAAAACGACCGTCTTTCTTGCTGACATGAACGATTTTGCTGCCATGAACGCCGTCTATGCCGAATTCTTTCCTGCTCACCCGCCAGCGCGTTCGACGGTTCAGGTCGCACGGTTGCCCCGCGATGCGCGGGTGGAGATTGAAGCGATTGCGGTGCGGCGTGCCTCGTGACGCCATCGAAATTGATAGACCGATCGGAATGCTGGGTGTTGCCGCCTTCTGGATGTCTGAGCAGCCTGCGCTGGCGGCGCGGCCGCTATTCCACGACAAAGACAAATCGTGCCCGAATCCCGCATGTCTCACGCGCATTGCACAAACTGTCGCCGGATGCGTCTGTTGCGCTCGATGGCTTGCGCAGCAACGCACCGGAAATCACGGCGCCCATTGCTCCTGCGCGGCGTAACAGGCGGGCGTTGCGACGTTCGCAAGCTCTGCACGCGATAAAACACCTGCATCGTGTGCACGCGCGAACCGGGTCGTTGGCGAATCGGCCTGACGCGCCTCGGCGACTGACATATCGCCCCGCTGTCAATTCTGCTGCGTGTCCACCCCCACGCACCGCAGTTCGGGCGCAAGGCGGCTGAGGCGTCGCCCCGCTGCCACTTGCGCTGCCGCTCGCTCCCAGCACGGTGAGCAGCGTTATCCGGTAGTAACCTCTTGCCCGGCGGACACGTCATGAACACGGGCGCCGGATCAAAACGATTTTTTCGACGCCCCTGTTCTCGCTCCTCCTTATCTCCCCCTGCTCCCCTGGTGGGAGAAGGGGGGGATGAGGCTCACAAGTGTAGGTTTTTTGGCAAGCCCTCACGTTGCATTGCCCGTTTCAGGCGACAGGACGCCCCACCTCCCCCTTCTCCCCTGGTGGGAGAAGGGGGTCGGGGGGATGAGGGGGGAACAAACCGTCAGGATGCGGCAAATCCGCTTCGCACGCCAAAAAGCCTATACTTGAGAGCATCTCCCTTCTCTCCTGGTGAGAGAAGGGGACGGTGGGATGAGAAAAAAAGCGTCAGGACGTGGAAAACCTGCATTGCATTCACAAAACCTACATCGACAGGAAGGCGGCAAGGAGAATGAGATGACTTACACTTCCAAAGAAAGGAAGTTTTTTGGCAAGCCCACAGCTTATATTGCCCATTTCGCACATTAGGAAGACCAAACGAAAGATCGGGCGCGGCAAAATTGCTGTACAATAAAGAACTGAAAAGCACAGTTATCGAGGTTATATGAGCGAATCACTGCTCATAGCCAAAATTACCCTTCCTGCCCGCCATCATGGTTTCATTCCTCGTCAACGCCTTGCAACCCAACTGCGCCATCTCATCGATGTGCCAGTGACGCTCATCAGCGCCCCAGTCGGCTTTGGCAAAACAACAGCGATGCAGGAGGCGCTGCGCTCGCTCCGCGAACAGCGCGGAACGGCGTTCGCATGGCTCACCCTCGACGCCCACGACAACGACCCGGTTCACTTTTGGCGGTATATAGCGCTGGCACTGCACACTGCCATTCCCGAGTGCGGCGCCGCGATGATCGAAGCGCTTGCCGGACCGCAACCCGCGCCGGTGCGGCCGCTGCTCGCTGCGACACTCGACGAAATTGCCGCGACGGGGCAGCGTCTGGTTCTCGTTCTGGATGATTACCACTGCGTTGATCTGCCTGACATTCACAACGACTTGACCTTTCTGGCAGATCATGCTCCCTCGAACCTGCACATCGTGCTGATTGCGCACGCCGATCCGCCGCTGCCACTCCACCGCTGGCGCGCACAGGGCAAGGTGTTCGACGTGTGCGCTGCCGATCTACGCTTCGACCGGACGGAGGCGGCAACACTGCTCAACGATATCATGCATCTGAGGTTGAGTGAAGACGACATTACGACCTTGCTCAACTGGACCGAAGGGTGGCCCGCAGCCCTACACTTGGCAGGTCTGGTGTTGCGCCAAGATACTGTGTCGTTGCCGACGCGACACGACCGCATTGCGCGGCTGGCACAGAGCAACCGGTTCATTATCGAGCGCCTGACTGAAGAGGCGCTTGCCCAGCAACCGGTGGAGGTTCGCACACGTCTGCTGCGCATCTCTATCCTGGATCGGCTCTGCGGCTCGCTCTGCGACGCAGTGGCAGAAACGACCGGCAGCGCTGCGCTGCTCGAAATGCTGGCGCAGGATCATCTCTTCATTCTCCCCCTGGGACTATCAGCGCCGCATGGTGAGTCCTGGTTTCGCTTTCATCCATTGTTTGGCAATCTGTTGCGCGAACAGGCGCGCCGTTCATTTCCCGAAGGTATCGCTACGCTCTATCGGCGCGCAGCGTTCTGGCACGCTGCACACGGCGATGTCGAGCAGGCTATCGAATACGCCTTTGCCGGACGCGATTTCGCCTGCGCCGCACAGCTTCTCGAACGCTCTGCCAGCACGCTGGTGATGGAAGGGCGGGCGTCGCTTCTCGAGCGCTGGCTAGGCCTGTTGCCTGGCGAGTGGCGACAGACGCTGCCGCGCGCCAGTGTCGCCTTTGCGTGGACGTTGATTCTAGGTGGACGTTGTCGTGAGGCGGCGCCGTACCTCGAACAGGCAGCAGCAACCCTTCCTCTGGACAATCCTCTGCTGCAGGGAGAACTCTGTGCTGCACGCGCTGTTCTCGCAGAGACGCGGGAACGGTCGGCAGAGGCGCTCGAATACGCACAACAGGCGCTCGACCTCGCTCCCGCCGATCATCTCATCGTCCAGGCGGCAGCGCGTAGTGCGCTTGCTGGTGCGCTACGCGCTGCCGGCGATGTGGACGCCGCTATTGCAGCGTATGAACAGGCTGTGCCGTTGTGTCAGGCAGCACGGTTGCCGCTGCTGGCGCTCCTCGGGCGCGCTCACCTTGGCTCGCTCTACCTGATGCAAGGGCGTCTCTGCCGCGCCGAAGCTGTCCTCCAGCCAGCATTACGGCTGGCAGCGTTCATTCCAGTCGCTAGTCTTGTGTTCGTTGTCTACAGCGCCATCCTGTTTGAGCGTAACCAGTTGGAAGACGCGCACCACTACCTGATGTATGCCCTGAATCTGGCGCAGCAGAGCGGGCATGCCGCAGTCCTGGCGCAATGCTACATTCATTTGGCCCGGCTGCAGCGCGCGTGGGGCGATCAGGCGGGGGCGCAGATCGCGCTCGATGCTGCCGCTGCATATGTGGCGCAGGGAATTCCGGCGTGGATCGAGCCGCTGCTGATTGCAGAACAGGTGTATCTGCACCTCGATCAGGGCGCCGTGACCAAAGCCAGGCGCACGCTGGCAGGTCGCGGCGCAGCAGTCGAGACGACCACCGGAGCCATGCGCGAAGCGCTGCCACTGGCGCACGCACGACTGCTGCTGCACCAGGGTCGCAACGCCGATGCCCGTGCGTTGCTTGACGACATCGTTGCGTCTGCTAGGCAATCCGGTCGCCAGGGATGGGTGATCGAAGCGCTGCTCCTGCGTGCGCTGGCGTGCGACGCATTGAACGACGAAGCTGCAGCTCTCGACGATCTCCGCTGCGCCTTAGAGATGGCAGAACCGGAAGGGTACGTGCGCGTCTTTCTCAACGCAGGCGTGCGCCTGGCAAGGCTTCTCTGCCGCATTGGAAGCGCCTATGCACACCGTTTGCTGGAAGCGTTCCCATCGTCAGTGCGCGATTGCGCTGCTGATCTGCTGGCACTGTCGGAACCGCTAACCATCCGTGAGCGCGAGGTTCTGCGCTTAATGGCGCGTGGGTTGACCTACCAGCAGATTGCCAGCGAACTGATTATTAGTGTCAACACCGTGCGTTACCACATCAAGAGCCTCTACAGCAAACTCCGCGTTACCAGCCGTTCTCTGGCGCTCGCCCGCGCACGTGCATTGCGTCTCCTTGAAGAGACGTAAGAATGACGATGATACGCTCTTCCCCGGCGTTGCCGCACCGCGACGTTGCCGGAGATGAGCGTTGAATGTTCAACGTTGAACGTTCAAAGGAATAAACTCTCGTGCAAACGGCGGCGCATCGCCGTCCGACGTCTCGTCGAATTCGCGCGCCGCCAGATGCCCTGCAAAGACTGCCTGCGCGATAATGTGCGGCGCCTCGGCGTCGCCGATGACGCGCAGAGTGCGGATGCGACCGTCGGCGCGCGCTGGCGCCAGGTCAATCGCCAGCGCATCGCGCGGCGTGCGATCAGCGACGATCACGACTGCATCACACGCTAAGTCGGTCGCGCGATGTGTGACGATGTTGCGCACCGTTACGGCGTTGGCATAAATGGCGCTAAGCGCGCTGCGCGCATGGATGCCGACGCCAAGGTCGTGCAGACGGCGCTCGATACGCTTCTGCTCGAGCGTGAACTGCGACCAGTACGACACCAGCGGCGCTGGCGTGCACAGAACGACGCTGCATCCCCGGCGCGCCAGCAATTCCGCCAGCACACCCCCCATGTAGTAGTGATCATCGTCGTAGATCACGACGCGACCCTCTGGCAGGCGTCCGTCCATGATGTCGTCGGGAGTGAAGACGTGCGGCAGATCGCATCCAGGGATGGGATGCTGCACAGTGCGCCCCACGCCGTCGCGTCGCCAGACCGCACCGGTGGCGATGATTACGTGCTCGTAGCCGCTCTCCAGAACATCGGCGGCAGTCATTGGGTTCCCCGGCAGCAATTGCACGTGGGGCATTCGGGCAATTGCCGTCAGGCGCCAGTCGATCACACGCCGCCATTCGCTCAGTCCGGGCAGCCGCGCCTCACGCGCCACCCGTCCGCCCGGTTCGCGCCGCGCCTCGACCAACGCCACCTGATAGCCACGCTGACCGAGCGCTCTGGCGCACTCCAGCCCGGCCGGACCCGCGCCGATGACCAGGACTTCTGCATTGCTGCGCTTCGGCGCGATCGTTTCGGGATGCCATCCGCGCCGCCATTCCTCCCCCATTGTCGGATTCTGGGTGCAGCGGATCGGCACGCACTTATTGTCGCTGGAGACGCAAATGTTGCATCCGATGCACTCGCGGATGTCCTCGATGCGTCCTTCCCGAATCTTGCGCGGCAGAAAGGGATCGGCGATTGACGGACGCGCCGCGCCGATGAAATCGAGAATGCCACGCTGCACTGCCGAGACCATCGCCTCCGGCGAAGTGTAGCGCCCTACACCAACCACCGGTTTGCTTGTCAATTGTTTGACGAAGGCGATATACGGCTCCTGGAACCCTTCCTTCTCAAAGCGCGACGATGCTGAGTCATTGCTCCAATCGGAAATGTTGACATCCCAGAGATCGGGGAGTTCCGCCAGCATGGCTACGATCTCATACGCTTCACCTTGGCTGGTGAGGCCCTCATCGCCGAGCAATTCATCGACAGCCAGGCGCACCGCAACTGCGCAGCGGTCACCGATGGCATCTTTTGTATCCTCAATCAACTCGCGGAACAGGCGCACACGGTTGGTCAGGCTTCCGCCGTACTCATCGGTGCGGTCGTTAAAGCGGCGCAGCAGGAAATGCATTGCCAGGCTCAGCCCATGCCCTGCGTAGCAGTAGATGATGTCGAAACCGGCGCGTTTTGCACGCAGCGCCGCGTTTCGATGCCAGCGGCGCAGGTTCCGAATATCCTCACGGTCCATCCGGCGGCACTGCCCCGGCTCGAAGCCTGTGCCTCCCATCAATCCAATTGATCGCGGACCAAGGGATACGGCGCGAGAGTAGTAGTTGAGCGCATCGTGGCCGTTGTGGGTCAGTTCGATCCCCGCCAGCGCGCCATGGCGATGCACAGCGTCCGCTATCAGCGCCAGCGCTGGAATATCATCGTCGCTCCACAACCGTCCCTCGAAGAACGGCGCCAGATCGCTTGAATGATGGATCTCGACCTCTTCCGTGCAAACCACGCCCCAACCGCCCTCGGCTTTGATGCGGCGCATCTCCGCCAGCGCCCGCGGCATGCGGTATCCCATGCCGTTGCAGTGTGGAACCTGATAGAAACGGTTCGGCGCAGTCACCGGTCCGATTCGCACTGGCTCAAAGAGAATATCGTACGTCATGTGAGTATGGTTCGCGATAGCACACGGGACGGATCGGGATGGAAAGGCGTCGTCGGAGCACGGCTATAGCACACGGATAAACACGGATCGAGACGGATTCGGACGGATCGATCTTCTCGGCTCTCAATTCCTGGTTCTCAGTGCTCAGTGCTCGCCCCTCACCACTGCCAGCGCCAGTCCATCGTGTCCCTTGCTCCCGACCATCTGCAGGATGGTCGCCGTCACTCGCGGGTCAGCGGCGAGCGCCTTGTTGAAGCGGCGCACGCCCTGCAACCCGGCATCGTCGCTCGTGGCGTTCAGCACCTCGCCGCCGCGAATCACGTTGTCGGCGATGATCATGCTGCCAGGACGCGCCAGGCGCACCGCCCAATCGAAATAGGTTGTCAGATTGATTTTGTCGGCATCGATAAAGATCAGGTCGAACGGTCCTGCGCCCTCTGCGGCAAGCTGCGGCAGAGTGTCCAGCGCCGCCCCCAGGCGTACCTCCACCCGCTCGGCGAGACCGGCGCGTGCAATGTTGGCGCGTGCAACCTCGGCGTGCTTCGGGTCGACTTCCAGTGTAATCAGTTTGCCATCGACTGGCAGCGCGCGCGCCATCCAGATCGCACTGTACCCGGCCAATGTCCCGATCTCGAGAATCTTCCGCGCATTGCACGCCAGCGCCAAAACGTACAGCAGCCGCCCCTGGACCGGCGAGACGTTGATCTGCGGCATGCCGGCTTCGCGCGTCAGGTGCAACACGGAGTCGAGCGTTGGATCGGACGGAAACAGATCATTGATGTATTGATCGACAGCGACCCATAGGGTGTGCATCGTTTTCTCCTCAGAAGACCACCGCATCTGCACCAACATACGCCATGTTGGGGCTATTGTCCATGATGAGCGATGCTGTCTCAGGCTGGCTATCGTGCAACCACTGGCAGGAATGCCCGAGGCGCGAGCGGCGCCAGCGCATTGACGGCGGCAAACACATTGATGCGCGGTTTAGTTAATCCGTTCCGCGGATCCGTCACTGGTTGGCCAGTGCTGACCAATGCCGACATATAAGCGTCTGGCGTATAGCCAGGACGCGCACTGCGCAGAAGCGCCAGCGCTCCGGACACGTGCGGCGCTGCCATCGACGTTCCCGACCTGGAAGCGAAGCTACCCCCGGGTACAGACGAAGTGATCGCAACGCCTGGCGCCAGCAGCGTCAAAAACGGTGCGCTATTTGAGAATGAAGCAACCTGGTCCGGCATCGTCTTGGTGGTGGCGCCAACGCTAACGACATTCGACAAGCAAGCGGGCAGGCTCAGGGCCTGGGGATTGCCGTTGTTGCCCGACGATGCGACAGTGATAATCCCCTGGGTGCGCAACACAGCGATAGCGGATTTTAGAGCCGCGCCGTTCGGATTGCTTTCACAAGCTGCAACGCTGCTGAACGTTCCCGTGCCCAGGCTCAGATTGATCACCGCCAGCGGCGGATCGAAACGCGTCGATGCCAGCCAGTCGAGCGCGCGCAACTGGTCAGCGACGTATCCCAACGCGCACGGCGAGGGCAGCGAGAATGCCGAGCAATTGGCAATCCTCGAGAAGACCTGAACAGCGATGAGCGCGGCTCCCGGCGCAACGCCGCGATTGCCAGCGGCAATCCCGGCGACGTGCGTGCCATGGTCACATGCTGCCACAGAACACGGTGCTGCCGCACCGGGACCGATGAGTTCGGTTGCTCCGCCGGGGCAGAGGGACGTCGCACCATCGCCCGGATTGTTTGTCGAGAAGCATGCCTCGGCAATCACACGTCCGCCGAAAAACGGATGCGCGGCATCAACGCCAGTATCAAGAATGGCGATCGCTACACCAGCGCCGGTGGACTCCTGGTGCACCAGATCGGCGCTGACCAGCGCAACGCTACTGGTCAGGTGCGGCACTGCCAGCATATCTTCGGCAATGTAGGCGACCTGCGGATGATCCTCCAGACGCTCAATGACGGCGCGCGGCGCTTCCAGCACCACTATCGGCAGCGTGCGCAGACGGGCCACTTCGCGCGCGCCTGCGGCGGCGGCAGCGGCGACGACATGCTCCTGCACCTGCGCAAACCCGGGAAGGGTCGAGCTATCATTGTGGCCTGCCGCCGCAGGCGCGCGCAGGACGACGATTGCCCGCACGCTATCGGCGGACTCCGCCCGCTCAGGCAGAGGAGTTGGCGAACCAACGAGAAGAAAGATCAGGAACAGCGATGCTCGTATCCGATAAAGAAAAGAAACACCTATCATCTGGGATTCCTGCGCGCAGTTGTCGGCCAAGACGCTGGCGCCATGATACATGAACGTGCTGCATCGCAGAAAGTGTTAGAGCGACATCTCAAACCCTACGAAGCAAGGAATCATCGTACAAGGGAGAGGGTCGTAGTGCATTAACCCTGATTTAGTTATTCCATCCAAACTACTCCTGCCAATCTTCGTACCGAGTCGCCCTACCGCGAACGGTTGTCACCCTCTATAATCGGATTATTGAACATTTCTGGCATGTGTCCTGCAAAGATGCACGCGGATGACCACGCCTGTCATCTGCGTTGTGCATTGTTAAGGGCAAGGAGCGCATCATTTCAGGAGGAAGGACCCATGGGAATGACACCAAAAGACGTCCTGGCGATGATCAAGGAGCACAACATCAAAATGGTGGACCTCCGCTTTACCGACATCCCAGGTACGTGGCAACACTTTTCGCTGCCTGCCAGCGCGCTAACGGAAGATGATTTTGTAAATGGCGTCGGTTTCGATGGATCGTCGATCCGAGGGTTCCAGGCGATCAATGAGAGCGACATGCTGGTCGTTCCTGATCCGGACACTGCGTTTATCGACCCGATACTGAAAATTCCAACGCTGGCATTGATCTGTGACATTCGCGATCCCATTACCGGCGAAAATTACACGCGCGATCCGCGTTTCATCGCCAAGAAAGCGGAAGAGTATCTGCGCAGCACTGGGATTGCCGACACCGCGTATTTCGGACCAGAAGCCGAGTTCTTTCTGTTTAGCGACGTGCGCTTTGATCAGGGCAGCCACTTTGGGTACTACTTCATCGACAGCGACGAGGGCATCTGGAATAGCGGCGCTGATCGGCAGGGCAAGAACCTGGGGTATCGTCCGCGCTATAAGGAAGGCTACTTCCCCTGCCCGCCGATGGACACGCTCCAGGACGTCCGCTCGCAGATCACCCTGAATATGATTGCGGCAGGGATCGAAGTCGAGGTGCATCACCACGAGGTCGCCACTGCTGGTCAGTGCGAGATCGACATGCGCTTCGACTCGCTAGTGCGCATGGCCGACAAGCTCGTGAAGTACAAATATATCGTCAAGAACACCGCACGCGAATTCGGTCTGACCGCCACCTTTATGCCCAAGCCGATCTTCGGCGATAACGGCAGCGGCATGCACTGCCATCAGAGCCTCTGGAAGGAAGGGCAGCCGCTCTTCTATGATCCGAAAGGGTATGCGCTGCTTTCGGATATAGCGCGCTGGTATATCGGCGGCATTCTGACTCACGCTCCGGCGTTGCTGGCAATCTGTGCGCCGACGACGAACTCCTACCGTCGTCTGGTGCCGGGGTTTGAGGCGCCGATCAACCTGGTCTACTCGCAGCGCAACCGCTCGGCGGCGATTCGCATTCCAACCTACTCGGACTCGCCAAAGGCGCGACGTATCGAATTCCGCGCGCCCGATCCGACATGTAACCCGTATCTGGCGTTTGCAGCAATGCTCATGGCGGGTATCGACGGCATTAAGAAGCGGATTGAGCCGCCGCCGCCGCTCGATGTCGATATTTATGAGCTGTCGGCCGAGGAAAAAGCGCACATTCGGGGAACCCCCGGCTCGCTGGCAGAGTCGCTTGATGCGCTCGAAGCAGACCACGCCTTCCTGCTCGAAGGCGGCGTCTTCACGCCGGACGTGATCGAAACCTACCTGGACTATAAGCGCTCGCGCGAGTTGATCCAGGTGGCGATCCGACCGCACCCCTACGAGTTCTTCATGTACTTCGACGCATAGGGCGTTGCGCTCTTAGTTCACCAATGCCGGCAGCGACGTTGCCAGCGGATACAGACGTTGCAGTGCAACGTCCGTATCCGCTAGCTCTTTTATACAATACGATGTTCTGCAATAAAACCTTATATGCGAACAAATTGTATAAAATAGACAAAATCGAAACCGGATAATTCATACGAACTGGACGTAGCCTTCCTGCCGTTTCTGTCGTACTCTTCAGCATATCGTAAGCCTATGCGCTTAATCCGGTGCGAAGAAGCAGCATCCTGCGCCCACGTGTGTCGCAGGATTATTTTGCGTTCGGCACCGGCGGAGCGATGGAGATAGACCCCATCACACAGGAGAAAGGGAAGGTATGGTCAGGCGACGAACAAAACTCATGCTCGGCATCGGCGCGCTCGCCGGTCTCTTGATCGGCACAACCGGCACCTCCTTCGCACAGGAGGTTGATCCCGCAATTGCGGAAATGGGCGTGGTCACCGACACGATGTGGCTGCTCATCACGGCATTCCTGGTCTTCGCCATGCAGGCGGGCTTTGCGCTCGTCGAGGCTGGCTCCACGCGCTCTAAGAACATGATCAACATCATGTTCAAAAACTTTATGGACTTCTGTGTGGGCGCGCTGGTGTTTTGGATGGTTGGTTGGGGAATTGCATACGGCGCCAGCGTTAGCGGTCTCTTTGGCTCTGATCAATTCTTCCTGGGTGATGTGCGCGAAGCGGGAAGCGTGCCAACTCTGGCTTCCTGGATGTTCCAGGTTGTGTTCGCCGGAACGGCAGCGACAATCGTCTCCGGCGCAATGGCGGAACGTACCAAGTTCATCGCCTATCTGATCTACAGCGTCGTCATTTCGGCGCTCATCTACCCGGTCGTGGTTCACTGGGTGTGGAGCGGCGCTGGCTGGCTCAACGACTACGATCCGACTACGACAGGCGACTGGGGCTTTACCGATTTTGCCGGTTCGACAGTCGTTCATAGCGTCGGCGGTTGGGCGGCGTTGATGGGTGCCTGGCTCCTCGGTCCGCGGTTGGGGCGCTACGGTCCCGACGGCAAGCCGCGCGAAATCCCCGGTCACAGCGCGGCGCTCGCCGGTCTTGGCGTGTTCATTCTCTGGCTGGGCTGGTACGGTTTCAACCCCGGTAGCCAACTGGCGTTCAAGTCGCAGGCCGATGCCGACGCGATTGCGTTGGCGGCGGTTACCACCACGCTTGCTGCTGCCGCTGGCGCTGTGGGTGCGATGATTGCCAGCTGGATCAGGAGTGGTAAGCCGGAACTTGCCGCCACGCTCAACGGCGTGCTCTCCGGTCTAGTAGCGATTACAGCCGGTTGTGCATACATGCGCCCGCTTGATGCGGTCATTGTCGGTCTGGTGGCAGGTCCGCTCTATGTGATCTCGATGAAGTGGATGGAGTCGCTCAAGATCGATGATCCGGTCGGCGCAGTGCCGGTCCACCTGGTGAACGGCGTCTGGGGCACGCTGGCGGTCGGCCTGTTCGCAACCATCGAAGGCAACACTGGTACGGTCGGTCTGTTTGCTGGTGGTGGTCCGCAGTTGCTCATCGCTCAGATCGTCGGCATCCTGGCGATCGGTGCGTGGAGCGCTTTGACAAGCTTCCTGCTCTTCTTCATCCTCAAGCGCACGATCGGTCTGCGCGTGTCGCCCGAAGAAGAGGAGCTCGGCCTCGACATCGGCGAGCATGGTACGGTCGCTTACCCGGATATTCACAAGATGCCGGAGCCGGAGACGGTCAGTGCTATCACTGGTAAACCGCTCTCCAGCACGGCTAAGTGAGCAGAGTGGCGCGACCGTCGGTTGTCGAGGCAGGCCTCAAGCCTGCCTCGACAGTCAGGCAGGAGATCAGGCGCCGACGACGTGCTGCCGTCATTGCGAAGAGCGCAGACAACGAAACGATGACGGCAAAGAGCAAGACCTGAAAGAGGTGCTCTGACGCCAAAACGCTTTACTGTATCAGCTCTGCTGTCTCAACCTGCAGGGATTGTCGCTCCTCAGCTCTAAGGACCTGCCGACGGCTTGACAAATTGCCCCTGAGCCGTTATAGTAGCCATTAACCTGATTTTGCGGATTGCAGCGACGCCCGCAGCCTGCTCGATTGACGAGTGTGTGCTGTGGGCGTTTGATGTATCAGACGAAGCAACACCCCCGCTGTTGCTCGTTTGAGAGTTCGCACCGCCCAGAAGAGCAGTACGCTTCTTGAAGCGGCGGAGTCGCGCATATTCAGGTCATCCCACGAGACGACAGAATCGGCAAACGGCAGCGTTGCTCCCCCGTGAACGTGGAGCGTTGATTGTGTGTACGCCACGTCAGGTAGCAAGGTGACAACAAGATGAACCAATCGCAGAAACGAGAGGCGCGCGGCCTGTATGATCCGCGCTTCGAACACGATGCATGCGGCATCGGTTTTGTTGCTCGCCTGAGCGGTGAGCCGAGTCACGCAATCCTGGTGCATGCGCTGACTGCCGTCGGGCGGATGGCGCACCGCGGCGGTGTGGCAGCGGACGGGAAGAGTGGTGATGGCGCTGGCGTGCTGACGCAGATTCCGCGCGCGTTCTTCGCCCGCGAATTGGCGATGCGCGGCATCCGCTACCCGGTTGAGGATCTCGCGGTTGGCATGTTCTTTCTGCCGCAGCATGAAGGTCACCGGAATACGGCGCGCGGTATAGTGGAACAGATTCTTGCCCACTACGGCATGGCGTTGCTGGCATGGCGCCCCGTTCCGATCAATCTTGACGCGCTCGGCGAGAGCGCACGCGAGTCGTGCCCGGTGATCGAGCAGGCGCTGATTGCCCGCCCGCCGCATAACCATACGGCGCCGAACGCCTACGAGCGCGCGCTCTACCTGGCTCGCCGCTCCATTGAAGCTGAAGCGCGTGCGCATCGCCTGGAGGGTTTCTCCATTCCTTCTCTCTCGAGTCGGACGCTGGTCTACAAGGGGTTGCTGGTCGCCCCGGCGCTGCCCGAGTTCTATGACGATCTGCGCGATCCGTTGTACGAAACGGCAATTGCGCTGTACCACCAGCGCTACTCGACCAATACCTTCCCGACATGGGAGCGCGCTCAGCCGTTTCGCATGCTCTCGCACAATGGCGAAATTAACACTCTGCGCGGCAACATCACCTGGATGCAGGCGCGCGAAGCAGAATGGCGCCGCGCTGCCGCCTCCGCTCAGCAACCTGCATTGATCGAAGCGGCCATTAGCGGCGACCCGCTGGCAATGGCGCTGAGCGCCGCTACTATTGGTCCAATTGTCGATACCAGCGGCAGTGACTCGGCAATGCTCGATAATGTGCTCGAACTGCTGGTGATGGGCGGACGCGATATTCGCCATAGCCTGACGATGCTCGTTCCTGAAGCCTGGGAACGGGTGCCTGATATGGAACCGCCTCGACGCGCGTTCTATCAATATCACGCTGGCTTGATGGAACCGTGGGATGGTCCGGCGGCGCTGGCATTCTGCGATGGTCAGGTGGTCGGGCTGGCGCTTGATCGCAATGGGTTGCGCCCGGCGCGCTACTTGCTCACCGATGACGGACTGGTGGTCTGTGGATCGGAAGTCGGCGCCGTGTCGATTGACGAGTCGCGCATTGTCCGGAAGGGCAAGGTCGGTCCTGGTCAGATGATTGCCGCCGATCTGAGCACCGGTCGCTTCGAGGAAAATGACGCCATCCGCAGCAGGCTTGCGGCCCGGCAACCGTATGCTGAATGGCTCAAGCGCCACATGCGCGTGCTTGCGCCCGCTGGTGCGCCGCGCGTGAGTGAGCCCGATGAGCCTGAAAGTCGCTCTGCGCGCGAGAGTAAATCGGCGTTGCTCGGCGAATTGCAGCGCGCCTTCGGCTACACCGCCGAGGAGCTGGCAGTCGTGCTTAAACCGATGCTGCGCGATGGGGTGGAACCGGTCGGATCAATGGGCGACGACACGCCGATTGCGGTTCTCGCTGATCGCCCGCGCCCGCTCTACAACTATTTCAAGCAGCGTTTCGCTGAAGTGACCAACCCGCCGATCGATCCGATCCGCGAGGAACTGGTGATGTCCCTCTCGTTCAGCCTTGGTCGACGCGGCAATCTCCTGCTCGAGACGCCGGAGCACGCGCATCTGCTGCGTCTCGCTAGCCCGGTGCTGAATAACGAACACCTGGCTATGCTGCGCGATCTCGATGATCCGGCGTTTGCCACAGCAACGCTGGACGCGACGTTCGCGGCGGATGATGGCGCTCAGGGCATGATTGCAGCGCTCGACCGGCTCTGCCGGGAAGCGGAAGAAGCAATCGCCGCCGATAAGGTCATTCTGATCATCAGCGACCGCGGGGTTAATGAGCAGCGCGCGCCGATACCGGCGCTTCTGGCGCTCGGCGCAGTGCACCAGCATCTTATTCGCACCGGCCTGCGCACGGCAGTGAGCCTGGTCGTCGAAAGCGGCGAACCGCGTGAGGTTCACCATCTGGCATGTCTCGTGGGCATGGGCGCGGAGGCGGTCAATCCGTATCTGGCGCTTGCAACGGTACGGGCACTCGCGGTCGAACGCGATGAGGTGCGCGGCAAGGCCTCTGAAGCGCACGACCGGCGCGCTGCTAGCGAATTGGCAGACGAAGCCGAGCAAAACTATATCCATGCCCTTGAAAAAGGGTTGCTCAAGGTGATGTCCAAGATGGGCATCTCGACGGTGGACAGTTACTGCGGCGCGCAGATCTTTGAGGCCGTCGGTCTGGCGAATGAAGTGATCGAACGCTGTTTTGCGGGTGTTCCGGCTCATCTTGGCGGTCATGGCTTCCGCAAACTGGCTGCCGATGTGCTTGAACACCACGAGGCAGCGTTCTCCAATCGCCTGCCCGCCCTTGCAGGACGCGCCTCGCTTCCGCATCCAGGCTATTACAAGTTCAAGAAGGACGGTGAATACCACGCTTTCTCCCCCGCGGTCGTCCACGCGCTGCAGCGCGCCGCCAGAGGCGGCAGCTATGCTGATTACCTGGCGTACAGCAAACTGGTGCATGACCATCCGCCGATTGAGTTGCGCGACCTGCTCGAGATCGTTCCACCGGAAGAGCGGAGTGACGGACCGCGCCAACCCATTCCGATCGATGAGGTAGAGCCGATCGAGGCGATTGTGCGGCGCTTCTCGACGGCTGCGATGTCGCACGGCTCAACCAGCCTCGAAGCGCACGAAACGCTGGCGATTGCCATGCACCGTCTTGGCGGCATGAGCAACTGCGGCGAGGGCGGCGAAGATCCGGAGCGCTATCACGATGAGCGCAACAGTACGATTAAACAGGTTGCCTCGGGTCGCTTCGGCGTCACCCCGGCGTATCTGGCGTCGGCGCTGGAGTTGCAGATCAAGATGGCGCAAGGGTCCAAACCTGGTGAAGGCGGTCAGATTCCGGGTATCAAGGTCTCAGAGGAGATTGCGCGCATCCGCCATACCACTCCTGGCGTGACGCTGATCTCACCGCCGCCGCACCACGATATCTATAGCATTGAGGATCTGGCGCAACTGATCTATGACCTGAAGCAGGCGAACCCGCGCGCGGCCGTCTCGGTCAAACTCGTCGCTGAGGCGGGTGTGGGCACTATTGCTGCTGGGGTTGCCAAAGGCGGCGCAGATGTCATCCATATTTCCGGGCACTCTGGCGGTACCGGCGCATCGCCGCTGTCGTCCATCAAGAATGCCGGTATTAACTGGGAGATTGGGCTTGCCGAGACGCAGCAGACGCTCGTCCTCAATGGGTTGCGCGGGCGGGTGCGATTGCGGGTCGACGGTGGGCTGAAGACGGGACGCGATGTCGTCCTGGCAGCGCTGCTCGGCGCCGACGAGTTCTCGTTTGGCACGGCGGCGCTCATTGCCGAAGGATGTGTGATGGCGCGCGCCTGTCACACGAACAACTGTCCGGTTGGCGTGGCTACCCAGCGCCCTGATTTGCGCGCAAAGTTTTCCGGCAAGCCGGAAGATGTGGTTAACTTTTTCCGCCACGTGGCGCAAGAGGTGCGCGAAATTCTTGCTTCGATCGGTGCGCGTTCGCTGGATGAGATCATCGGGCGCACCGATCTCCTGCGACAGGTTCCGCGGGGTCATCCTGGCGGCGATGCGCTCAACCTGGCGCCATTGCTGGCACGCTTCGACCGTCCTGGCGATCCGATCCGCAACGTCCAGCCGTGGAACGGTTTGATCAGAGTCGGGACGTTGAACCAGCGGTTGCTCGACGATGCGTCACGCGCGCTCGATCAGCAATTGTACGTCGAGCTCCATTATCCGATTACCAATGTTGATCGCACCGTCGGCGCAACACTGTCCGGTGAAATCGGGCGACGGTTCGGCGAGGCAGGCTTGCCGGAAGGGATGATTACAGTCAGTTTCCGCGGCAGCGCTGGGCAGAGTTTTGGCGCCTTCCTAGCGCCTGGCGTCCGTCTGCTGCTCGACGGCGAGTGCAATGACTACGTCGGCAAAGGGATGGCAGGCGGCGAGATTGTCGTGCGACCGCTGCCGCAAGCGCGCTATCCGTGGCACGAGAGCACGATCATTGGCAACACCTGTCTCTATGGCGCCACCGGAGGCACGCTCTTCGCTGCTGGTCGTGCAGGCGAGCGCTTCGCTGTCCGCAACTCAGGCGCTGTGGCTGTGGTCGAGGGGGTCGGCGACCATGGGTGCGAGTACATGACCGGCGGCGTGGTACTGGTCATTGGTCCCACCGGACGTAACTTCGCAGCAGGCATGAGCGGCGGCATCGCCTACGTCTACGATGAGCACGGTACGTTTCCATCGCGCTGCAACACCGAAATGGTGACGCTCAATATGCTCGACCCGGCGGATGAAGAGAATGTTCGTGCGCTGCTGGTGCGTCACGTCGAACTGACCGGCAGCCCGCACGCTGCGTCGTTGCTGGAGCGCTGGGAGGTGGCGCGCGGCGCATTCTGGCGCATCCAGCCGCGCGGGCTGGAGACGGTGCGACTGCCGAAGGCGCTGTTACGGGTGCGCGAACGCACGCTCGGCGTACATCGTTAGATATCGGCTCGATAGGGCGCCTGATACGCTTCGATTGCCTCGCGTGGCGTGCGCACGGTGGGCACGCCGTCGAATGATACGCCGGATGCTACCAGTGTGCGCGCCAGCTCCGCCGAGATGCCACTGATTGCCACCTGACATCCAATCAGGCGCAGCGCTTGCACGGCTCGCCCCAGCAGCGCTGTTGCGCGTTTGTCAACGTTTGATGCACCAGCGATATCGATGACCACCAAGTGTATGTGTTGTGCGCTGGCAGTCTCCAGCAACCGTCGCACGAATGTCTCGGCGCGTCGGTCATCGATAGGTCCAACGACCGGCGCCAGGAGTACGCCTTCCGTTAGTGCGATGGCTGGCGTCTCCAGTTGCGTCACCAGGTCGAGCAACTGCTGCTGACGACGGTTCTGCTCCTGCAGCGCCTGGGTTTGCTCCTCCAGGATCTTTGCCTGTGCATCAGCGCGGGCGCGCGCTTCCTCGGCGCGCTGCGTCTGTTCGGTGGCATGCCGTATCGCGTTATCAGCAATGATTCGGCTCAGCGCCATACTCAGAACGATGAATCCAAAAATTGTAATGGTGCGCAGATCGCCAGTGTAGGCAGTGATGTATCCTGCTTCCGGTCCGGCGCGCACTGTCAGAATGGCAAGCAGCCCGACCGTGCTGATCAGAATCCAGCGCGGCCCGCCAAGGATCTGCGCCAGCGCCATCGGTACGAGGACGATCAGACCCTGGTGCGGGCGTACTAGCCAGTCGGGCGTTCCTATGCCAACAGCAATGGTCACGATAATAATGTCCACGATGCTAGCCTGTTCCCAGCCGCGCCAGTACGCCCACAACAGACCGGCGATGATGAACGTCGTCGCTATGCCTAGCGGAAAAATGATGCTGTTAATATCTCTGATTGCTTGCCCAATGACCAGCAGAATCGTCCCGATCAGTTGGAGCGTCAGCAGTGCAAGAACAACCTGTCGTCGTGTCATACGATCGCTCACGTAAGTTTAGGAGTAACGGGTAGCCTGGAACACTGAAAGCTTAGGGCGCGCCTCGACCTACAAACGTGCGTTCTTATCCCCAAGACCTCTCTGCCGGGTTGAGGTCTCTGGAGCAGGTAGAAATCACGCCGCCAGAGACCTGGGTCGGCAGCACTGCATGACGTATCCACCGCGTGAACCTCAAGGGTCAGACGGGTTCCTTTCGCCGCGATCAACGCTGCACGACCGGCAATCGCATCAGGTCATACGCATCATAAATCTGTGAATGGCGTTCCTGCAGGCGCTCCTCGAACGCCTCCATCCCCGCTGCACGGATAAACTGCGCTTCCGAGCGATAGATCGGGAGAACCCACAAGACCTGGATTAACAGTTCGGGGCGCTCGATCTCGCCCCACGGGTTGCTCTCATACAGTCGACTATCGTCGAGGTACGGGTAGGTGAAGTACAGATACTCCATTGGCGAACCAGGCGCGACCGGTTCACCGACCGGCATAACGTACCCCGGTCCAATTTCAACGTTGTGCACAAACGGGTATTCTGCGACGAGCGCCAGCAGTTCGGCCGCCTGTTGTTCATTCGCCCGCGCGGCATGCATAATGTACTCGTAGCGCACACCGCGTTCATCGCCGAAACTGGCGCGACTGAACGGAATGACCCGATAACTTGCGCCGAGGGTGCAGAGCGTGGTGTAGAGCGGGTTTGCCTGGTATGCCAGTATGACGAAGTGTGGCGAGACAAACGTCTCCGGGGGCGCTCCACCTTCTTTGAAGACCGGACGCACAATGAACGATGGCATACCTTTCCAGCGCAGGTAGCGGTCAAAAACCAGCGCTGTCGGGTCGTCATTGTGCACGTAGGCGGCATCGAGCGCTGCACGGAATTGATTGAGGTCAAACGTCATGCCAGGATCAGTCCGTCGCGAGCCGGCACAGATACATGGAGTGTACCATGAACAACGAGATTGCGGTAGTTCCCGTACCGGGCAATCATCTCACGGCCATCGGGCAGCAGATCGCCAACCGGGATAGTGACCTGCCGCGTCTGCTCATCGCTGTTGACCGCTACAACTATGACCTGGTCGTTCAACCGACGCGCAAAGGCGAACACTGCGTCGTCAGCGTAGAGGCGGTGAAATGTGCCGATACGGAGCGCCGGAAGCGCATGGCGCAGGGCAATCAACTGCTTGTGGTACGCTAGCGTCTCCATATCCCACGTCTCCGGTCGATCCCAGGGCATAGTACGGCGCGCGTCGGGATCAATACCGCCAGGCAGCCCGATTTCGTCACCGTAGAACACCGCTGGCGCGCCGGGGAACGTCATGAGCAGGATCGTCGCCAGGCGCACGCTGCTGCGGTCGCCGCGCGCAATTGTCAACAGACGCGCCGTGTCATGGCTGTCGAACAGGTTTAACTGTGTCAACTGGATTTCCCAGTCGTACAGGTTCAGGAGATCATCAATCACTCGCGCATACTCGGCAGCCGTCAATGGCGGCGAGGTGACATAATCTCTTCCGGCGACCTGCGCCGGATCGACGCGTGAACCGGCGACATACGCAATTGTCGGACCAGCAAATAAATAGTTCATCACGCCGTCGAACTGATCGCCCTGCAGCCACTGACGTGCATCGCGCCACACTTCGCCGACAATGTAGGCTTCAGGATTGATCGCCTTCACGCGCTGGCGAAACTCCTGCCAGAATCCTTCAGTTGTGATCTCAAACGGCACATCAAGGCGCCAACCGTCGATGCCCTGGCGGATCCAGTGCTCAGCGACGCGCATGAGGAACTCACGCACCTGGGGGTTGTCGGTGTTGAACTTTGGCAGTGCACGGTTGTTGGCCCAACTGCGATAGTTTGCTGGGCGTGTTCCGTCGTATGGATGGAGGGGCCATCCCTCGATGAAAAACCAATCCAGATAGGCGGAGCGGGGTCCGTTTTCAAGAATATCGTTAAACTGGAAGAATCCGCGACTAGCGTGGTTGAACACGCCGTCGATCACAACACGGATCCCACGCCGATGGCAGGCTTCCAGCAGCTCACGGAACGCTTCGTTTCCGCCAAGCATGGGATCAACCTGGTAATAGTCGTGGGTATGGTAGCGATGGTTCGCTGCCGACTGGAAGATCGGCGTGAAGTAGATCGCCGTGATCCCCAGGTCCTGCAGGTAGTCCAATTTTTCGACGACTCCCAGAAGGTCGCCTCCTTTGTACCCTTCCCGTGTTGGCGGGCTATCCCAGGGCTGGAGGTTGTTTGGTTTGACCACCCGGTCGCTTTTGGCGAAGCGGTCGGGAAAAATCTGGTAAAACACTGCGTGCTTGACCCAGTCGGGCGTGTGGATGGTCATAGCTGCTGGCATCATTTTCGATTTCGGCTTTTATGCCGGGCGGCATCGCTTCGTGGCGCCGCTCGAACCGGTCGCGCGTCAGTCGATCACCGCTTTCGAGGTAGGGGATCGCTGGCACGGTCATCGTTCATTGCATCACCTCCCGCCGTCGTTCAGCCATTCCTGCCGGTAGTCGCGCCCAATGATGACAACGATATCAACATTATACCCCGGCGGTGGGGCGTCGGGCGGGGCAGGCGTCAGCACGTAGCGCGCATTGATGCCCAGCGCCTCCGCCAGCAGACGGCGCGTTTCGGGACGACCCGTATAGTCGATGATCAGGGTGTGCTCGTAGACGCGAGTAACCGTTTCCGGGTCAGCGACGGTAAACCCTCGCTTTGCAAGGAAGGCGCTGACCTGGCTGGCAATCCCTTCGATGCGCGCACCGTTGAGCACCTGGACAACCGTGCCCGGCTCGGCGACCGACGGGAGGAGTGTTGGCGTCGGTTGCAGGGGATCGACCGTTGGTGCGTCGGGTGCGGTCACCTGGGTTGGCAGACTGGTGAGCGGTAATGCAGTGGTCGTGTCAGGTCCGGCTTCCCAGCGCGCTACCAGTGCGGCAATATCGTTCGGATTCCAGTAGATGTCTGAGCCGTCCTCCCGGTCAATCGCCACATCGTCCGGGTTAATCGAGAGGTGCAGAATGCGGCTGCCTTCCAGATCGCGCGCCAGCGCCGCCAGCGCTGTCATCGCCTGGAGATCGGAGATGGGCAGCGTCGTGCGCACATGCCGAGCGATCACCTCAATCCAGTGCGGCAGAAGTGAGGCATTCGCCAGTAAGCCGCGTGCGCGCACCTGATCGAAGAGCGCGCGCAGCACGTGCTGTTGGCGTTTGCTCCGGTCGAAATCGCTGCTGCCGTGGCGTGTGCGGGCGTAGATCAGCGCTGTGCGTCCGTCGAGCACCTGCAACCCGGCGGGAATGTAGATGCGTTCGACGCCATAGTTCTCAGTGGGATATTCCGCATCGAGGATCGGGGCAGGCACATCGATCAAAACACCGCCGACTGAGTCAATCAGTTGCTCGAAGCCGCGAAAATCAACCTGTGCAATGTAATCGACGGTGACACCGAGAAACTGTTCGACCGCTTCCGCCGCTAGTGCGCCCCCAGCAGCCAGAGGCTCAGCGCCGTCGCCGTAAAGCGCGGTAGCATTGGCGTACCCATACCCGTAGGCTGTGTTGATCTTCGCCCAGCCAAGGCGCGGGATCGGGACGACTGAGTCGCGCGGAATCGAAAGCATGCTAGCAGTGCGCGCGTGTGGATCGACGCGCACCAGGATCAGCGTATCACTCCGCGCGCCCCCATCTGGCTCAGCGCGACGGTCAATGCCGATCAGCAAAACAGTGAATGGTCGGTCTAGCAGGCTGTGCGACGCTCCTGGCGCTGGAGGCGGAGATGGAGCGGGAGACGTCGGGAGATGCATTGTAGATGTGGGAGGCAGCGCCGCCTGCGTCGCACGCTGGCGCAGATCTTCCTGCTCCATCCTGGCAAGTGTGCGTTCGGTATGCCGCAGCACCGTTACCCCAATGGTCAGCAATGCCAGCGCCGCAAGCGCCACGAGCGACAGTGCGAACAGGAACCACCGGTTTGAGCGACGCGCACGCCGTCGTGCGGCGATACGCTCACGCGCCGTTGTGCCGCGAATGGAACGCCCTTGATGATCGTTCGCCAAAACTGTTCCTCAAACAGTCGTGCGTTAAGGCGGTCAGGCTGATTATATCTGCAGAAACGTTGTCGCGCAACGTCCCCCGGCAATCCCTTCACCTTTCCGTCTTTCCTCTGTACCTGTCCCGGGTGAGACGTTGCGCATCCGCGACTACTGAGATCAGACAGTGTTCTTGAAACGCGCAGGAACCACGCCGCCGAAAACGCATTCTGACAGGCTCGATTCTACAAGAGTCGGGCGGATGCTTCAGCCTCCAACCTCTCTTGCCGCTTGCATCTCGCCGTCAGCGAGCGAGGAAGCGGATAAACGAATGGCTGCAAATGATCTCGATGTCGGAACGCGGCAAACATCCATCGCACCCAAAAACGCTCCACCTGTGAGCCTCATGCCCTTTACCGCTCGCCGCTTGCCCCGTCAAAAACATCGTATCAAAAGCATTTGACAGATGGTACAGTTGTCGTGTATTCTATAAATACGACAATTATGCAATATGAACGCACGAAATAGCGTTCGTTGTTAAGAGATAATCAAGCGTGACGCCCAATTGCAACATACGGAATACGGACAATAATTGCGACTGGCGTACACGATGTATGCCAGGAGATGTTGATTTGGTTCGTATTCCGGTTGTTAGGCGATGCGGCGCACGATCCTCACGGGTGGCGCTCGCTGCGAGCGCCGCTGATGTCATACGCGCTCGAGCGTAGGGTTGCTCCCCCTTCGCCAGAGCGCAACGAGTCGGCTTTGCAGCTTCTGGAAAGGGGGAAGGGCTTGGGGCAACAACGAGTTCTCGTTCTCAACGCAAGCTACGAGCCGCTACAGTTTGTCTCCGTGCGTCGTGCGATAGTGCTCCTACTGCAGGATAAGGCTGAACTGGTTGAAGCAGCCGAGCAGCGCCTTCGTGCGTGCGGCGTCTCCTTCGAGGTGCCTCTGGTTATTCGATTGGTCCAGTATATCCGCATTCCTCGGCGCATGCGTCTGCCATGTTCGCGCCGCAGCATCCTGATGCGCGACCGTGAAACGTGTCAGTACTGTGGCGCACAGCCGGGACGCGCACATCTCACGGTCGATCACGTCGTGCCACGGTCTCGCGGCGGCGAAACGACGTGGGAGAATGTGGTGACTGCCTGTCGCAACTGCAACCACCGCAAAGGCGGACGCACCCCGGAAGAAGCCGGTATGACGCTGCTGACCGTCCCCCGTCAGCCGCAATACGTGGCCTTCGCTCTGCTTGGTGAGCTTGAGCGTCACGAGGTGTGGCGTAAATACGCATATATGTAAGCTGCGATCAAGCGTGTTTGCCACACGTTGCGCGGTCGCTCCGCGATTGCTGCGAGGATGCCGACCGTTAGCGCCTTCCGAGAGAGTGCGGAGGACTCGTTCCTCCGCACTGCTTGTCTCCTATCCCCTCTCTTCGCCCACGTTTCGTCATCAGGACGCTATTGACGGCGGTGCAGCCAATCCCGGCTTCTTGGGGAAGGTCTGCTTCGTTTCGCAGATCGGTCAGAACTAGGCGCTCAGTTACCCGCCTAACGGCGACAATCTGCAAGCGCTCTGTGCAGACAATACTGGCTGATCTCCGCGCGCAGCTTCGATGTGGAACCAAGCGGGAAGCAGGCGTTGCACCCAGTGCGGCTGGCATCGATTGCGGTCGCCAACGGTGAGGAGCAAAGCGCCCTGTGGTCGAGGGAGAACGTGCCGGGTAATGTTGCCGCTCGTCGTGGGGTGATATACGTAGAGACGCTGCGCTGCAACGTCTTCTACAATGGTGTCGCAGCGCAACGTCTCTACTGCGCCGCGTGCGTTACCGGCCAATGCGGCGGCCGTCGAACGCCTGGATGGTAATCACGCTCGGGCGCGGCAGACCCTGGCGGTCGGGCCAGGTGCTGATCGGCTTCTCGAACGTGCCGCCCTCACCCGGATGCTGGATCGCCAGGAAGAGCGTCCGGTTGTCAGGCGTGAACTCTGGACCGCACACCTCACTGCCCGCCACTGATGAGAAGAATTGCTGAACATGCCCGCGCTCCGAACCGACGACCGGGATGGCGAACAGGCCATCGTTCAGCTTGATCGCGCTGGCGGCGCCGTCGGTGGCAACCCAGGCGTTGCCCGCTAGATCGAAGACGATGTTATCGGGCGTAGCAATCGGGCTGACCTTGCTCTTGTCGTAGCCAGCGAAATAGGTCGACTCGTCGGTCGGCAGACCAGCCAGGATGAAGATGTTCCAGGTGAAGCGAGTCGCTGCATGGTTGTCGCCTTCCTCGGTCAGTTCGATGATGTGACCGGAGCGGTTGTTGGGGCGCGGGTTGGCAGCATCAACCGGCGGACCGCCGCTAGCGCCGCGCTGGCTGTTGTTCGTCAGGATGATGTAAACCTTCTTGTTGATCGGATTGGTCTCGATGTCCTCCGGCCGGTCCATCTTGGTAGCGCCCAGCGCATCGGCAGCGTTGCGCGTCTTGATCAACACGTCGCCCTGTGACATGAAGCCGTTGCCTTCGTTCAGCGGGCCGAAGCCGTGCTTGAGCGGCAGCCACTCGCCAGTGCCGTCCGCATTGAATCGGGCAACGTACAGCGTACCGTCGTCGAGCAGGTTGAAGTTCGCCTTACGGTTGCGCGGATTGTAGCGTCCGTTCGAGACGAACTTATAGACATACTCGCCGCGCGCGTCATCGCCGGAGTATGCCACGACCTGACCGGTTGGCGCAATCACGATCGTCGCTGCCTCATGGCGGAAGCGACCAAGCGCCGTGCGCTTCACCGGCACAGAATTGGGATCATACGGATCGAACTCGACAATCCAGCCGAAGCGGAAACTCTCGTTCGGCTCCTTGGCAACATCGAAGCGGTCGTAGAAATTCTCCCAGCGGCGTTCTGAAGGACCGCTCGGTATGCCATAGCGGCTATGGATCGCTTTACGATAGTCACTATTGGGCATTGCCCGCAGGTTGGCAAAGTACTGGTGGAAGTTCTCTTCCGCCGTCAGGACTGTACCCCACGGCGTCTTGCCGCCAGCGCAGTTATTCAGCGTACCGAGGACATTCCGCCCGGTTGGATCGGCGCTCGTCTTCATCCACTCGTGATCGGCCGCCGGACCGCTGATCGTCATGGGGGTATACCCCGTCAGGCGGCGATTGTACGGTGAATTGCGCACCACACTCCAGCGTCCGTCGCGCCCGCGCACGATTTCGATCACCGACACGCCATGCGCCGCCAGCTCGACATCAACCTGCGTCTTCGTGGGGTTAGGATTTTCAACATTGTAACCGGGGAACATTAGCTCCGGATTGGTGTACTCGTGGTTCACCACGAGCAGACCGCGCGTCGAGTTGTTCGAATTGTACGACGGGAGCGGGAAATAGCCGACGAAGTCACAGTTGTAGCCGAACTGCTTCTCCTGCTTTTCCTTCGTCTGCGTCCAGACATCGAACTCTGGCGCATCAGCGAAGATCGGCTCGCCCCAGCGGATGAGAGTCGCAGCGTAGTAGCCCTCTGGCACGACGACATCGTCGTATTCCGGCGGAGTTGGCGAAATCTTGACAAACTTCGGCGGTTGCGGCGCCGGGCGCGTCTGCGCTGCTGCAACATCAACGTTCATCGCAGTGGCAGCGACGACCAGTCCCGACGTCACTGCTGCAGCCTTGAGAAAGTCACGGCGGCTCAGGCGTTCTTCAAGAATGCTCTCGAAATCCTTACCTTTCCCGTCGACTGACCGGACAATCCACTTGTCCTGCTCGTCGCGTCCACCCATAGTGACCTCTCCCTTTCTAGAGTCTGCTTTCAACAATACACTCCGAGAAGTGCACTTATTTGCACATGCGCACAGGGTTTGTCCCCAGTATGTTTGTACCTTGCACAGTTCCCGGAGCGCTTATGATTCTAGTGTCTGAGTCAGCGGAATGCAGCGCCTCAGGGGTAAAGTTTTGGTAAGATTTTTGTTATGTTTCATTAACAAAATTGGGTATTTCTCTTAACATTCTCGTCATTGACGAGGTTCTATGCCCGTATGCGCCTGATGCTCCTCAATTCGCCGTCGCGCCGCGCGTTCGTGGTCTGCCAGAACCACCAGGCTATCGATCAGGCGGGTCAGCGTGGCGTGCACTGCATTGATCTGACGAATCTCGGGCTCGAGCAGCCACCAGGCGATGCGACGCCGCAAGCGGTCAAGCAGCCCGCGCGGCGGCGGCGGACGCACCTCCCAGTGTGCATGGAGCGCTGCGAGTTGCTCCGCTAAGTATGGGTCGCCCTGCGCTACATCGGTGAGCAAGGGCAGATCGGCGCTGGCAAGGCGGCGTTCACGTAGCGCGCGCTCAATCTGCGCCGCCAGCGGTTCGTCGGCGCTGGGAGTGGCCAGGAAGAGGGGCGGTTCTGTCCCGGAAGCGTTGGTCTCATTATGCATATGTCTCCTCAGAGAATCGCTATTTCCTGTTTGATGGTGATAGCCGATATACGGTCATTTCATCATCCTCGTACACCAGTGCGAGTTCCGCTCGCTGCGCTACGCGTTCGCGCCATCCAGGCCACTCACGGTCCATGGCGGCGCGGTGCACCAGAATATACTCGCCCCCCAACCGTCGGAGGGTCATCAGGGCGCGCTCCGATGGAAATTCGCGCAGCCATGCCATATCAGCGGTTGCGCCAGCCGGCTCGAAGGTGCCATAGCCCGTCAGGCTCGGACGTTTCGAGAACAGTGCATAGTACTCGATTGCGCCGGAGAATGAGTCGGGAACCTGCAGCGTCGCGCCGGACCCTGGCTGGTTCGCAAGCCAGCGATCGACCGGTCGCGGATCGGTTGATGCACTCCAGGGCGCGGCGTGCGCCGCCTCCAGCAGAACGCCGCAGAGCGCGATCACTCCGAGCGCCTGCCATGCTCGCCGCCACTGCGCAAAACCGGTCAGACTGAGAGCCGCCAGCAACTCGACGCATACCTGGACGTAGAACGCTGTGCGCGACCAGGCGCGAATGCTGCGCAGCACCGGTACGTGCTCATATGCCAGGAGCGCCGGGAGTGAAATGGTCCAATCGCCAACGCGCAGTTCCGGTCCCAGACTCAGGACAAAGCTCACAATCCCGATCCCCAGCAATGTCCACGCAACAGCGCTCCGTCGCCAGCGCCACATCCCGACACCTGCCAGTGCAAGGAGCACAATCCTGGCGCCACGAGGCGCGCGCCTGCGGTTTCGGGCGCAATCTGCGCCGCCCATGCGCCCCAAAGCGCATGGTAACGACTCGGGGTCAGGTAGTCGAGCGGATACGCCGCGAGTTCGAGGAGCGAGGCGTAGTCATGGCGCGTCTCACCGCCGCGCAGCGCCTGCAGCGTCGGGTGGGCATAGGGCGCAAGGAGCGCCAGCGCGATCAGCGGCGCCGTCAGCGCTGCGGGCCACGCTGAGAGCAAGGTGCGCGTCTCCCTCCAGGGATGGCGCATGATCAGCCATAACGCCAGCATCAGCCACAAGATCGGTCCGTAGTACCACGATGACCACGCCGCCAGCGCGACTCCCAGGCCGGTGAGCAGAGCATCGTGAGCGCGGCGCCAGCGGATAAATCCTTCCAGTCCATAGAGTGCAAGGACGATCCACTGAGTGCCGACCATATTCATCTGCCCCAGGGCGTGCTGGTAGCGCCAGAGACAAAAACCAACGCCAATGCCTGCGATGAGCGCGCCCAGGCGTCCTGCCCCCAGGCGTTGCGCCAACAGCGCGGTGAAGAGCGACGTCAGAATGAATGACGCAACGATCAGGAGGTTGTACGCGAGCGTCGGTCCGGCGAGCCGCGTCAACGGCAGTCCCAGCAGCGTATGCGCGGGGGTTAGCTCAGAGTACGCCAGTTCGTATCCAGTCGGGTAGAACAGGTATGGAACGAAGGTGGGCGAACGTCGTTCAGCGAGTGCGTCGGCGAACCACTGCAGTTTCCAGACATACTCCAGATTGTCGCCAGGGGGACCGGGAACGAACCGCATCGGGTCGGGAATGAGCGGCGCCAGGATGAACGCCGTCATCAATGTCGCCGCGCTGGTGACAAGCAGGGTGAAGGATAGATGTTGTGGGTTGCAGGTTGCAGGTTGCAGATTGCAGGTTGCAGGTTCAACGCTTGCTTCTGGACCTGGCTCAGATGCGTTAGGTTGCACACCGCTATGAGTCTCGCTATCAGGCTGCTGAACATCGCGCGTTGATGCGATGTTGCGATCTTGCTGACGCCGGGCAATCAGCACAACAAAGAGCGCGAAGATGATCGTCAGTCCGAAGGTCAGCAGCAACGCTTCCCAGCGCTGGGCGAAGCGCAGATCAGAGTGGCGCATGCTCAGGCTGATCAGGGCGAACAGTGCAACAACCACCCATCGCAGCGCACCGATGCCAGATGCCTGTAACGCCATCAGCAGCGTCAGCGCCGCACCGGTCACTGCGATCGTCTGCACCGGCGCCAGCCATGAGGACTCACTGAGCGCCGCAAACGTTACGGCAAATGCCGCCACTCCCAGATCGCGCCGATCACCTGGCAGCCATGTTGTGGCGGTGCGCAGGGTTATTGTATTTTCATTCGCGCTGATCAGCGAACGTGGCGCCAGCAGGCGATAGACGCGCGGCACAGTGGTGACAGGAAGAGTAGCCAGGGATGCGGCATTCAATTCAACATCAACCAGTTGGCGGCGCAATCGCCGATACACCAGGCGGTGCAGCGAGCCGCAACGCCAGGGCATGGTCAGTCAGCCCTCGCGCTGACAATCGGAGGGAGGCTTCCGCCGTTGTCCAGCGAAATGGACGTCCTTCCGATGCGCTAAACTCCGCTTCGTGGAAACCGGTGACAATCCCGCGATCACTCGCGCCGATAATGACCTGCTGCTGCGTCTCCAGCGGACGGATGAGGAGCGCCGCTGATACGAGCGCAATCGCAATGGTAATCGCAATGTTGAGAACAATGCCAAAGCGCAGCGGCAATGGACGACGCACTGCCGCGCTTTTCCTTGCGCCGCCGGTATCGGTTGCGGAGACGCCAGGGGTTGCCAGGGAGAGTGTCGACTCGTCAGATGGGCGCTCCAGATGTGGGGTGGGTCTGTTCATTGCCTCGCCATCTTTATCTTTCTCACCCGTGCTACGAGTCGTGCTACGGCGTCCATTCGCTTGCGCCAGCAGTTTCACCGGCTCACGCAGGCGCGCTGCGCGGAGATCGCTTGTTGCTCATTTTATGTGACAAATGGCATCCTGCCAGCCAGTGCCAAAGCAGGAGTCTGGCAGCGGCGCGCTGGTGCGTTGCATAAGTATGATAAGTATGATAGCGCCAATGCGCACTATCGTAACGAACAGCCCGCGTCGCTCCAGTTCGCGCAGCAATTCTTGCTCACGGTTGGCAGTAGCGGTCCCCATGCCATAAATATCGTGAACAATAAATTCAACGGATGGCGGTTGCGGTGCACCGGCAGGATTGACGTAATTGACGCGGACAAAGGGATTGGGAAAAACAAACGCCTGCCTGCGATGCGTCAGGTGCGGATGGAGCGCCTGGCTTGCCGAGACCGCTGAGTCGTGCGGGATGTGCGCGAGCGCATAACGACGGACATATGACCATTCTACATCGCGCACCGACGGAAATAATGCATCCTGTATTCGCAACGGGACCGTCGAAGCCGTCCACGCCGCACCCAGTGTTATGCAGAGCGTACACGCTACAAGCGCTGCACGCGGCGCATGCAACCGGCGCTCGAGCATAATGGCGGCGTCGAGACCCGCATACGACAACAGAGCGACGGTGAGCGCATCGTAGTGGGAGAACAGTTCTCTCTGCGCATCGTAATTGCTGAGCATATTCAGTACAAGCGCTGGCAGCGCCAGCACCGCGCGCGATGGGCGGATTAACGGCAGCATGCCGAGCGGAGCCAGAACGAGCGCAAGATAGCGAAGATTTTCTGGCTGAAGCAGGTCGAGAATGATAAGACTTGGCCGCTGCAGGATGGTCAGAAGAATATCACGCGGTGTTGCGCCGTAGCGATCAAAACGGGCGGCGTGGAGGCTCTGGGATTGACCATTGAATGCTGGCAGTACAAGCAGTGTGGCAATGCTGAACCAGACAAGAGAGCAGAGGACGAGAGCGCTGCCCCATCGTCGTTCGCCTCGAATAAAGAGCCATGCGCCCAGCCATCCGATGGTTATCGCAAAGTTCTCTTTAGCCGCGCACACAGCGATCGCTGCTACGCCGATCACAGCGGCGTTTCGCTGTTCAATTCCCCAGATCGCCACCAGAATGGCTGTAGCTGCCAGTGCGTCTGGATGAAAATGAAACAGCGCCATGTTGTGCGTAGACGGATGCAGCAGATACGCTCCGGCGACCAGTGCGCCCATCCATGGCGATCCACGGATGCAACCAATGCGATAGAGCGCCAATCCTCCAATACCGACCGCTAGACTTTGGACCGTCAACAGAACCCGTACATCGGGTGCAACCAGATACAACGCTGCCAAAGGATACAGCAGGACAGCCGCATGATCGCCTAATAGGTGAACGCCCATGCCCGTGCTGTACGCTGGCAAGCCGCGACTGATGAGCCAGAGCCACTGGTCAAAAAGTCCAAGATCGTACGCCCCCGTTGCATACCGATGATGCAGCGCCAAGCTGCCCCACGCAACGACGCTGATCCACGCAAGTGTCAGCGAACCGATCACAAGGTCGGGAGGCGACAGGCGGTGCAGCGCGCCGCTAAGCTGACGCAGCTACAGAGCGCCACGTCCGCGAGAGAGCATCCTGTCAAACACCAGCGCTGCACTTATTGCGAATGTTGCGCCCCAGGCGACCATCCATCCCCACACTCCCATTCCTGCAACAATACTGGCGCCGCACGCGCCCGCCAGAATCCCGCAGCGCAGCGCCAGCAGGATGAGCAACGTCATCGCGGGCGCCAGCGCGAGGAGTGCGAATCGCTGCCAGGTCTGCGGACTCAGCGGACGGAGTACGATATTATCTGTAAATACGCCAAGCAAACGCCTGTCCTGGGGGGCGCGCGCAGGCGCTGTTTCCAGCGTCACCAGTTGACCTGTTCCAGCGCCTGCAGGTGAGAGCGCCAGCATCAGGCGACGTGGCACAGGACCGGATAGCAGGGATAGAGATGTCCGCTGATCCAATCGCAGGGTCAGCGTCCGTTCCGGCAGAGGACTCGGTGAGTATGTCCGAAACGACAGCACGACCGCATCACTTGAAAGAGGGGGAATGAGAATGTGTGACGTTGGTCGTGTAAAACGGTACTCGCCGCTCTCGTTCCGCTCGACCGGATAGAAATCGATCAGGATCGCTGGACGATGAACAGCGTTGCTCTCCCTGAGCAGCGCCCCGACAGTCAGGAGGAGAGCGGCGATGATCAGCATCCCGCTGATGACCTGCTGGTGCCATTTGCGGGTGGGTTTCATTCAGATGATCATTAACCGCAGGTGCATAGACCTTGAGCATCACTTTTGACTGAGCGATGGGATGGCAGGAGCGAAACGCGGCGGCAGCGGACAGTACGCTGCCGCGTCACCATTAGTGCGTCGTCGATCTCAGCGCTCGTAGCGCTAGCTATCGACGTCTTGTTTCAAAAACCGCCTCCAGGCGTTCGCGCCTTTCCTACTCCTGGTCGTATGCTTTGATGTACAGATCGATGATCTCCTGGCGGGTAGGCTTGCGCGGGTTGTTTGCCGGGCTGCCGCTGTCAATTGCAGCATCCGCCATCGATGGCGCCAGTTCAATCAGGCGTTCGCGCTCAACCCCCAGTTGCCTGAGCGATGGGATCTTGATGTCGCTAACCAGACGCCGGATGGCATGCACCACGCGATCGGCGGCTTCCATGATCGACAGACCCTGGATTGGTTCACCCATGGCTTCGGCGATCTGCGCGTACCGCACCGGGTCGCCCACGATGCTGAACTCGGTGACGACCGCCAGCAATGCTGCGTTGGACACGCCATGCGGAATGTGGAAATGCGCGCCGATCGGGCGCGACATACCGTGGACCAGCGCCACCGACGAGTTACTGAATGCCACGCCCGCCTGAAACGCGCCCAGCATCATTTGCTCGCGCGCCTCGATGTTGTTGCCGTTCGCCCAGGCCTGGCGAATATTCTGCGAAATCAACCGGATTGCCGACAGACAGAAGATATCAGTCATCGGCTGACGCTTCACCGACACATACGCCTCGATGGCATGCACCAACGCATCGACGCCAGTCGCTGCCGTCACGTTCTGCGGCGACGAGACTGTAAGCATCGGATCAACGATGGCAATGGTCGGCATCAAGTAGGGGCTGCCGATCAGCATTTTCACATCGGTCTTCTGGTCGGTGATCACGGTATAGATCGTCGCCTCGCTGCCCGTGCCAGCTGTTGTGGGGATGGCGACGACCGGCACGCCAGGTGCGCCGATTTTCCCGATCCCCTTGTACTGCTCAATCGATCCGGGGTTGGTGACCAGCACGGCGATGGCCTTCGCTGTATCAATGGGGCTGCCGCCGCCCACCGCCACGACGAAGTCGCAGTTGCCTTCTTTGTACGCCTGCAATCCTTCCTGAACATATTCCACAACCGGTTCGGTATTCACGCCAGCATAAACGGTACTAGCGATGCCGCTCTCGGCAAGGTACTGCTCGACTTTACCGACCAGCCCCAGACCGAGCATAATTTTGTCAGACACAATCAGAGCCTTCTTCCAACCACGCTTCTGACACTGAACGCCGACTTGCTCCACAGCGCCGGAGCCTATCAGCACTTGCGAAGGCATCAAAAACTCTCGCGGCGGCATCATAGACAGCCTCCTTCAGGTAGCATTCCCTTTTTTGACCGTCGATGGGTCATAGTGTAATATACGGGAAGCAGTGCGTCAACCACAGATTAACGCTTCACGCCACGATTGCGACGTTCCCTGATCGCGCTGGTTCAATCAGGTGGTGCGCTCTGGCTGAACACATTATCGTTATTGTTCTCCCGGCTGTCCTCCTTCGATTCTCCTCGTTTGCGGGCTCGATCTACGCGACGCCCTTTGTGAGGGTGCTCTGTCAGCGTCGAGAGTTGATCAGGGATTACGCACGGAGGATCTCAGTCAGCCTTCGGTGAATCCGCTCCGCTGCGTGCGCCCATGTCCAGCGCGCCGCTGTTTCCTGCGCCGCGCGCGCCCCAACCCTTCGCGCCTCGTCGGGATGGTCGTACACATGGCGCATCAGCGCAACCAGATGCTCGATGTCCGGTTCCGCCCACTGCCATCCCAGGTAGTAGGGGCATTTGGCGTCGGCGGCAACCAACCGTCGCACCCGCAGCGGGTAGCCGACCGTGCGGTGGAGGAATTCGGTCTGCCCGCTCCAGTCAGTGGCAATCACTGGCAACCCGCACGCCATCGCTTCGAGAATGGGCAGCCCCCATCCTTCGCCGCGCGTCGGCAGCACGAAGCAGTCGGCGCTACGGTAGAGCGCTCCCAGGCTCTCGTCGCTGATGTGACGGTTGTAGAGCAGAACAATCGGCGGAGCGTTGGCAGGAAGACGGAGCGCGGCGATCTGTCGTGCGACATCAACCTCGGCATCGAAATTGTTCACCCGCAGGATCAGCACAACATCGTCACGTCGGGTGAATGCTGCTGCATATGCGCGCAACAGAACGTCAGGCGCTTTGCGCTCGCCCCATTCAAAAACCGACAGGAATGTGAACCGTCCTGTGATCCGACGCGCCGGTCCGTCTGGTCGAAAACGCGCCGGGTCGTACCCCAGCGGCATGACATAGATCGGGCGCGTCACCCCGGCATTGGCAAAGACTGTCGCACCCCATCGGCTGGGCGTCCAGACCTCGTCCATCGTGTTGCAGGCAGCGACCCACTCACGCGGTAGGCCATCGACTTCCAGCATGGTGTAGCCGATTTTGTACCCGGCGTGACCAGTGTAAAACAGATCTGCCTGGTCATAGCTGACCTGCGGCGCATCGTTACGCGGCATGCGCGCAGCAACTGCTCGGAGCATCGGGTGGCGGATTGTTCCCAACATGTGCCACGGTGTTGGACGATACATCAGATCAACACCGCGTGCAACTAGCTCAAGCGCCAGCGCTTCAGAAGAGACAGCGTATCCAATTGGGAGGCCCCAACGCGACTGCCAGACGACCGAAAGGCAGGGTGACGCGAGGGTTTGATCAGGCAGTGATGAGGCAGCAGCAGCTTCTCCGTTTATGTTGTGCGCCTGCGCCCGGCTTGCCATTGGGGTTTCGATGAGCTCCTGCGCTTCCGCTACATGCCAGGTGGCGACCATTCGCGCGGATTGGCGGCCCACGCCTCGACCAGCATGCGCTCGTCTGGCGTCAGACGTCCGGTGCGTTGCGCGACATCGAGCACCTCGGCGAGCGTCGCCAGCGGTACGAGATTGAGATCTGCGGCGGCAAATCGGGCAACGGTCTCAGCCCATCCCCATGTGAAGATACAGATGCAACGCGTCACTAGCGCACCTTCAGCGCGCAGGGCATCCGCCGCTTGAAGCGCGCTCTCGCCGGTGCTGACCGTATCTTCGAGCAAAACCACACGCTGCCCCCTGACAGTCGCCCCTTCCACCTGCCGTCCGCGTCCATGTCCCTTGGCAGCGCTGCGCACGTATGCCATAGGAATGCCAAGCGTCTCAGCGACCCACGCAGCCCACGCAATGCCGCCGGTCGCTGGTCCGGCGACAATTTGCGCATCGGCGCATCGCGCCACAAAACTGCGGGTCACCATTCGCCGCGCGGCGACATCGCCCAGCAGGATACGATTGTCGCAGTAGATCGGCGAGCGCAGACCGGACGTGAAGGTGAACGGTTTGTGCGGGCGAATCAGCACGGCGCCTGCCTCGAGAAGAGTGGACGCTATCTCGTGTGTGATGTTGGCAGTCATGAGCAATCCTTTCCCGGTCTCTTTCCCATGGTCGCTCATTTCCCCGCTCAGAAAGCGCGGCGCGTCAGGATTGTCCACCTGGTCAGTTGGGTATCATACCATACCTGTAAGGTTTCGTCCGTGAACAGCGTTTGGTTTGCGGAGGGCGCCGATTGCAGCCCGCATTCGACAGTTTTTCAACCTTCAACTCAAGATATCTTCCATTGTCCGCCTCCGTCTGCTATACTACGCAACGCGTGGTTCAGGCGGACAGCGTGGTCCTAGTGTGGTATGCTCAACGAGGAGGACAGGAAGTATGACTATGGAGCAGGAAAGCGCGCTCGCGAGCGCGCAGCGCCAGTTCGATATCGCTGCTGACATCCTGCAGCTCGAACCTGGTCTCCGCCGCATCCTGCGAGTTCCGCAACGCGAACTGACGGTAACGTTCCCAGTAAAGATGGACGACGGTCGAATCGAAACATTTGTTGGGTATCGCGTCCATCACAACATCACTCGTGGGCCAGCGAAGGGGGGCATTCGCTACCATCCTGATGTTACTATCGATGATGTGCGCGCCTTCAGCATGTTGATGACCTGGAAGTGCGCCACGGTCAACATCCCTTACGGCGGTGCGAAGGGTGCGGTTGTGGTCGATCCGCGCAAACTGTCGCTGGGTGAGCTCGAGCGCCTGACCCGCCGCTACACGACAGAAATCAGCGTCCTGATCAGCCCGGATCGCGACATCCCTGCGCCCGACATTGGCACCAACCCACAGATCATGGCCTGGATCATGGACACCTACTCGATGCACAGCGGCCATACGGTTCCGGCAGTTGTGACCGGCAAACCGATTGAGATCGGCGGTTCTTACGGGCGACGTGAGGCGACGGCGCGCGGATTGGCGTATGTGCTGCGCGAAGCTGCTGAGGCGCTGAGCTTCCCGATAGCTGGCGCGCGGGTTGTAATCCAGGGGTTTGGCAACGTCGGCGCTACCTGCGCGCGTCTCCTGGAGGGAATGGGCGCTACCATCATCGCCGTGTCGGATAGTAAAGGCGGCATTTATCGCCGCAATGGCTTGCCGCTTGCATCGGTCATTGCACACAAACAGCGCACTGGAACAGTTGCCGATTTCCCGGAAGCCGATCACGTAACGAATCCCGAGTTGCTTGAACTGCCCTGCGACATCCTGGTGCCAGCCGCAGTCCAGACGCAGATTACCGCACGAAATGCTGATCGCATTCGCGCAAGGATCATCGGTGAGGCGGCAAATGCGCCGACGACGCCGGAAGCCGATGCCATTCTGTACGACCGCGGCATTTTTGTCATTCCCGACATCCTTGCGAGCGCTGGGGGCGTAACCGTCAGTTATTTTGAGTGGGTGCAAGGATTACAGGAGTTCTTCTGGACCGAGCGCGAGGTCAATGCGCAACTCGAGCGTGTGATGGTCGGAGCGTTCAACCATGTGCTGCGCACCGCACACGAACGCCGTGTCCACATGCGAACCGCAGCCTATCTGATTGCCGTTAGCCGGGTGGCGGAAGCAACGCGCATCCGTGGCATCTATCCGTGAGGCGATATAATGGGGCGGCGCCAACGCCTTGGCGAGTGGGGCGAGACGGTGGCGGTGCGCTATCTGGCGCGTCGCGGGTATGAGGTGCTGAGGCGCAAGTGGCGCTGCGCCGCTGGTGAAGTTGACATTGTCGCTCGACATAATGGCGTGTTGATCTTCGTAGAGGTGCGCACGCGGAGCGGGAATGATCCGGGAATGGCTGCTGAGTCGATCACTGCCGCCAAGCGTGCGCGCCTGATAACGCTCGCTGGCATGTTTCTCGAGTCTCACCATCTTCCCGCCGACACGCCTTGGCGGATCGATATCGTGGCAATTGCTGCCGGATCATACGGACAGGCTGTTTCGATTGAGCACATTCCGTTTGCGGTCGAAACAACGTAGCTGGAATGTGCGCGCTGGTTTCCAGAGAGGTTGACTGATGGCATTCATCCACCCGACCGCAGAGGTGTCGCCGCAGGCAGAGATTGGCGAAGGAACGCGCATCTGGCACGGCGCGCAGATCCGTGAACGCGCTAGGCTTGGTAGAGGATGCATCGTCGGAAAGAATGTTTATGTTGATGTTGAAGTCATTATCGGCGACCATGTCAAAATACAAAACAACGCGTCGCTCTATCACGGGCTGACTGTCGAGGACGGCGTGTTTATTGGACCGCACGCCATTTTCACCAATGATCGCATCCCGCGCGCCATCAATCCCGACGGCTCGCTCAAAGGCGCCGCTGATTGGACCGTCGGGCGCACGCTCGTCCGCCGGGGTGCGTCGATCGGAGCTGGCGCGATTATCGTGACGGGTGTGACGATTGGCGAGTGGGCGTTGTGCGGCGCAGGAGCGCTCGTCACACGTGACGTGCCTGCCCATGCGATTGTCGTCGGCAATCCGGCGCGGATCATTGGCTACATCAGCGCTGGCGGCGTGCGCTGTGCAACCCAGGAGGAAGCCATCGCGCGCACGGCGCAGGAGCAACAGACTGCCTTGTAGCGCAGCGGCGGCGCATGCATATGGGAGGAATGAAGTGGAACACAAACGTGTCAGTGATGTCATGCACTATGGCGTGATTTCGTGCCGGGTCGAAACGCCGGTCGAAGAGGCGCTGGCGCTCATGCAGGAGCATCGCATCCACGCGCTGGTGATCGTTGATGGACCCGGCTACCTTGCCGGGATTGTGTCGCAGACCGACCTGCTGCGGGCATGGAAGGAGGGGTCGTCGTTCGAGGCGGTGATGCGCGGACCAGTTGGCGACATCATGACCCGCAGCGTGGTGACGTGCATGCCCGAAATGGAACTCGACCGCGCAATCCAATTGCTCAACCGCCACCGCATCCATCGGCTGGTCGTCGTCGAAGAGCGCAACGACGGGCGCTTCTGGCCCGTCGGCATCCTGTCGATGACCGACATCGTGCGCGCACTTGAGAGCGAGAGGTTAGGTGAGGGCCAATCTTCAAGCGCTGCGACCTGACCAATCATCTCTGATCTGGACGACGTAAGGGCGGGTCTCAGACCCGCCCTTATGATCCACTGTCCCGCCGGATCGGCTCCAGGTTCTCCTGTGCGGGCCGCAGTTGACGTAGAGCGCTTGAGGACGTAGAGTAGGGGGGTGGAGTCTTTGAGGATTTCATATTCGTTTCGTCTGAGACAAGCGTATGATCCAGCAGCGTCTGCAGATTGCTGAGCCTGGTACACATCACCTGCCTATCAACGAAATCATCCAGGGTGATTGTATTCAGGTCTTGAAAACATTCCCTGAGAAGTCAATAGACCTGATCTTCGCAGATCCGCCCTACAACCTTCAGCTTCGTCACGAACTGCTCCGCCCTAATCAGACGGTTGTGGACGGCGTCGATGACAAGTGGGATCAATTCGAGGATTTTCAGGAATATGATGCCTTCACCCGCGCCTGGCTCAGTGAGTGCCGCAGAGTGCTCAAAGACAATGGCACAATCTGGGTTATAGGGACATACCATAACATCTTTCGCGTTGGGACGATCATGATGGATTTAGGGTTCTGGATATTGAACGATGTCATCTGGCATAAAACGAATCCGATGCCGAATTTTCGCGGGGTTCGCTTTCAGAATGCGACCGAGACATTGATATGGGCGAAGAAATCTGCTGATCAGAAGAAATACACGTTCAACTACCATGCCATGAAACATCTCAATGAAGAGAAGCAGATGCAGAATGTCTGGCATATTCCGCTCTGCACCGGCGCCGAACGGGTGAAGGTCAATGGCAGGAAAGCGCACTCGACGCAAAAGCCAGAAGCGTTGTTATACCGGGTCATCCTGGCATCGAGCAATCCTGGCGATCTCGTGCTTGATCCATTCTTCGGTTCTGGCACGACCGGAGTTGTTGCGCGAAGACTGAAGCGAAATTATATCGGCATCGAATTGGATTCAACCTACGTCGAGATTGCCAGAAAGAGGATCGAACGTACACCGATGTCGTTCTTTGACGATGATTTGCTCGAAACAAAATCGAAACGCGATGTGCCGCGGGTTCGTTTTGGTCAGCTTGTTGAGTCGCACTATATCGGCGTCGGTCAGAAAGTCTACTCGAAAGATCGAACAGTCGTAGCAGTTGTCAGGGCAGACTCGCAATTGCAATGGGGCAATATCACCGGTTCTATCCACAAAATAGCCGCTCTCGCTCAGAATAAGCCCGCCTTCAATGGCTGGGAGTACTGGTACTGCGAGGATCGAGAGGGCAAGCTGGTTAGTATTGATAGCATTCGTGAACGATATCGGGCGGAGAACGGTCTGATGTCGTCATAGCTTTTGCGAATTAATCCGGTATCACACGGTCTACCCTGCACGGGCGGGCTTCGCAACAGCTGAGCTGCGGGCTGATGAAGGCGAAGAGATACCTCCAGTAAACCTGCGGCCAAGCCGCGCGTTCTCCGAGCTACGGGCTAAAGCCCTCGCGCAGAACGTAGAAGCCCTGGAGGGGCTTTTGTGACCTCAGCCGGGGCTTATGGAGTTTGAGAAAATAATCCAGTATCGCCTAAACTAGCCCGCGCAGGCGGACTTCCCTTTCACCCCACCAGCAGCGCCAGCGGCTGCTCCAGCAATCGCTTCACCTCGTTGAGAAACCGCGCAGCTTCGGCGCCGTCGGTGACGCGGTGGTCCGCCGAGAGGGTCAGCATCATCAGGTGCTTCGCCACCACTTCGTCACTGTCGTCCTTGAATGCCGGAACGCGCCGGATCATGCCGACCGCCAGGCTGGCTGCCTGCGGCGGCGTGATGATCGACGTGAACTCGGTGATGCCGTACATCCCCATGTTGCTGACCGTAAACGTGCCTCCCTGGAGCAGATCGGGCGTGATCTTCCCCTCGCGGGCCAGGGCGATGAGCCGTTTGGCTTCACGCGCGATCGAGCCGAGCGAGCGATCCTGACAATTCGTGATTACCGGCGCCATCAGTCCGTTCTCCAGCGCCACCGCGATGGCGATATTGACTGTCGGATGCTGGATGATCCCCTCGTCGCTGTAGGAGGCGTTGAGATTGGGGAAGGCGAGCAGTGCGCCGGCGCACGCTTTGACGACCATATCGTTAACCGAGAACTGTTCCTCTTTTGCGCGTCCGGCGTTTGCCTGTGCACGCAACGCGAGCGCCGCGCCCATATCGACTTCGATAGACACGAAGATATGCGGGAACTGTTGCCAGCTTTGCAGCATGCGGCGCGCGATGGTCTTGCGCATATTGCTGAGCGGCGTAACGACGCCTGCTGCTGGCGACGGCGCGGTAACCGGAGCGGGGACGGGCGGCGGCGCCGCTGGCGCTGGCGCAGGCGGCGGCGCGACCGGGCTTGGGGTTGGCGCTGGTGCGACCGGGGCGGGAGTTGGCGCTGGCGCAGCGCTGCGCGCAGCCAGATATGCCTCGATGTCTTCTTTCACGATGCGTCCAGCCGGACCAGTGCCGCGCACCTGGCGCAGATCAATGCCATGCTCGCGCGCTAGGCGACGCGCTAGCGGCGATGCGCGAATCTCACCCGCCTCCACTGCGGGCGCTTCGCCAACTGGCTGCGGAGCGACTGGTGCAGGAGCTTCGCCAACTGGCGCGGATGCGGCTGGCGCCTCAGCGGTGGGTGCAGACGCCTGTGCGCCATTCCCGCCGTCGAGCCGCGCAATGACCGCGTTGACCGGGGCAGATTGCCCTTCCTGCACAACGATCTCGGTCAGAATGCCTGACGCGAACGCCTCGATCTCAATGGTGACCTTATCGGTCTCGATTTCAGCAATCGGTTCGCCGCGGCGAACCATGTCACCCGGCTTTTTCAGCCAGCGGACGATCGTGCCCTCCTGCATATCGAAGCCCATTTTGGGCATAGTAATGTCGGGCATAGGTCTCTCCACTACGACAGCGTCTTTCGGATCGCCTGCACAATCCGATCGACCGTCACCACAGTTTGCAACTCCAGATTCCTCGAATAGGGCATCGGCACTTCACGGAAATTAACCCGTGCGATTGGCGCATCTAGGTAATCGAAGCCGTACTCATACAGGCGCGCTGCAATCTCGGCGCTTGTGCCGAACGACTGCCAGTCCTCCGTCACCACCACGGCGCGGTTGGTCTTCTTAAAACTTTCGAGTGCTACGCTCATATCGAGCGGTCGCAGCGTGCGCAGATCAACGATCTCGACCTCGATCCCGTCGCGGGCGAGAATATCGGCAGCCTGCTGCGACAGATGGACCATGCGCGAATAGGTCACGACGGTAATGTCGCGCCCCTCGCGCGCCAGGCGCGCCTTGCCCAGCGGAACAGTGTAGCTTCCCTCTGGCACTTCGCCTTTGACGGTGTACATCAGCGTATGCTCGATGAAAACGACCGGGTCCGGATCCTCGATGGCCGCCTTCAGCATCCCCTTCATATCGTAGGGTGTTGCGGGGGCGACGACCTTGAGACCCGGCATATGCGCAAAGTAAACGTCGAATGACTGCGAGTGAGTGGCGGAGAGTTGCGTCCAGCCGTTGGTCGTGCGCAGCACCATCGGCACGGTCATCTGACCGCCGAACATAGCGTAGATCTTGGCAGCGTGATTGAAGAGCATGTCGAATGCCAAGAGCGAAAAGTTGACCGACATAATCTCGGCAATCGGGCGCATGCCGACCATTGCGGCGCCAATGGCGATGCCCACAATGCCGGACTCGGCAATGGGCGCGTCGCGGATGCGCTCCGGTCCATACTGTTCAAGGAAACCGGCAGTGACGCCGTAGGTGCTGCCGTAGCGACCAATATCTTCGCCGATGATGAAGACGCGCTCGTCCTGCATTGCTTCGTGCAACGCTTGGCGCAGCGCTTCACGAACGGTCATGACAGGCATAGTTATTCTCCGTGAATCGGTGGATCAACAGCGATAGGGGCGGCATAGACGCCGGCCTGCGTGATCCATTCGGGTCCTGGTTCCGGGCTTTCATCAGCGAAACGCACAGCGGCTTCGACCTGATCATCGATCATCCGGTCGATGTCGCGCAATTGCTGTTCGGTGGCAATCCCCTCATTCAGCAGCAGAGTGCGGAACCGGGTAATCGGATCATTGCGTCGGTGACGCTCGATATCTTCCTTCGTGCGATACTTTTGCGTATCCTGCGCGGAGTGACCGCGGAAGCGGTAGGTCATCGCCTCGAGCAGCACCGGACCCTTGCCTGAGCGTGCGTGCTCGACAGCGCGCAGCGCTGCTTCGCGCATCGCCAGGACATCATTGCCGTCCACCCGTTCGGATGTCATGCCAAAGGCGCACGCCTTGCGGTATAGCTCGGTCACCGACGAGTGGACTTCCAGCGGCGTGCCCATCGCGTAGAGGTTGTTTTCGCACACAAAGACCACTGGCAGCTTCCAGAGCTGGGCGAAGTTGAGCGATTCATAGAACTCGCCGCAGTTAGTTGCGCCATCACCGAAAAACGCCATGACCACCGAGTCCTTACGCTGCATCTTCATGCCCAGCGCCGCGCCAACCGCCAGCGGCAGGTGGCTGCCGACGATCGCATACCCGCCCCAAAAGTTCTTGCTGACGTCGGCGAAGTGCATGGAGCCGCCCAACCCTTTGCAGCAGCCGGTTACTTTCCCGAACAATTCTGCCATGAGCGCGTTGATGTCGAGCCCGCGCGCAATCGCATGACCGTGATCGCGATAGTGGGTGAAGATATGATCTTCCGGACGCAGCGCGGCAATGGCGCCGACTGCCGTCGCCTCTTCGCCGACATAGAGATGGAGAAAGCCGCCGATCTTGGCTTTGGTGTACATCTCCTGGCACTTCTCCTCAAAGCGCCGGATGAGCACCATCTGCCGATAGTAGTCAATCAGCGTCGCTGCATCAAGCCGAGAGTCGGTCAGCAAAGCTGGCGATGCGCCAGCGGAACCGTGTGCGTGGTCATTGTGGCGTACCATAAGGCTTTCTTCCCCTTTTGCCTGTGCGTCGCATGCGCCAGGGGCGCAAGGCGCGTTTTTTTGTCCATCGAATACCCAACGTATGGATACACTCTCGTTCGGATGGGGCCAAGGCAGAGATGGCGTCAGACAGGACGCATGGAGGTCCCTCTCTACCCGTCGAGACGTATGGCAGCGCCTAATATCCGACGATCCGACGATCCGTCGCACAGCAGACCTTCCACAAGCTCCAGGAGTGGGACCCTGTCGCTAGAGCAGACCATCCCGCAGTGCGGTGTTGCTCCGCGCACGTCCATACAGAGAAACAGTCGCATACGTGTGTTGTATTGGAAGCAACGGCACGGCGGAGACGCGCCGTCACCCGGAGCGAGTAATCGTTTGCCCGCTCCCGCATCCGTTTCTGTCAGCGGGAGCAAGCGTCCAATCTGTCACCTGTGTCGATCAGCGACCGATGACGAACGGTCCAGAAACAGCGCCTCACCCTGGATCACCCGCACGAGTTCGTCAAGCGTCAGGCGTGAGGGCGAGCGCGGCGGCGCCTTGGGCGTGCCGCAGAGCAGCATCCGTTTCCCCGGATGCAAATACCAGTCAGCGTCGCGGTCGATAATCCGCAAATCACGGTAGACTGGTGACAGATCGACGTTGGATCGTGATCGGGCAGCGATGCCCATCCAGCCCTTCTCGTTGCGGTACGCGTAGAGCACCGCGCCATGGCGATACGCCAGTTTACTCGAGCCGCCGTCGTCGCCATCGAGCGCAATCCCCAACCCCCAGGGCGTTTCGAACTCGACACGGCGTGCAAACGCCTTCTCAAGCTGGATCTGACGTTGTTCGTGCTCGTACCACGCATCCAGATTGGGCAGCATTGCGTAAGCCACATGATGAGGGCGATTGGGGAACAGCAAATTGTAACCAGCAACTAGTGCATTAACGTTGAAGAATCCCTGTGAACCTCGAGGCGCAGTTGCGTTGTCGATCTGGTTCACTTGCTTGACCATGCGAGCAAGCGCCTCATCATCGGGAGCGACGCTGCGGCGCACTAGTTCCGCCGCGCACAACCCCTGTGCATCAGGCCGGTGATGATCGAACCGTCCGCCGCCAGTATCGACGTGGATGATATGAGGATCTTCGTCGGGTGGACGATGATGAAGCGTTTGGCCTGCGGGGACGAACTGCAACGTGGCATTGCGGGCGCCGCCGAATCGCACCAGAATCCAGATTGCCGTCAGGCAATCAAGATCCGGAGCGAGATGCCCCACGATGGTGGTCAACTCCTCCACGGCGACGAAACTCGCTTTCCAGGCTTACCGGGCGCACGACCTGCGTTGGCATGCAGGAGGTACATCAATCCATCTGGAAAGTATAGCAGAAAAGCGGAGATTCGGCAATGCATTCCGTTGCGGAGCGCTCAGGCATACCAGGCTGTTTGGCGGGCAGTTGCAAACCGCTGCGCTTGCGTTTTGCATGTGAACGCCGTATAATACCACAAAGTCCCGCGCATCTATTCGCCCTCTGGCGCACACTACCTCTTGCCGCCGGGATAAGGGAAGGGCATGGAACAGCAAGAACAGGTTGCTACAAACCATCAAGATAACACAAATGCTACCCGATCGTTAGGCCATGGCGACGCTGCGAACGGTCAACCAGCCGATCAGCCCGATGATCGGGAATTGATGGAGCAGTTCTTCAAAAACCCTGCTCACGACTACCGCAATCTTCAGTACGGCGATACGGTTGACGGCATCATTATGCGCGTCAGCCGCGATGAGATCCTTGTCGATATTGGCGCCAAGGCCGAAGGCGTGGTGCCTGCCAAGGAGATGCAAACGCTCTCCGAGGAAGATCGGGCGGCATTGAAGCCCGGTGATCCGTTGCTTGTCTTCGTCGTTCAGTCGGAAGACAAAGAAGGCCGGGCAACCCTGTCGATCGACCGGGCGCGCCAGGAAAAAAGCTGGAGGCGCCTGCAGCAGTGCTACGAAACTGGCGAGGTCATTGAAGCAAAAGTGATCAACTATAATAAGGGTGGGCTGCTCGTCAATCTTGATGGTGTGCGCGGGTTTGTGCCCTCCTCGCAGGTCAGCGGCATCAGTCGCGGCTCTGAGACGCAGAAGCAATCAGAGATGGCGCGTATGGTGGGGCAAACGCTGGCGTTGAAAGTGATTGAGATCAACCGGAATCGCAACCGGTTGATCCTGTCGGAGCGTCAGGCGGCGATGGATGTGCGCGAGGGGCGCAAAGGTGAGCTGCTGTCGGTGCTGAAGGAAGGCGACATTCGCGAAGGCGTCGTCACATCCGTTTGCGACTTTGGCGCGTTTGTCGATATAGGCGGTGCCGATGGCTTGATCCATCTTTCAGAACTTTCCTGGAGCCGGGTCAAGCATCCGAGCGAGATTCTGAAGCCGGGCGACAAGGTTCAGGTGTACGTGCTCAGCATCGATAACGAGCGCAAACGGATTGCGCTTTCGCTGAAGCGTACACAGCATGAGCCATGGGCCACCGTAGGCGAACGGTACCACATCGGTCAGATGGTTGAGGGCGTCGTGACGCAACTGGCGCCGTTCGGCGCATTCGTGCGGATCGAGGATGGCGTCGAAGGGTTGATCCACGTCTCCGAAATGGGTGATGGGCGCGTACAGCATCCGCGTGACGTGCTCCAGGAAGGCGACGTGGTTCAGGCGCGCATCATTCGCATTGATCCGGCGCGAAAGCGTATCGGGCTGAGCATGCGCCAGTCATCGGACGATCAGAGCACGCGCCAGCCGTCTGACGATGCGGAGTCTGGAGCTAGCGAGTGAGCGCGTTCAGCGCCCGGCTGCTGCAGGGCGAACGGTTCCGGGTTCTCAGCATTCTTGGTTGTAAAGCGCTAGGGAGAACTGCTATGTCCGAGCGGGTATACGATAAGTTTACCAAACGCGCAAAACAGGTGTTGCAAATCGCCACCGAAGAGGCGCGTGCGTTCAATCACCCATACATCGGCACCGAGCACATTCTGCTTGGGCTGATCCGTGAGGGTGAGGGCGTCGCGGCGCGCGTACTCGATGAACTGGGAGTCAAGCTAGCCCAGGCGCGCCACGCCGTTGAGTTCATTGTTGGTCATGGAGAGGGCCCGCCGCGACAGGATCAGGATCTTACCGCGCGCGCCAAGAAGGTGATTGCATATGCCGTCGAGGAAGCCAAGCGCCTGAACCACCATTACATCGGCACTGAGCATCTGTTGCTCGGGTTGGTGCGAAACGGCGAAGGGGTGGCGACTGGTGTTCTCGATATCCTGGGAGTGTCGCTTGAGCAGGTGCGCACGAATGTCATGCGCGTGCTGCGGCAGGGCGCTGGCGCAGGCCTCGAACGCCCCGGCTCTGTTGCGTCTTCATCGCCGTCGCAGCGGCAGAGCAAGACGCCCTACCTTGACGCGCTGGGCACTGACCTGACAGAGATGGCGGAAGCCGGCCGTCTCGATCCGGTGATTGGCCGCCAGCACGAGATCGAGCGCGTGATCCAGATTCTCAGCCGCCGCACGAAGAACAACCCGGCGCTGATCGGTGAGCCAGGCGTCGGCAAGACGGCGATTGTCGAAGGACTGGCACAGCGGATTGTTGCTGGCGAGGTGCCGGATAGCATCAAGGGCAAGCGGGTGGTAACGCTCGATATGGGCGCCCTGGTTGCAGGCACCAAGTACCGCGGTCAGTTCGAGGAGCGTCTGAAGCGGGTCGTCGATGAGATTAAGGAAACTCGCTGCATCCTGTTCATCGATGAGTTCCATACGATCATTGGCGCTGGCGGCGCCGAAGGCACGCTCGATGCTGCCAATATTCTGAAGCCAGCGCTGTCACGCGGCGAGTTGCAGACCATCGGCGCCACAACGCTCGATGAATACCGCAAGTACATCGAGCGCGACGCAGCGCTTGAGCGACGCTTCCAGCCGGTTATGGTCGAGCAACCGACGGAGGAAGAGACAATCGAGATCCTGCGTGGCATCAAGAGCCGCTATGAGGATTTCCATCAGTTGCAGATCTCCGATGAGGCGATCAAGGCGGCAGCGCATCTCTCGGCGCGCTACGTGCCTGACCGCTTCCTGCCGGATAAGGCAATCGACCTGATCGACGAAGCGGCAGCGCGCGTTCGCATGACGCGCTCGGCGACTCCGCCGTCGCTGCGCGATGCCTTGCGTGGCTTGGAAGCGATTCGGAAGGAACGCGAGGCGGCGCTCGAGGACCATCAGTATGAGCTCGCCGCCGACCTTCGCGAGCGCGAAGAGCGCATGCTGGCGCGCATCAAGAAGATTGAGGCCGAACTCGGCATCGGTCCCGACGCTCGGCTCATGGATCGACCCTACGTCACAGAAGACGATATTGCCGAGGTCGTTGGGATGTGGACAGGCATTCCGGTCAAGCGTCTGAAGGGCGACGAAACGACCCGCCTGCTCCATATGGAAGAATATCTGCACAATCGCGTCGTTGGGCAGCACGAGGCGATTGTGACAATCTCCAAGGCAGTACGCCGCGCGCGTGCGGGTCTGAAGGATCCCAAGCGACCGATCGGCTCATTTCTCTTCTGCGGTCCCACCGGCGTCGGCAAGACCGAATTGGCGAAGGCGCTCGCTGAGTTCATGTTCGGGTCTGAGGAGCACCTGATTAAGATCGATATGTCCGAATTCCAAGAGCGCCATACCACGTCGCGCCTGGTCGGTTCGCCGCCAGGGTATGTGGGGTATGGCGAAGGCGGGCAACTGACCGACGCCGTGCGGCGCCGGCCATACTCGGTGGTGCTCTTCGATGAGATCGAAAAAGCGCACCCCGATGCGTTCAACTTGCTGCTCCAGGTGCTGGAGGACGGCTACCTGACGGACGGCAAGGGGCGACGGGTCGACTTCCGTAACACGATCATCATCATGACGTCGAACGTTGGCACCGAGCACATCCGGCGAGCGTCGCGCATCGGGTTCTCGGGATACAGCGCTGGCAGCGAACTGGATAATGAGGATATTCGGAAGAAGGTGGACGACGCGCTCAAGCAGTTGTTCCGCCCCGAGTTCCTCAATCGCATCGACGCGACGATCATCTTCCACGCGCTGACCAACGACGAGATCCGGCAGATCACGCGGCTGATGCTCAAGCGGGTGCAGGAGCAGCTCAAGGAGCACAACCTGGCGCTCGAGGTCACCGACGAAGCCTGCGATCTGCTGGCGAAACGCGGCTATGATCCGGCGTATGGCGCACGTCCGTTGCGCCGGATTATAACGAACCTGATCGAGGACCCGCTCTCGGAGGGCGTGCTGGAGGGTCGCTTCCGCTCCGGCGATACGGTGCTGGTCGATGTAGCCACGCTAGACAATGGTGAACAGTATCTCCGCTTGCGCCCGAAGCGCGAAGTGGAGGAAACGCAACCTGTGGAGACCACAGAGACGGTTGAAGTCTCTGGTTGATCCAGGCCGGTCGGCAGATCTTCCAGCCTCAGAGCCGAAGCAGTCGCTCAGAACTGCTTCGGCTCAGCGCTTTTGTTGGCAGGACGCGCAAACCCCGTGGTATAATTGGAACAGATGAGCGTCAGAGGGCTGTGCGTGTCGCAGGGAAGTACAGTCGCTGATCATCTCTGGAGGAGACGTTGCGTGCAACGTCTCTTCTGAATTATGTGAACATCCCTGCCTGAAGGGAGAATACTGGTGACCAGAGTGCGCACCGTATTTGTCTGTCAGCAGTGCGGCTCGCAGCAATCGCGCTGGATGGGACGGTGCCCGGATTGCGGCACGTGGGATAGTCTGGTTGAGCAGACGGAACGGCGAGAAGCCGCATTCCGCAGTCGCAGTCTCGGACCAGGATCACAGAGCCGCCCGCTTGGTTTGCGCGAGGTCGCTATTGGCGGCTTCACCCGCCTGCCAGTGCTGGGCAGCGAGTTTGTCGGCGTGCTCGGCGGGGGGCTGGTACCCGGCAGCGTGGTACTGATCGGCGGCGAACCGGGGATTGGCAAGAGCAGTCTGATGCTGCAAGCCGCCGCGCATTTTGCAGAACACGTCGGTTCGGCGCTGTATGTCTCGGCGGAAGAGTCCGTCCAACAGATCAAACTGCGCGCTGCCCGCATGGGGCTGGAACCAGAACGCCTGCTGGTCTATTCTGAAACGAATCTGAACGCTATTCTCGACCAGATTGCGGCGATCAAACCGCGACTGGTCGTGGTCGACTCAATTCAGACCGTCTACTTGGAGGAGTTGAGTTCCGCTGCGGGGAGCGTCAGCCAGGTGCGCGAAGGGGCGCTGCGCCTGTTGCGCCTCGCTAAGGAGCATGCCATTCCAATGTTCCTGGTCGGTCACGTCACGAAAGAAGGCGCTATCGCCGGACCGCGCGTGCTAGAACATATCGTCGATGTGGTGCTCTACCTGGAAGGGGATCGCTTCCACCAGTATCGCCTGCTGCGCGGCGTCAAGAATCGCTTTGGCTCGACCGATGAGGTTGGAGTCTTTGAGATGACGGCGCAAGGGTTGCGCGAGGTGCCTAATCCTTCGCAGGCGTTTCTCTCAGAACGCACCATCAATGCGCCTGGCTCGGCGGTGGCGGTGACGATCGAGGGAACGCGCCCGATCCTGGTTGAGGTGCAGGCATTGACGGCCAGCAGCGCCAGTGCGCAGCCGCGCCGTACCGCCAACGGCTTTGATGTGAACCGACTAGTGATGCTGATTGCTGTGCTGACCAAACGGGTCGGATTGCCATTGTTCAATCAGGATGTCTATGTTAACATTGTTGGCGGTCTGCGCGTCGATGAACCGGCGGTCGATCTGGCAGTTGCGGTCGCAATTGCGTCATCGTTCCGCAACGTATGCGTGCGCCAGGACCTCGCCATGGTAGGTGAGGTTGGACTGGCAGGAGAGCTGCGTAGCGCCGGGCAACTGGAACGCCGTCTCATGGAAGCATCGGGACTGGGCTTTACGCATGCGTTATGCCCGGAAACTGCGCATCCGCTGCGCGTCGATGGTCTTGGCGTCCTCACGGCGCGGGCACTCGCCGAGGCAATTGAGATCGCGCTGCATGACGGTGACACCTGCTCTCATGAAGGTCAGTCTTAATTTTGTGGTGCGCCTGATAGGGATGTTCGCGCTAGGGTATGCAGGATTTCGCGTCGGCATTGCGCTATCAGGCGAACCTCCAACTGAGGTTGAAATGCTGGCGACCCAGTTGCTGACGCTGGCAGGCGCTGGACTGGGACTGCTGACTACCCACCGCTGGACGGTCGAACCGGTCCGTGATCTGATCCGCCATATGCGCAGCGTTTCAATTGCCGAGTTGACGGCGCTTGTCTTCGGCGCCATGGTTGGGTTGATCTTTGCAGTGCTCCTGTCTGTCCCGCTGGCGCAACTGCCGCCGCCGTTCGGGCAGTTTGGTCCGATTATCGTCGCTGGGGCGCTGGCATACCTCGGTGCAATCCTCTTCTCCAGCCGCAAGAAAGACATCGCCGATCTGCTTCTCGCCTCGCGGCGCAGCACGTTCTCCTGGTCGCAACAGGTTGGCGATGCGATCCAGTCGCCGCGCCGGTATCTGATCGACACCTCGGCCGTCGTTGATGGGCGCGTTGCTGCTGTGGCACAGACCGGCTTCCTTGACGGAATATTGCTGGTGCCCGATTTTGTGCTGCACGAGTTGCAATCGCTGGCGGACTCCGCCGATGAGTTGCGGCGAATGAAAGGACGGCGCGGGCTGGAGATTTTGAATACGATGCGAAAGCAGATGAATAGCGCTGTCGAGGTGTTGAACGTCGAAGTTCCAGGCGCTGCTGACGTAGACGAGAAACTGATCATTCTAGCGCGTCAGTATCGCTGCCCGGTCATTACAAACGACAATAATCTCGGGCGCGTTGCAGAACTCCAGGGTGTCAGGGTGCTGAATCTGAACCATCTCGCGGACGCGGTGCGCCCTCCGGTTATTCCCGGTCAGGATCTGCGCGTGACGATCCGCGATATCGGGCGTGAACGTGAACAGGGGATTTCGTTTCTGGAAGATGGCACAATGGTGGTCGTTGAGGACGCGCGTCGCTTGATCGGGCGCGAAGTGGACACGATTGTCACGCGCGTGTATCAGACGCAGACCGGTCGGATCGTGTTTGCGCAATTGCGCCTTGAGAACGCGGCGAAGGGATAACAGAGAACAATCCGGACGACGTAAAGGCGGGTCTCAACCGCAAGGCATCACTGTTGGCGCCTCCTCGACTTCAGTACAACCCGGACGACGTAAGGGCGGGTCTCAGAACCCGCTGATCGGTGTCGAATTCGTTTATGCAGCCGGGTACGCTGGCGGCATCGGTTGCGGTCGCTGGCGCACTGCCAGCCATCCTCCCAGCGCACCGAGCAAAGCAGCGAACAGCAGATGGATCAGACCGGCGCAAAAGCCAAGTATGGGTATACCAATAGCGACAAAGCTACGCATATCGTCCATCGTCAGCCCGGGCGGCAACGGTTGACCGGCAAGCTGACTCTCAATCAGTTGTTCAAAGAGCGCCGGGTCGCTCTGCAACAAAATGAGAATGATAACCGTGTAGAGGACCGACCCGACAAACGCACCAATCCCTGCTACTCCTCCGGCTAGTGCTCCGCTGCCTACGCCCGCTGTCGGATCACTCCAGCGAATGCCAATATATCCGGCAATCGCGCCTAATGCCATTGACGCTAGAGGACCGCAGCAAAAGAAGCCTATGAAGGGGATAAAAGAGAGGCCAATAACTGCAACAACGCTGACAACTGCGAAAATGAGTCCTGATTTGAGGCCGCCAGACATATGTCCTCCATCTCCGGTTTCCAGAGCAATCTGCGGTAGCGAGGCGACTGTCACCACTGGGTGTTGACGCATGGCACGCCTGACCTGGCGAGGTTGCTATGCTAAGTAGTTTGCCCCCGCTACACGAGGTGACCGTCCTTCCGATGCACACCCGCTGGTGCGCTTGCTCCAGTATGCTTACACTCCCCCCGTCGCCCAGTTGCCGTCTACGGCGCCAGTGACGGCCACGTACGCTGCGCCAGCGGTATTGTACCATGCAGCAATTGACATGCTGCGCTCTATCCTCTAGAATGGCATAGCCCTGAAACCAGCGTTCTGAACTCTGCAGTGATGCGTGCGCATGACCAAGATCCCCGCTGTTCTGTCGCTTAACGGCGTCTGGAAACTGTTGCCGGTCGATACGTTCCGGCAGGGATTCTATCCATCCGACGATGCCACCTGGCTGACGCAGGAGCTACCAGCGCACTGGCAACAGCATCCGCTGCTGGAACGCTACACGGGACGCATGGTCTATCGTCGGCGGTTTACGCTGCCAGATGCGTCAGCGTGGGCTGCTGAGCACTCACTGCCGCTCCGCTACTTCCTGCGTTTCAATGGGGTGTTTTACTGGGCGCAGCCATATTTCAACGGCGTCGATCTGGGGCGTCACGAGGGGTATTTCGAGCCGTATGAACGCGAGGTGACTGCCTGGATCGCGCCGGAGAACGAGATCGTCGTTGAGGTCGAGTGCCCCGACGAGGCGAATAAATCGGGCAAGCGCCTGATCACTGGCGTCTTCTCGCACTGGGACTGCATGGATCCGCTCGCCAATCCCGGCGGCATTTGGCTGCCCGTCGAACTGATCGTTACCGGTCCGGTGCGAGTGCGCGAGGTGCTGCTGCAGACCGAGGCAGCGGGCGAGTCGCTGGCGGAGCTGCGCTTTCGCGCTGTCTTCGACTCGGATGCGACGCGTGACGTAACATTGCGCTGGACGTTTGCACCGGTCAACTTCGCGGGCGCAGTTCAGACGATGGAACAGCGCCGCGCACTGGCAGCCGGAAAACACGAGATTGCCGGGGTGTTGCTGGTGAGCGACCCGCACCTCTGGTGGCCCCACGATATGGGAGCGCCGGATCTGTATGCCGTGACGCTCGAAGCGCTCTGCAATGGCGTGGTTTCCGATGTGTGCACCTTCCGTTTCGGCATCCGCACCTTCGAGCTGCACGACTGGATACCTTATCTCAACGGAACGCGCTTTTTCGTCAAGGGAAACAATTATCCGCCGACCGACGTGCGGATTGCGACGACGACGCGCGAGCGGTGCATTGAGGATCTGCGCCTGGCGCGTGAGTGCCATATGAACATGCTGCGTGTGCATGGGCACATCGCGCATCCGGCGCTCTACGACGTCGCCGATGAGATGGGGATGCTGCTCTGGCAGGATTTCCCGCTGCACTGGCTTTACCGCCGTGACGTGCTGCCCGAAGCGCGCCGTCAGGCGCGCGCTATGGTGCGCTTGCTGGGCAACCATCCATCGGTGGCGCTCTGGTGTATGCACAACGAACCGGTGTATGTCGTCGATACCCGCGATGAACGGATGATCACGCGCATGCGCACGTATGCGTCGATGTTTGTATTTAGCTGGAACCGTGATGTCATGGACAGCGAGTTGAAGCGGGTGGTCGAACAAGAAGACAGCCGACGACCAGTGGTGCGCTCGTCGAATGAATTCCCGATTCCGGGCCTTCGCGCTGGCACCAGCACGCACTTCTACTACGGTTGGTACAAGATCTATGGCCGCCTTGAGGAGTGGGAGCCATTGATCCGCCGCTTTCCGCAGTTGGTGCGCTTTGTCACTGAGTTTGGCGCGCAGAGTTTCCCGAATGTCGAGAGTTGTGTCAAATTCATGGATGCCGACATCAGGCGCATCGACTGGCAGCGGCTGGTAGAGCGCCATCAGTTTCAGGCGGACATTATGGCGCACTGGTACAACTGGCGCGCGGCGCGCTCACTCGAGGAACTCGTGCACATGTCGCAGGAGTATCAAATAAAGGTCAACCGCCACTACATCGACCGGCTGCGGTTGCGTAAGTATCGCCCAACTGGCGGCGTCATGCCCTTCATGTTCCACGATGCCAATCCGTCCATCTCGTGGTCGATCATCGATTATTGGCGCGTGCCGAAACGCTCGTACTACGCGATGCGCCTGGCGTTTAGTCCGCAGTATATCTTCACTGTGCCAGCCAAAGAAGCCATCGCTCTCAATGAAGCGCTCGATCTGCCGATCTACGTCGTCAATGACGCGCACCGCGACCTTGCCGTGAAGGCGACTGCCTGCCTGATAGGTCCCGACGGCGCGACGCTGGCGACTGTCGAGCGATCCTTCACGTTGCCTGCCGACTGCATGGCGATGGAGATTGAGCGCTTGCGCCTGATCCCGTCGGACCCTGGAACTTATTGTTTGGAGTTGAAGCTTGAGGGTGACGTGGCGGAACCTCTAGTGAATGTCTACACGGTCCGCGTCTCGGCTAATTCCAGCATTTCTCGGAGCAATTGACGCAAAGGCGCAAAGCGCTCGTGGACAGCGGTTTGGCAGCATGGATGGTTGGATGCGCTGCCCAAGGTATGCTCCAGTCGTGTCATTAACTCTCCAAACACCCCGGAAAGGAACCGCCTATGCTCGACAAAGCGAATGCGATTGCTCCCGAAATCATTCGTCTGCGCCGTGAGATCCATGCTCACCCCGAACTCGCGTTCCAGGAGGTGCGAACTGCCCAACTGGTTGCGGAGACGCTGCGCGAAATCGGCGGCATCGACATCCGCACCGGCGTCGGCAAAACGGGCGTTGTCGGACAACTGGGCGCCGGTGACGGACCGACGATCGGCATCCGCGCCGACATGGATGCGCTGCCGATCAACGAGGCGACTGGTTTGCCATTTGCATCGCAGAATCCGGGTGTCATGCATGCCTGCGGTCACGACGCGCACACTGCCATCTTGCTTGGCGTGGCGCATCTGCTCAAACAGGAATTCGCCGCTGGCAACCTGCGGGGCAATGTGCGCTTCCTTTTCCAGCCAGCTGAGGAGGCGCAGGATGAAGAGGGGCTCAGCGGCGCGCCCCGCATGATCAACGATGGCGCACTCGATGGCGTCGATTATGTCATCGCGCTCCATGTCGACTCGGGATTGCCGGTGGGGAAAATCACCATCCGTGAAGGAGCAATCTCGGCAGCGGTTGATACGTTTCGTGGATGGATCACTGGCACTGGCGGGCATGGCGCCTACCCGCATTTGGGAACAGATCCGCTCTGGATGCTGCTGCCCGTGATGCAAGCGCTGCACGGGATCGTCGCGCGCCGCATCGATCCGATGCAGCCAGCCGTCGTCAGCCTTGGCGTAGTGCGCGGCGGCACGGCATCGAATGTTATTCCCACCGAGGTGTATCTGGAAGGCACGTTGCGGAGCTTCGACCCGCAGGTGCGCGAGCAGTTGATTGCCGAGGTCGAGCGCGCGTTCGCCATTGCGCGTGCTGTTGGCGGCGATTACCGACTGGAGATTGAACGCGGCTACCCTGCCGGGTACAACGACTCAACGGTCAGCGCATGGATTGCAGAGACGATCACCGACTTGATCGGCGCTGATGCGATAGATCGCACGCGTACCGGCATGGGCGCAGAGGACTTCGCCTATATGATGCAGAAAGCGCCTGGAGCGATGTTCATGCTCGGCGCTGCCATCGACGACGGCGTGAGCCGAGGACATCACACGCCGATCTTTGACATCGATGAGCGCGCATTGCCTATTGGCGCGGCTATTCTTGCCGAAACCGCGCGACGGTACCTGGCTGGAGAGGTGAGGTGACAGCAGCCATGGGGTTTGGAGGCATTGCAAGGTAGACCATGGCGGAGACGTTGCATTGCAACGTCTCCGCCGTGATTGCAATGTCTCCGCTACGAACGACGTCACTACGGTTCGATCTTCGTGCCAAGCACCTCGAGGAACTTGGCGATCCAGTCAGGGTGCGCAGGCCAGGCAGGCGCTGTTACCAGGTTTCCGTCAACGTGCGCTTTGTCGGCCGGAATATCGACATACCGGCCCCCAGCGCGCGTGACATCCGGGCCTACTGCCGGATACGCGGAGCACGACTTGCCCTCCAGCACTCCTGCTGCTGCCAGCACCTGCGCGCCATGGCAGATGGCGGCAATCGGCTTGTTGGCGGTCGCAAAGTGGCGAACAATGTCCAACACCTTCTCGTTCAGGCGAATGTACTCTGGCGCGCGTCCGCCCGGGATGACGAGCGCATCATAGTCTTCAGCCCGAACTTCGTCAAACGTCGCGTTCAGCGTGAAGTTGTGCCCTGGTTTTTCGCTGTAGGTCTGGTCGCCCTCGAAATCGTGAATCGCAGTGCGTACCTTGTCGCCCGCCTTCTTGTTGGGGCAGACGGCATGAACATTGTGACCAACCGCCTGAAGCGCCTGGAACGGCACCATGACCTCATAGTCCTCGACGTAATCGCCGACGAGCATCAAGATGTTCTTCGCCGCCATTGGGAGACTCCTTTCTGCTCCATTGCTAGTTTGCCGTCCTGGGTTGGGTCGCTACTGGTGGGGCAGAATCATTATACCTGAATTTGGGGGATTAAGGGTGAGGGTCAGAGATTACTTCTCGCTTCCAACCAATAAGGCCGAGCTGCATCCCTGCCACAGGTGGAGACCGTTCTGCTGGCAAGGTTCCTTCGCAGTCCGGGGTCGCTGGCGGAGACCTCACGGGTCAGAACGTTCCTCGCCTGTCTCACTCTTGCACACGCAATGTGTCGCTTTTGTAAACCTTGACTTAACCTTTCAAATCTACTATAGTGAGCGCGGATTTGATAAGATTTGACTAGAATCGTACTGTCCATGACCGCGATGCATTCGACATCGGCGGCGATGGTGTTCCCGGATGCCCGACCGCACATTGTTGTGGTCGGTGGCGGGATCAGCGGCATGAGCGCGGCGTATGAACTGGGGCGCACCACACGCCACGGCGAGCCGCCAGTCGCTGTAACCCTGATCGAGCGTGAGGCGCGTCTGGGTGGCAAGATTATTACCGAGCACACCGGCCCGTTCGTCATCGAAGGCGGGCCAGACTCGTTCATGGCGCAGAAACCGTGGGCTGCCGAACTGGCGCGCGAGATCGGTCTGGGTGATGAGTTGATGGTCGCTTCGCCAATGCGCCGCACAACATGGGTGCTGATCCGTGGACGACCGCGACCGCTCCCTGAAGGCATGTTGCTGATCGTTCCCACGCGGATTGCTCCCTTCGCCTTTTCACCGCTCATTTCTCCGCTTGGGAAACTCCGCATGGCGCTCGACCTGTTCGTTCCGGCGCGTCGCGATGATGGCGATGAGACGCTTGCCGACTTCATTCGCCGCCGCCTGGGAAACGAAGCGCTCGACCGCCTGGCGGAGCCGATTCTCTCCGGCATTCACAGCGCTGAATGTGAACGCCAGAGTATCATGGCAACCTTCCCGCGCCTCCGCGAGCTGGAAAAGCGCTATGGCAGCCTGATCCGCGGCATGCTCGCCGCACGACGTGACACGCCGTCTTCTTCGGCGCATCAGTCGCCCTTTATGACCCTGCGCAGCGGCATGGGCGCGCTGGTCGAACGGCTGGAACGCCATCTGACCGCGTGTATGCTGACCGGTCGTCAGGCGATAGCGCTGACATACGATCCAACCGCTGCCCGTCCGTATCGTCTGCGGCTGGACGACGGCGCCACGCTGGATGCTGATGCCGTCATTCTGGCGACGCCTTCCTACGCCGCCGCCGATCTGGTGAGCGAATCGTTCCCGACGCTGGCGCATGCGCTGCGCGCCATCCGGTACGTTTCGACTGCGACGATCTCGATGGTCTATCGGCGTAGCGAGGTCGGAACGCCGCTCGATGGCTATGGTCTGGTCATTCCACGCAGCGAACAGACCTGGATCAACGCCTGCACGCTCTCCTCGGTCAAGTTCCGCTACCGCGCTCCCAATGAGTATCTGCTGCTGCGCTGCTTCGTCGGCGGATCGCGTCGTCCGGAACTGTTGGCGCGCGACGATGATGACCTGGCGCGTCTGGCGCAGTCCGACCTGCGCGCCATGCTGGGCATCACTGCCGCACCGCTGCTGACGCGCGTCTACCGCTGGCACAACGGCAACCCGCAGTACGACGTTGGACATCTGGAACGAATCGCGGCGATCGAAGCGCTCTGTCCTGAAGGTCTGCTGCTGGCGGGCGCGGCGTACCGCGGCGTCGGCGTGCCCGACTGCATCAAACAGGGGCGCGAGGCGGCGCGTCGGGCGCTGGCACTCGTTGGCGCCGCCCGACGCCCGTTGCCATGATCAACAGAGAGTAAAGATTTCTCAACTTGCAATAAATTGTGAAAACTGTAACATGTTATCGCTATGGCCACAGAGTCGACCGATGAATGGCTTTCGCTTGCCGAGGCGAGCGCTCTCCTCGGTGTAGCGGCGTCGACATTGCGCCGCTGGGGAGACTCGGGGAAGGTGCCGATGAAACGCACCCTCGGCGGACACCGTCGCTTCCCACGGATGGGGCTGCTGAAGGCGCTGGAAGAAGCGCAGACGCATGACCACCACCCTCCTCCGGCGCCGGTGTCGTTGCTCCGCTTCGATACGCACGCGATGGCGCGCGCCGACTGGCACTCGCGCTTGATGATGCACTCCAACGCTGAACGCATGCGTGGTCTCGGGCAGCGTCTTTTGGGGTTGTTGATCCAGTATATCAATCGCCAGGAAGAAGACGAACGGTTCCTCAACGAGGCGCGCGCCATTGGCAGCAGTTATGGCCGCGAAACCCGCGAGGCTGGTGTCAGTATGCACGATACAGTGCAGGCATTCCTGTTCTTCCGCAATTCGTTTTCACGGCTGGCGATGCCCGTGCCCGGCATTGCCCAGCCAAATGATCTCGACCAGGCGGTCGCTCTCCATGCGCGTATCGACCGCTTTATGGATGCAGTGCTGCTGGGGGCGATTACCGGATATGAGCAGCAAGAGCGAGGTGATCGGGTATGCAGATAACCCTGATCGGTGTGCATCAGCGCAATACGCCGGTGACCGTGCGCGAGCGGCTGGCGTTCAGTCTGGATGAGTTGCCGGACGCGCTTCTGGTGTTGCGCCAGCGTGTCGATGAGGGGATAATCCTCTCGACATGCAATCGAGTTGAGGTGTGCGCCGTGACGCACGATGGCGTGGCAGGCGACGAGGTGTTGACAACATTTCTTGCTGAGCAGCGCGGCGTTGATCAGGCAGTGTTTGCGCCATCGCTCTACATCCATCATAACGAAGCGGTCGTGCGCCATCTCTACCGACTGGCTGCCGGTCTCGATTCGATGGTGCTTGGCGAGGATCAGATTGTCGGACAGATCAAGGAGGCGCTCGCGATCGCTCACGCCGCTGGCGCGATTGGTCCGGTGCTCCATCGAGTGCTGCATGGCGCGCTGGCAGCAGGGAAGCGTGCACGCACCCACACCGGCATCGCTGCCGGTCATGTGTCGGTGGTGTCGGTTGCAATTGATGCAATGCGCCAACATGCCAGTCTATTGAAGCAGGGACGAATCCTGGTCATCGGCGCCGGGCATATTGCCGAACTTGCACTGAAACATCTGCTCGCCGAGAGGTGGACGAACATCACGGTCATCAATCGCACCGAGGCGCGAGCCAGCGCGCTGGCGCAGCGGTATGGCATCGCGTGGCGATCGTGGGAGGAACTGAACGACGCGCTGACGATGAGCGATGTTGTGGTGAGCTGCACCTCGGCGCCGGGCATTGTGGTGTCGCAACAGATGGTGGAACGCGCCGCAGCCGGGCGCACTGCGCCACTGCTCCTCTTCGACCTGGCGGTTCCGCGCGACATCGATCAGCGTGTTGTAGCGATCCCTGGCGTTCACCTCCACGATGTGGATGCGCTGGAACCAATCTGTGCGGCGAATCGCGCAATGCGCGCCGCCGAGGCGCAACGCGCAGAGGCGATCATCGCTAGCGAGGTGGCGAAGTTTATGGAATGGTGGGCAGTCCAGCAGGCGGTACCTACCATTCGTGCGCTGCGTGAACGCGCCGAAGCGATTCGCGACGCTGAAATCCGGCGGGCGCTGGCGCGTTGCCCCGAACTCTCGCCGCAGCAGCGCGAAACAGTGATTGCGTTGAGTACGGCGATCATCAATAAACTGCTGCACGAGCCAATCGTGGCGCTGCGCAACCCTGAGTCGGGCAGTGAGTTGGTGACGGCGGTGCGCCGGCTGTTCAATATTGATGATACGACTGTCCATACCTCGGCAAAGATGACATAACGCATGCAATTGGCCTGGAGAGGAACACGGACGTATGGCTCATCAGGACCAAACTAGCGCTCCCGTAATCTCCTGGTTTGTCCAGTTTACGGCGTTCAGAGTCGATCCCGCCTGGCGCCGCCTGCCGCACGCTGTGCGCGCCGATGGTCGTGAGGCGTTCGCCAGCGTGGTGGAGGAGTACGCATCGGCGATCACCACCTGGGCATACAGTGGTATCGGCCTGAAGATCGGCGTCGATCTTTTGCTCTGGCGACGCGGCATCGATCCCAAACTCATGCAAGAGATGACGGCGCGCCTGCTGAAGAGCGGCATCGGATGCTATAGCGAGATTTCCTATCAACTGTTCGGCTACACGCGCCCATCGATCTACACCCGTCGTCCCACTAGCCAGGAGCAGGCGATCGAGCTGAATGACCGCCAGACGTATCTGATCGTCTATCCGTTCAGCAAAACGACCGAATGGTATTTGATGAGCCGTGATGCTCGCCAGGGGATGATGAACGAGCATATGCGCGTCGGTCACGAGTACGCCGACATCCGGCAGGTGCTGTTGTACGCCACCGGTCTCGACGACCAGGAATTTGTCGTTGCATATGAGACCGAGGATCTGCCACGGTTCAGCCAGTTGGTCACCGACCTGCGCGCGACCGAAGCGCGCCGGTACACGCTGCGCGATACGCCGATTATTACGGCTATTCATCGCCCGTTGCACGAGGCGCTGGCCCTGATTGGATGATGTATGACGCCTCATCGCTTTCTGGCAGCATGCCGTCGCCAGCCAACCGATGCCACGCCGGTCTGGTTCATGCGCCAGGCGGGGCGCTATATGCCGGAGTACCGCGCTATCCGCGAACGCTACGGCTTTCTCGACATGGTGAAAACGCCGGAACTGGCGGCCGAGATCACCATGCAACCGCTCCTTGCCTTTCCCGTTGACGCTGCAATCATTTTTGCCGATATTCTGCCGCTGCTTGAGGGGATCGGTCTGCAGTTGACCTATGAGCAAGGCGAGGGTCCGGTCATTCACAATCCGCTGCGCTCGCCTGCCGACATTGCCGCGCTGCACGACGCCGATCCGCGCGAGACGGTGGCGTACACGATCCAGGCGATCCGGCTGGTGAAACGCGAGTTAGAAGGGCGCGCGCCGCTGATCGGGTTCAGCGGCGCACCTTTCACGCTGGCGGCATATGCCATCGAGGGCGGGTCGTCGCGCGACCATCGCCTGACGAAAGCGCTCATGTACGCAGAGCCGCAGGCGTGGCGCGACCTAATGGAGCGCCTGACGGCTCAGGTCAGCGCTTATCTGATTGCGCAGATCGAAGCTGGCGCCGATGCCGTGCAACTCTTCGACAGTTGGGCAGGAGCGCTGGCGCCTGGCGATTATGCCGAGTACGTGCTGCCGTTCGTACAGAAGTGCATCATCAATGTGCGCGCCGGTTGCGAGGTTGTGCCGCCGCCGCCGATCATCTATTTCGGCGTCGGCATGTCGGGAATGCTCGGGTTGCTGCGTCAGATCGACGCGGATGTGATCGGCCTCGACTGGCGCATCTATCTCGACGATGGGTGGGCGCAGGTCGGTCCGGGCGTCGCCGTTCAGGGCAACCTCGACCCGCACACGCTCCTGGCGCCGTGGCCCGAAGTCCGTCGCCGCGCTGCCGATATTCTCGACCGCGCCGCTGGTCGTCCAGGGCACATTTTCAATCTGGGGCACGGGATTGTGCCCGAAACACCGGTCGATACCGTGCGTCGCCTGGCAGAGTTCGTGCATGAATATTCTGCGGAATAAACCTATGACCGATCACGCATCGCCAACCGGCATTTTTCTGCTTGCCTACGGCACGCCGGAGAGTCTTGATGATGTCGAGCCGTACTTCACCCACATTCGCGGCGGGCGCACGCCGTCGCCTGAAGCAGTGGAGCGTCTGCGCGAACGTTACCGGCTGGTCGGCGGACGCACGCCGCTCAAGGACCTGACCTTCGCCGTCGCAGATAAGCTGCAGGCGCGGTTCGATGCGGCAGCGCCGGGCCGTTACCGCGTCTATGTTGGCATGAAGCACTGGCATCCATTCATCGCCGAAACCGTGCCACAGATTGCGAATGACGGCGTACAGGACGTTGTAGCGCTCGTCCTCGCGCCGCACTATTCCAGGATGAGCATCGGCAGTTATCGCAAATATCTCGATGAGGCGAATGCCGCGCTCGAACGACCGTTACGGGTCACGTTCATCGAACGCTGGCACAACTATCCAGGGTTTCGACGACTGATTGCGGATCGGATCGTCGCAGCGCGCGCCGAGTTGCCTCCTGATCTGCGCGATGAGGCGCTGGTGCTCTTCAGTGCCCACAGTCTGCCGGAACGCATTCTGACATGGAACGACCCGTATCCTGATGAACTGCGCGAAAGTGCAGCGGGCATCGCCAGTTTGCTGGGGCTGACCGACTGGCGTCTCTGCTATCAGAGCGCCGGAATGACCGGTGAACCGTGGCTCGGTCCTGATATCCTCGATTATCTGGAGGAATTGCACGCCGAAGGGGTGCGCGCCGTGATTAGCGCGCCGTTCGGGTTCGTTGCCGACCATCTCGAAGTGCTGTGGGACATCGACCGCGAGGCGCAGGAGAAGGCAGCAGCGTTGGGGATGACGCTGCGACGCATTCGGATGCCGAATGCCGATGACGAGTTTGTGGACGTGCTAGCGGCGCTGCTTCACGAGGTGCTGGAAAAGCGTCTATGAGGGATGTGCTGACCATCGGAACCCGTTCCAGCAAACTGGCGCTCGTGCAGACGCATATGATCCGCGATGCGTTGCTCGCAGCGCACCCCGGATTGACCGTCGCCGTTGAGCATATCACGACGCGCGGCGATATTATTCTTGACCGACCGCTCAGTGCGATTGGCGACAAAGGGCTGTTCGTCGTCGAAATCGAAGAGGCGATACGGGCTGGCAGGGTCGATCTGGCGGTCCACAGCGCCAAAGATCTGCCGTCAACGCTGCCTCCCGATATGATCCTGGCCGCCTGCTCGCAACGCGCCGATCCGCGCGATGCGCTGGTAGCGCAGCCGGGGATGACGCTGGCGACCCTGCCGCCTGGCGCGCGCGTCGGGACCAGTAGCCTGCGTCGCACCTGCCAGTTGCGTGCGTTGCGCCCTGATCTGACGCTGCTTGATCTGCGCGGGAACGTCGATACGCGGCTGCGTAAGCTGCGCGAGGGACAGTACGATGCCATTGTGCTTGCTGCCGCCGGATTGAAACGGCTCGGTCTTGAGGATGTGATTACGGAACTGATCGAACCGGATGTGCTGATCCCGGCGGTCGGTCAGGGGATTATCGGAGTCGAAGCGCGCGCGGGCGACGATGAGGTGCTGCGCCTGCTGGCGCCGCTCGATGATCCGGCGGCGCGCGCCGCCATCACAGCCGAACGCGCATTTCTGGCACGCATTGGCGGCGGGTGCCAGGTGCCGGTTGGGGCGCTGGCGCACTTCAAGGGCGATGAGCTGTTGCTGTACGGCATGATCGGCGCGCGGGACGGGCGAATGGTGCGCGGTATGCGGAGCGGACCAGCGTCGGATCCTGCCGGTCTGGGATCAGCGCTGGCGGAAGAATTGCTCAACTCAGGCGGACAGGCGTTACTCACAGGGTAACCGGTGCAATGGAAGTCAGACGATTGCAGGGGAAGCGAGTGGTAGTTACGCGCGCTGTCGAACGAGCCGAAGGTCTGGCGTCGGCGCTGCGCGACCAGGGGGCGGAGGTGCTGGTCTGCCCGACGATCGCCTACGCGCCGCCTGATGATCCTGAGCCGCTCGAAGCGGCGCTGGAACATCTTGACCAGTATGACTGGATCATTTTCACCAGCGTCGCAGCCGTCGATGCGTTTGCGAGCCGTCAGGCGCTGCCACCGCCGCTGCACGTGCGCGTAGCAGCGGTTGGGAAAGCGACGGCTGCCGCCATCGAGACGCATGGCGGACGAGTCGATCTAGTGCCGGCGCAGCAGAACGCTGAGGGGTTGCTGGCAGAACTTCAGAATGTTGCCGGTCGACGCATTCTGCTGCCGGTCTCCAACATTGCACGTGACACGCTAGCGGTCGGTCTGCGAGAACGGGAGGCGTTCGTCGAGGTAGTGACCGCCTACCAGACAGTTCCCGGTCCGGGAGTGCGTGACCTGATCGATCCGCTCTGCCGACGCGCCATTGATGCCATCGTGTTCAGTAGCCCGTCGACACTGCGCTACCTGCTTGATGGCATGGAACAGTTCGGCATCGACCGTTCTGTCGCGCGCGCCCTGTTCACCGGCGTTGCCTTGATTGCGATTGGACCGACAACTGCGCATGCGCTGCGAGATGAAGGGCTTCCCGTTGCCGCGCAGGCGCCGAATCCGGGGGTGGAAGGGGTGGCGGAGGCAGTGTGTCAGGGGTTAGGGGTTTAGAGGTTAGAGGTTAGGGGTTAGGTCAATGAGATCAAGGAAGGCAATCATGATAGCCCTTAACTCATAACCTCCATAGGAGGCTCCCATGATCATCAATCGTCCGCGACGATTACGCCGCACGCCTGCCTTGCGTCGCATGGTGCGTGAAACCGTGCTGAGCGCCGACGATCTGATCGCACCGCTCTTTGTTGCTGCGGGCAGCGGCATTGTGCGTCCGATCCGCTCAATGCCTGGGTATGCTCAACTGTCGGTTGATCAACTCGATCCTGAAATCAACGAAATCGCCGAACTCCAGATACCGGCTGTCCTCCTGTTTGGCATTCCCGCGTATAAAGATCCGACCGGCAGCAGCGGATGGGACCCGGAAGGTCCGGTGCCGCAGGCGATCCGCGCAATCAAGCGGCTTGCCCCGCAGTTAACGGTGATTGCAGATGTGTGCGTATGCGAGTATACCAGCCACGGTCACTGCGGCATCCTGGCAGAGACGCCTGGCAGCGGCGATGTGCTCAACGATCCGACCCTCGAGATCCTGGCGCGTTGTGCAGTGACGTATGCCGATGCTGGCGCCGACATTGTCGCTCCCAGCGCCATGATGGACGGTCAGGTCGCTGCCATTCGCACGGCTCTCGATGCTGCCGGTCACACCCATGTGGCGATTCTGTCGTATGCCGCCAAGTTTGCGTCGGCGTTCTACGGGCCATTCCGTGAAGCCGCCGAATCCGCTCCAGCATTCGGCGACCGGCGCGCCTATCAGATGGATCCGGCGAACGGGCGTGAGGCGCTGCGCGAGGTCGAACTCGATGTTGCCGAGGGCGCTGATATGATTATGGTCAAACCGGCAGGCGCATACCTCGACGTTATCAGCGCAGTGCGACAGCGCTACCATCTGCCGCTTGTGGCATACCAGGTGAGCGGCGAGTATGCCATGATCAAAGCAGCGGCGCAACTCGGCTGGCTCGATGAGTGCCGCACAGCGCTCGAAAGTCTGATTGCCATTCGCCGCGCCGGAGCGGATATGATTATCACCTACTTCGCCAAAGATGCCGCACGCTGGATTGGTTCGGAATAAGGCGAGAGACAAGAGGCAAGAGGCGAGAGGCGAGAGGCAAGGGGCAAGAAGGTTACAGGCGAGAGGGAAGGTGGGAAGGTGGAAGAGTACAGGTAAGAATGTGCTTCTAACCCTTAACCCCTAACCCCTAACCCCTATCAATTATCTGGTCACAACCATGAACACCAATCGTTCAGAGTCGCTGTTTGCTGAGGCGCGTTCGCTCTTTCCCGGCGGCGTCAACAGCCCGGTGCGCGCCTTTCGCGCCGTTGGCGGCGTGCCGCGGTTCATTGATCGCGGCGAGGGCGCCTTTCTCTTCGACGTCGATGGCAACCGGTACATCGACTACGTCCTCTCGTGGGGACCCCTAATCCTGGGGCACGCGCACCCCGATGTCGTCGCCGCTGTCGCCGAACAGGCAGCACGTGGCACGTCATTCGGCGCGCCGACCGAACTCGAGAGCGAACTGGCGCGCCTGATCATCCAGGCGATGCCGTCAGTCGAAATGGTGCGTTTTGTCTCATCCGGCACCGAGGCGGCAATGAGCGCGCTGCGCCTGGCGCGCGCTGCAACGCGCCGCGACAAGGTGATCAAGTTCTCCGGGTGCTACCACGGGCACTTCGACGGCTTCCTGGTGCAGGCCGGTTCCGGCGTGGCAACGCTTGGGCTGCCGGACAGTCCGGGGGTGACAGCGGCGACGGCTGCCAGCACGCTGACGGCGCCCTACAACAATCTCGACGCGGTTGAGGCGTTGTTAAAGGCAAACCCCGGCGAAGTGGCAGCAATCGTTGTCGAACCGGTCGCTGGAAATATGGGGCTGGTGTTGCCGCAACCCGGTTTTCTTGAAGGACTGCGTCGCCTGGCCGACGAACACGGCGCACTGCTGATCTTTGACGAGGTGATGACTGGCTTCCGCGTTGCGTATGGCGGCGCCCAGGGGAAGTACGGCGTGAAACCCGATCTTACCTGCCTGGGGAAGGTGATAGGCGGCGGATTGCCAGCGGCCGCCTATGGCGGACGACGCGAGTTGATGGAACTGATCGCGCCTGCCGGTCCGGTCTATCAGGCGGGCACCCTTTCCGGCAATCCGCTGGCAATGGCGGCTGGTATTGCGACCCTGCGCGCTATCGGCGCTCCCGGCGTCTTCGAGCAGTTAGAGCGGGCGACAGCGGCGCTCTGCGCCGGTTTTGAGCAGGCTGCCGCCGAGGCGGATATTCCGCTGCGTACTGCGTATGCTGGCAGCATGTGGGGTTTCTTCTTCACTGATGAACCAGTCGTTGATTATACGTCGGCAAAGAAATCCGATACACAGCGCTACGCACGTTTCTTTCACGCGATGCTCGATCGCGGCGTCTACCTGGCGCCAGCGCAGTTTGAGGCGGCGTTCGTATCGCTTGCTCATAGCGATACGCTCATTCAGGATACGATTGCCGCCGCCGCTGACGCGCTACGATCTATCTAGAGAGGGTTTCTCAGAAAGGCTGACGTAAAGGCGCAAGGACGCAAAGGTTGCACTCCGCTTTGCGCGCCTTTGCATCTTTGCGCCAATCTTTTCAAGAAGAAATGGTGCGAAGATGGGAGGAGACGTGTTTTTGCTTCTGCCAACCAGTTTTTACCTTGAAACCTGCACCGCTCTGTAGTACGATGGAAAGCAAGCGTATGTGCGCGTCTGTACTTGCTTCCTGTTTCACCTCACAGACGCCCTCGGAGTGCGCCTGCGTTTCTCAGGAAGGGAGAGTGCAGGTATGAAACAGGTCTATCGAGGTGTATCCGTTCTGGCGGTCGTCTGCATCATCTGGCTTGCCGCAGCGTTGTTTGGTCCGGCGCGCGCGAGTGCGCCATCGGATGAAGAGGCAGGGCTTACGTCGTCTGCGTATGCGCTGACAACGCACATCACCGGCGCAGGGAACGAACCGGTGCTGGCGCAAGTTGCGCAGGCCGGGTGGAGCGCCTGGGAAGCGGTTCCCGGCGCGGTGCTGGCAACATCAGCGCCAGCGGCGACAACCTGGAGTCGGGATCGTCTGGAAGTCTTCGTCCGAGGTGATGGCGGCGCGCTGCTATGGCAAACGTTCGCTGGCGGGCGCTGGTCGGGCTGGCGCAACCTTGGCGGTGGTCTGGCATCAGCGCCGTCGTGCGCCGCGTGGGAGCAGAACCGTATGAGTTGCTTTGCACTGCGCCGGGGGAGCAGCGCAGTCTGGCACATCTGGTGGAACGGCGAGCGCTGGAGCGAATGGCAGAATCTGGGAGGCATTGCCACCTCTGCGCCAGCCGCCGTGTCGTGGGGTCCACAGCAGGTGGGCGTCTTCGTGCGCGGCAGCGACAACAAGATGTATCAGGCGTACTACGATGGTCAGCGCTGGATCAGTTGGATCAACCACGAAGGCATCCTGACTTCTGCACCCGCCTGCGCCTCGCCGGGCAATAATCAGGTGCACTGCTTTGTGCGCGGCACGAATAACAAACTCTACCGCCGCGTCTGGAATGGCGTCCAGTGGACCATCTGGGAGGACCTGGGAGTGAGCGGAACATCGGCGCCGTCTGCGGCATCGTGGGGGCCCAACCGCATCAGCCTGTTCGTGCGGGGCGATAACGGCAATCTCCTGCATCGCTACTGGGACGGCACGCGCTGGATCGGCTGGGAGGATCTCGGCGGCAACATTGCGTCGTCACCTGCCTGCGTCTCATGGGGCGTCAATAGCCTCGATTGCTTCGCTCAGACTGTTGATCCGGTCTTCAATACCGATCAGGGGCTGATCCGACGGTCCTGGCGAGGATGAATACGGAAATGACCACGGTCTTCCGTTTCTCTCGACACAGGATTCCTTATATTCCCCCATACTAGGAAGCGTTACGCAGCAAAGCAGGATGGTTTGGGCAACCCATTCCCTGGATCAAGGAGGATGTCTGCATGGAAGATGCGGTCGAACTTCCTGACTCAAACACGCCAAACGCCGCCCGAATCTACAGTTACACGCTAGGGGGTTCGTATTACCTGCCGGTTGACAAAGCGGCTGCTGAGTACATGTTCTCCCTCGTGCCCTCCACGCCGAAGTGGGTGCGCATGTTGCGCATGTTCCTTCAGCACGCAGCCCGTCGGTTGTGGGCGGAAGGGTTGACCCATTTCGTTGACTTTGCCTCAGGACTTCCAACCGATGACCACATTCATCATGTACTGCCAGATGCTCGCGTGGTCTATTCGGACCTAGACGCCGAAACATATGAACTGGCGCAGCGGTTGGTCGGACACCTGCCAAACGTGCTGTATCTGAGGCACGATGTGCGCGAAGCGCGCTCGCTGCTAGCATTGCCGGAGGTGCAGAGCTTCCTGGGGGGTGAGCGGCGGGTGGCGTTCGGAATGAATGGAATCACCGTCTTTCTTTCACCAGAGGAAATCTCGCAGATCTTCCACGATCTCTACGAGTGGGCAGCGCCGGGTTCCCGGCTCTACATCACTTACGAAACTAAGCTGCCCGGCTTAATGACCCCTCAGATGGAACAGTTCATCGAGATGTTCCGTCAGGCAGGCTCGCCGTTCTGGCTCTATTCGCTCGAGGAGTGCCTTGCATTCAGCCGACCGTGGCGCATCCCTTCGGATGGATTGATGCCGCTGCATCTGTTTCTTGGGCTTCCTCCCGATTACATCACCGAAGCAGATCGGGAAGGCGTCGGATTGCAGTTCTACGCCGCAATTCTCGAAAAGCCGTGATCAACGCTAGGGGGCAGGTTTGAGAACCTGTCCCTTACAAGGCATGCTTGAACGCAGATGTATTTTTCTGGCGCCTTGCCGCGTCCTCTGATACTCTCCCCCGGTGGGAGATCTGCTGCGCTTTAGAAGGCGCCGCTCACGCGAGTGAGACCTCTCTCCGAACGAAAGCGCAACCTGTCGCCGGGCAAAATTCAGGCGCGACACCGAGCGCCTACTACAGAGACGGAGCTACAGACTCGCCTCGAAAATGACTTCTTCACTCGGTCGTGCAGCGGTATCAACTTCATCGAGCGTAATCATCACCTGATCGTAGGCATCCATCGGTTCAGGAGCATCAACAACGAACTCAGCGACACCGTCAGGTCCGACCGCTACCGTCCCAATAGCAATCGCCTGATCTCCCTTTGCCAGCCAGAGGCGATACACTTTCCCCGGTTCGGCGGATTTCAGCCCGTAGATTAGCAACACCAACCGGTTATGGCCCGGTTGCATAAACATGCGTGCGCTCGCCTCCTTAGGTGCATGCTTGGTCGTTCCCAGCAACTGCGAGACTGTCTGTGGCGCGACAATGAACGACACAAGCTGTACATCCGTTCCTGCTAACGCCCGGACTTCCTGTAACTCACGCTGGCTGGCGGCGAGTTGAGTGCGCGTCTCATCGAGTTCGCGCTGCGTAGCGGTCAGTTGCGCCTCGACTGTCTGAGCAGCCCGACGAATCTCAGCAACCTGCGCTTCCATCGCACGCAGCATCTGTCGGCTCGTTGCAAGTTCTGCCGCCAGTTGATCGGCGCGTCCCCGCGCCTCAAATGTCGCTGCTCCCAAACCGACAATCAGCGCCAGCATCAATGCCAGGGCTGCTGCGAACCAGCGCCCCGTCAGGAATATCCGAGCCGTTGATCGCTGCGGTTGCTGAACAGGATAAGCGACAGCATTCTCACTTGCAGCGGCGATGCGCGCTAACAACTGGCGTTTGACATGCGGCGGCGGATCAAGCGATCCTGCGGCATAGGGCAGCAGCCCCACAACGTCACGAAACGACTCCGCTTCGGCGCGGCAGCGGGAGCACGCAGCCACGTGAGTTGCTACGTGCGCAGCTTCATGAGCATCAAGCGCGCCTAGCACGAAAGCGGGGATGAGCTCGATTATCTCGTCGCAGTTCGACAATGTCATCAGCGCGCTCGTTTTTTTCAATCGTGCAGATCTTCCGCCCCAATCTTCTGGTTGTGTAACAGATCGCGCATTTTCTGTAACGCAAGCCTGGTGCGCGTCTTGACGGTACCGATTGGGCTGTTCAATCGCTGAGCAATCTCGCTCTGCGAAAGCCCGCCAAAGTACGCTAGTTCCAGCACCTCTCGCTGCTCCGGCGGAATCTGTGCCAGCGCCTGAAGAATGATTCTTCGGCGCTCACGCTCGATAGCCGCGTTGACTACATCGCCCTGCAAGTCTGGCTGTTCGAGAATCGTCTGCTCATCTTGCTCGCTCTGTACCGTCACGGGGCGTGAGCGCTGGCGGCGCAGTTCGTCAATGCACAAATTGTGGGCGATCCCGAAAATCCATCCAGCGACCTGTCCGCGCCCAACCGTAAACGATGTGCTTCGCCGCCAGACGCGCCAGAACGTTTCCTGGACTATATCTTCTGCCAGCTCAGTATTGCTGAGTATGCGGAGCGCTGTGGCGTACACGATGCGCGCATATCGGTCGTAGAGCTGTTCAAGCGCGCTACTATCGCGACGCGCAATGCGAGCAATCAGCACCTCATCGTCCAGTGCGGACGAGTCAGCCATAGGTGGTTTGATCTGACTCATCGCACTGCCCCGCAGTGTTGTACCGTTTCATGCTTGATCATACGGATGATCTTTATAATCGGATGGCCGCTTTATTATAGCAAAAACACAACCCTGCACGTCGCAATCGACGCGCTGGTCAGGGCTGTATCTGTTTCGCGAGGATACTCGCACAATGCAGGGGGAATGTTCATGAGGCGCCTGGTCTCAGGTTGTCAACCCAAGTCACTATGCAGAGAAGGCTCACGGAAGCCGCCATTCGCGCCAACCCGGCGGGACGGCGTTCTACAGCGCTGCTCCTCACGAATCGTGCTGGTCCCTCACCTGCCCCGGTTCGGAGGGCGTTCTGCCCTCCGAACTTCCTGCGCTGCACCCAGTTGTGTGGTATGCACATTCCTGCCCAAACGCTCCGCGAGTGCCGCGGTTTGCCGCTTCATGGCATGCACCCTGAGCACGTCGAAAGGGGCATACTGCCACGTGCCCTGTGACAGACCGGGAGCGTGGGCGATGCTGGATGCTGCACTTGTGATCGCTCATTAATGCAGGTTTGCGCGACCTGAGCGTCAGTATCGCGTACCGCTCAGGTTGTCCAGGAACTCTGCGATAATCGGCGCTTGCTGATCGATATCGACCAGAAATGCGTCGTGACCAGCGATGGAGGCAATCTCGACGTGCTCGACCGATTTCTGCATGCGGCGCAGAGCGTCGGCGATAGCAAGCGACTCTGCCGTCGGGTAGAGCCAGTCGCTGCTGTACGACAGTACTAGGAAGCGCGCCTGGGTTCGGGCAAATGCTGCATCGAGCGAGCCGTAGCGCGCCGGCAAGTCCCAGTAGTCCATGGCCTTGGTAATGTAGAGATACGAATTGGCGTCGAACCGGGCGTTGAAACTCGCTCCCTGATGCTCGAGATAACTTTCGATGACGAATTCCTGCGCCATAGTGTAGGACGGGCCGCCGCGCTGGAATGCGCGCCCGAATTTACGTTCGAGGGCTAGCTCGCTCAGGTAGGTGATATGGCCAATCATTCGCGCTGTCGCCAGACCGTCAACCGGCGGCTCATGACCATAGTAGTCGCCGCCGCGCCAGCGCGGATCGGCCATAATAGCGCGACGTCCAATCGCGTTCCACGCTACCGTCTGCGCCGATGAGCGTGCCGTGGTCGCCAGCAGGATGGCGCCGCGTACTCGCTCCGGGTAAGCCGTCGCCCATTCCAGCGCCTGAAAACCTCCCATCGAACCGCCAGCAACGGCGAGCAGTTGATCGATCCCTAAATGATCGATCAGACGCGTTTGCGCACGCACCATATCACTGATGGTAATGACCGGGAAGCGCAAGCCATACGGTCTGCCGGTCGCCGGGTCGATGCTGGAAGGTCCCGTACTTCCTTTGCACCCGCCGATGACATTCGAGCAGATAATAAAGTAGCGATCGGTGTCGAAGGGGCGCCCGGGGCCGACCATAGCGTCCCACCACCCTGGTTTGGGATCGGTCAGGCTATGACGACCGGCGACGTGCGCATCGCCGGAAAGGGCGTGCAGGATCAGAATAGCGTTGTCACGTGCCGGGCTGAGTTCGCCGTATGTCTCATATGCCAGTGTCACTGGCGCCAGTTGTGCGCCGCTATCAAGCGGCAACGGCTCGAGCCAAGTGGCATAGCGCGTCTGAACAAGACCAACACCAAGCGGCGCACGCTCTGTCGCATATGCAATCATAGGATGCCTTCCTGGTTCGGTACACACATTCCCGCGTTCAACATGTCCATCGTCGCCGAACGGTTCCGCTGTCAACCGCCTACACCTTCGCCAGCGCCTGATCCAGGTCGGCGATGATGTCGTCGATTGTTTCGAGGCCCACCGACAGACGCACGAAATCATCGGTGACGCCGGTAAGCCGCTGCTCCTCCGGGGTTAACTGGCTGTGGGTCGTGCTAGCGGGATGGATGGCAAGGCTTTTGGCGTCGCCGATATTCGCCAGATGCGAGAAGAGACGCAGGCTGTTGATAAACTTCGCCCCGGCTGCGCGACCGCCCCGGATGCCGAAGCCGACGATGCCGCTTTGCCCTTTCGGCATATACTTCTGCGCCAGCGCATAACTGGGATGATCAGGAAGACCGGGATACAGCACCCACTCCACCTTGCTATGTTCTTTGAGGAACTGCGCGACTGCCAGCGCATTCTGACTATGACGCTCCATCCGCAGACTCAGCGTTTCGATTCCCTGCAGCAACAGGAACGAGTTGAACGGGCTAATGCATGCGCCAATGTCGCGCAGCAACTGAACGCGCGCCTTCAGGATGTATGCCAGATTGCCAAACGCTTGGGTATACACCAACCCGTGGTAGGAAGGATCGGGCGTCGTGAACTCCGGGTAGCGCCCGTTTGTCCAGTCGAATTTGCCGCTATCGACCAGCAGACCGGCAATGCTGGTGCCGTGCCCGCCGAGGTACTTTGTGCCGGAATGGACAACAATGTCGGCGCCCCACTCAAACGGACGGCAAAGGTAAGGGGTCGCCGTCGTTGAGTCCACCATTACCGCCACGCCGCGCTCATGGGCGATATTGGCGATCGTCTGGAGATCAACGATATCCAGTCGCGGATTGCCAACCAGTTCAAGAAAGACCAGTTTGGTGCGATCATCAATCGCTTTACGGAAGCCTTCGTGGTCGCGTGCATCGACGAAGCGCGTGGTGATGCCGAATTTGGGCAGCGTATGGCGGAAGAGGTTGTACGTCCCGCCGTACAGGTCGCTCGACGACACAATGTTGTCACCGGCGCTCGCCACATTTAGGATGCCGAGCGTCTCCGCCGCCTGACCCGAAGAGAGCGCCAGTGCGCCAACGCCGCCTTCAAGCGCTGCAATCCGCTGCTCAAGCACGTCGGTGGTCGGATTCATAATCCGCGTATAGATATTCCCGAACTCCTGCAAGCCAAACAATCGCGCCGCGTGGTCGGTATCCTTGAACTGATACGAGGTCGTTTGATAGATCGGCACAGCGCGTGCACCGGTGGCAGGGTCGGGTTGCTGGCCCGCGTGGAGCGCCAGCGTCTCAAAGCCGGTGAAGCGGATCTCGTCACTCATGGGTGTTTTGTCTCCTCAATCATCGTGTGCGGTAGCCATTTCGAGACAACAGCAGAACTAGGGTAGCGCAGCTGCACGCACCCGTGCAGATGGCTACCATTCGTGTGAGCAATCTCTCGTGCAGCGTGAGGGCAACAAATTTGCCCTCATCTGTACGATGAGGGCTTTTGCTGTGAGCTTCGGGGGATACCGTACCGTGGGCATCAACTCCCGCAGCGCACGCCTCTCATCTTCCAGATTACTCTGCCGGAATTGGCACCTGCCAGCCAGCGCGAGAAGCATCAGGATTCGCCAGTGGAGCGGCATCACAACGAATGCCGGTGTTGGCACCTGCACCTCTCATCCCTGACCAGTGGTTGCCGAGGCTTCATCGGGCCGGTCCCTCCGCCTCTCTGGATAAGAGTTGCGCTTATTGACTTGTTGTTGAGATAGTATACGACTCTGGCACAATTGTCAAGTGGGATGACACAATTGTCAAGTGGGACGACCAGAGATGGTCTGGCGCAAATCCTCGACATGTGCTATACTTCAGCGTGTCTCTTCAAGGTTTGGTTTCTGCGAGCTGCTTCTGCACCTCCTGATATCCCCAGGCACGGTGACTCCAGGCTCATGATCCCCAAACCCGAGGACGCGGTATTATTCGGTGTTAAACTCAAGGAGCAGGCAAGCGATGAGCTTTGCAAACAAGACACTCACCTGTCGGGACTGTGGCGTGGATTTTGTGTTCACCGCCGGGGAGCAGGAGTTTTACGCGCAAAAGGGATTTGCCAACGAGCCAGTGCGCTGTCCTTCGTGTCGGCAGCAACGTAAGGCAGCGGGCGGCGGGCGCAGTTATGGTGAGCGCAATGGGTATAGCCGACACGACGGTTATAGCAGTTATAGCAGTGGGCGCAGCGGATATGGCGGCGAACGCCAGATGCACAGCACCATTTGTGCAGCGTGTGGCCGCGAAGCGCAGGTGCCGTTCGTTCCACGCGGCGACAAGCCCGTGTATTGCTCGGACTGTTTCCAGGATCAGCGTCGCAACAGCGGACGCAGCCGCTGGTAAATCCTCTCTCCCAGGCGACGGTCGCATTGAGACCGTCGCCTTTCCTATATCTTCCTTTCGGAGGCCTCGCCTGACGAACTTCCTATGGCGAATGGTTGCTTCGTCCTCACAATTTGCATCAGGTGCGACGTATGTCGTAAGATAGAGAAGCTGCCTCTCTAATGGTCTTGGCATGCGTGCTCCGCCATCCGCTTTCTCGCCGGGCAACAGAAATCGCGGCGCAGGACGCGAAGTTTGCCTGCGCGAGCTAGAACGGATTAATGTCCCATAGACCGTCGGAGCCTATCTGCGATCAGAGTCGATCAACAGAAGCAATGTGAGCTATGCAGCTAACCTCTAGGTCTGTCGACGTCGCCCTGCTCTCCGCCATCTGGCAGCGGTTTGTCGCTACAGGCTCGCTCGATCCCGCGCTCGACCCGATTGTAGCCATGTCCTGGCAGCGATGTAGTCTACGCTGTAATCCATACGCTGTTCGAGACCTTCCATGCATCTCCAAAGCAGAACTGGCAGACCGCCGATCCAAACTCTCGGATCTCATCGCCCTGGCGCGCCCCTTTATGGAGGACATTTACCAGTTCGTTGAGGGCGCTGGCTATGTTGTGGTGCTGCTTGACGCATCAGCCTGCGTCCTGGATATGCTCGGCGATGCCGACGTGCAGCATCAGGTGTGGGCGCTGGGGTTGCGCCCTGGCGCTTACTGGAACGAGGGGCATGCCGGGACGAATGCATTTGGGCTTGCGCTGTATGAACGGTGTCCCATCCGTGTCGTGGGCGCTGAGCACTTCTTTCAACGCTTCCACAATCTGAGCGCCTCGGCAGCGCCCATCCACCATTGGGAAGGGCGACCTATCGGCATCCTGGGGATGGCGAGTCTGACCCCTGCCAGCGATGGCTCGACGCTGGCAATTGTGCATGCCGCAGCCCGGGCCATTGAACATCAGCTACACGCGGAAAAACTTTTTAATGAACTGAACACGCAACGCACCCAACTGAGCGCTATTGTGGAAGCAATGTCCGATGGCTTGATTGTCTGCGACCGGACGGGTCTGGTGGTCCACATGAACGCGCGCGCGGCGCAGATCCTGGGCGTCAAGCGCGAGGCTGCGGTTGGCCGCGCTCTGAGCGCCTCGGTGGAATTGCCGCCGGTGGTCGTAGAGGCGATGCGGCAGTGCACCTCGCTGGCCGATGCCGAGGTCAGTTTTCAGACTCAGGGATCGCAGATCGGGTGCCTGATCAGTCTCATCCCGATTCAATGGCAGCTCGACCGCGTGAAAAATGTGGAGGGATTCATTCTGACGCTGCGACGTCTGGATCAGGTGCATCGGATGGTGCAGCGTATGGTCGGGGCGCGCTCAAATTTCACCTTCGCCAGCATCATTGGCTCATCGCATGCGATCAACCAGGTGCGTCGGCAAGCGCAGGCGGCAGCCCGGAGCAGCGCTCCGGTTCTGATCGTCGGTGAGAGCGGCACTGGCAAAGGCGTGCTGGCGCGGGTCATCCACAATGAAAGTGCGCGGGCTGAAGGTCCCTTTGTGACGATCAACTGCCGGGTCCTGCCACGCGACCTGATTGTGGGCGAGTTTCTGGGGTATGAAATCGGCGCATTTCATGGCAGCGGTCTTTATGGACAACCGGGAAAGTTCGAACTGGCGCACGGCGGCACGCTGCATCTGGAGGAGATTGAAGCGCTGCCGCTCGACATGCAGACGGCGCTGCTGCGTGTGATTGAGACGGGTGAGGTGATGCGCCTAGGCGGGCATCGTGTGACCTGTGTCGATGTGCGGCTGATTGCGACGACTTCTCTGAATCTGGAGCGACTGGCGGGACGCGGCGATTTTCGCGCTGATCTGTACTATGCTCTCAGCCGTATGACTATTCGCCTACCGCCACTGCGTGAACGTCTCGCCGACCTTCCGCTGCTTATTCGCGATATCCTGGAGCGGATGCGCCGTCAAACCGGGAGAGCCGTCAGCATCTCGTATGACGCACAACAACTGATGCGCTGCTATTCATGGCCTGGCAATGTGCGTGAGCTGGAAAATGTGCTTGAACGCGCCGCGAGTCTATCGGATACCGGGATGATTGACGTCTGGCATCTCCCCGATGCTATTCGGGGACGCCCCTCTGAGCCTGATTTGGCGCTTGATCAGCATGTGTCGGCGTTGCACGAAGCCGAATATGCCGCTATCGTCCGCGCTGCCCGCGCCTGCGAGGGAAATGCCACCCGAATGGCCCACATGCTGGGCATTGGTCGCACCACACTGTGGCGCAAACTGAAGGCCGCGAACCTTTCGCTCGATGATTTTAAGACGTCTCCCCGCACGAAACGCTCCTCTCGCCGCTCACGGTAATGCTGTTTCATTTTGAAACAGCATCAATCGTGGTGAGTTCCACTATGAAACAAATTGTTGAGTATGGTATTGACAGCATCCGCTGATTGCGCATAGAGTGTAAACGCTGAGTGTCTCCGCAACGCAAAGCATGCCTGTCAGCGTCGATGTATGGCTCGCTTCGCAGTGGACCGCGTCCGTCACCTCAGGGATGGGAACGGCCAGCTGGCGTTCCCGCATATGTCCTGCTGAAGGGTGATGGTGGTGAGAACAATGCAGGTTGTACACCCATACCTGGAAGTCGCTGACTCCGGATAAAGCGTTCCAGTCGCGGGTGCATTCGGTGCGATGCCATGCGTGACGCCTGGAATATCCTCAGCCTGCCTGAACGTCGCGCGCGTGGAGTTCGAGCGCCCGTTGTTCAGGCGGCAAGTATGTGTGATTCGCCTGTTACGCAGACGGAGAACCAAGGTATGTCACCGTTCCTTGGCGAAGTCATTGGGACAATGCTTCTCATCCTGTTAGGCGACGGCGTGGTTGCAAACGTGGTGTTGGGCAAAACGAAGGGGAACAGCAGCGGATGGATTGTGATCGCAACCGCGTGGGCGCTAGCAGTATTCGTCGGCGCCTACTCGGTCGCGGCGATTAGCGGAGCGCATCTTAATCCCGCCGTGACCATCGGACTGGTTGTGGCAGGCAAGTTCGACGCGGCCAGTGCGCCGATCTACATCGCCGGACAGTTTCTCGGCGCATTCATCGGCGCCGTGCTCGTGTTCCTGCATTACTATCCACACTGGTCTGCAACGCATGATCCTGCGCTGAAACTGGCAGTTTTCAGCACTGGTCCAGCAATCCGCAACCCAGCGTGGAATCTGGTAAGTGAGGTTATCGGGACGTTCGTGCTGGTCTTCGGCATCCTTGCCATTGATGGGCCGGTGATGAACAACGGCAGCTTCGGTGCGCTTGGAATTATTCCGGTAGCGTTCCTGGTCTGGGTGATCGGTCTGTCGCTGGGCGGTACAACCGGGTATGCCATCAATCCGGCGCGTGATCTTGGTCCGCGCATTGCGCACGCGATTCTGCCCATTCCTGGCAAGGGTGACAGCGATTGGGGCTACTCCTGGATCCCGGTTGTCGGTCCGATCATTGGCGGCTCGATAGCGGCCGGTCTGTACGTGGCTCTGGGTTCGTTCTAGTGGGTTGCTCAGGTAAGGTTGACGCAAAGGCACGAAGATGCAGAGATGGGTTGCGGCGATTGCAAAGCGTTGCGCCATTCTGTCCTTGCGTCAACCTTTTGAGGAATTGAGGAGAGAGCAGATGAAGAAGCTGATCAATAAACCGGAAGACGTGGTCGTTGAGGCGCTGAAGGGCATCGAATACGCACATCCCGATATAGTGAAAGTGCACTATGAACCGAACTTCATTTACCGCGCCGATGCGCCTGTGAAGGGCAAAGTGGCGATTGTCTCAGGCGGCGGCTCTGGTCACGAGCCGATGCATGGCGGGTTCGTCGGCATGGGGATGCTCGACGCCGCGTGTCCGGGAGCGGTGTTTACCAGCCCGACTCCTGACCAGATGCTGGAAGCGACGAAGCTGGTCCACGGCGGCGCTGGCGTACTCCACATCGTCAAGAACTACACCGGCGACGTCCTCAACTTTGATATGGCTGCCGATCTGGCGCGCGCCGAGGGGATTGAGGTCGAGTCAGTCGTGACGAATGACGATGTGGCTGTGCAGGACTCGTTGTATACTGCGGGTCGGCGTGGCGTAGGTGTGACAGTGCTGGCGGAAAAGATCTGCGGCGCTGCGGCTGAAGAGGGGCGCTCCCTCAAGGATGTGGCTGACGTCTGCCGGAAGGTGAATGGATGGGGGCGCAGCATGGGCATGGCGCTCACCAGTTGCACCGTGCCACATGCGGGCAAGCCAACCTTCGACCTGCCAGACGATGAGATGGAAATCGGCATCGGCATTCACGGCGAGCCGGGACGCACCAGGATGAAACTGAAATCGGCCGATGAGATCACCGAAATGCTGATGGAGCCGATCCTGAACGATCTGCCGTTCCAGGCGGGGGATCAGGTGCTGTTGTTTGTGAACAGCATGGGCGGCACGCCGCTGATCGAGCTGTATATTGTCTATCGCAAGGCATATGAAATCGCTACCAAAGCCGGTCTCAAGGTAGTGCGCAACCTGATCGGTCCGTACATTACATCGCTGGAAATGGCAGGCTGCTCGATTACGCTGCTGAAGATGGACGATGATCTCATCCGGCTCTGGGATGCGCCGGTCAAAACGCCTGCTCTGCGTTGGGGGGTGTGACCTATGCCTATTAGTCGCGACGACGTGATTGCCTGGCTTTCGGTGTATGGCCAGCTCCTGGAGGATCACAGGGAATATCTGACGCAGCTCGACTCCAGTATCGGCGACGCCGACCATGGGGTAAACATGGATCGCGGGTTCAAAGCAGTGCTGGGGAAGCTGCCGACAGTCGCCGATAAGGATATCGGCACGATCCTGAAGTCGGTCGGCATGACCCTGGTCCAGACGGTAGGCGGTGCAAGCGGTCCGCTCTATGGGACGTTCTTCCTGCAGGCGGGCGCGGCTACGGCCAACAAGATGGAACTCTCGCTTGCCGAGTGGGCTTCGGCGGTTGAGGGGGCGATCAATGGCTTGATGGCGCGCGGGAAGGCGAACATCGGCGACAAGACGATGGTTGACGCCCTCGTGCCGGCGTTGCATGCGCTCAAGCAGGCAATCGCTGATGGAATCGATGAGCACGAGGCGCTGCGTCAGAGCGCCTCCGCCGCTGAACAAGGCATGAAGAATACCATCCCGCTGGTCGCTAAGAAAGGGCGCGCATCGTACCTGGCCGAGCGCAGCGCCGGTCACCAGGATCCGGGCGCCACGTCGTCGTACCTGATGTTCAAGGCAATGGTGGATGCATGGACAAAGTAGTCTTCCGCAGGGTCGCTGTGCTACGAAGGAGTCGCTCCGATGGCAAAGTATGTTGCAGCAGTGGATCAAGGCACCACGAGCACCCGCTGCATGATCTTCGATCACGCTGGTCGTGTGGTGGCGGCTGATCAGAAGGAACATACGCAGATCTACCCCAAACCAGGCTGGGTTGAACACGATGCGCTGGAAATTTGGGCGCGCACTCAGGAAGTTATCGAAGGCGCCTTGCGCAAGTCGGGCATTGATCGCAGCGATATTGCTGCGGTGGGTGTCACTAACCAGCGAGAAACGACGGTCGTCTGGGAAAAGGCGACTGGCAGACCTGTCTACAATGCGATTGTCTGGCAGGATACGCGCACCGATCAGATCTGCAATGAACTGGCGCAGGATGGCGGGCAGGATCGGTTTCGTGCAAAGGTCGGTCTGCCGCTGGCAACGTACTTCTCTGGTCCCAAGATTATGTGGATCCTGGAGAATATTCCAGGCGTGCGCGAGCGGGCAGAGCAGGGCGAGGTGCTGTTCGGCACTATCGATACCTGGCTCATCTGGAATATGACCGGCGGGATGAACGGCGGCATTCATATTACCGATGTGTCGAACGCATCGCGCACGATGCTCATGAATCTGGAAACGCTCGACTGGGACGGCGACATTCTCCAGTTGATGGGCATACCGCGTGCGATGCTGCCGAAGATTGTGCCTTCGTCAGCCGTGTATGGCACGGCGGTTGGAGCGCTGCACGGGGTTCCTGTGGCGGGCGATCTCGGCGATCAACAGGCGGCGCTCTTTGGGCAAACCTGCTATAGCGTCGGCGAGGCAAAAAACACATATGGCACTGGTTGCTTCATGCTGCTCAATACCGGCACGAGACCGGTGCAGTCACAGAACGGCCTGTTGACGACCGTAGGCTACAAGATCGGCGACCAGCCGGCAGTCTATTGCCTAGAGGGTTCGATTGCCGTGACTGGTGCGCTGGTGCAGTGGCTGCGCGACAATCTGCGCTTCTTCGACTTTTCCTCGCACATCGAAGATTATGCAAAAGCGGTCGAAGACAGTGGCGGCATCTATATTGTGCCCGCCTTCTCCGGTTTGTTCGCGCCCTACTGGCGGAGCGACGCACGTGGCGTGATTGTCGGTCTCACGCGCTATATTACTAAGAACCATATCTGCCGCGCCGTGCTCGAAGCGACTGCCTACCAGACGCGCGAAGTGCTCGATGCCATGAACAAGGACTCGGGTGTGGAATTGACGGCCCTCAAAGTCGATGGCGGCATGGTGTTCAACAATACTCTTATGCAGTTCCAGGCAGACATTCTGGGGGTGCCGGTCATCCGCCCCACTGTTTCCGAGACGACTGCGCTTGGCGCCGCCTACGCCGCCGGTCTGGCGGTCGGGTTCTGGAAAGAAGTCGAGGATCTGCGCGCCAACTGGGGCAAGGACCGCGAGTGGCTGCCGCAGATGGATGCAGAAAAGCGTGAACGCCTTTATAGAGGCTGGAAGAAGGCGGTCACCCGGACGTTTGATTGGGTTGAATAATGGTAGGTATTGTGCTCGTTTCGCACAGTTCATTGCTGGCGGCTGGCATCGTCGAAATGGCGCGCATGGTCATGCAGCAGGCGCCAGTGCCGATTGCGGTAGCGGCTGGCGCCGATGACCCGGAACATCCGCTGGGAACCGATGCAGCAAAGATCCGTCGGGCGATCGAAGAGGTGTACAGTGATGATGGTGTGCTAGTGCTGATGGATCTGGGCAGCGCGATCCTAAGCGCTGAGATGGCGGTCGATTTTTTACCCGAAGATAAGCGTGCAAATGTAAGATTATGCGCTGCTCCCATTGTCGAGGGCGCCATTGCCGCCGTGGTTCAGGCGAGTCTTGGAGCATCCCTGGATCGTGTTGAAGCCGAGGCGCTTGGATCACTGGCAGGGAAAAGCGAGAGTTTGAGCAATCACGTCTATGCAGCCGTTTCAGAAGCGCTGGCGCCGTCGGCAGGCGCAGCAGTCAGGGCATTGGAGATACAACTGACGGTAACAAACCGCCTGGGGTTGCATGCTCGACCGGCAGCGCTGTTGGTGCAGACGGCAGGGCGCTTTCGTTCCGATATTCGCATTGCGCGCGCCGGTCAGGCGGCTCGTCAGGTTAATGCCAAGAGTTTCAATGCCGTGGCGTCGCTCGGCATCCGCCAGCATGAAGTAATCACGGTTGCTGCGCGTGGACCAGACGCTGCCGAAGCGCTGGCAGCGTTGCAGCAACTCGCCGCAGAGAAGTTTGGCGAATCCGATGAACTGCCGGAGGCGTCACAAGCGGCGCCTCCAGTATCTGGAGGAGAAGCGCCTGCAGGCGCGCTGCGCGGCGCTGCCGCTTCCCCAGGATACGCTATCGGTCCAGCCGTCATGTTGCGTCAAGTCGAGCCACAGGTCGAACGGCGCCCAATCGATGATCCAGACGCAGAAATGTCGCGTCTGCGCGCGGCTCTGGACGCCGTGCGCGAATCGACGCGATCGCTGCGGGATCAGGTTGCTCGCCAGCACCCTTACGAGGCGGCAATCTTCGATGCGTATCTGATGTTCCTTGACGATCCTGAGGTTCTAACACGCGTTCAGCGGATGATTGAGGAGGAACGTGTCAATGCCGAATGGGCCTGGCGCAAGACGGTGGACGAATCTGCCAGAGCGTTTGAGGCTATCGAAGACGAATATATGCGGGCGCGGGCTGTCGATATCCGCGACATCGGCGCGCAGGTGTTGAGCCGGCTAACCGGGCAGACCCGATCGGGCAGCATCGATCAAGCAGGCATTCTCATTGCGCCCGATCTGTCGCCATCGGAGACGGCATATCTTGATCGGACCGCCGTCCTGGGTATCTGCACGGAGCGGGGCAGCCCGTCATCGCACAGCGCCATTCTGGCACGCACGCTGGGCATTCCTGCCGTCACTGGGGTGGGCGCCGCCATCGCACGGATCCATCCCGGGACGACGCTTGTTGTTGATGGATATGAGGGGCTGGTCTGGATCGCGCCTGATGACCAGGTCGTTGCCGACTATACCGAGCGACGGGCGCAGTGGCAGGCTGCACGGGAGCAGGCGCGACAATCGAGCGCGATGCCAGCCATTACGAAGGACGGCGCACATATCGAAGTCGCTGCCAATATCGGCAGCCTGGCAGATGCCCATGCTGCTGTTGAGCATGGTGCGGATGGCGTGGGACTGCTCCGCACCGAGTTTCTCTTTCTTAATCGCACGGCAGCGCCCGACGAGGACGAGCAGTACGAGACGTATGCCGCGATCGCGCGGGTGATGGAAGGGCGTCCGGTGATCGTGCGCACCCTTGATGTAGGAGGCGATAAGCCGCTTGCGTACATTCCGCTGGGACGCGAGGAGAACCCGTTCCTGGGTCAGCGCGCCATCCGGTTGTGCCTGAACCAGCCAGATCTGTTTGCGACGCAACTGCGCGCCATTTTGCGCGCCAGCGCCGGGCATCGACTCAAGGTAATGTTTCCGATGATTGCAGACATTGGCGAATTGCGCCGTGCACGCGCCATCCTAGGGGCGGTGGCTGACGGATTGCGCGCTCAATCTGTTCCGATGGCCGACTCTATCGAGGTCGGAATGATGGTCGAAGTGCCCTCGGCTGCATTGCTGGCGCATGTCTTTGCGCCGGAGATCGATTTTTTCAGCATCGGGTCGAATGATCTGATCCAGTACACGCTGGCAGCGGAACGAGGAAATGCGGCCGTTGTCCATTTGCAAGATGGTCTGCATCCGGCAGTGCTCGTGCAAATCCAGCACGTGGTGCAAAGCGCACAACGCGCCGGAAAGTGGGTAAGCGTCTGTGGCGAACTAGCTGCCGATCACGACGCTGTACCGGTGCTGATTGGTCTAGGTATACAAAAGTTGAGCATGTCGCCCGGTGCAATTCCGCAGGTCAAGGAGCTGATTCGGCGATTAACGCTGGCAGAAGCGCGGCAATGGGCGAGTCAGGCGTTGACGATGGAGTCGGCGGAGGCAGTGCGTCGATTCATCCGGTCGCGCCAGGAGGCGCTGGCTGAAGGGTGATGCGAAGACACACAGGCGCAAAGCCATGCAATTGATGCAACGCCTGCGTGTCTTCACGCATCTGCATCAGCCTTTCCGGAACTAGAACGGCGCGTCCTCAGGCTCTTCCGAGGCTTCAAGCGCTTCCTGATCGTTCGTGTCTGGTCGGCTGTCCAGGAACATCACTTCGTTGGCTCGAACAAACGCCTTGTAGCGGCGCAGGCCGGTCTCCTTGTCTTCCCAGCTCTGGGTGCGCAGACTGCCGACGATCCGCACCCGGCTGCCTTTGTGCAGGTAGCGCACGCACTGGTCGCCCAGTTTGTCCCATGCCTCAACCAGCGTCCAATCGGTTTCAATCTCCCGCTCGCCGTTTTCGCTGCGCGCACCAAAGTGCTTGGTAGCCACGTTGAAGCGGGACACCCGCGCTCCCGATGAGAAGACGCGCTGTTCTGGCTCGTCGCCAAGCCAACCGATGAGTTCGACGGTGTTGACTGTCCCTCTGACCTGACGCATGTTCGTCTCCTTTGTTGCGCCTACCTGAGCTGGCGAGATGCCTGTTCAGGCGATGCGCAGGTCAGTTGAGGGACGCCTGCCGGGGAGCCGGGGAAATCTCAGATAGGCATCGATGCGGATACCTGTGCGGCTATTGATGAGTCGTGCCGCACATCAGATAAACCGCACAGGTTGCAAAAAGGTTACGGGTTACTCTCCAACGGCGCGACGGATAGGTCGTTGCAATTCGCGCAGGAGCGTCGACGCCTGTCCGCTCGTCAGTTCGCCAAGGGTGACGTTGAAGCGCTGCTGCACTTCAGCATCAAGGTCGAAGCCGTGCTGAGACGCCAATTTTCTGAGTGCATCAATTTGCTTCTCACTGGCGGGTGCACTGTCGGAAATGCGCGTTGCACCTGCGCCATTATCGCCGGGTATGCTGCGTGGCGCCGGTGTGTAGGCCTGGCGCTCCTCAGCGAGTTTCTTCAGGCTATCAATGAATGCGCTCGCCTGTCCTTTGGTCATCGTCACCAGATCAACGCGATGTTCCTGGGCGAACGCTGCCAGTTGCTCGTTGGTCCATGCAAGGTCTTCCTGGAGCGCGGCGATGTAATTGCGCTGTCGTTCGCTGGCAGGCGCATCGGGATCGCGCACAGTCGGCGGCGGCGGTGCAGGTTGCGCCTCGCGGATGCTGGCCGTCTGCGCTTCGATGGCTTCGCGCTGCGCCTGATAGATGCGCCAGCCGAGCTCTACGGCCTTCTTCACATCTTCGTCGGTTGCGTCGAGCGGCAGGACAATCGTTTCCTCAAGGGTGACGTAGTCTTCGCCAATGCGGATAGCGGCGCGGTAGGTGCGCGAAACGGTCGACTCGGAACGGGTGGGTTCGGTCTTACGTGGGGATGCCATATACTCGTACCTCCTACCCTGCCAGAAAGGGCGCTGCTGGCGCGGGACGCTACTCGTACCTTCCGAAAACACTCGTGCCCTCCCACAGTATAGCACATCTGTTTCATCTTGGCAAGGGTGATTTTGAGTTGACAGGCGCCGCAGGTTGCGCTATACTGTTCTGTGCAGCGCCGAAGTGGCGGAATGGCAGACGCGACGGTCTCAAAAACCGTTGGAGGTGACTCCGTGTGGGTTCGACTCCCACCTTCGGCACCATTCCGCTGCGGCAAAGGGTGACGGGGCGTGGCTCAGCCTGGTAGAGCGCAGCGTTCGGGTCGCTGAGGTCGGTGGTTCAAATCCACTCGCCCCGACCAGTGAGTAATAGCGATCGCCGGTCGATGACCGGCGATCGTTGTTATTAGATAAGCGCTCCCCAACCAATGAATGCTGCGGCGACAAGCACAACGATAGCGTAGGCGGCGAGCGCCTGCCGGTCGCGCAGCGACGGCGGCTCATCTGTCCTGGCGCTTGTGCTGACCGCCGTGGCGCCCATCAGGAAACTGATGATCAGAAATGCGGTGAGCGCCATGAACGGCACGTTGATGAACCCCAGAATGTTCAGGTAATCCACCGTGCAGGGGATGCCGTCAACACACGGCGGCGGCGGTAACCAATCGGTTTTGATTAGGAGGTAATGGTAGAGCGAGACGCAGGCGCCGAAGAGGGACAGCGGCAGCACATACAGGTGCAGCCCGCGGTCACGGCGCAGGATGCCGATCAGGATCAGGAACACCAGCGGGTACATCAGAATGCGCTGGTACCAGCAGAGAACGCACGGGATCCAGCCAAGCGCCTCGCTCATAAACAGGCTTCCACCCGTTGCTACGGTTGCCTGGAGTAACGCCAGGTGCCTCCCGTATATGGCGAAGAAGGCGCTCAGGCGGTCTTCTTCTAGTTTCCCAGAAATTTCGCCGATAGCAACGCTCGATTGCGTGTCGGGTACGCGCATGCCGAACCTCATCGCCTTCCGCTGCTTTACCCGTTGGAGCGGGGTAGCAGGTTAGTGATCCTTAACGCTTGTGGTATACTTTACTACCTGCGGTAGGAGAAGGATCTATGCATGACCCCGTATGTCAACGCTGCTCGTCACTGGTTTCGAGCCGTTTGGCGGCTTTTTGGTCAATCCCTCAGCAGAGTTGGTGCGTTATTTCGCTAGCAACGGTACACCACCAGGCGCCGCAACTGCTATTTTGCCGGTCGATGCCATGCGAGCGCCTCGCATGATAACCGATCTGCTGCTCACGCACCAACCCGATTTCTGTCTGATGCTGGGTCAGGCGGACGGATATGCTGCGCTCTCAGTTGAGCGTGTGGCAATCAATCTGTGCGATTTTCGCATCCCGGATAATGCCGGTCTTCAGTGGGTCGACAAACCGATCATCGTCGATGGACCAGCAGCGTACTTCTCAAACGCGCCGGTGCGTGATGTCGTAGAGGCGATCCGTGCCGCTGGCGTTCCTGCCAATTTGTCCCTGTCGGCAGGTGCGTACCTGTGCAATATGGTGTACTATATCGCCCTGCACGTCTGCGTCACCCGCCAATTACCCACCCGTTGTGTGCTCATTCATTTACCATCGCTGCCGTCGCAGGCAAGCGGCGACTCGCGCCCAAGACCGACTATGGCGCTTGAAACGATGTACACTGGCGTATGCGCTGCGTTGCGGGCGGCGGTTCCGGGGGTGGCGTTAGAGGCTAGGGGTTAGAGGTTGTCAGACCTTTCGTCGTCAGTCTTCCCTCGCTCGACGCCTCATGCCTCGCGCCTGGCGCCTGGCGCCGGTCAGCAAATGGGGAAGCGAAGAAGCGAATGAGCAAGCGTGCGCGGTCTGTCCCGCGCCCCGCGCCGCTTGCCTCGCGTCTCTTGCCTCGCGCCTGGCGCCGGTCAGCGAATGGGAATGGGAAGAAGCGAATGGCAGCAAATGACGAGTACGTGCTGCCCGCCGCTTGTCGCTCACCTCTCGCCTCTTATCAATATGCCCGTGCGAAGATGACCTGCCGCGTCGTCTCTTTGCCGGTGTAGATGCAGCGCCCCGCCTGCTGCGGTTGATCGAGCGGAATGCACCGAATGGTTGCGCGGGTTTCTTCCTGGATGCGCTTTTCGTCCTCTACCGTCCCTGCCCAATAACAGCGAGCAAAGCCGCGTTCGACCTGCTGCTTCAGCTCATCATAGGTTGTCACATCAGCGGTATGCGCTTCGCGGAACGCCAGCGCGCGCTGATAGAGCGCCTGCTGGATTTCTTCGAGCAGTATGATGAGTTGATCGGTCAATCCTGCCTGGGAAACGACCGATTTGCCTTCGCGCCCCGGTTGATCACGCCGGGCGATCGTCACGCTCCCTTTTTCGATGTCTTTCGGACCGATCTCAACGCGGATCGGGACGCCTTTCAACTCCCACTCGTTAAATTTGAACCCTGGCGTCAGGTTGTCGCGGTCATCGACCTTGAAGCGTAAACGTCCTTTCCATTCGGCGGTCATGCGCTGCACTGCTTCCATCACCATGCTGCGCTCTGCATCGTTCCGGTAAATTGGCACTACGACAACTTGCGTCGGCGCCAGGCGCGGCGGGATGACCAGCCCTTCATCATCAGAGTGGGTCATGATCAAGGCGCCGATCAGGCGCGTGCTGACGCCCCAACTGGTTGTCCAGGCATACTGGACGGTGTTGTTCTGATCCGTGTACGTGATGTCGAAGGCGCGAGCGAAGTTCTGCCCCAGGTTGTGCGACGTGCCTGCCTGAAGCGCTCGCCCGTCCTGCATCATGGCCTCGATACAGTAGGAGCGCAGCGCGCCGGGGAACTTTTCTTTCTCCGATTTCAGCCCTTTGATCACTGGAATCGCCATTTCCTTCTCGACGAAATCGGCATACACGTCGTGCAGGATCAGGAGCGTTTCGCGTTCAGCGTCTTCCTCGGTGGCGTGAACGGTGTGCCCTTCCTGCCAGAGAAACTCAGTTGTGCGCAGGAAAGGTCGGGTGCGCATCTCCCAGCGCATGACGTTCGCCCACTGATTGATCAGCAGCGGCAGATCGCGGTAGCTGCGTATCCATTTGGAATAGAAGTAACCAATGATCGTTTCCGACGTCGGACGGATGACGTAAGGCTCGGCAAGGTCTTCGCCGCCAGCGCGCGTCACTTCTGCCACTTCGGGCGCGAAGCCCTGAACATGCTCGGCTTCTTTCATGAGAAAACTTTTTGGGATGAGCAGCGGGAAGTATGCATTGACATGACCGGTCGCCTTGATCCGCTCGTCCAGTCCGCGCTGGATTGCCTCCCAGATCGCGTAGCCGGTTGGTTTGAACACAATACATCCCTTGACGACCTCTGCGTAATCGGCAAGGTCCGCCTGTTGCACGATGTCAAGGTACCACTGCGAGTAGTCCTGTGCGCGGGGAGTGATTCCTTCCTTGGGCACGTTCGTTGCACCTTTCTGCGTTCCAGGGATTAAGTGATCTCATAGCACCGCCCCCCGTTGGGCAACGTCCGCCAGTCGCAAAAGTCCAGCGGCCCTGTGAAGGTCCAGCGACCATGGGGGGCGTCGATTGGCACAGTCAGCGCATTCGCAGGCATGTTCCTAGCGTGGATTGTGAGCCCGCTGCGTTCTCGTGTCAATGGTTGCGCATGATGCTTCGCAGGAGCATCATTATACCATGGGACTGCAGTCCGCCCAACCATATGCGCGATAGAGGGCGTGCGTCTGTTGTATTCACGGGAAGCGCTGGTCGATGAACGTATGTGTATGCAGCGATCGGCGAACCGCTGATCATGAGGCCAGTACCAATGGCCAGCCGACATACACTGTCAGCGTGCCACGTGCAGCGCCAACAACACCGATGATCGGAAAGGCGTTATTCGGGATTCGTTGTCGATAGCGACGAAAGACTTCGATGCAAAGCGTGATCCTTGCCAATCCAATAACGATCTGCCAGTTCGTTGGCAATGCCTGCTTCAGATGCACTGGCGCCCAGAGCGCTCCAATCGCAAGGAGCGCGGTCAGGACGCCCGGCAGAACCCTCAATCGAGGCGCGCGCCATGTGGCAAACGCTGTCAGTGCAGCCAGCGATCCCAGAAACGCCAAGCGCTTGGCAAGAGCAGCTTGGCGCGCTCTTATCCGTTGTCACGGTTGCGGGCCCGCTCGTTGCACCTGATATCGTTGGGGTGCAGAAAGATGGATAGAAACCAGGAGCAGCGATGCGTCTTCAAACCCTGGAATGCGGACGCGCGTCGCTCCTCTCGTCCAGCGATAAGAGCGCTCGCCATTGAACTC
>JANXAL010000128.1 GCA_025062325.1 Roseiflexus sp.
TCAACCGTTATCGTCAACAGCGATGGTTGCGCCGACACCCTGCGCTGCCTGGAGTCGCTCTTTGCGCATCCGCCGAGTCTGGCGACGCTGGCGCTGCGCGTTGGCGCGCTTCCGGAGCATGAGATCATTCTGGTGGATAACCGGTCACGCGATGGATGTGTGGCGCTGGTACGCGAGCGCTTCCCTTCAGTCTGCATTATTGAGTCGCCAGTGCGTCAGGGGTTTGCGAAAAACTACAATCTCGGCATACGACACGCGAACGGCATGTTTGTTCTGGCGCTCAACAACGATACCATCGTCCATCCGGGCGCGTTGACCGCGTTACTGAACGCCATGATTGACACGCCGACATACGGGATAGTTGGCGCGCACCTGATAGACGCCGATGGGCAGACTCAACCAGACTGCGCGCGCAATTTCCCGACCCCCGCTGCATATCTCTGGAACCAGCTCATTGCCAGCGCTGACCTGCCTGTTGGTCGATTATGGCGACGGTACCGACGACGGGGCATTGATTTGCGCGGCAGCGGATCTGCACCGCGCGTCAGCGGCGCCTGCATGCTCGTGCGCCGAGCGGCTTTTGAGCAGGTTGGTTTGCTTGATGAGGGGTTCGATTTTTATTATGAAGATGTCGAATGGTGCCACCGCATGCTGCTTGCTGGATGGCGGACGGGATATGTTGCCGAGGCGAGGATAACGCACATCGGCGACCAATCGAGCCGAAAGGTCAAGGTGTGGGCAAAGCAGAGCGAATATTTCAGTGCGTTGCGCTACTTTCGGCGCTACCACAATCTGACCGATGAGGGTGCGCGTTTGCTGCGCATCGCCACATCCATTGGTTGGCTCATCCGCGGAGTCGTGTTTGCTCTGGCAGAAGGGTTGTTTGGACTCGAAGGACACGCACGCGCCTATCTGTATCTCTGGCGCTGGATTCTGCACGATCCTGCAGCCAGGGCTGCGTAATGTATGGACTCAACGGCACAAAAGTCTATCCTGGTCATCAGCTACTACTACGCGCCGACCGAAAATCCCGGCACGCGACGGGTGGGAGCATTCGTGCGCTACCTGCCGCAGTACGGGTATCGTCCGGTGGTGCTGACAACGTCCGGTTATGGCGCGCTTGCCGATGACGAGGAGCGCCTGATCTTCCGTGCGCCCGACATCCTGGATATTGGGCGCTGGCTTGCCCGCCGCGCCCGGCGCACTCAACCCACTGCTCCGGGGGAGCGGCTGCCGCCGATCCTGACGCCCGACAGCGGTCTGACTCGTGTTCTGGAAAAGGCGCTCATCCCCGACATCCATATTGGATGGCTTCCCAGCGCAGTTTTGCGCGGCAGGCAGGTGCTGCGCGCCGGGACCTTTCGCGCACTCTTCAGCAGCTCGCCGCCGCCGTCGGCGCACCTTGTCGCCCTGGCGCTGAAGCGACTCTTCGGGCTGCCGTGGGTCGCCGATTTCCGCGACGGCTGGACCTTCGAGCCGCCGAACTCTGCGACACTTAGTTCACCGGCGCGTTTGCGCATCGAACGCGCGCTTGAGCGGGCGGTCGTGCTCAGTGCCGATCAGATCGTGACCGTCAATCAGGTGCTTGCCGATGATCTGCGACGCAGGTATCCGACTGCAAGCGTGACAGTGATCAGCAATGGGTATGACTCTGCTGACGTCGCGACACCACGACCGCACACGAAGGGGAGTCGTTTACGGGTTATTCATACTGGCGCTCTTGCACGCAGCCGTAGCCATACGAGCGTTGACGGACTGCTGGCAGCTCTGGACGCATTACAGCAGAAGCAGTCGCCCGTGCTGGCGGATCTTGAGGTTTGTTTTATTGGCAACCTGGGAGCAGCGGAGCGTGAGGCTCTAATCCGCAACGGTTGTCGGAGTCATATCTCGATTGAAGGACCAATTCCGCATTGCGAAACGCTACGGCGTCAGGCGGAAGCTGATGTGTTATTGCTTGTTACCGCGCCTAACGCCACCAGCGTCACGACCAGCAAACTCTTCGAATACCTCGCCAGCGGGCGACCAATCCTGGCGTTGACCGGGCGCTCGGCGGCAGCGGCGCTCGTCGAGGAGTTCAAGGCCGGGATTGTGATCGCGCCAGACGATGTGGACGGTATCTGCCGGGCACTCGAATGGTTCCATGAACGCTGGCGCGCCAACGATCTGCCGACGCGTGTCGATCCGCGCGTGCAGCGCTTCGACCGCCGCAACCTGACCGGAGAACTGGCAAAGGTTTTTGATACACTCATATAACACTATGCCCCAACTCCTCGACTATCCCACATATGCCTGGCAGGTCTGGCGCGGTGAGCGTTCGCGTGGCGAAGCGGATCTGGATCGCCGTCGGTGCGCGGATGTCGCCGGGTACGTGGATGTCTCCCGTCCACTGACGATCCTCGATCTGGCAAATGGACGATTGCGCCCGCAGTACGCCATTCTGCGCGCCCAGGGGCATCGGGTGGTCGGCATTGATCTGGTCAATCGACCGGACCATTCATGGACAGCGCGCGCATACGCGGTTGCTCGTGCGCTCTATGCCCATCGGTTGCAGCTTCCGGCAGCGGCAATGCGCACTGATGGACTAGTGTGCGGCGATGTCGGGCGGCTGCCGTTCGTGGATGCCGCCTTCGACCTAGTGACGTCGGTAGCGGCGTTTGAGCACTTTCTTGACGTGCCAGCGGTCGTTGCGGAGGTGGCGCGAGTGCTAAAGCCTGGCGGCGTGGTGTGGGCTGCGATCCACGTCTTCACCGCGCCGTCCGGCGGGCACAATCTGAGTTTTACCGAGGTGCCGCTGCGCCGCGTGCCGCCAGGTGTCGAACCATGGGATCATCTGCGTCGGCAGCGGTTACCCTTCAGCGTGCCGCTCAATAAGTGGCGCATTCGTGATTATCTCGACGCATTTGGGCGGCATTTCGAGATCATTTGCCACTACTGTCATATGCGTGAGGGTGAACATCTGCTGACGCCAGAGATCGAGGCGGAACTTACAGCGCGCGGCTACACGCGCGATGAACTGACATGCGGAGCGTATGTGATTGTGGCACGGCGAATAGGACACGGATTTTGACGGATTGAGACGAATTTGGACGGATTAGGCTATGCTCCTGGAGTAAACTGTGCGTATCTTGATCGTATCATATTACTTCCCGCCCTACAACATCATCGCCTCGCTGCGCGTCGGCAAAACGGCGAAGTATCTGCGTCAGTTCGGGCACGATGTGCGGGTAGTGACAGCGCGTAACCTGCCGTACCCCGTCGATCTGAAGGTAGAGGTGCCTTCCGATTGCGTCATTACTACGCCCTGGATTGATGTCAGCGCTCCTCACACGCTCGCTATGCATGCTCGCCAGCATCGATCCAGTGTCATGACGCTGCTCGACAAGGCGCCAGCGACGCGGGCGCAGTACACCGCTGTGCTGCGCTTGCTCAACGCCTATCGCGCGCTGGTTGCGTTTCCCGACGATGCGATTGGCTGGTTTCCGTTCGGATGGACAGCAGCGCAACGCCTGCTGAAACGGTGGCGCCCGGAGGTCATCGTTGCCAGCAGCGGTCCGCCGACGTCGCTGTTGATCGCCAGCGCGCTGCACCGGCAGTATGGTCTGCCATGGGTTGGCGAACTGCGCGATCTCTGGACGGACAATCACTACTATCCGTATCCGATGTGGCGGCGCGTGCTGGAAACATGGCTTGAACGCCGGACGCTGCGCACGGCAGCCGGGCTGGTCACCGTCTCCGAACCGCTGGCGCACACGCTGCGCCTGCGCTATAACCTGCCGACCGAAGTGGTGTTGAACGGGTTCGACCCCTCCGACTATCCGCCAACGCGACCGGTGCGCACTGATCCATGGTTGACGATTGTGTACACCGGCGCAATCTATCCTATGAAGCGAAGCGCTGCACCGCTCTTTGCCGCTCTGCAACGCCTGGGGTCACGCGCTGCACGGGTGCGGGTGACATGCTACACCTCCAGTATCAGCGGCGCTGCAGCAATCCGGTCCGAAGCGCAGCAGCAAGGCGTCGAACACCTGCTGGACATCCGCGATGCTGTTCCACACCGTGAGGCGCTGGCGCAGCAGCGCGCCGCTGATGTCCTGCTGCTGCTGTTGTGGAACGACCCGCGCGAGCGCGGCGTCTACACCGGCAAACTCTTCGAGTACCTCGGCGCGCGCCGCCCGATCCTGGGGATCGGTCCTGCCGGGAATGTGGCGGCTGACCTGATCCGCGAACATCAGGCGGGAATGGTCTCCGCTGATCCCGATGAGATCGCCGGGCAACTCGTGC
>JANXAL010000043.1 GCA_025062325.1 Roseiflexus sp.
GAGAGGCATTATTCAAAGCGCGCCCCAACCCCCCGCGTGCGGGGGGCGCAGATATACCCGCACCCCGATTGGCGCGGGAGTTGCCCCAACCCCCCCCGTGCGGGGGGGGCAGGCTTGTACGTGCGCTGCGCGTGGCTGTTGCGTGCCCAACCTCCCCGCGGGCGGGGGGCGCCGCAGCAATGTGGTGCAAATCTTCCAGCGCGGCTCCCCCCACCTCCCCGCGGGCGGGGGGCGCAGCCGCAAGGTGGTGCCACTCGTCCAGCGCGGCTTCCCCCACCCCCCCGCGGGCGGGGGGCGCAGATACCCCCGCCCGCGTTTCGCGGCTCTACGGGCCCCAACCCCCCGCGTGCGGGGGGTGCAGGTCTACGGGCTGACTTCGACGGGCAGTCGGGCGCCCAACCCCCCGCAATGCAGGGGGCGCAGGGGGTGGGAGAAGGGGGAGGGGGGATGAGGGGAAAAGGGCATTAGCACGCGGAAAGCATCCATCACTCCCAAAAACTCTCCACGTGTGAGGGTGGGAGAAGGGGGCGGGGAGGATGCTCACAGGTGGTGTGCCGGGCGGACAGACGCAGTGCCCCTACACTGGCGCAGCCATCATATCAGCCCCCTTCGACCACGACTTGACGAGGAGCACTCTTACGCTGACAGCGCCTATCCATCCAGCGCCTCCCGCGTGACTGTCACCTGCACCAGACGCCGGGCTCCTTACCGGACTCTTACATTCGCCTTGTACGTGCCTTACACTCCTGGCATACACTGTGCTCGCTCGTGATTCTTTGTGAACAGCAGTACGAGGTTCAAGGTATGACCATTGCAGAACTGCAAACCCAGGCGCCAGCAGTGACCGCCAGCGACCTCTATGATGCGTTGTTGCGCAACACTGCGCCATTCATTCTTGATGTGCGCAATCCGGATGACTTCGCGCGCTGGCGGATCGAGGGGCGCGCCGGATTGATGGTTCAGAATATTCCGTATTACGACTTTATTGAAGATGAAGAAGGGGCGACTGCCCGCGTTCCCGCCGACCGCGAGGTGCTGGTTGTATGCGCCAAGGAAGGGTCGTCGCAGTACGTCGCCGAACTGCTGCGTGCGCGCGGCATTGATGCCCGCTATCTGGAAGGCGGCATTCTGAGCTGGGGGCATTTCTACGATACGCGCGACATCGTCAGCGCCTCCTGGGGACGGATCGTTCAGGTTGCACGCCCGGCGCGCGGTGATGTCAGTTTCATCGTCATCAGCGATGGCGCTGCCGCAGTTATCGATCCGCTACGCCATCTTGCGCCCTACCTGGAAGCCATTGCAGCACGTGGCGCGCGTCTGACGCACATTTTCGATACGCACGTGCATGCCGACCATATCAGCGGCGGACCGGAGCTCAACCGCGAGACCGGCGCGCCATACTACGTCCATCCTTACGATGCAATCCACCCGATCGACATGCTGCCAGCAACAATTGCATACACACCACTTAACGACGGGCAGACCTATCGTGTCGGACAGGTTGACCTGCGGATGATCTGGTATCCGGGGCACACGCTGGGGCAGGTGAACATTCTGGCGATCGCTCCTGACGGTTCGCGCTATCTGTTTACCGGCGACGGCATCTTCCTGCGGTCGTTCGGGCGACCGGACCTCGGCGGCAGGGGTGAGGAGTGGACGCCGCTGCTGTACGAGAGCATGACGCGCCGTCTGCCGCCGCATCTCAATGACGCAACCCTCATCCTGCCGTCGCACTTCTCGACGCTCGATGAGGCGGACAAAGCTGGTCGCGTGGCAGCGCCGTGGGGCGTCGTCCGGCAGACGAATACCTCCCTGTCGCACCTGAAGTCTGCGGAAGCGTTCCGGTCGTTCGTCCTCGGCAATCTGCCGGAGTTCCCGCCGCAGTACGTCGAAATCAAGCGGGTGAACATTGGTCTACGCACACCGTCCGAGGCGGAAGCAGAAGAACTGGAGCTTGGCAAGAACGTATGCGCTCTGGCGCAGTGAATAATAGATGAAAGGAAAACTGTTCATGGAACTGACATATCATCAAACGCTCGATGTCAAGGGGGCTAAGTGCCCGATGCCGCTCGTCAAGAGCCGCAAGGCGATTACTGAACTGCCGGTTGGTCAGGTGCTGCGCGTTATCGCCACCGACCGCGGTTCGGTCGCCGATTTTCAGGGTTGGGTCAAGGCGGCGAAGAACGTCGAACTCGTGGCGCAGGAAGTTGTGCAGGAGGGCGGGCAGGAACTCTACATCCACTACCTGCGGCGCACGGCGTGAGGAGAACCGAGAGCCGGAAAGAACGGTTGCATCGCTCGTTTTAGGCATCGGGAGACCCTAACTCCCCACAGATGAAGATTGTTCTGACAACTTCCTGTGCTGATTGTCTGCTTCAGGCATCAGGATGCCTTGACGCCTCCTGCTCCCTTTGTGGGAGAAGGAGGCTGAGGAATGCTCACAAGTGGAGATTTTTTCCGGCAAGCCCTTACGTTGCACCGTCCGTTTCAGGCAACAGGATGCTCCAAATCTCCTTCTCTCTTGTGGGAGAAGGTGGCGGCTCACAAGTGTAGATTTTTCTGGCAATCCCCTGCGCTGACTGTCTGTTTCAGGCAACGGGGCGCCCCAACTCTCCCGCATATGGGGGCGCATGAAGGCGGGAGAAGGGGTAAGAAAGCGTCAGGATGCGGCACATTCCGCTTTGCACCCCAAAAAGCATGCACGGGAGAGGAAGGAGGCGGGGGAATAAGGGGAAAACAGGCGTCGCAATACGAAAACAGATGAGCAGGTAAAAGACGGAACAGCCTCACCAAGCGCTAAGGCCTGGCGCTCTGCTGACTCAAGACATATCTCGCACTTTCAGAGAGGGAAAGAGCATGACCATGACCATGACAGAAACGATGACTGAGCGCGAGAGTGAAACTGCCGCGCTGCTCGATAGAATTGCCGCGCTCGAAGCGCGCGTCGCTGCGCTCGAAGCGCATCCCGCACAGGGCATTGAGGATCGTCTGGCAATGGTCGTCTTCTCCGGCGACCTGGATAAAGCCATTGCCGCACTGATCATCGCCACTGGCGCTGCGTCCATGGGGTTGGAAACCTCAATGTTCTTTACCTTCTGGGGCTTGAACGCGGTCAAGAAACAGAAAGTTTTCGCCGGAAAGAATCTGCTGGAAAAAGGGTTTACGGCGATGCTGCCTGCCGGGTTGGGGCAGATGGGTCTGTCGCAGATGAACTTCTTTGGCGCTGGCGCGCAGATCATCCGCAGGCTAATGCGCGATCATGGCGTGATGTCGGTTGAGGAATTGTTCAACCTGGCGCGCGAACTTGGGGTGCGCATGGTTGTGTGCGACATGTCGCGCGAACTGCTTGGCGTGCGCGATGAGGAACTGGTTGACGGCCTGGAGCATGGTGGCGTAGCAGCATTCCTCGGTGACGCGACTCGCGCCAAAGTGACCCTGTTCATCTGATCGTGAGGAATCGATGTCTATGAGACCCTGTACGAATGATGTCGAACTGGCGGCAGCCCAAAAGGCCGACCTGATTCGCTATGATATCGACGAGCGTCTGACGCTCGCCGGGCAGCCGCAACCGGAACACTGGGCAGCGCTGGCGGCGGAAGGGTTCCAGGTGGTGATCAATATGCGATCCGATCCGGAACGAGCTGCCATTCAGCAGCGCAACGCCGAAGCTGCCGGGTTGCGGTACATTCACCTGCCGTTGCCGGTTTACGAGCTGGAACCGGAGCATCTGGAGCAGTATCATCAGACCATCGCCGCAGCGCAGGGGCGCGTGTTCCTGCATTGCCGTTCGGCGACGCGCGTTGCGCTAATGTGGCTCCTTGATCGGATCGTGTATGACGGCTGGAGCCGCGAACGGGCGGAAGCTGCGCTTCGCGCGGCTGGTTATGATGATGATGCAATGGAAACGTTCACGTTCTGTGTGGATGATTATTTTGAGCGCGCCGCAGCCGCTTCCCGTCGGTGAGGCGCGATACCGGAGCCAGTATGGCTGTTTCGTCGTCGCTCAAAGCGCCGCTGACCCCTCAGGGTCTCCGGCGTTATTTTCCGTTCCTTGACTGGCTGCTGCACTATCGCCGGGCAGATCTGCCGAATGACCTGGTTGCCGGTCTGGTAACGGCGATCATGCTCATTCCGCAGAGCATGGCGTATGCTCAGCTTGCAGGTCTGCCACCCCAGGTCGGATTGTATGCCTCGGTTGCGCCCCTGGCGGTGTACGCACTGCTCGGCACCTCCGGGCAACTGTCGGTTGGTCCGGTCGCCATTACATCGCTGGCAGTCTTTGCTGGCGTCAGTGCGCTTGCCGAGCCGGGCAGCCCACGCTACCTGGAACTGGTGTTGCTGCTGGCGTTCATTGTAGGGCTGATCAAACTCCTGTTGGGTGTGCTGCGCCTGGGTTTCGTGATGAACTTTGTGTCGCACCCAGTGCTGGCGGGGTTCACTTCCGCTTCGGCGTTGATCATCGCTGCCGGGCAACTGAAGTATCTGCTCGGCTACCGCATTGAAGGCGAACGGGTTCACGAGATCGTTCTGAACGCGATTGCCGGTGTGAATCAGACGAACCTGGCAACCCTGGCAGTCGGCGCGATCAGCATCGCCTTGCTGATCGTGTTTCGCTCGTGGCTCAAGCCGTTCCTCCAGCGGCGCGCGCGCCTGCCTTCCGCTGCGGTGACCCTGATCGTCAGCGGTGCGCCGCTGGTGACAGTGCTGCTCGGCATTTTGGCGTCGTGGTTCTGGCGGCTGAACGAGACCGCCGGAGTGCGGGTGGTTGGCGCCATTCCGCAGGGATTCGCGCCGTTCACGCTGCCGACGCTGAGCCTCGCTGATGTGCAGGCGCTCTTGCCCACGGCAATGACGATCGTCTTCATCAGCGTCGTCGAATCGATTGCTGTCGCCAAGGCGCTGGCAAGCAAGCGGCGCAAGGTGATCGACGCCGATCAGGAACTGGTGGCGCTTGGCGCCGCCAATCTGACGGCGAGCGTCACTGGCGGCTATCCCGTCACCGGCGGCTTTGCCCGCTCGGTGGTGAACGACCAGGCAGGCGCGGTAACCGGTCTGGCATCGCTGGTGACGGCAGCAAGCATTGGCGTCATTGTGCTCTGGTTCACGCCGGTGTTCTACCATCTGCCGCAGGCAGTGCTGGCAGCGACGGTCATTGTGGCAGTGTTGAGCCTGTTCAAACCGGGCGAGGCGCTGCGCATCTGGCGCATGAATCGCACCGACGCAGTGATATGGGGAGTGACGTTCGCCGTTGTGCTGCTGTCTGGCATCGAGGCGGGCATTCTGGCAGGGGTGGTTTTCTCAATCCTGCTGTTCCTCTGGCGCACCAGCCGCCCGCACATCGCCATTGTCGGGCGGGTCGGGCAGAGCGAGCACTTCCGCAATGTGCTGCGCCACCAGGTGCAGACCTGCCCGCACGTCGTGGCGGTGCGCGTTGATGAGAGCCTTTACTTCGCCAACACGCGCTATCTGGAAGACGCACTCCTGCGCATCATTGCCGAACGACCAGAAGTAAAGCATCTGGTGCTGATCGGTTCGGCGATCAATTTCATCGACGCCAGTGCGATGGAAACGCTGGAAGCGCTGCTCCACGAACTGCGCGCCGCTGGAGTCGAACTGCACCTGGCGGAGATTAAGGGTCCGGTGATGGATCAACTGCAACGCGCCGGGTTTATCGACCGCCTCGGCGCAGAACGGGTCTACCTGAGCACGCACCAGGCCATGCGGGCGCTGGAGTGCGTGTGAATTTGCGAAAGACAGACGCCGTAGGGTCAGGTTTGAGACCGGACCGCACCGTAGGGTCAGGTCTGAGACCTGACCCTACGGTGCGCATTGCGGGTTGATGGCGTGCAAGGACGACCTGCGACCAGGCTACCCCGCCGCCGCCCCCAATCGCCCCGTTGATGACCGTCACCTGTGCCACCGCCCTACCCAAACCAGCGCAGTCGCGTTATAATTCAGAAGTGCGCTATCGCAGGCGCGGTGAATGTGTTTGTGCATATAGACGGCAGTCGAAAGTGGCAAAAGATGCGACGCGATCAAGTCCTGCGCGTGTTGAGCGCACAGAAGCGAGAACTCCTCACCAGATATGGCGTGACTCGTTTTAAAGCCTCCCCAACATCCCCCGAATAATCACATCCACTGCGGTATCTTCGTCGAGCCCGCGCGCCATCAGGGTTTCGAGTTCTTTGCGGTTGACCGAACCAATCGCTGCTTCGTGGGTGACGTGCGCTTCGTCGCTGCGCACGATGACGGTCGGTACGTTTTCCGCCACCGCGTTGCCCCGCACGATCTCGGCGCAGTCCATATGCCCCCGCGTTCTAGGGGCGTTGCCTTCGGCAGTGGTGAAGACCCGGCTGTGGGCGCGGTCGCGCACGGCGATACGGGTCTTTGCCAGTCCGCGCGCTTTCTCTCCGTTGAGGCGCACCGTCTCGCGCACCTCGATGTCGTCGTCGCCAGCGCCGTACACCATTGAGGTGAGATCAACCACGCCGGACGCCTCCACATCAGCGGTGTAGTCGATCAGCAATCGACCGACGCGCCCGTGCACCAGGCTGAAGGTGCTGAAATATCGTCCTCCGGCATCGACAGTGATGCCAGCGCGCGCTTCGACGCTCACCCCGCCATATGGTCCGTGGTAGTGCGCTTCGGTGTAGCGCAGATGCGCATCGGCGCCGACGCGCACCACTGCGTCCATGATGTGTCGCAGATCACGGGCATTAGGGAAGGTGCAGTGCGCCAGAAACTCGACCTGCGCTCCGGCGCCAATCTCATAATCAGCAACGATCCGCTGCATGCCGGTTTCGGCGATCATCCCGAAACAGAGATGCACCGGGCGCTCCAGGCGCACTCCAGGCGCAACCATGATCTGCGCCTGGACCCCATCCGGCAACGGTTCGGCGTTGATCGTCACCCCCGGCACAGTGACGACGCCAAGCACGCGGTTGGCGCTGACGACCACTGCCGCGACACGACCGGAGCGGAGTGCAGCGGTCGGTCCGCCCGCCTGTTCGTATGCTTGCAGAATTGCGTTATACTCACGCGCCCACGCAGGGTCGCCGCGTGGTGTGGTGATGCCGGATATCTGTTGCGCTTTCATCGCACACCTCATCCGCGTCTTGCGGTATAGACCCGCCGCGCCTCGTCGGCAGCGCCGGTCATGATGATTGTCCCGGCGTTCATCACCGATGCGCGATCAGCGATCGCCGCCATGTCGTTGCGGTGGGTGATGAGCAGCACAGCGCACCCGGAGCGCGCCATGCGCTGCACTAACTGTTGAATGTCGCTGAAACTCAACACATCGATGCCAGAATCCGGCTCGTCCAGAATGGCGAGGCGCGGACGCATCGCGTACACCGCCGCCAGTTCAATCCGTTTGCGCTCGCCGCCGCTCAGGGTGCGATCCACAGCGCGCGGCAGATAGGTTGCCGGGTCCAGCGCCACAGCGTTCAGCGCTTCCCACAACTCCTCCCGGCTGATCGTCGGTCTGCCAAGCGTCAGGTAGTCGCCAACCGGCAGACCTTCGAAGCGCGCCGGTTCCTGCCAGGCGAGCGTCAGTCCCAGGCGGGCGCGTTCGTGCATAGGCAGGTCGCTGATGTCGCGCCCTGCAAACAGGATGCGCCCCGCATCGGGACGGTAGTCTTCGCACCCCATAATCGCGTATGCCAGGCTCGACTTCCCGCTGCCGTTGACGCCGAGCAGAGCGTGGATCTCACCTGCCAGAACGCTGAGATTGATGTCGTACAGAATGGTGCGTCCTTCACGGGTGAGGGTGACGCCCTGAACGTCGAGCAGAACTTCGCCAGATCGCATGGTACAGGCCCTCCGCAGGACGCTCAGCTCGTCTCATCGAGCCAGCGCCGCCACGGCGCCGACGCCAGCGGCGTCCAGGGCGCGTCGACCAGGCGCACCTCCGCTTCCCGAACGCCAGGCACGCCTAGCGCCGCCGTGCGAATCTCGTGTTCAAAAACGCCAACCAGCGGACAGAGCGGCGTTGTCAGCGCCAGTTCGATGAGCGCCCGTCCGTCCGCAACCGTGACCGACCGTATTAACCCGAGGTCAACCAGACTGAAGCCGAGTTCCGGGTCGATCACACGCTGCAAAGCCTCCCATACGGCGACTTCCAGCGCGGTTTCTTGCAGATGACCGTCAACCATGGGATGTCGTCACCGCCTTTCGAGGAGCGGGGGCGGTCGAGGGGTAAAAGGCGTTCGCAGCGCACCAGAAGCGCGCGCCGTAGCGTTCGACCAACTGTGCTGCACCATTCGACTCCAGCGTGTGCAGCGCCTCGCGCACCTGATCCGGCGCCCAGCGCACCAGCGCGCGTTCCAGTTCCTCTGCGCGCATCGGGTGGCGCGCAATGATGGCGAGGATCGCTTCGACGGGAGTAGCGTACCCGCGCAGATCGAACGTTCCTTCCGCCGGATGAACCACATCCGCCGCTGCGCCCAGAATCGCAGTTGCATGCATTAATCCCTCGGCATCGGGCGGTTCGACCCAGGGTTCAGCCGGGGGGCGATCCGGCAGCGTGATGTCGATCCGGTCGGGCTGAATGCGCTGCAACGCCGCAGCAATGTCGCGCAGCGCTTCCTCGCTATCGTTGACACCGCGCACCAGCATCACCTCGACCCATAATTTCCCGCAATAGTCGGCGCGGAACGCGATCAGTCCCTCCAGCAGGCGCTCGAACGTAGCTTCTGGATGAGGACGGTGCAGCGCACGGTACACCTCCGCAGAACCTGCCGAGAACGTTGGCAGGACGGCATCGGCGGCGCAGAGCGCTTCTCGCACGTCGGGCAGGTAGAGCAGCACGCCATTGGTGATCACCGCCACCGGTATCGTCGTCCGGCGTTTGATGGCGCGGATGAGTTCGCCGATCTGGCTGTGCAACGTTGGTTCACCTGACCCGACGATCGTCACCCAATCGATCTCGTCGGGCGCGCGGACTGCCAGCGCCTGATCGACCTCGTTCAGCAGTACTGGCAGCGGCACATACACGCGGCGCTCATTGGTCAGCGGGCGCGTCCGCCCGAGCTGGCAATAGACGCAGTTCCAGTTGCAGGTTTTCAACGGCACAGGATCGATGCCGAGCGACCGTCCGAGCCGCCGTGACGGAATGGGACCGAAAACGCACGCCATGATGCTTGTCCGCCCTCCTCTTTTTTTTCCGCCTGATTTATTCTAGCATTTCCCAGAGAAAAGATTGATACAGGAGCGCAAAGGCATAAAGCTACGATACATCTAGTCGGACGAAGAACACAGGTTCTCCCCGGCGGTTTCAATCCTCTGCGTTGCGAGGCTGTTGTTTTAGGGGAGAGACCCAGGGGTAAACCCCTCCTGAGTGTAGGATTTTTGGAGTGCGCAGCGGGTTTGCCGCATCCTGACGCCTGTTTTCCCCTCATCCCCCCTACCCCCTTCTCCCACCAGGGGAGAAGGGGGAGGCGGGGCGTCCTGACACCCTTTTCCCCCTCATCCCCCTCATCCCCCCTGCCCCCTTCTCCCACCAGGGGAGAAGGAGGAGGTAGGGCGGCCTGTCACCCATCTCCCCCCCAACCCCCTCCCCCCCTCTCCGACCGGGGGTGACGGGGGTGGTGGGGCGTCCTGACGCCCTTTCCCCCTCATCCCCCTACCCCCTTTCTCCCACCAGGGGAGAAGGGGGAGGCGGGGCGTCTTGTTGCCCAGAGTGAGCGATACGACGTGAGGGCTTGCCAGCAAGACTCTACACCTGTGAGCACCCTATTACCCCACCAGGAGAGAAGGGGGAGGGTGCGCATCTCAGCGCTCCAAACAAATGATGCAACATTATACCGGAAGAAATCCACATTTGTGTGCTGTCCCCTTCTCCCACCAGGGTAGAAAGGGAAGGGTGCGCGTCCCGACGCCCTCTTCCCCCTCATTCCCCTGGCCCCCTTCTCCCACCCCCCTTGCACCTCCTGCATGCGGGGGATTGGGAGAAGAAGGGAGAGGGTGCGCATCCTAACGCTCAAAACGGGCGATGCAGCGTGAGGGCTTGCCGAAAAAAACCTACACCTGTGAGGAAGGGAGAGGTGGGGTGTCCCGATGCCTGAAACAGACAATCAGCGCGGGGGCAGTTGCCAGAAAAACCTCCGCTTGTGAGGAGACAGCCTCCAGGCGTGTCCCATTTTAATCCCCTTCATTGCGGGGCTTTTGTTTTTTCGCCAATTACCTTGTCACCCGGGCATTCGGCCTGAACGTTTCAATCCCCTTCATTGCGGGGCTTTTGTTTTTTCTCCCTCCGGGCTGGGGTGACCCAGCCCGGAGGGACCCCGTTTCAATCCCCTTCATTGCGGGGCTTTTGTTTTTTCAGACCGGCGAATCGAGGGACGAAGAACCGGCCGTCGAGGTTTCAATCCCCTTCATTGCGGGGCTTTTGTTTTTTCGCAGCGCGACCGTAGCAATACGGGTGAGGTGTGGTTATGTTTCAATCCCCTTCATTGCGGGGCTTTTGTTTTTTC
>JANXAL010000049.1 GCA_025062325.1 Roseiflexus sp.
ATGCTGTCAAACGGCAGGGCGACGCCAGAGACGGTCTTGACCGTCTGCCCAATCTCCTTCAGCGTGCGGTCAATCCCGCTCACCAGCGCGTGCATCACCGCCGCCAGCTCCTCGCGCTCCTGCACCGTCAGATTGGCGAACCCGATCAGCGCCTTCTCCTGCGCCCGCAGCAGCGTCGCCCGCAAAATCGCAATGTCCGCCTGCGTCTGCAGCTCGTAGCGCTTCACCAAATGCGCCTGCCGCACCTGCTCGACCAGCTCGTCCGACGAGACCGGCGTCCAGAGCAGCGCCGGAATGATGATGAAGCCGATCATCCCGATCAGCACCTGCTGATAGACCAGGTTGGTCTCAGCGACGACCGGCTGCGCCGCCCACCAGGCCCACTGCAGCTGAAAGGCGTAGTAGAGGAGGTAGAGGGCGCAGGCGATGACGACGGGGAAGGCCCAGGTGCGCGCGTTGACCTTCTGGAGGAGCATCCCGGCGGGGGACCAGGGAATGAGGAACGAGACGAGGCTGGGCGGTGCGAGGACCAGGATGGCGGTGAAGGCGACGGCGACGACCCAGTTGTCGGTCAGTTGTGACTGCACTCCCCACCAGTAAGCGGCAGAGCCAGCCATTGCCACAAACGCCAGGATGGCCAGCAGCGTGCGGGCTGTGATCTGAAAGCCGCTCGAACGACGGCGTTGCCCGCGGATCATGTTCAAATAGTTGCTACTCACAGACGGTCTCCGACGACATGCTAAGGCGCCTGGACGGCGTCGGTCTCCAATATGAAGGCTTCGACGCTGACCGTATATCCAGCGGCTTCCATACGCGCACGCACCGCCTCAGATATAGCAGTCAGCCCAAAGTCACTATTGATGCGGTACGGCACTTCAAGCGCAGCCTCACCGGTGGAGCGCAGGCGAAACCGCGCCTGAACCGGGATATCGCCGCGCACGGTGCCGATCTCGAGTATCTGACCCGTTACAGGGTCGAACCAGAACAGCGATGTACGACGAACAACCCGATAGATCTGCGGTGGATTGAGCACTTGCCGATCAAGTTGCTGTGCGCGCCATCGCGCCTCATTCGTTTGCGGCGCCGGTGTTGCTGGAACGATACGAACGGTTGGCGCACTTGCGGCAAGTGCGGCCGTTGGGGAACGCTCCTGGGTCGGCGTCTGCGGGGTATAGGCCGATGCAACTGCTGTGACGGTCCGATCAGGCGTGCTTGTTAGCGCAGCAGGCTGTGCCATGAGCGGCGTTCGTGTGCGCTGCGCAGCATCGAGTTGCAACGGCTGTCCGCATCCAGCAAGCGCCATAAGAGTACACACAAACCATACAATCCGCTGCGTCACTTGATTGGTTGCGAACATTCGTTCGCATGATTATAATAGATGCTCGTGAGAACGGTCAAGCCCGCGCTTTTGAGAAAGCACGGACTTGACCTATTGTAAACCTCAGTCGGGGGACTGTCAAGAGTTTTCTTGCAGGCGCGGCATCACAATACCGCATAGCACTGGTGTGCTATTGACACTGCAGGATATGGACACAACTCCCTATCGTGTTTGTTGCATTGATGCTGGTAATGATACTGACCTGGTTGGCGCCATCCTACGGAATAGCGGCTGTCACGTGGCGCAACCGGTTGACGACCTTCTCCGCGATCTGCTAGCGTCGCGGAAGTGGACCTTGCGGGTGTAGACTGAACTAAGCTGATAGCCTCGATCCGCCCATTTCGGCGATACCTCGTCGCGCACCGTGCGGCTCACCGCGTGGTGATTGTCCAGTATTTCGGCGAGCGGGTGCGACGGGTTCGCGCGGAATGATGGAAGGCGATGGATCTGCGTCAGTCCATCTCGATCCGGTGAGTCGGTATGCTTCTCACGCACCGCGTTTACCGAGGCATCTAAACCTCCTGCCAATGCATGACTGCAACCTTGCACACGGCTATCATACGCCCGGATTGCTGGGATATGGTAGCATGCGGTTCGGGAATGCCGAGCGTGGCTCAGAGGAACGGAGGCGTCGATGAGCGTAGCAACGACCGAAGCGAAGCGCGCCATCGTGTATCCCGAAAGTGATGGTCAGCCGATGGCCGACAATACGCTCCGGTTTCGCTGGATTGTCATGCTGCAGGGGAATCTGGCAGCGCCGTTCGCCGACCGTCCCGATGTGTTCGTGGCGGGCGATCTGCTGTGGTATCCAGTGGAAGGGCGCCCCGACATCCGCCGTGCGCCGGACGTGATGGTCGCTATCGGGCGTCCGAAGGGGGATCGCGAAGCGTATTTGCAGCGGGAAGAGGGGAACCAACCGCCGCAGGCAGTGTTCGAGGTGCTCTCGCCGGGGAACACGTTGAGCAAGATGGCGCGCAAGTTCGAGTTCTACGACCGCTATGGGGTGGAGGAATACTACCTGATCGACCCGGAGCGAGGCGATGCGAGCGGATGGGTGCGGCAGGAAGGGAAATTGACGGTGATCGATGAGATGAATGGGTGGGTGAGTCCGCGACTGGGGGTGCGCTTCGCAGTCGGGGGTGACGAGGTGCGGCTGTTCTACCCGGACGGACGACCGTTCCTGACGTTCGAGGAACTGGCGCGGGCGCGGGCGGAAGCGGAGGAACAGGCGCGCGTAGAGGCGGAGGCGCGGGCTGCCGAGGCGCGCGCCCGGGCGGAAGCGGAGGCGCGCGCTGCAGCGGCGGAAGAACGCGCAGCGCGCCTGGCGGAGCGTTTGCGTGCGCTCGGAATAAATCCGGATGATCCTGCGTGATACAGCGCTCCTGGCTTCGTTGGATCCCCGTGCAGCCGCTCTAGATTGTGGACGTGAGGGATGCACGTGACGAAGCCAGGCGTGTGGCGCGTGGCATCGCCGATCTGCTGTGGCGCAGTCGTCGTCCGCGCGAAGAGGATCACGCACACAACCTGACTTCACAGGGTCCTTGCTCGAACGTTGTAGGTGACGCATGCCCCACATCCATGTGAACGGAGCAACACTCTACTACGAGGAACATGGAACCGGTCCTGACACGATCGTATTTGCGCATGGACTGTTGTGGAGCGGACGGATGTTCGATCATCAGGTCAATGCGCTAAAGGATCGGTATCGCTGCATTACCTTCGACTTTCGCGGGCAGGGTCAGAGCGAGGTGACTGCGTCGGGGTACGATATGGACACGCTCGCCGTGGATGCAGCGGCGCTGATTGAAGCCTTACGCGCTGCTCCATGCCATTTTGTCGGTCTCTCGATGGGCGGGTTCGTCGGCATGCGGTTGGCGATCCGCCGTCCTGAACTGATTCGGTCGCTGATCCTGCTGGAAACCTCCGCCGACCCGGAGCCGCGTGAGAATGTGGGACGCTACCGCCTGCTCAATTTCGTTGCACGCTGGCTGGGATTGCGGTTGGTCGCCGATCAGGTAATGCCGATCATGTTCGGCAAAACGTTTCTGACTGACCCGAACCGTGCGCAGGAGCGGGCAATGTGGCGCGAACGGATGATCGCCAATCACCGCATTGGCATCTCGCGCGCCGTTTGGGGCGTCATCGAACGCCAGGGCGTCTATGACCAGATCGACCGGATTGCTGTGCCGACGCTCATTATCGTCGGTGATCAAGACGTGGCGACCCCTCCCGCCAAAGCCAGGCGCATTCAGGAGCGCATCCCCAATGCGGCGCTGATTGTTATCCCCGGCGCAGGACACACATCGACAGTCGAGGCGCCTGAAGCCGTTGCAATGGTTATGAGGCGATTTCTCGATGCGCAGGCGCATCGGAGCGCGCAATCCTGAAAGCGGTGTGGTATACTTCCACGTGATTACGCAGTTTGCGAACGCATTGTTGAAGGATTGTCCATGCACAGCATACGGATCATCACGCTCGTCATTCTAGCGCTATTTGCGCTGACTGCCTGCGGCGGGGGGGACGTGAGCGTTCCGCCGCCGCCGAATGCTCAGCCGTTCGAGAGCAGCGGCAGCCCCAAAGTGGATCAGATAATTGCCGAATGGAAGAAAGTGGCAATCGAGGAAATGCGCAAAGATGCCGTCAAAGAAGAGACGCTGGTCGAAGAGATTTTCATTGTCACTGATGGTTCGCTAGAGGATGTGCGGAACCACTATATGGCCTTGACTCAAAATGGCTGGTGGCATCTGAAGCGCATGCCTGGCCTCCAAGGCGATGTGCTGCTCGACGGGTATGAGCACGGTACAACGGCGCTCGTCATCGGCGCAATCGATGCGTCGAAATTCGGCGGCAAGGGTATTGTGGTGTATACGTTGAGGGGCGCAAAGTAAAGTAAGGATAGCTGCGTTGACTCAAACTGCCTCTGAGCTGCAGGCTAAACGCTCAGGACGTAGAAGCCCTGAAGGGGCTTTCACGATCTTAGGCAGGGCGTATTAGCCGGTAAACTCAGTTTCCTGGCATTCCTCGTTCGCTGCACGGACGTTCCGATAGCGCCGGTTCAGTGTGGTGCGCGCTTTGGTGAGGGAGAACTGCCAAGGGGTCACGATCTGCTGCGCCCCCCGTTCGCCCAGCAGCGCACGCATCTGCGTCCGCACTTATCGTCGGAATGCGGCAGTTCAGACATCGGCGCGCATTCACGGCAATCTCTCCCTCGATCTGTTCAGCCAACTCGCCCCTTTCGGCGTATCAACGAACTCAAACCGCTGCGCTAGCGCAAAGGACTCATCGGCAGGCAAATGTATAAGACGCGCGCAGGGGATGGGTGGTCAGGGCGTCCTGCACGACCCGCACGTTCACCGCATCGGGATACTGAGCGGCGCGCGCTTGACGGAACCGGGTATGCTCCGCCATCGCGCGCCGGTGCGTCGCCTTCCCGATCCAGCGTCCGGTCCGGGGTGCGATGGCGGCTAGCAAGGCGCATGACCCAGGCTTGGTATGCGCATAATGTTCCTTCGTCGCCTGTCCAGGCTGCACTGGCGGCGGACGCTCGTCGCCGGTCAAGACCCATTGTCGTTCATTAAAACAGACCGCCGGGCAGGCGGGGTCCGCGGGCAGGGCGTGCAGCGCCAACGCCTGTTCCATCGCTGCCAGAAACGCGGCATCAATAGTCCCGATACGCCACGTCTGCGTCAGATGCAGCTTCAGGTCGTTTTTAGAATGTTGCCGACCTGGATATGCAAACTCGACGCGCAGCGTCCGGCTGCCGCGACCTTGTCTGCCGACAGCCGCGGCACCTGGCGGCTATGGCCGTTTCGGCAGCGTGCTGCAGGCCAGGGCGGTGAGCTTGGCGCGCTGCGCGCCAGCAATGGCATTCGGGCGGCCCGAGCGCGGCGCGTCGACGAGGAAGGTCAGGCCATCGATGCGGTCTGTATTCCGCCAGATGACCGCCATCGAGTCGTCCACATCCAGCGGTTCGGCCGCGGCGGTCAAGGTGTTGCTGCGGTCGAGCGCCGACAGGGCGGTGGCGCGCTTGAACGTTCGTACAGACAGGCTCCCTTTGGTCAGCAATTCGGTCAGGGCGGCGCGGTCCGAGTCAGGCGGCGTGAGGCGCGGTTTTTCGATGTCGCCAGTGTCCGTCTTTTCCGAGTCAAATGCAAGGAAACTTGATTGACAGACTCATCAGCCTGAAGCGCTCTAGCTCATGAGATTGTCCTGATAGAGGACTCCGGAACATCCCACGACAACGCTGCGTCTCAAGATCAGCAACGTCTCTCCAAATGAGCAAAGGCACTCGTGCTTTCTGGGGAGGAACAGCGAGTCCGCTTATCCTCCCGTTCTTCTGGAGGCGCAGCAATGACCCCAGCCACGATTGGACGTTACCGCATCCTCGGCGAAATCGGACGCGGCGGTATGGCAGTGGTGTACCGCGCCTATGACCCCGAAGCCGACCGCGAAGTGGCGATCAAGGTCCTGCTACGCGAACTGCTGCACGACCCCGCGTTTCGCGCCCGCTTCCACCGCGAGGTCGAGGCGGTTGCCGCATTGGAGCATCCCGCGATTGTGCCGCTCTACGACTCCGGTGAGGACGCCGGGCAGCCGTTTATGGTCATGCGCTTGATGACTGGCGGCTCGCTGGCGGATCGGCTCAGGCGCGGACCGCTGCCCCTCGCGCAGGCGGCGCGGATCATCAGCCACATAGCGCCAGCCCTCGACGCCGCGCACGCCGCCGGGTTGATCCACCGCGACATCAAGCCCGACAATGTGCTCTTCGACCACACCGACCAACCGTATCTCGCCGATTTCGGCATTGTCAGCGTCATGCAAACCGCCACCATCCTGACGCGTAGCGGTGTGATTGGCACGCCAGAGTATATGGCGCCGGAACTGACCCGGCCCGGCGGGCTGTCGCCGCTGGTGGACGTGTACGCGCTGGGAGCGATGCTGTTCGAGATGCTAACCGGACGACCGCCGTACCGCGCCGATACGCTGATCGGCGCGCTGATCGCCCACGTGACCGAGCCGATCCCCGATGTGCGGCTGCTGCAACCCGCCTTGCCCGCCAGCATCCAGCGCGTCCTGGAGCAAGCGCTGGCGAAAGACCCGCAGGAACGCTACCAGTCGGCGGGCGCCCTGGCCGCCGACCTAGCGGCGATCGCGGCAAATGACTCCCTTCCGACTCTCCAGTTGAGTGTGCCAGCGGTTCCTGTCGCTTCCATTGGCACTCTAGGCCCAAACCTCGCGCCGAACGGAACGGTTGTTGAGCGAACTTATCCAGCGCCAGAACCGCGCTTCAACTGGCGATCACCGCCGTTATTCGTCTCCATTGTTAGCGCCGTTGTGTTGTTGACGATATTGATGTTTGAGTTTTTTATGCGATCAGTCAGCTCAGAGGGCGAGTATCCGATCCTGCTGCCAACCTTCACGCCGTTTCTAGGCGTTGCCACTCCTGCACTGCTTCCCACCGCAACGATGCCGCCGCCAGATGGTGATTCGACGTTCCAGGTCTACAAGATGGCCTCAGTCGCGGTAGCTGAGCCAGGGATGGAGTTCAGTTATTTTATCGGAGTCTCTACCTGGATCAATGAGGTTCAGCAGGTGGCGCTGACAGACGTGATCAGTCCTGATCTCGAAGTGGTAGCGGTCATAGCAAGCCCGGGGAGCGTCTGCGGGGTTGAAGCCGGTTCGGTCGTCCGATGCCCGCTGATGATCAGTCCCTCCACTCCCGCTTTGATTCAGGTCAATGTCCGTGTGCGCGATACCGTAACGCCTGGCACGGTCATTACCAACATTGCTGAAGGGAATGGGGTCGGTTCTGAAGTTGTGACCATCATTATAGAGGAAAGGTCTCCTTTCCGGTCTCCTACACCCCTGTCGCTCCAGATGCCAATCGATACTCCAGGACCTGTGCTCATCTACGACTCAACGCTGCCCTGGCCGTTGTCCCTGACGCCCATCGAGATTTCTCCGACGCCGACGCCTGTTGATCCGACGCCCCAGCCCACCCTGACTCCAGGACCCATGCCGGTCTATGACTCAACGCTGCCCTGGCCGCGCCCGCTAACGCCCATCATGGTGTTCCCAACGCCGACGCCTGTGTTCCCCGGCCTGCCGATCCTTCCGCCAGAGCCGGGGCTGTCGCCGATGCTGATGGTTCCTTCGACACTAATGCCGACGCTCTCTCCGACGCCGACGCCTTTTACTGGAACAAAACCATAGAAGGCGGAAGACGCTCACGATACTTGAAGTCGTTACGGGACTCCCCTTTCTCCCCGCTGACTTGAGGCATCGGAATGCCTCGACTCCCCTTCTCCCCTCAACCCCCCGCCCGCGGGGGCGCGAGGACAATCCAGCGCTAGGTGCGGAAAGGAAAACTCTCAACCCCCGCCCGCGGGGGTGCGAGAGGGGGTGGGAGAAGCTCACAAGGGTAGATTTTTCGGCAAGCTCTTACGTTGCATCGCCCGTTTCAGGCATTCGGACGCCCTACCTCCCCCCTTCTTCTGGGAGAAGAGGGCAGGGGGAATGAGGGGAAGATAGGCGTCGGGACGCCGAAAACGCCCTTGCACCTGAAAAACTCTACCCTTGAGAGGGTAGGAGAAGGGGGTAGGGGGGATGAGGGGACAAAGAGCGTCGGGATGCGGCAAACCCGCTTCACACTTCAAAAAGCCTACCCTTGAGAGAGGGGGCCGAGGGGAATGAGGGGAAAACAAGCGTCAGGACGCGGCAAACCTGCTTTGCGCTCAAGAAACCTACATTTCTGAGACCCCCTTTCCCCTTGCAGTGGGAAGGGAGCATTTAGGCGCTCTGACGTCCGAAAAGGATGATACACGGTCACCAACGGGAGACTTCGGTTTCTGTTCTCCTAGCCCCTAATCCCTAACCCCTAACCCCCAATACTACCCGCTGCACCAAGTCAATTGCAGGCGTCGGGATGAATCCCAAGATCAGCACGCCAAGCGTCGCTAACGTGAGACCCACTCGCAGAGCGCGGTCCATCGGCAGCGGCGCCTCGCGCGCCGGTTCTGCCATGAACATCTGCGCAACAATGCGGAGATAGTAGAATGCCGCAACTGCGGCAATGATCACGCCAATCACTGTGATCCAGCCCATGCCTGCCAGCCAGGCGGCAGTAAAAACGTAGAGCTTTCCCCAGAAACCGCCGGTTGGCGGGATGCCGGCCAGCGAGAGCATGCACACGGCCATTGCGATAGCCAGCCACGGACGCCGGTTCCACAACCCTGCCAGATCGCCCATATCCCACGCGGCTTCGCCGCGCTGCTCGAGGGCGATCAGCACGCCAAATGCACCAAGGTTTGTGAAGGTGTAGGCGATCAGATAAAGCAGGACGCTTTCAACGCCGCGTTGCCCGGCGACGCCGTCCGTCGCACCAGCGGCGATTACGCCGAACAGAATGTACCCGGCGTGGCCGATGCTCGAATACGCCAGCATGCGCTTAACATTCTGCTGCGTCAGCGCGCCAATGTTCCCAACCGCCAGCGTCGCAATCGCCAGCGCTGCCAGCACCGGCGCCCAGATCTGCCATTCCCCCGCCAGCGCCTCGACCAGAAACCTCAGAAGCGATGCAAATCCTGCGGCTTTGCTGCCAACTGAGAGCAAACCGGTGACCGGGGTCGGGGCGCCTTCGTAGACATCCGGCGCCCACATATGAAACGGCGCCATCGCAACCTTGTAGCCAAAGCCAACGACAACCAGGGCTGCGCCTGCCAGCAAATAGGTGCGTTCTTCTGGGGTCAGCGCCTGGCGCGCCAGCGTCTCACCGATAGCGCGCAGATTCATGCTGCCGGTCGCTCCGTAGAGCAGCGCGATGCCGAAAACGACGAAGCCGCCAGCGAACGCGCCGATCAGCAGATATTTCATTCCGGCTTCTTCCGACGCGATGCGCGGGTACGCAAAGCCCGTCAGCACATACAGCACAATCGACAGCAGTTCCAATCCCAGAAAGAGAATAATCAAGTCTGCGCCCTGCGCCAGCAGCATCATGCCACCGGTTGCGAACAGCACCAGCACATAATATTCACTCCGCTCGATCCCCTGGCGCGGCAGATAGTCAAGCGACAGTGCGATAGTTATTGCGGTTGACGCCAGAAACAACCAGTTGAGCGTCAGGCTATAGGCGTCCAATCGCAGCATGCCGCTGAAGGTTTCAGCGTTGACGCCCCACAACGGAATGCCAGCGACTGCTGCAACAATCACGCCTACAATCGCCAGGTACCCAATGATCCGCGTCCGTGAACGCGGCACGAACAGGGCAATCACCAGCAACACCGACGCCCAGCCGAAGATAATGCTGAGTTGCGCCGCCACGCGCCAGTCAATCGGGGGAATGATGATTTCGGTCATGTGCTATTTCGCGTCGAATGCGTAACGTTCAACGACTCGCCAGATATGGCAACGTCCCCTGTGCAATCTGCGTCACCGATTGCTGCATTGGCCCGAACAGCGCATTGGGATACAGCCCGAGTACAACCACTGGGGTCGCCAGAGCGATCAGCAGTGCCAGTTCACGCGGGCGCACATCGGGCGCCCGCGCCAGTTCCGGCAGGGTCTCGCCCATGAACGCCGTTCGGTACATATGCAGCAGATAGACTGCCGCAAATACCACGCCCAGGATCGCAGGCAGCGTATAGCGCCAGCCCAGACCCGGCGAGCGCCACGATCCCTGCAGCACAGTAAATTCGCTGACGAAGCCATTTAGACCGGGCAAACCAATCGAACCAAGCGCCAGCAGGAGCGTCAGACTGCCAAGCCACGGCATTGTCTTCCACAACCCGCCGAACGCCTTCAGTTCCCGCGAGCCGCGCCGTGCGACCAGCATCCCTACCACCAGGAACAACGCACCGGTTGTCAGAGCGCTGTTCACCATATGCGCCACGGCGCCTGCAATCCCCTGTGTGTTCAGCGCAAAAATGCCTAGAACAATCAACCCGACGTGACTGACCGATGCATACGCCAGCAGGCGCTTCATGTCGGTCTGCTGGTACGCAATCCATGCTGCATACAAAATGCCGATGACCGCCAGCACCCCGACCGCTGGCGCCGCCCAGGCCGCTGCCGCCGGAAAAAGTTGCACATTGAAGCGGATCAAACCATACGCGCCGATCTTGATCAGCAGCCCAATGATATCGACCACGCCCGACGACGGCGCTTCGGCGTGCGCGGTCGTCATCCAGGTGTGGAAGGGCCAGATCGGCGCCTTAATCGCAAAACCAATGAAGAACAATCCAAAGATGAGCCGTTCAGCGCCGGTGTCGAGCCGTAGCGCGCCGAGCTGCAGGCTCGCCAGGATTGTCGCAATGTCGAAGGTATAGACGCCGGTCGCCTGCCCATGGAGCAGGTACAGCCCAATAATTCCCAGCAGTAGAAAGACCGAACCGCTGAAGGTGTAGGCGAAGAACTTGATCGCAGCATAGCGACGTTCCGCGCCGCCCCAGATGCCGATCAGCAGGGCTGTAGGAACCAGCGTGAACTCAAAGAACACATAGAAGAGCAACATATCTTGGGCCGTAAAGACGCCGAACAAACCGCTCGCCAGAAGCAGAACCAGCGCGTGAAACGCGCGCTCCTGGCGTTCGACCGTTCCCCAACTAGCTGCCAGTGCAATCGGCGTTAGGAAGGCGGTCAACACCACGAGCCACAGACTGATGCCATCGACCGAGACGGTGTAACTGATGCCCCACGATGGCACCCACGCCACACGTTCGACGAGTTGAAACCCGGCGTGCGCCGGATTGAAGAAAAGCGCCACCCCTACTGCAGCCGCCAGCGCCAGCAGCGCAGCGCCGAGCGACACACCGCGCTGCGCAGCAACGTTCTGGCGCGGTAACGCCAGCACTACTAGCGCTCCCAGCGCTGGCAGCCAGATCATGACTGAGAGAAGCGGAACACTGTTCATAGAGACGACCGCGTTTCTCACAGAGCGCTGACGCAAAGGCATGAAGCCTCGCACCAATACGATAGCCTTCGCGTTTTCGCGCCTCTGCGTCAGCCTTGTTGAGAAGCTCCCTTAACCGCGCAATGCGAAGAATGTGATCAGAATAATCACGCCAGCCAGAAACATCAGAGCGTACATGCGAACATATCCGCTCTGCAGCAGGCGCAGACCCCGCGCTAGCCGGACCAGCCCGCGCGCCGTACCGTCGACCAGCACCCCGTCGATGCCCTCACGATCCACCACCTGGCTAAGGAACACCGATGCTGCGCGGTAGGGACGAACAACAACGCGCTGGTAGAGCCAGTCGAGACCCCAGCCGAACTCCATACCGCGCCACAGATCCCCAAGATAGCGGAAAGCCGGATCTTCCTTGCCGATGCGGATGCGCGGCTCGAGATCGCGGGCATAGATTTTCCAGCCCAGGTATCCCGCACCGGCGCTCAGCAGAGTGGTGATTGTCGCAAGAACGCCCATACCGAGGGTGTAGACGACTTCCGGTTCCTGAAGCACCGGGCGCAGATAACTGTTCAGCCAGTGCAATCCGGGGAAATTGATCAGCCCGCCAATCACCGCGCCGCCAGCCAGGACGATCATGGGCCAGCGCATTGTGGCGCCGCTCTCGTGCCCGTGCATCGCTGGATCGCGCGGTCGCCCGAAGAAGATCATGCCGATCTGACGACCCATATAGAACGCTGTGATTGCCGACGTCAGGATCAGGATGATTGCTGCCAGCGGACTGCGGGCGTCAAACCAAGCGTGCGCAATAATTTCATCCTTGCTCCAAAACCCTGCCAGCGGGAATATGCCGCTTAGCGCCAGTGCACCGACGACATACAGGCGAAACGTGGTCGGCAGATCGTCGCGCAACCCGCCCATGCGCCGCATGTCCTGGTGGCCGCCGATCCCGTGGATGACCGAACCGGCTGCCAGGAAGAGCAGCGCCTTGAACAGACCATGGGTGAGCAGATGATACATGCCTGCAACGTAGGCCCCCATACCTACGGCTGCAACCATGTAGCCAAGTTGCGAGATCGTGGAATACGCCAGCACCCGCTTGATATCGAGCTGCGCCACGGCCGCAGTTGCGCCGATGAACGCGGTCATCACGCCGATCACCAACACCCACGGCGCCGCAGACGTCAGTTGGTCGAACAAGGTATGGTTACGCACGATCAGGTAGACACCGGACGTCACCATCGTTGCTGCGTGGATCAGCGCTGACACCGGCGTGGGACCGGCCATCGCATCGGGCAACCAGGTATAGAGCGGAAATTGCGCCGATTTGCCCGTAACGGCAACCAGCATAAGCAGCGTAATACCCGCAATGAGCGGCAGTTGTCCGAACGCGCCGAGATCGATGGTGTCACCCGCAATCGCGACGGCCTGATCGAGGTAGCCGCTGATGCCGAGCTGGGGATTATCGTAGAACGACAACGTGCCAAAATTGGCGAAGATCGCAAACAGCGCCGCCAGCATCGCTGCGTCGCCAATACGGTTGGCAACGAAGGCTTTCACGGCTGCATCAGAGGGGTTGATGCCCGGCGGCACGGAGCGGCGGTCGAAATAGTGGCCGATGAGCAGGAACGAACACAATCCGACGCCTTCCCAGCCGAGAAACAGCAGCAGCAGATTGTCCGCCATCACTAGCATCAGCATAGCGAAGACGAACAGGTTCATAAAGGCGAAGAAGCGCACCGGGCGCACGTCGCCATGCATGTAGCCAATGGAATAGACGTGGATCAGTCCGCCGACGCCGGTGATCAACAGCGCCATCACTGCAGTGAGCGGATCGAAGAGCAGCCCGAACGCTACGCGGAAATCCCCCGCGCTGATCCATTCCCAGAGCGTCCAGGTCAACCGTTTAGCGTCAGCAGGCGAGCCTTCGAGCAGCACCATCGCCACTATAGTGGCAGCGAATGACAGCCCGACCATGACAGAGGCCAGGATGCCAGCGTCGCGCTCCCGACGCACCGCCAGTGCGTTGATCACAAACCCAAAAAGTGGAAACGCGGGTATCAGCCAGATGATCCAGTTCATTGCGGAACGCATCCCGTCAGGCAAGAGGCGAGAGGTTCAGGCTTTGGGGTTTCGCGCTCGCGCCTGTGCGCTCATTCAGCCTCTCAATGCGTTGATCTCATCCACATCGGTCGTATGCTTCGTGCGGAAAATGGCCACCAGCAGCGCTAGACCGACTGCGACTTCTGCAGCCGCCACCACAATGACGAAAAAGACAACGATCTGCCCAGCGATATCCTGCCGTGCCATAGCGAAGGTCACTAGCGCAAGATTGGCCGAGTTCAGCATCAACTCGACTGACATGAACAGAACTAGCGCATTGCGCCGCGTAATCACGCCAACCACGCCGAGCGTGAAGAGCAGTGCGCTCAGCAGAATGTAGTAACTTGTCGGCACCATATCAGATTAGTGAACCTCTCATCCTTAATCCCCTACTCCCTCTTCCCTGCCTGACTCCCCGACGTATGCAGCACTACCACGCCAACAATCGCTGCCAGTAACAGAAACGCCGTGATCTCGAACGGCAGCAGGTATGTGGTGAAAAGCGCTTCGGCGATGCGTTCAGGTGCAGCGAACTGGTGATTCGTCACCCTTGCTTCGGGCGCCGGACCGCGCAGCGCGATGTACCCGATCAGACCAAGCAGAATTGCTGAAAGCGTCAACCCAAGCGGGCGTTGCCAGACAAAGCGTTCGCGGGTGTCTTCCGCGCGTTCGGCGCCGAGGAGCATGACTACGAAGAGGAACAGGACCATGATCGCGCCAGCATACACGATCAACTGAATGGCGAAGAGAAATGGGGCATACAGCAACACATAGAGCACTGAAATGGCGACAAAATTGATTAGTAGAAAAATGGCGCTATGAATGGCATTGAGGCTAAGCAGCATCGCCACCGCGCCTGCAACAGCGACAGCCGCCGTAATCAGAAAAATGATGAGTTCCATCGCTGCCTCGTCACTACAGGTCAATCTGAGCTGGCGGACTGGGGCGACGGTTCAATTGCTGCAGAATCGGCGGAATCTCGCCATGCCCCTTGTCAGGCGGAACCAGAAGATCCTCCTTGGTCAGGATCGAGCTCCGACGATCATAGAACGAGAGTTCATACTGATGTTCGAGCACAATGGCGTTCGTCGGGCACGCATCTTCGCAGTACCCGCAGAAAATGCAGCGCAGCATGTTGATCTCGTAGCGTGCCGCGTACCGTTCACCCGGCGAAACCGGCGCCGCCGGATCGTTCTCTGCCGGGACGACCAGAATGGCGTCTGCTGGACAGGCCGCTGCGCACAGCGAACAGCCAATGCAGCGCTCCATGCCATTGGCGAAGCGCTTCAGTTGATGCCGACCGCGGAATCGTTCGCGCACTGGACGTTTGACTTCCGGGTATTCAACAGTCACCGGCTTGCGGAACAGGTACCGGAGGGTAGTCCCAAGACCTTTGAAAATTGTGCCGATCATAAGCCGATCTCCACTAGTTTCACCGTGCGCTTCTCCTTCCCCGGTCTGCCGACGTTTGCCGTCACTGCTAGAATAATTACGCCCACAACCAGACTAATAATTGCGGTGAGGGTCGGAGCATCAGGCAGCAAGACGTTGAGCACGGCAGTAATAGCGACATTGATAAGCGAGAGTGGGAGCAACACTTTCCATCCCAAATTCATCAACTGGTCATAGCGCACCCGTGGCAACGTAGCGCGGATCCAGACCGAAACGAACGACAGCGCTAGCACTTTGAGCAAGAACGCGCCAAGCGATGTCAAGCCAAGCACTGCATTGCCTACCGCAGCGCCATACTGCTGCGTCACGAACAGCGTCAGCGTCTGCAGGCCGGGGAACTGCCATCCGCCCAAAAAGAGCGTGACAGCAATCGCATTCATTGCTACCAGCTTAACGTATTCCGACATGAAGAAGAGAGCAAATTTCATTGAGCTGTACTCGGTATTGTACCCGCCAACAAGTTCTTGCTCAGCTTCAACCAGATCGAACGGCGCACGCACGACTTCTGCAGTGGCAGCGATGATGAACACGACAAACCCGAGAAATTGCGGCACAATATTCCACATCTGCGCTTGCCGCTCGACGATCACGGCGGTGCTGAAGCTTTGCGCCTGCATCACTGCGCCCAGAACGGTCAGTCCAAGTGCAAGTTCATAGGAGATAACTTGCGCTGAGGCGCGAATGCCGCCGAGCATCGAGTATTTGTTGTTCGATGCCCATCCCGCAACGGTGATGCCATACACGCCAACCGACATGACTGCCAGCAGGTACAGTACGCCAACGTTGATTTCGGCGAGTTGCAACCAATTGCCGCCCTGTCCATCGGGCCACATGCCGACCGGGATCGTCGCCCAGATAATGATGGCAGGGATCAGGGCGAATGTTGGCGAAACCAGATAGACCCAGCGATCCGCCATCAGTGGCGTGACATCTTCCTTGAAGAACAGCTTGACTGCATCAGCGAGCGGTTGCAGCAATCCTCCGGGCCCAGCGCGGTTTGGTCCCATCCGATTCTGCAGGCGCGCCAGCGTTCGCCGCTCGAACAGTGTAAAGTAGGCGAAGACCGCTGTTGCTGCCAGCGACAACACAATGCACTTGACGACGAGAATGACAAGATCGATCCAGGTCATCGTGTTCCTACCGTCTCACTGATATGCGCCATAATCGCAATCCGCGTCAGCGGACCTGTTTGCACCCTGCTCAGAGGCGCCCCATCAACATCGGGCATAAGTGCCAGCCCGCGCGGCAGATTGCGATCAATCTGAGCGGGGAGCACAGCACAGCCAACTTCAGATGCAATCTGCACTAAGCCGCCGGGTGCAATTCCCAGCGCCGTAGCGTCGTCCGCATTCAGGATCAGGTGCGGCGTAACCATGCGCGGCAACAGTTTCGAGTCGCGGCTCCATGCGCGGCCGTCGTAAGCGCGCGGCGCCGCCAGCAACGTGTAAGGGTAGGCGTCATTTGTCGCAAAAAGCGGCGGTACGCGCGCACGAAGCGTAAACGTCGCTTTCGGATTGTCCGCCTCGGCAGCGATCTGAACGCCGACGCCTTCCGTGTTTTCATAAGACGTGCCATCGTAGAAGATCGCCTCATTCGGCTGCCGTCCCCACTGCGGTTTGCGCGTCAACCCCAGGCTTTCGTAGGTCGTGTCGGCGTAGCCGTGCACCGTCGCCGCAATCTCGTCCGCCACATCACCCGCGACCGCATAATCCCACTGGTCGGATGATGCTGTTGTAGCTGCGGTTTTTGCCAGAGTGCGCGATGCGCCGCGTCCATCCCCCTGACCATCAGGCGCCGTCGGTTTCACCCCAAGAGCGATCAGAGCGCGCGCAATCCGTTGCGCAACATCCCATCCCGCTGGTGTATTGAATTCAGGAATACGCGCCTGACGGAAGCGCTGCACCCGCCGCTCGGCGTTGGTGAGCGTCCCTTCGCGCCCGGCAATTGACGCGGTTGGCAGCACAACATCGGCGTGTTGCGCCGTCTCGGTGAGGAAGATATCCTGCACCACCAGAAACTCCAAGGCATCGAGCGCCTCAGCCGCCGCCGGGTTGTCACGCACCGGATCCATTCCGGCGATGATCATACCGCGCAGACGACCCTCACGCGCCGCTGCCCACATCTCGCGCGCCGTCAAGCCGCGTTTTTTGCCAGCCCCAGGATGCACGCCCATATCGAGCGCACCGCGCGCATTCGCGCCAGGAATAAGCGGAATGACGCCGTTGTTCGGCCTGCCGACATGTCCAGTCAGCAGGGCCAGGTCGGCGAGTGCATCGATCAGATCTGCCCCGCTTGCCAGCGCCACCCGTCCATAGATGATGATGCCGTTATCAGCCTTCGCAAACGCGTATGCCGCCGAGCGTACAACATCTTCCGGAGCGCCAGCGGCGTCGCAGAGCGAGGCAACGCTGTGATTGCGCAGCCGCATCTTCAGCTCATCGAAACCTTGCACGCGGCGTGTCACAAAGTCGGCAGCGATCAGTTCCTCTTCGATCAGGGTCTTCAGCAGCGCCAGCGCAACGAACGCCTCTGCGCCGGCGCGGGGACGAATGACCCGCGCTGGCGTGCGATCCAGTTTGGTCGGATACGGATTGATGATGGTCAGATCACCGCCGCGCGCTGCAATCCCGCGCAACCGCAGCACATAGAGCGGCGCCTCTTCTTCAGGGTCGGCGCCGACGACCAGCACCGACGTTCCCGCACCCAGGTTCGACAGGTTGGTTCCTTTACCGACGCCAAGCGTTGCACCGAGATCGATGATCGCTGGTTCTCCTGGCGCACCGGTGCAGAAGTCAAGGTTCGGCGATCGCAACACCTGGCGGAATAGTTTCTGGAACAGGTAGAGGTCTTCGTTCGGCAGGTCGGGACTGGCCAGCCCGCCAAGCGCTGCTGCGCCCGCGTGGGTGCGAATGGCGATCAGTTTCTCGGCGATCAACGCGATCGCCTCATCCCACGTGGCTGGCGTCAGCGTATCACCCTTGCGAATGAGCGGCTGGCGCAGGCGCTCCGGGCTTTCAATGAAACGCATTCCGAACCGCCCTTTGTCGCAGATCCAGATTTCATTGACATAATCGTTCTCGCGCGGCATCACGCGCATCAGGCGATCATAGCGCATGTCGAGCGAAATGTTGCACCCGACTGGGCAGTGCGGGCAGATGCTGGGGGTTGGGCGCAGTTCCCAAACGCGCGCCTTGAAGCGGAAATCGGCGGTCGTCAACGCGCCGACCGGGCAGATGTCAGTGGTGTTGCCCGAGAATTTCGAGTCGAACGGCGGGTCAGACTTCGAGATAATCTCCCAGGTGCGCCCGCGATTGTCGAAACCGAGCACCGGATCGCCAGCGATGTCATCCTGGAAGCGCACGCACCGCGAGCAGAGAATGCAGCGTTCCCGGTCGAGATAGATCAGATCACCCAGGCGAATTGGTTTCTCGAAATGGATCTTGTCGGCATAGTCAAAGCGCGACGTACTTGGACCAAACTGCATCGTCAGGTTTTGCAGCGGGCACTCGCCGCCTTTATCGCACACCGGGCAATCGAGGGGGTGCGATGTTAGCAAGAATTCAAGTTGCCCCTTCTGCGCAAATCGCACCCTGTCGGTCGTGGTGCGCACCTCCATTCCATCGCTGACCGACGTCACGCAACCGGGTTGCAGCTTCCCCATCATCAGCGTCATCACCGGTCTGCCGTCTTCGCCAATCACTGCCTGGCGCGTCGCCGGATCAATCTTCGGCGTCCACACCTCGACCAGGCACATCCGACACATGCCGACCGGCTTGAGTTTGGGGTGGTAGCAGAAGACCGGAATGGCAATGCCAGCAATCCGCGCCGCATCCACAATGTTCGTTCCAGCCGGGACGGTCACCGTCTGTCCATCGATGACCAGGGTTACATTGGGCATATGTACACCTCTAGCGCCGCGTTACGGCGGGCAGGTATCATATCGCAAAGAAGCGTCCAATCGCGCAGGAAAAACCGGGGAGCAACGGAGAAGTGATCACATCGCCGGGTTGAAGTGTTGCCACACGCTGGAGCGTCCCGCTTTCGCGGCGGAAGACGTCGACCGTCATCGCCTGCCAGTCAGCAATCCAGCACTCTGGAACGTTGCGCCGATCGTAGAGCGCGCGGTTCTTGTCGCGGTCGCGCTCTTCATTGGCTTTGCCAGGCGACGCGATCTCCACAATCAGGTCGGGCGCAGCGTGGAGTTTGCCATCATCGCCAATCACTCCTGATAGTCGCGCGCGACCGATCCACACCAGATCGGGAGCGACCGCCTCGTCATCGGCAAAAATCAGACCAGGCGCCTGAATGGTTCTCCCGGCGCCGGTCGCCAGGCTCCGGCTTCCAAGCGCTACGATCATATTACCGCACGTGATCTGATGGCGCACGTGGGGTTGATGCGTCACGTACAGCTCTCCGTCGATACTCTCATATCGTCCGCCTTCCAACTGCGGCAGCGTTTCGACAATGTCGATTGTCCAGCGTGTGATGGTCGTCATCGGAGAACCTCAGCGAACCGACACTGCATGCGCCTTACGGTGTCCGTTGCCAGCCTGGGCAATTGCCTGCTCGAACTCGTGCGGGAAGAGGCGCAGTGCGCTGCGGATTGGCACAACGGCGCTCTCGCCGAGCAGGCAGAAGCAGTTGCCCGCCATCTGATTGTACACGTCGTGCAGAAGCGGAATATCTTCCCTGCGACCATGCCCATGCATAATGCGATGCAGCACCTTGACCAGGAAGTACGTCCCTTCACGGCATGGCGTACACTTGCCGCACGACTCGTGTTTGAAGAATTCGTCCATCTTATACGCCACCTCAACGGCGCTGACGCTCTCATCGAGGACAATCACGCCGCCGGAGCCAAGCATGCTTCCTTTGGCCGCGAGCGCCTCGTAATCCAGCGTCACGTCGAGATCGTCAGCGGTGAGCCAACCGGCTGACGCACCGCCGGGCACAATGATCTTGACATTGCGGTTACTGCGCATACCCTGGCAATAATCGGGAGAAAAGATCAGCTCGCGCAGCGGTATGCCAAGCGGCGCTTCGTAATTACCGGGGCGCTTCACGTGACCAGAGACCGAGAAGACTTTCGTACCCGGACTTTTTTCGGTGCCGAACCGCCGGTACCAGGCGGCGCCGTGGCGCACAATCATCGGCACATTGGTCAGTGTCTCGACGTTATTGATAATTGTGGGTTTACCGTACAGACCAGAGACTGCCGGGAACGGGGGACGCAGCCGGGGTTGACCGATCTTCCCTTCGAGCGACTCCATGAGCGCCGTTTCTTCGCCGCAGATATATGCCCCTGCGCCGCGATGCACGTAGATGTCGAGGTCGTACCCTTTGCCGAAGATATTTCTGCCCAGGAAGCCGCGCGCGTATGCCTGTGCAATGGCGCGTTCCAGGCGGCGCGCTGCGGCGGCAAACTCGCCGCGGATGTAGATGTACGCCAGGTTGGCTTCGATCGCATAGGCAGAAATCGCAATCCCCTCGATCAGTTGGTGCGGATTGCGGTCGATGATCTGATGATTGTTGAACGTGCCGGGCTCGCTCTCATCGCAGTTGCAGAGCAGGTAGCGCGGATAGACCCCCTTGGGCAGAAATCCCCACTTGACACCGGTGGGAAACCCCGCGCCGCCGCGCCCGCGTAACCCGGAGTCTTTCACCATCTGAACAATGTCAGCCGGAGTGCGCTCGGTCACGGCGGTGCGAAACGCCTCGTAGCCGCCGTGTTGCAGATAGACGTCGAAATCAGCAATGTTTTCGATATCCAGATCGCGGAGAACGATATGCTCGGCAAGCGGGGACATAGACAGACAACTCGCTTTCCAGCGCTGACGTTAGCACTCGCCCATATGGCGCATGTCTCGAACGTACTCTACCACTACGCAGGCTTTGTGTCAAATGGCACAAAGTTTGAACCGTTCGAGGGAGAAAGATCTGTGGCGCTTCTCTCTACGGTATACTACTATACGCTCTCCAGCGGATGCCATCATCGCCAGAGACGCTATGAAAATTGCACTGCTTTCCGAGTCGCCGTCGGTGGCGACTGGCTTTGGGATTCATGCTCGACATCTGACACGCCTCCTTGCCGAATGGGGCCACGAAACGGTCGTGTTTGGCGTGTGTGCTGCAGGTCAGCCATTCGACCCGACACGCTACCCGTGTCGGATTGTGCCAATGCCGCGCGACCAGAAGGAGGCGCTGCCGCTCCTCCCCGGTTTTCTGGAAGCAGAGCGACCGGACCTCGTGTTCATCCATTACGACCTCGGCGCCGTTTGTCGCTTCACCGCTGCAGTGCGCGCTGCCGGTTGGTCGGGTCCGATGATCTGTCACTTCGTGATCGACACGATCCCGTTTGATCGCGACTTGATGCAAGTCCTGCGCGACTTTCGCGCAGCGCTGACGCCGACGTATGCTGCGGCACACTACTGCGAGTCACTTGGTATTCCGAACGTCATTGTAGCGCCGCATCCGGTTGATCCCCGCGTGTTTCGCCCATTGCCGCACCGTGATGCCCTGCGCCGCGCCGCTGGTCTGGAAGGGCGTTTCGTCATCGGCGTGTTCGGACGCAACACTGAACGCAAGCAGCAACCGCGCGTTATGATGGCGCTGCGGCAGTTACGGGCGCGCGGTCGAGCAGACGACGTCATCGCGTACTTCCACTGCCAACCGACGAACGAAGACCCATGGCTCGGAAGCTGGAACCTGATCCACGTTGCTGACCATCTCGGCGTGTCCGATCTGGTGCTCTTCCCGCAGGGCGATTTCCGGCAACTGGCAGGGATTCCCTATGACGCTGAGGCTTCTGCTGCCGGTGACGCGCCGCCGGAGCGCCCGACTGTTCCGGCGCACTATACCTATGTTGAACGGCTCAACCTATGCGATCTGCTGGTGAACGTTCCCCACTCCGGTGCGTTCGAGCTGGCGCCCCTCGAAGCAGCCCTCTGTGGTGTGCCAGCAGCAGTGACCAACGACCGCAGCGCCATGGCGGAGATCGTCGGCGATGGCGCCTATCTGCTCGAACCGATCGACAGCGCTATCCACAGTTCAGGCGGATGGCAGCACTTCGTTGCCGCTAGCACGATTGCCGACGCGATTCTAGCGATCAAGGAGGATGCTGATCTGCGTGCCGAGCTGATTCGCAAAGGTCGCGCTAACGCCATGCGCTACACCGAAGAGCCGCTGCGCCGTGGATTGCAACGTGCGCTTGAACTTGCGTGCGGGTGAGCGCTCGATCCGACAATCATGCGTCTGTTGTCGTTGCAAGGAACGTAATGAGCAAAGAATGAGCATACGCGCAATCGTCTGCCAGACGGGATTGCGTTACTTTGAGCGCAATGACGGCAGACATCTATTCGGAGAGGCTTTATGGAGGTTGCAGAGCAATGGGTGACGTTATTGTCGTAGGTCTAGGTGGAATGGGGAGCGCTGCAGCGTACCATCTGGCGCGCCGCGGTCGGCGGGTGATCGGGCTGGAACGCTTTACGCCCGCTCACAACCGCGGATCGAGCCATAGCAGGTCGCGGATCATTCGGCAGGCATATTTCGAGGATCCAGCATATGTGCCCTTGCTGCTGCGCGCCTATGAACTGTGGGAAGAACTTCAGCGCACAAGCAATGAACCACTGCTAACGATCACCGGTGGTCTGATGATTGGTCGAGCGGCGAGCAAGGTCGTGAGCGGCGCGCTGCGTAGCGCCCAAATGCACAATCTGCCTCACGAACTGCTCGACGCCGCTGAGATTCGCCGACGATTCCCGCTCTTCAATGTTGCTGACGACGAAGTGGCACTTTACGAAGCGCGCGCCGGTTTTCTCGACCCGGAAGCGACTATTCGGGCGCACCTTGACCAGGCGGCGCGCCACGGCGCCGATCTGCACTTCAACGAGCCGGTCACTGCATGGGAAGTAACCTCTAGCGGCAACGTGCGCGTCACCACACCACAGGGCGTCTATGAAGCCGAACGCGCTGTCATTGCGCCGGGCGCATGGGCGCCGCGCCTGTTTGCCAATCTGTCGCTGCCGTTGACTGTTGAGCGACAGGTGCTTTATTGGTTTGAGCCGGTCGGCGGACGCGAGCCGTTCAGCATTGGGCGCTTCCCCATCTATATCTGGGAAGATGCGAGCGGCGATGTTCTCTACGGGTTTCCTGCCCAGGACGGACCACCGGGCGGTGTGAAGGTCGCATTCTTCTCCCGTGGGCATCCAACCGACCCGGATCAGGTGGATCGCTCGGTGCATCCTGAGGAGATCGCTGAAATGCGCACTGCTCTGGCACAGCGCATTCCTGCTCTGAACGGACCACTCGTGGCGACAGCCACCTGCCTCTACACTCTGACGCCCGATCACCACTTTGTGATTGCGCCGCACCCCCGAACGCCACAGGTCATCATCGCGTCGCCCTGTTCAGGTCATGGGTACAAATTTGCCAGCGTCATCGGCGAAATCCTGGCAGACCTGGCGATCAGCGGCAGCACCCGCCACCCGATTGCGCTTTTCAATCCGGCGCGCTTCAGACAAGCGAGCGTATAGCCGCATGCCGTCATCCCAACTTGGAGCGTTGCTTAGGCTCGGTTCCGGATCACCAGCAACGCCAGCGATACGGAGTATAGCGTAGAAGCACGCTGGGATGCGCGGTTTTCAGCCGAGCTTGCAGTGCGTGGCAGCGCTACCCTTCACCGCACAGGCGACGCAGCTCCTCTTTAGTCGGTTTGCAGAATGCGACGCTGTGTAGGGAAACCGGGCAGCGCAATCGCGCAGTGCGCAATTGGTTGTGCGACGAATCCGCATTGCCGTTCGTACATGTTGATACCAATAATAAAACTATCCGCCAGCGTCATTCCTCGGCGATTTCGTCCCGTTGTTCGAGTGCGCACGTTGAGGGAGGGATTGCCATGCCGGACCAGCCCGACAATCCCTAGTCAGAGCCCCTGATGCCTGAAACACAGACGGGCGCGCAGCATATCCCGCTACCCGATCAGCCCGGCGCCCCTTCGCCTGCTCCTGCGTCTTCCGCGACGCAGACAGGTGCGGAAAATTCACCGACTCAGCCCGGCGCCCCTTTGCCTGCCCCTGCGTCTTCCGAGACGCAGGCTGACACGAAACATCAGCCAAGTCAGACAGGCAACCCTCCGTCTGCGCATTCTGCCCCGCAGTGGCTCAGGATCATCGTGCAAGTGATAGGGACTCTGGTCGCCGCCCTGGTTGCCATTTTCACTATCCTGCCCGGCGCACTGGAAACGCTTCCGAACCTGACCCGCTGGTGGCAGGAGCGCTTCCCGCCCATTCCGCCCGCCCGCGCTGGCGAGACGCTGATCGTCATTGCGCCGTACCAGAGTCCCGCTGGCATTGATCGCAGCGCGATACACAAAGAAATCATGCGGACTCTGCGCGCCGAGCACGAGGCGCTCCGGCGCGAAGTGAACGCGCCAACGCTCAATCTGCGCATCGCCGAGGCGCCGCAGGCGCTCAACGTTGATGACCAGAGCGCCGCCGAAGCGCTGGGGCGGCGGGTTGGGGCCACGCTCGTCATCTGGGGCGAGGTCAGCGACGTTCGAGTGACGACCAACATCCTCAACCTGCGCCAGCCCGAAGAGGTGATTATCAACCTGAGCGAGACCGAACGCACGCCGCTGGCCAATCCGCAAGCCTTCACCCGGTACGTCACCAGCGATTTGCCGGGAATAGCAGTCTATATCAGTTTTTCGATCCTGGGCGACGCCTATTACAGCGCGAAGGAATACCCGACCGCCACGCGCCTGCTGGAGCGCGCTGTTGCGCGCCTGCCCGAAGACGCGCCACTCGCAGACGTCGCCCAGACCTTCTTCCGATTAGGGTGGCTCTACCAGGTCTCCGACAATAACCCGGCGCAGGCGATTGCAGCCTACGATCGCGCCCTGGAACTGGACCCGAAAAACGCCATCGCCTGCTACAACCGCGGTCTCGCCCGCCGCGCGCAGGGCGACCTGACACAGGCGATTGCCGACTACACCTGCGCGATTGAACTCAACTCAGAGTACGTTTCCGCCTACCTCAGCCGAGGCAGCGCCCGCCGCGCGCAGGGCGACCTGGCGGGGGCGCTCGCCGACTATAAACACGCCCTGAAACTGGACCCGAGGAGTGCAAATGCCTACATTGGCCGGGGTCTTACCTATTATGACCAGGGCAATCTGACCCAGGCAATCTACGACTATACCGCCGCTATTTCCTTTGATCCGAAGAACGTCATTGCCTACAACAACCGGGGTCTCGCCCGCCGCGCCCAGGGCGACGTGGCGGGGGCGATTGTCGACTACAACCGCGCGATTGAGCTGGACCCGGAGTACGCGCACGCCTACAACAACCGAGGCTATGCGCGCTATAAGCAGGGCGACCTGGCAGGAGCGATCGCCGACTACGACCGCGCGATTGAGCTGGACCCGAACTATGTGAATGCGTATATGAACCGCGGCGCCGCCCGCCGGGATCAGGGCGACCGGCAAGGGGCGCTCGCCGACTTCGAGCACGCCCGCGCGTTGACGCGCGATCCGCAGGATCAAAAATGGCTCGATGAGCAGATCGCCAACTTGAAGTGACAGTCACCTGAGCATGTCCCACACCCAATGCACTGCCGGTGATCCTGGCAGCGGCGTGGTCACCTGTGTACGAGCATGTTACCGACGAGCGATCCCCTCACAAGGGTAGATTTTTCCGACACGCCCTTACGGTGCATCGCCCGTTTTGGGCATCAGGATGCCCTAACTCCCCCTTCTCTTCCCAACCCCCCGCGTGTAGGGGCGCAGGGGGGAGAGGAGGGCCTCACAAGTGTAGATTTTTTTTGCAAGCCCTTACGCTGCATCGCCCGTTTTGAGCGTTAGGATGCGCAAACTCCCCCTTCTCCCCTTGTGGGAGAAGGGGGTCGGGGGGATGAGGGGGAAAAGGGCGTCAGGATGCGGCAAACTCGCCTCGCACCACAAAAAG
>JANXAL010000093.1 GCA_025062325.1 Roseiflexus sp.
ACGACCTGGCTTGTCCCCGCGCCCGGCGCCGGGTAGAGGGATTTCGCAGCGCAGTTGACGCAGAGAATGTCAACAAATAAGCGAATGGAAGGTCAACGCATAATCCGTGTTCACGCTCTTTTCGCCGTCATGCGTTTATTCATTGTCGAGCGCTCGTTTCTTCGCTGATGCGTATTCATTCCAGTGATTGAAGAACCACCGAGGCGCGGAATACACTGAGCGCGCCATTCGCTGCTTCGCCGCCGCCATTCGTTTATTCGTTGACGCCATTCGTTCACCGGTTAAAGAACCACAGAGACACAGAGCGCGCTGAGCGCGCCATTCGCTGCTTCGCCGCCGCCATTCGTTTATTTGTTGATCCATTCGTTTCTTCGCTCACGCCAATTCCCTGAATCACACCCGCGGCGAACGCCCGGTAAGCCGGGTGAACGCCTGATACCCCAGCCAGCGGAACGGCTCCGGCGGTATCGGCGGGTAGCGACTCTGATAGAACGGCAACCAGCGCCAGCGGCTGTCGTCCCCGCCATACAGGTCGGCAATAAACTCGCCAGCCAGATTAGCGAGCGTGATCCCATGGCCAGAGTACCCCAGCGCATAGTAGACGTTCCTGTACTCACCCCACCGTCCCCACAGCGGTTGGCGGTTCAGCGTAATATCCAGCACGCCGCTCCACCGATAGGCGATTGGCAGCATCGTGGCGGATGGAAAGTACCTCGCCAGCGTTCGCACGATTGCCGCCTGTGACCGGCGGGCAACGGCGCTCTCTGGAGGCAGGCGGGTGCCATTGTTGAACAGATAGACGTACGCCTGATTGCTGCCGCCGCCAAATACCAGATGCCCCGTGCATGTCAGCGATCCATATGCAATGCGATCGCAGTCATCGGCAAACCCGGCGAATGCCCGCCAACCCAGGTTCTGTTGCTGCTCCGGCGTCAACGGCGCCGTGGCGAAGACGCTCGAATGGAGCGGAAACAGCGCATCGCGAAACAACCCCAGTTTGCTGGTGTAGCCGTTAGTTGCCAGCACGACTGCAGGCGCGTACACCTCTCCGTGCGGCGTCGTCAGGCGGATAATACGACCGATCTGAATGCGAAGCACGGGCGTTTGCTCGTAGATTGCAACACCGCATTCCTCCAGGACCGGGCGCAACCCGCGCACGAATTGCGCACCGTTGATCTGTCCTGTGCCTGGTTCGAGCGTCGCACCGTAGATGCCGCAGGCATCGAACTGTGATCTCAGATCGCTAGGTGGCAGGAAGCGAACCGGAATGCCCAATTCTTGTAGATATTCCGCCTCTGCGTGCGCCGCTTCAGCGCGCTCCGGGCTGGTGTGCAGCGTCAATGTGCCGTCGAAGCGATGGTCTACCGGCAGGCGATGGCGCTCGATTAATGTTCGGATAGCAATCAGCCCGGCGCTCGTCAGGGTGTAGATCTTCCTGGTCAGTTCAGGATCGTCCGTATCAACGCCGTTGATCCAGTTGAGCGCCAGACCGCCATTGCGACCGCTGGCGCCGTTGGCCAGCGAGGTGGCTTCGAGCAGCACGATGCGACGCTGGGGAAAACGCCGGGTAACATGATACGCCGTGCTAACGCCAGTGAAGCCGCCACCGATGATCGCCAGATCGGCGCTGATGACGCCTCTCAGCGGCGGACGCGGCTGATAGTCTGGCGTTCCGGCGTGCCAGATCGATGGCGTATCGTCAAACTCCAGGCGTTCTGGCAGCAACTGCGCCGCCAGGGGCCAGGTTCTGGCGGTAAGCGCAGCAGCGCTTTCCAGGATGCGGGATGTAAGTGAGCGTTGGGTCGGAGCCATGGCGAAGATGCCGTTGCAGGTCAGCGACTCATAGCGTAGAGCAAGAGCCTCTATCTGTCAAATATGCAGTGGTAACACCCTGGTGCTATCCGCTTTATATACTCAAGACACGTCACGTGAGTGCAATCCTGACGGAGAGCATAACTCTTCGGCACTGAGGTTGAGTCGCAGTTTCATTTCCATCAACGAGCCACGGATGCTCCCGGGAGGAAACGAAAGTGTCGTGGAATCTGACCCGCAAAACTGCCGCGCTCGCAGCTGGGTATCTCATCATTCTGGGTGTTCTGGCGATCGACCTGATATTCACCGTGAGCGAAATCCAGCGAGTCGCCGATGATCTGAACCAGACCATCCTGGACGATATGCAGACCGTCGCAGTGTTCAACCTCGCCCTCCAGCAATTCCTGACCGAGTCGCAGTCGTATGTGCAAACCGGTGCGCGCGAGGAGTACAACGAAGGCGCCGAACTGATCGAGCGTCTGGAAGAACTGGCGGCGACCCTGCAGCACGGAGAAGACATCTCCCATGATTTTCAGAACGTCGCCGAACATCAAGAGCGCGCCCTGATCGCCCAGGAAGCAGCGGCGCTTTTGAACGCAACGCAACGCCTGCACGACCGGCTGCTGACCGACCCGGACACGCTGACTGACGAACAGCGTGAGGCGATCTACGAAGAGATCGAAATGATCGAAGAGCGGCGCGAGGCGTTCACAGAGCGGACGAACGCCCATTTTGCAGGCGTGCGCGCTACGGCGCAGCAGCATATTGCGAAAGATGTCACCCTCACGTTCGTCGGCATTGGAGTCGCACTGACAGCCATGGTTGCGCTGACCGCAGGCGCGCTGTGGCTGATCGAACGACGGATCGTGCGTCCGCTTCAGTCCATCACAAATGCAGCGGATCGTCTGGCGGAAGGGCGACTGGAGGAGGAACTGGCAGTCACGAGCAACGATGAAATCGGCGCCTTGCAACAGACATTCAACCGCATGGCGGCGACGATCCGCCAACAAACCAGCGATCTCGAGTCGCATTACCGGGAGATGCAACAGGCGCGTGATGCGCTTGAAGCGGCGCACCAGCAGGCGCTCGAGCAACTAGCGATTATTCAGCAGCAGCAGGAAGCCATTCGTGAACTGAGCGTCCCGGTGCTGCCGGTCAGCCGTGACACCCTGGTGATGCCGCTGGTCGGTGCACTCGACAGCGCCCGGTTGATCCAGGTGCAGGAGCAGGCGCTAGAACGGCTCGCGGCGACCCGCGCCCGCCGTCTGTTGCTCGACATTACCGGTGTACCGATTGTGGACGGTCACGTGGCGCAGGGGCTGATCCGCGTCGTGCAGGCGGCGCGCCTCCTTGGCGCAGAAGTGACGCTGATCGGTGTTCGCCCTGAAGTAGCGCAATCCCTTGTCGGATTGGGCATCAACCTGAGGAGCATTCGAGCCTGCAGCGATTTGCAGAGCGCACTAGCGCAAAAAGGAGGACGCTTGTGATCCGTTTGACGCAACGACAGATCAATCATGGAGCTTTTGGATTAATCAACGGACTATCAATGCTCACCCTCGCCATCTCCTTCTTTCCTGAACCACGATGGCACGCGATCATTCCAGTCGTTGCAGGACTGGCGCTCAGCAGTGGTCTGTGGTTCGCCTATTGGCGCGGGTGGGAGCCTGCCCGTCCGCTTCTCGTCGTCTTTCTCATGCTGGTCGTAGCACTTGGTATGAGTGAACAGTTCCTCGTGTCCCGCTTCAACCATGTTATCTACGCTATTCCGACGCTGGCATTGGTGCTGACTAGTCCAGTCTGGGTGGCAGGCAGTGCGCTGGCGCTTCTGGTGGTCTTCGCTGTGCGTACAGGCGGCGGTCCCTATCTTAACCCCTTCGAACTGGTGACATTCCTGCTTATTATCGGCGGTATGATTTTCAGCCGTCTGGCGGTCGACGACGTACAACGTCTCGAAGCAGCAAAGCGCGAAGCGGAAGAGGCGCGGGCGCGCGCGGAGCAGCGCGAACGCGACCTGGCGGCGCAGGCGGAAGAACTGGCGCAGCGCAATGCTGAACAGCAGCGCCTTCTCGAGCTTGTTTCGGCGCTGGAAACACCCACCATTTCACTGGCGGAGGGCGTGCTGCTGGCGCCAATCGTGGGCGCGCTCGACACCCGCCGCGCGCAGGCGCTCACCGCGCGCCTGCTCAACGACGCCAGCGCTCAACGCGCGCAACGGGTCATCCTCGACATCAGCGGCGTCACAGCGGTTGACACCCAGGTGGCGCAGGCGCTCATCCAGACCGCACGGGCGCTAAGTCTGCTCGGCTGCCAGGTGACGCTTACCGGCATCTCGGCAAGCGTGGCAATGACGCTGACGCACCTGGGAGTGGCGCTGGAGGGTGTTCATACGGTGCGTTCGCCGCAGGAGGCGCTGGTAGAGCGTCAGTGATGGCATAATAAAGTCGCGGGTCCATTCTTACTCGCCGCCTGAAGGAACCTCACCGGAACCCTAACCGACCGGCTGTCGTCTATCAGACAAGCCAGTTCGTGTATCCTTCGCTGTGGAGGCGGATGATGGGCGCAGTGCGGTTGATCGTGATCCTGGCGTTGCTCATGCTGGTCGGTTGCGCTCCCTTTGAACCGGGTTGCCCTCCAGTCGGATGCCTTGATGGACTGGGGGTCGAACTGGTCGAGCCCGAGCCCGGTCCCTTCAGGCTTGAAGTGCGCCTGCCAGATGGTACGACGCGCATTGAAGAATGTGACGATTCGCAGAGTCTCTCCTGTCGCAGAAGGTTCTTTTTCGAGGGAGTTGTAGTTGAAGAGGTCACCCTGCGCCTGACGACTGCAACGCGGACAATCGTTGAAGTGCATCGCCCTGATTATTCCGGGAAGCCGCGCGGCATCGGATGGTGCCAGATCCGATGTCGACAGGCGCACATCACAATCAATCTGCGCAAGTAAACGGCGCAAGTCACACCAGATGCAGGCGTGCAGAGATCGCTCGTTCCCGCTCATCTTCTCTGTCTCATCCGCTAGCGCCGACTCCTGCGCGCCTGTTACCACCTACAGCGAACAGCCCAAAGACCACCTGGCACGTGGGCGCTGGCATGGGGCGCTGGCAGCGCTATCCAGACCCGGCTTGCTGGATCTGCTTGCGGGCTTGCTCATTAGCGCGGTGTTGCTGCTGACGCTCGGCAAAGCAACGGTTCACAGGCGTCAGGTCAGAAGGTAGGCAGGGCCGCGAGCGATGGCGCGAAGATCGGGTTTCAGAACTGCCCTTACGCCGTTCAGGGCGAAGATGATTGGTCAAGCAGCAACAAACCATTGGACGGTGCCGTTGGGCTGACCCGGCAAAGGTCACTGCCGCGCTCTTATCTGCTTGCCCGTCTACCTGCCTGTATACACAAGCAGTGGCAGGCGCAGGCAGGTCACGATACATACAGAGACCAGCGGTCGGATCTGTGTCAGACGTGTCCTCGTTTGAACGCTCCTCGCCGCCGTCTAATGTTACGCTACACCAGCGGCAGCCAGAGACGCGGAATGAGTTTCTCGTTGTTCCGCGCCTGAATGGTGGCTACTAGTTCCTGGATCAAGTAAAGGTCGCCACGCCTCCATGGCCAGTCTAGCCAGCGGTGCACGTGGTTGCGCCTCTCGCCTAAGTATGGAGGCGTGCGCCAGAAAGTGCGACCGGGAAGCAGCGGGTAGCATGTACGATATCTCGGCCTCTTCAGCGTAGACTCCGCCGCACGTCAGATACCACCAGCGCAAGCCGTCGCCGGTCTCGTGCAGGAGCACCTGAGCCGCGCAAGTTCGTCTGTCTGTTTGTGCAGGCAGAGACCGATTCTCCGGCTTCAGCTCATAAAAGACCGAAAGATACCAGCCTTAAACTCCCGTTCCGGCTGATAGTCGCGCGGCGTCCGGTGTTGGTCGAGGGATCCGGCATACAGTAAGCGTATACGGTACGCTCGTTATGCGACGCCGCATATTGAGACGGACACTAAAACCATTTGTCCCCTGTGTCAACTGGTCCACATATCGAGAGTGTGGTCATGCGCCGTCAGGACGTTGCAACGCGCCAGTTGCAAGGTGCGTGGGAGCCCACGGACTTGCCCGGATTGAGACGGATGGACACGAATCGGTCACCTTCTATCGCCCGACGATCCGCACCAATCCGTTGCGTCTGTGCGAGTTCGTGTTCCCATCACGCCATATGGCAACCGGTGCGGCGTGCCAGGCGCACCGGTCAGCCGTGCGTCATCTGGGCAGTTGTGGAGCGCGCTTATGGGCGATCCACCGCGTGTGGATACGCCAGTTGCGCCGGTCGGGTCACCAGGGTTGCGCTGGCAGGCGGCGCCGTCGCCGCTTCCGATGGCGGCAGTACGCTGCCAGCGGATGGCACGTATTTGCGGAGCACGATGTCGTCGACATACGCGCCAAGCGGTCTGGTTATGGCGGCATCGCTGCTGAAAACAACCGCGATCCACGCCTGCGAACGTCCGGTCAGATTGCCGAGCTGATAGACATTTGTCAGATCCAGAGTCTCGTCCACCCAGCCGCCGGTGACGCCGGTTGTCCACGAGCCAGCGAAATTGCGCCCGTCGACCGAGGCCATCATACAGAGACCATCGACATCCATCTCCGAGTTGAGCCATAGTTTCAGGCGCAGGTCGGCGGCTGCAGCGTCCGCCAGGCTGAAGGGCCCGTACACCTTCCAGCTTTCGGCATTGCTGGGGTAATGACTGCCGCACGGCAACCGTGAACCATCTGCGCCGCCTACCGCCCCGCCGCTGCGGGCGCCGCTGACAGCCAGACAGTTGCGCCTGCTCCAGGGATACTCCCCCCAGCCGGGCCCTTCGTCGCTGACCCGCCAGTTGCCGGGGAAATGGCCCTCGAAGTCTGCGCTGACCAGCGTTATCCAGCCGCTGGATGGCGGGGGAGGCGGCGCCAGTTTCGTGATCAGCGGCAGATAGACCCGTCTCGGGTCGTCGTGCTGAATGGTGACGGCTGCCTGGCTTCGGGCGAGCGTCGCATTGACCGGTGCGCTCAGAGTGACAATCACAGTTTCATCGGGTGCAAAGACGTTGTCGCCCAGGATGGAGACGGCCATCGTTTGCGTAGTCACCCCGGGAGCGACGGTGAGCGTCGTTTCGGGCGCTGGCGCATAATCGCTGCCAGCCTCCGCTGTACCGTTCTGCGTCTGGTAGACGACGCTGACCGGTTGGTCGCTCGGCGCCGACCGGCGCACCGTCAGACTGGCGCGGTTCGCGCCGATATCGCCCTCAACGACGGTCACATCGGCAATGCTGAGCGCAGGCGGCGAGACGGCGACATCGTCGTTGCGGATCACGCCGGTTCCCTGACCCCGGCCAATCGTCGCGTTGAGCGGCGCGCTCAGTTCTACGAAGAAGGTCTCGTCCGGCTCGACCAGCGTATCGCCGTTCACCGCCGCGCTGATGGTGCGCGTCACCTCGCCGGGCGCGAAGGTCAGCGCGGTCGACGGGATGGCGGCATAGTCGGACGGCGCGGTGGCGCTGCCGTCCCTGGTGCGGCACACCACGCTGACCGGCGCCGGACGCGCCGCTGACAGCCGCACCGTGAACACCGCGTCGGTCACGCCGCCGTCGCCCTCCAGCACGGTCACATCGTTGAT
>JANXAL010000143.1 GCA_025062325.1 Roseiflexus sp.
TTCTCACTCATCTAGATGCCGCATAATCGCGCGCCGCGCAGGGCTGTTGATATTGCGATTGTGTTTCTGCGTTGATTAAGGAAGCGGGTGGAGACATTGCGCTGTGCCGTCTCCACCCCTATTTCTTCTACTGCCGGATACGCAGCTCGATGAGGGTAAAGGTGTTCTTGCGCACTGAACCGACCGCGTGGTAAATCACCGTCTCGCCTGGGCGCGCCTTAACGCTGCCAACCCGCACTGGAGTGCTTGTTCCTGCCGGAGCAAACTTCACCCGGAAGCGCTGGTTGGCTGGAAGTTCCGCTGATACCTGCTCGCCGTTTGCAAGGTTGCGGATCACTGCTATCGTCCTTGGATCACGGAGCGGCTTGACGATCAGGTCAACCGGAGGCAGCGCCGCAGTATGGCGCGCCATGATGCGACCGTTACCTGCTCTTGCCGGTCTCAGATCATTGACGAACTTTGTCGCTGTCGGCTTGCTGTCTGCAGTCAGGTGCGCAACGATTGTCGCGCTCTCTCCTCTGTCGAATGACACTCTCTTAGAAACAGCAACCGGACCGCTGCATGGGGGCGTTGTCGGGGAAGCGGAAAGATGAATCCTAATATCGTATGAACCAGCGGCCAGCTCAAGCGGCCCAACCGTCTTAGTATACTTGAGACGTCTCAGGGCGCATGTACCGCTAACCGATATATCGACCGGCAGACTCGGTTGGAGACGAAGATCGCGACCAGGGATGCCATGAACCACGTACACCTTTGCCCTGCTTTCAGCCTGTGCAGGAGCAGGAGCGAGAAACGACGCGAGCGCGATTGCGACGAGCGCAACAAGTATGACGAACGAGCGGCGAATCACGATGATTGTCCTCCTTTCTTCCTCTCCTTTCCCCTTGCAAGCGCTTGCATCTACTGATACGTATATCATTATAAATCGGATGCGTCCGGACGCAGGCGCGTCCAGATCCATTTACCTGCAGCAGGTAAAGCCAGACGTCCGACAAATTGCCTGCTGATCATCGGTGTTCTCTGGCATTTATGCTCTACTTTTGTGCTATACTCTAGCCTGCAACGTAGCCTGCTGAAAGGAAGGACCATGACTCAACGACGCGGCGGCATCAAACGTAGTTCTCAACTCACGTTTCGACGACGCCTGTTTATTGCACGCATGTTGCTGCGCGGCCCGGCGTCGACTGAGGATCTGATCGCAGCCGTCCAACAGGAACTCGGCGCCGAAGGATACCCGGCTGCAGCCGTAGCGGCGCTCAAGCACGACCTTGACGCGCTTAAGTCATCCTACGGGTGTCGGATCACATATCGTCGTGACACCGGCGGGTATGTGTTAGAGGATCTGGGAGCTCTTGCGCTTCTGAAGGGATCTGAGACGGTACGTGATGCGATAAGACTGCTTGAAGAGCGTTTCCCTGCCGACTCAACTGATCCCGGCGCAGTCCATGTGCATGCGCTGCTGCGTCATCTCCGGTTGCTGGCGGCGGTTGAACGCTGAGCGGAGCGCTCTGCGAACGACATATGCACGAGCATGCTGATGCCTCATATTCGTGCTGAAGGAGGGGCAAAAGCGTCTAATCCCTGAGTTCCTGCAGCGCTCCCTCCTCCGCTTACAGGCGATACTGGATATGCACACGGCAGATTGCGCTTTCAGATGGACAAATTGCGCCCTACCAAGAGTATGCTGCCTATCGCAGTCGCTTTGTCAGCGAATGTGGTAGGCAGGCGTTCCCGGATCGGGCAACCATCGAGGCGTTCGCACCGCCTGCCGAGCGCTACCCGCAGAGTCGCACCCTCGATCATCACAACAACTCAGCCGACGGACCACGACGCCTGGCAATTTACCTGAACGACAACGTCCGCATGCCGTCTGATCGGGACGGGCCACATCTACGCAACACAACTGGTGCAGGCTGAAGCGCTGGCAACGGCAATCCGATCCTGGAGACGACGGTGGGGCGGACCGGGGCGCTACGCGACGGCTGGCGCGCTGATCTGGCAACTGAACGATTGCTGGCCCGCTATTAGCTGGTCGCTGCTCGACTACTATCTGCGCCCCAAACCAGCGTTCTACGCGGTGCGGCGTGCGCTCGCGCCGATTGCCCCCAGTCCGGCGCGCACTAGCCAGAGCGTTGAGTTATGGGTTGTCATTGGAACCCTAGCCGCAGCAGAGAATGTGGAACCGCGCACGTGGACCCTCGACAGCGACCTGATGGTGCTCGACAAGTTGCGCGTGTCGCTCCTCCCCGACCGCACCGCTTCGATCCGGGGGCTGCGCTGATCTTCGACGCCCATGTGATTATCTCAGATTGTAGCGCGCGCCTCGCTCTAGCCTGCACCGCTCAAATATCTGACTTCCCCGATCCAAATCGTTGCGCTTGATCGGGCATCCGAAGATGAGTTGCACATCCGCGCAGCCCGTCCTGCGAAAGGCGTAGCGCCTGCCGCAGGTGATAGCGTTGATTGGAGCGATAACTACCTCAATCTGATACCCGACGATAAGCAGGTGATCCGCGCGAGCGGCCTGGGTGAACGACCGGCCAGTGTGCACTGGCTGGGAAAGGGGTGATGCGACCTTTCACACGTACACCGACTGCTCATCAACCTGGTCGATCTGCTTCTCTTCTGGTTTTGGCTCGGCATACCGACCGTAGAGGATTGTCAGTTCGCGCAGGCGCGAGATAATCTCAGGCGTGAGCTGATGCATACTAAAACGCCATGTCCAGTTGCCGCTAGGACGACCGGGCATGTTCATGCGCGCCTCGCTTCCCAATGACAGGACATCCTGCAACGGGATGATTGCGGTGTCCGCCACCGACGACAGTGCCGCCCGGATGAAATCCCAGGCGATGTCATCGCCGCTGCGCCCCAGATATAACTGCACATGACGACGCTCCTTCTCCGAGGCGGTACGCCACCATCCCACGGTTGTGTCATTGTCGTGCGTGCCGGTATAGACGACGCATCGCTGAATGTGATTGTGCGGCAGGTAGGGCTGATCGGCGTTTCCGCCAAAGGCGAACTGCAACACCCGCATTCCCGGGAAGCCAAACCGGTCGCGCAATTCTTCGACATCGGGCGTGATAACCCCCAGGTCCTCCGCGACAATCGGCAGCGCGCCGAGCGCCCGCTCGATCGCCTCAAACAGATCCGCGCCCGGTCCCTTGACCCAGCGACCATTGACCGCCGTCTCCTCAGTGGCTGGCACTTCCCAGTAAGCGGCAAAGCCACGAAAGTGATCGACTCGTACAATATCGACCAGGGTCAGGATAGTGCGAAACCGCTCGATCCACCAGTCGTAGCCGCGTTCTTTCAGGACGTCCCAGCGGTAAAGCGGGTTGCCCCATAACTGACCAGTGGCGCTAAAATAGTCGGGCGGGACGCCGGCAACCACCGTCGGCCTGCCTTCATCGTCAAGAAAGAATAACTCGGGATGCGCCCAGACATCGGCGCTGTCGTAGGCGACGAAGATCGGAATGTCTCCCATGATCTGAATGCCGAGGTCGTTGACGTATTTCTTCAATGCAAGCCATTGGTCGAAGAAGAGATACTGAATGAACCGCTGGTAGGCAATCTCGTCGGCGTATGTACGGCGCGCAGCATCGAGAGCGCCGGGATCACGGCTGCGTAATTCTGGATCCCAGGTAGACCACGGACCGCCGCCGTTGGCGCTCTTCAGGGCTGCGAACAGCGCGTAGTCTTCGAGCCAGGATGCCTGCGCTTCACAGAACGCCTCGAAATCGGCGCGTAGATGGTCGGCGTACCCCTGTTGAAATCGGGCGAATGCGCGCCGAAGAATGCGATGCTTGAAGGGAATGACCGCACCATAATTGACAAAGGTATCCGGCAAGATCGGCGCATCGGCAAGGTCCGACGGCGCAAGCAGAGCTTCTTCAAGCAGAATGTCGAAGTTGATCAGCAGCGGGTTGCCAGCAAAGGCGGAAAAACTCTGGTAGGGCGAGTCGCCATAACCGGTTGGACCGAGTGGCATCACTTGCCAAATGCGCTGACCCGCAGCCGCAAGAAGATCGGCGAAATCGTATGCGCCATCTCCCAGATCGCCAATACCCCATCGTGAAGGGAGTGATGTCGGATGCAGCAGGATACCGCTGGCTCGTCGGCGGGTCATAGGCTCATCCTCGCAATCAGTGGGCTTTCCCCACTAGTATACCCGAACCACTTACAGCGGTAATTGCCCGAGCAGGGGTAACAGCCACCAGCGGGTGGGCGGCAGTCGCGGAGTTTGACACAACGCTGAGGACGCAGCGTGGTAGGGGTGCGGCGGCGCTGCGCCTAGATGGAGGCGACGGTCACCAGCGGGGGTAGGGGAGCTCTCGAGCGCAGGCTTTTCAGGGTGTGGATCAGGTTTGCCGCATCCTGACGCCCGTGTTCCCCCTCATCCCCCCTACCCCCTTCTCCCACGAGGGGAAAAGGGGGAGTCAAGGCATCCTGATGCTTGAAGCAGACAATCAGCACAGAGGAGTGCCAGAACAATCTCCGCCTGCGAAGAGTGGAGGAACGCCTTACAGCGATTGCCTGCGGCTCCGGGTGCGCCAGGCATGGGGCGCAGACAGAGTCGAGTTCACCGTTCAACATTCAACATAAACCGCTCAACTCTCACTCGTTCCTGCGCCCCAATGCCGAAGATCAAGCGCACGCCGCGGTCGTAGGTGAAGTAGCTGTACGCCCAGTTCAGCAGCACTAGCGCCCGGTTGCGGAAGCCGACCAGTTCTATCAGGTGCACAAAGAGCCAGCCGACCCAGGCTGGCCAGCCAGTCAGCCGAATGCCGAAGGCGTCGAGCACTGCCGCGCTGCGCCCAATCGTCGCCATTTGCCCTTTGTCGAAATAGCGGAACGGCTTCATCGGATTGCGTCGGGTGCGCGCGATGATGTTGCGCGCCGCCTGTTCGCCCATCTGAATAGCGACTGGTGCGACCATTGGGTAGGGTACGCCGGGTCGGTACCCCTCCAGGTATGCCATGTCACCGATCACAAAAACCTCGGGATGTCCCGGCAGCGTCAGCGTCGGTTCGACCTTCACCCGCGCGCCGCGTCCCAATGCTACGCCAAGCGCTTCCGCCAGCGGCGACGCGCGCACACCCGCTGCCCACACGATCGTCTCCGCCGCTAGTTCTGTGCCGTCCTTGAATACCAGCACCCCAGGACGCACATCTGCTACCGGCGTATTCAGGCGCACATCCACCCCCATGCGCCGCAGCCGATCCACAGCAGCGCGCTGCAGCGACTCGGGAAACGTCGCCAGCACTCGGTCGGTCGCTTCGATGAGCGCTACGTGCGCCTGATGCACGTCAAGCATTGGGTAATCCTTGCGCATCACGTGACGGATCAACTCAACGAACGCCCCTGCTAGCTCAACGCCGGTCGGACCGCCGCCGACAACAGCGAAGGTCAGCAACGCCGCACGGCGCGTCGGATCGCGCTCAAACGCGGCACGCTCGAAGCAATGCAGAATATGGTTGCGCAGCCGCTGTGCTTCGTCAAGGTCCTTCATGCCGAGCGTATACCGTTCGAAGCGTTCATTCCCGAAAAAGTTCGTCGTGCTCCCCGCTGCTAGCACCAGGTAGTCGTAGGGCACAGGACCGACATCGGTGAGCACGACGCGCCGCTCGAAATCCACGCCGCTCACTTCGGCGAGCAGGAAATCGGCGTTGCGGTAGCGCCGTAGAATCGCGCGCACCGGGTAAGCGATCGACTCCGGCTCTAGACCAGCAGTCGCTACTTGGTAGAGGAGGGGCCAGAAACCGTGGTAGTTTGTCCGGTTGATCATCAGGATATCAACATCGGCGTTTGCCAGTTCGCGGGCGGCTGCCAGGCCGCCAAATCCTGCGCCGACGATCACCACGCGCGGGCGCGCGCGCGATGAGCCGGACACGCCGTTCTGTTTATACATATCACGCGTCTTTTCGACGGGTCGTGTTTCGATCTCGGTTTCGATCATCAGTTGTCACCTTCTTTCGTGAAATCGTTCACAATATACCATTGAATCCTGCGCTGGTCAATACCCTGAAGAGCAGCATCGGAAATGGGCAAGATTAGTGTATGATGTACAGCGGATCGAGCTTATCTGGAAAGGAATCATATGACCGCTATTCGCGTCGGTGTGCAGTTGCACCCGCAGCACACGTCATACCGCTCGTTCGCCGACGCCGTGCGCCAGGTCGAGGCGCTTGGCGTTGATTCGATCTGGAATTGGGACCATTTCTTTCCGCTCTTTGGTCCTGCCGATGGCGCCCATTTCGAGGCGTGGACGCTGCTCACTGCTATGGCAACACTGACGGGTCGCGCTGAGATTGGCTGCCTGGTGACGTGCAACAGTTACCGCAACCCGCACCTGCTTGCCGACATGGCGCGCACCGTTGACCATATCAGCGGCGGGCGCCTGATCCTGGGCATCGGCGCGGGCTGGTTCCAGCGCGACTATGACGAATATGGATACGAATTTGGAACGGCGCCGGATCGCCTGCGCGCGCTGGGAAGGGCGCTGCCGCAGATCAAACAGCGGCTCGAACGCCTGAACCCGCCGCCGCTGCGCCAGCCGCTCCCCATTCTGATCGGCGGCGGCGGCGAGAAGGTGACGCTCAAGTTGACTGCGCAATACGCTGATATGTGGAACGGTTTTGGTCCGCCCGAACGATTCCGCCACAAAAACCAGGTGCTCGACAACTGGTGCCGCGAATTCGGGCGCGACCCGGCAACCATCGAGCGCACCGTCCTCATCGGCGTCGACGATCTGAACAATCTCGATGCCTTCGTGGACGCTGGCGCAGCGCACATTATCCTGGGGCTGGGCGACCCGTGGAACTTCGCTGCCGTCGAGCGCCTGGTACGGTATCGGGAGACGCGAGGAACGTAGCTCTGCAACCGACTCGGTTTCTTCGACAGCGGCATCGGCGGCATTACCGCGCTGCGCGAAGTAAGTAGCCCCTTGCCAGAGGAAGACCTGCTCTACTTGGCGGACAGGCGCACTGCCCATATGGTCCGCGTCTGCCCGACAAATTGCGCATCATTGCTGCTGCGTGCGCCGGGTGGCTATCGAGCACGGCGCAAAAATGGTCGTCGTGGTATGCGACACCGCCAGCGCCGCTGCGCTCGCCGATCTGCGCCGTCGCTTCCCCGACACTCCCTTCGTTGGCATAGCGCCGCTGGTGAAACTGGCAGCCGCACGCGCAGCGGCGGCGTCGGCGTACTGGCGACGCCTGCAAACCTGGCAGGCGATCTGCTGCGCAATCTCATTGAGCGCTGGGCGAGTGACGTGCGCGTCGTGTCGCAGGCATGCCCCAGTTTGGTTGAACGTATCGAGGACGGAGAGCTTGACTCGCCTTCAACCACGGCGCCGCTGCGCCGGTATGTCGCGCTGCTCCTCGACGCTGGCGCTAACACAGTTGTCATCGGTTGCACTCACTATCCGCTGCTTCTGCCGCAACTCTGCGCCCTCGTTGGTGACGATGCGCACATGCTCGGCATCGCCCCAGCCGTAGCGCAGCGCGTGGTGCAGGCGCTGCAGGAGCGCGGGCTGACCAGAGTGCCGACCGGGACGCCGGGCAGCGTCACCTACGCGACCACTGGCGACCCGGCGCGCCTCGCTGACCTGATTGACCGTCTCGATCTGCCACGCGGGCGGGTGGAACAGGCGACGCTAGGGGCGGATTACGCTGATACAGGAGCCTGAAGCGTAAGGCGGGTCTCAGACCTCTCACAAGTAGAGATTTTTTCCAGCAATCCTTCGCATTGCATCGCCCGTTTGAGGCAACAGGACGCCCCAACTCCCCCTTCTCCCCTGGTGGGAGCAGTGGGCAGGGGGGAGGAAGGGGAACAGAGCGTTAGAATCTGCACACGCCCCCTGTTCCCCTGGCGGGGGCAGGGGGCAAGGGGAGAGGAGGGGCAAGAAGGCGTAAAGACACGGCAAACCTGCTTCGTACCCCAAAGAGCCTACACCTAAGGGGAAGAGGGATAAGGGGAAAACAGGCGTTAGGATGCAGAAACTATCCATCGCCCCCAAAAACGCTACACCTGTGAGGTCTCAGACCCGCCCTTACGTTGTTCGCGTCAGAACGATTGGTTAGTCGGCAGCCACCTACGACCAGCGCGGCATCCTGAGCCTGTCGAAGGGGCTGATCGCACGAAGGGTGCTGCCACGCCCTCGCCTCGACGCACGCCAATGTTCTGAGCCAGCCTTGCGCCGACGGAACTTCAATGTCATCAGTATAGGGATTGATGTCCACGCGTGCGCGTCTCTGGGGAAGATGACGGAGTGCAGAGCCGCATGCGCGGCGTAGCGTTTCTTGAGCAGCCAGGACACCCGCTCAAGCAGCGCCCAGCTCAGTCGCATTCCGCACCTCACGCACATCGTCAAGGCGGCGCAAACAGGCGGCGAACAGCCGGTGCATCCGCACGACGCCTGTGGCGGCATCCGCAGCCAGAATCAGTCCGGTTTCCAGCATACGTTGCAGCGCTGCGTCGAACAGCGACCGGTCAATCGGGTCGTTCAGCATAGCGCACGGGCGAGCGACCGGGATTGGTTCGTCGGGTGCGAACTGTGCCGCGCACAAAAGCCAACGATAGGCAAGGGCATCGACGCGGTTGTTGCGGTCCAATTGTTCCAGGCTCAGAGCAACCATGCGCTCGAAATGATTGAGATGACCGGTCGGCGCGGGCAACGGCCGTCC
>JANXAL010000007.1 GCA_025062325.1 Roseiflexus sp.
CGGGCGCCCGGGCGCGCCAACAATTGTCGCCAGCAGGAAGGAGCTCGTTCTTGAGGGCGCTTCGCTTGACCTCGAAAGTCTTCGCTGTTGAACAGTGCGCGTGACAAGTGGGAAGGTGGCACCTCGAACGTTGAACGTCGAATGGAGGGGGGTTGAAGGTTACAGGTTGAAGGTTAGAAGGCTCTCGACCCCCTAACCCCTAACCCCTAACCCTTAACCCCTAACCCCTAACCCCTAACCCTTGCCATCCGGTTCTCAGTTCTTGGTTCTCGGTTCTTACAGGAAAAGACATGTGCGGCATCTACGGCATCTGGCATCGTGACGGGCGACCGGTCGATCTGACGGCATTGCAAACGGCGACGAGCCGCCTGCGCCACCGCGGACCGGACGATGAGGGATATCTGCTGGCACATCCTGCGCAGGGAACGTGCGCGTCTTATGCTGGCGCGGAGACTGACCGGCGACTGGCGTTGCCGCCGCTCGACCAGGCGCACGGCGAAGGGTATAGCCTGGCGTTTGGGTTTCGTCGCCTGGCGATCCTTGATCTGTCGCCTGCCGGGCATCAACCGATGGCGAGCGCCGATGGGCGCTTCTGGATTGTGTTCAACGGCGAGATCTACAACTTCATTGAGCTGCGTGAGGAGTTGCGGCGCCTCGGACATCACTTCCGCAGCGGCGGCGATACCGAGGTCATTCTGGCGGCGTATGCGCAGTGGGGCGAGGCGTGTCTGGAACGCCTGAACGGCATGTGGGCATTCGCGATCTGGGACCGTGAGCGGCGCGCGTTGTTCCTGGCGCGCGATCGCTTTGGCGTTAAGCCGCTCTATTACACTGCAACCGGGCAGACCTTCGCCTTCGCCTCGGAAATCAAGGCGCTGGTTGGTCCCCACGCCTTACCCTTCGAGCCGGAGCCGCTGGCAATCTACCATTTTCTTGTCGATGGACGATTGCCCAGTCCCCAGCATGGTGCGACCTTCTTTATCGGCGTGCGCGCCTTGCCGCCGGGACACTGCCTGCACATCGACATGACGTCACCGGTTGCGCCACGGCGCTACTATGATGTCGCGCTGCCAGACAATCATCGTCATCCGCGTCCAACTGACGACATCGTTGCATCGTACCGCGACCTGTTCATCGACGCGGTGCGTCTCGAACTGCGCTCGGATGTGGCGGTCGGCACCTGTTTGAGCGGCGGGATCGATTCGTCGTCGATTGTGTGCGCCGTGAACCATCTCATGCGGCAGGATGGCCTCTCGGCAGCGCAGATTGGCGAGCGCCAGAAAACATTCAGCGCAGTCTACGACAGTGACGGGCGCTACAATGAACGTCGGCATATCGAACGGGTGCTGCGCGCCACCGCTGCCGACGGGCACTTTGTGATCCCGACGGTCGAGCGCCTGAATGCTGACCTTGAGCGGCTGGCATGGCACCAGGACGAGCCGTTCCAGTCGACCAGCATTTTCGCGCAATGGTGCGTGATGGGGCTGGCGCGCGAACGCGGCGTGACGGTGCTGCTCGACGGGCAGGGCGCCGATGAGGTGCTGGCCGGGTATCGGCCATATGCTCGCTACCTGGGCGATCTGTTGCGCCAGGCGCGCGGGGCGACATTTGCCAGAGAAGCGTTGCTGATCAGTGCGCGCAGCGGTCAGCCCGCCATCCCCCTCTTGCGCAATGCGCTGATCTTCACTCTGCCTGCGTCCGCTATCGAACTGGCGTATGCCGGGCGACAGGCGCTGCGTCCACTGTCCCATGTGTTGCGCTCTGATTTTGCAGTTGAGTGCCGCCGCGCCGCGCTGGCGGACATTCCGTCGTGGTGTGAACAATCCTCGCTCGACCGCCATCTGCGCGATGCCGTGATGGAGAGCAGTCTGCCGCATCTGTTGCGCTACGAAGACCGCAATTCGATGGCGTTCAGCGTCGAGTCGCGCGTTCCGTTCCTCGATCACCGGCTGGTCGAGTTCGTCTTCCAGCAGGCGCCGCATCTGCGCATTCATCATGGATGGACGAAATGGGTGCACCGGCGGGCGATGGAAGGATTGCTGCCCGATGCCATTGCCTGGCGAAGCGACAAAGTCGGCTTTGAGACGCCGGAAGTCGCCTGGCAGCGCGACCTGCTGGCGATGCGCCCCGATCTGTTCGCTGACAGTGCTGCCAGCGGCGCGTACCTCGATCTGCCCGCCGTGCGTCATGCCGTAGAGGAGTGGTGCGCGCGCGGCGACGCACGCCAGGTGTGGCGCTGGATCAGCCTGGAAATGTGGTTGCGGGTGTGGAGACATTGAACGTTGCGCGTTGAACGTTCAGCGTGCGAAGGCTGAAGGTTGCAGATGGTTGCCCGTAGAGACGTTGCACCGCAACGCCTTCAGACATAACGCATATCACGCCTCCAGGCATCACGCGCACTACACCTCTGGGCGTCATACAAACGTGGCAACGTTACGTGTGAGGCACACGGAGGGGCGTCCCTCTGCGGGCGCTCGTCAGGAGGTGTGTGTTACGGGTTGAACGTGGGAGGGTTGAGAACGCACCCTTGAGGCTTGTATTAGCGATCCAGTTTCATTCTTGTATATCTGTTGCCAGATCATGCGCCCGCTGAGCTGCAAGCTGATGGTTTTCGAAGAAATATTCCGCTACACGCCCGCTCGCCCAGTGACTGATAAAAAGGAATAAATCCAGTAAACCCGCGCCCGTCTGAGCCGTGGGCTCGAGCCCGCGCTCAGGACGTGGAAGCCCCAGCAGGCTTTCACGATCTCAGCCAGGGCTTCAGCACGCAGCGCCCAGGAAGATCGAACTGTTTTTTCACCAGCCCGCCTCAGCCCGCAGCGATATGACTGTACCCTCGCTCCAGGGATGCTGCCCCGCCTCGGTGATCCTGGCGGTATAATCGTAATGCACGAAACGTCGATGATGGTTGAGGTCGTCAATGTTCCCCGCACTGGAACGGTTGCCCGACATCTTCAAGAACTACCCGGACATCCATGCGGTCTATCTGTTCGGTTCAGCCGTCACTGGCAGGCAGCACGCCGAGAGCGACCTCGATCTGGCGATTGTTCCGCGACCGGGCGCTGGCGAGTTGCCCCGGCTCGACATCTTGACCGATCTGGCTCGCGCCGGATTCTGTCGGGTCGATCTGGTTATCCTCAACACAAACGATATCGTGTTGAAACACGAAGTCGTGCGTCACAACCGGGTTATCTATCAAACGGAAGACTTTGACCGGGGTGCATATTTTTCCAGGATCGTGCGCCAGTTTTTAGACTTTCGCCCCTACCTGGATGTCCAGCGCCGGGCGTATAAACAGAGGGTGCTGTATGGTCAGGCCCGACGTGATCCGCAAGAGGCTGGAGAAGCTGGATGAGTATCTGATCATTCTCCGCCAATTGCAGCGATATTCATATGATGAATTCGTCGGTAATCCCGAACGATACGGGAGCGCAGAGCGTTTTCTTCAACTGGCGATTGAGTCGCTCAATGATTTGGGAAGTCACGTTGTTGCAGAGTTGGGTTTAGGAACTGTCGATTGGTATAGCGACATTCCTTGTCGATTGCGCGAAGCGGGTTTGATCGACTCTTCTCAAGAGAAGACCTGGATCAGGATGATTGGTTTTCGCAACATTCTTGTGCATGATTACCTGAAGATCGACCGAAGTATCGTGTTCCGCGTCCTGCAAGAAAACCTCGACGATCTGGAAGGGTTCAAACAAGTTTTTGTGCGATTTCTGTGACTGACGCTCTCACCTTTGTATGACTGTCGCCTCCGCCACGCAAGTCCAGGCCAGCATCGCCAGGCAGCCGTCCGCTGCGCCGCTCGACGCTTGACCATCGGGCTGATCGCACAAAGGGCGTCGCTGCGCCCTCGCCTAGGCGCCTGCAGACACCTCAAACCAGCCCCGCAATAGCGGGGCTTCGTGCTGCCATCGCGGTTGGCGTCGGCTTCGACAGGCTCAGCAAACGCCGGGTGAGCTGGTCGCCACGAACGCTAACCGCTCCACAGGTGATCTCAGCAATGGCTTCAGCTCGCAGCACGACCCTATATCGGAACTTAGGTTCATAAATCAGTCCGCAGCTCCGCCTCTCATCCGATAGTTCTTTCCACTCGATCACGGTTTTGTACCCTGATCGATGCAATTCTGCGACTCTCACCAGCGTGTAAAAAGACTATACTTCACACAGGCGAGTCAGCGCGTCCCAATACTGGCATGTTCACACGGGGAAGGAGCGATAGAGCGATTTTTGGCGGAAACAATTGCGCCCTCGCGCCTCTGCGCCTCTATGCGAGACTCTGACCTGCAAGAGCGGAGATGCCTTCCGATGGAGATCACGACTGATGCCAGCATTGATCGACCCGCTTCTCGAACAACCGTGATGGCGTGGCGCTGGGCGCTGCGGCTGTACGCCGGTTACAGCGCGCTTTTCATCCTCTGGAACGCCTGGGTCTCGTCAGTCTATCCGAAGTGGGTTGAAGAGGCGTCGGTTGCGGTCTGGTCTCCGTCGGCGCCGCTTGGGACGTGGTTGGAGCGGGTTGTGCTGCTGCCGCTTTTGCGCTATGATGTCATATGGTATATCGGCATCGCGCAGCACGGCTACGGTCATCGCCCCGGCGATACAGCATTTCACCCGCTCTATCCATTTCTTACGGGCGTACTAGGGCGGTTACTGGGCGGAGAATATTTGCTGGCAGCATGGTTAGTCGCGCAGGTCTGCTGCGTTGCGATGCTGGCATTGCTCTATCGCCTGGTGACGCTCGATGATGACGATGCTACGGCGCAACGCACGACCCTGTTCCTGATTGGCAGTCCGCTTGGTTTTGCGTTTCTGCTACCTTATACCGAATCGCTACTGCTGTTGAGCGTCGTTGCTGCGTTGTATGCCGGACGGAAGGGGCGCTGGTGGCTTGCTGGCGCGGCTGGCGGTGCAGCCGCGCTCACCAAGCAACCGGGGGCAGTCGTGCTCCTGCCGTTACTCTGGGAACTATGGCAGCAGCACCGTTCGACGGTGCGTGCGACAGGCATACGCACCCTGATTGGGCCGCTGGCAGGTCTATCGCTTACGCCGCTGGCGCTGCTGGGATGGATCGTGTACCGCGCGACGCTCGGCGATGTCGCGTTTTCCTGGCGCGACCCCGGCACGCTCGTCAGTGCGCTGCTGGTAACGCCATCGTATGCCGATGTGTGGGGCGAAACTTTTAGCTGGCCCTGGGTCAATTTCGGCTATGCGCTTGATCAGTTGCGGGAGCGACCCTACTTCTATCTGCTCCTCAATACAATGCTCATGCTGATCATGCTAGCGCTAACGCTGGCAACCACTGTGCGCGCCCGACGCAGTTATGCAATCTACAGCCTGACGCTGGCTGCGATGAACCTGTCGATTGTCTATCCGCTGTGGCCCTATATGGGAATTGTTCGGCGATTTACAATCATCTTTCCGCTCTTCATTCAACTGGCGCGCTGGGGAAAATCACCGGTTGTGCTGTGGCTGACGCTGACATGCAATGCGTTCCTGTGGACGCTAATCGCATCGATGTATGTGCGAAATGCGTTCGTGCCATAATAGGTGCAAAGGTTGACGGTGGTGGAACGTACCCCGACCCTTGAGGTCTCTGCACCGTCTCCAACGTTGCGAGACCCTGACAAAAGGCGACACGCATGGGCATAACGGCAATCCATCAACCGCACACAGAAGCGATACGGCAACGGGATGGCGCATCCGCGCCTTACCTCTCAGTTGTCGTGCCGGTCTACAACGAAGAAGAAAACATCCCGCATCTCTATGAGCGGCTGACGAGCGAACTGGAGCACCTCGGTCTACCATATGAGATTATCGCCGTCGACGATGGCAGTCGCGACCGGAGTTTTGCGTTGTTGCGCGACCTGGCGCGCGCCGACCGACGACTGCGGGTGGTGCGCTTGCGCCGCAATTTCGGGCAAACGGCAGCATTCTCCGCCGGGTTCGACCGGGCGCGCGGCGAAGTGGTGGTGACCATCGACGCCGACCTGCAGAATGACCCGGCGGATATCGGCGCACTGCTGGCGAAGATTGAGGAAGGGTACGATGTGGTCAGTGGCTGGCGCGCGCACCGTCAGGATCCGTTCCTCAACCGGCGTCTGCCATCAATCATCGCCAACCGTCTGATCTCGTGGGCAACCGGCGTCCGCCTCCACGACTATGGCTGCTCATTGAAAGCCTATCGTCTGGAAGTAGTGCGCGGCATCCGTCTATATGGCGAACTGCACCGCTTCATTCCCGCCATCGCCAGCTGGCAGGGAGTGACCGTGACGGAACTGCCGGTTCGTCACGCACCGCGCCGGTTCGGCAGATCGAAGTATGGCATCAGTCGCACCCTGCGCGTCCTGCTCGATCTGGTAACAGTGCGATTTTTGCTCAGCTATGGCACCCGTCCGATGCAGATCTTCGGGTTGCTCGGTCTGCTGGCGGGTGGTTCGGGCGTGCTGATCGGCGCATATCTGACCTGGATCAAACTGGCGTATGGCGCCGCCATCGCCGACCGCCCCCTGCTTCTGCTGGCAGTGCTGTTGATTGTGCTGGGGGTGCAGTTTATCAGCCTGGGGTTGATCGGCGAACTGGTGGTGCGCACCTATTACGAGGCGCA
>JANXAL010000048.1 GCA_025062325.1 Roseiflexus sp.
CAGCCGACGCCGCTCCGCTGCGCTTCGCGGCGCGGCTGAAGCGGAGCGTTAGCTCGCCAGAGAACGAGATGCAGAAAGTAAAGGCAGTCGTTGAAGTAGTAGCTGCCTTCGGTCTTCCCTTGCTACTCATAGCGGTTGACATTGCTGTTCTTTTTGCATTGGGTTGGTTGTTGAAGCGCAAGCCGACGGCAAACGAGAATGGGATCTTCTTAGCGCTATCTTGCCAGCATCCTGCCTGGAACTCACTCATGAAGCCAGGGTTGGTAATGCCATATCTGCTTTCTGGCAGGGTATTGCCCTATAGGCTTCTCGGTTCGCCAACTCGTCGCGCGACTATCATTCTGTGGCATCGTCGCTCATGACCATTAGCCGACGCATCGCTCAGTTTTTCGTCCTCTTCTGCACCATTCCCCTTCTGATCATCCAGACTCGGCTGTATCTGCCGCCGACGGACGTGGCAGGACTAGGGCGTATTCCGCCGGGCATTACGCGCAACTGCGGTTTTTGCACGGCGCGCTTGATCGCAGCGCTGGCGAGGAGATGCAGCAACGCTTTCCCGAAGGGTTCTTCTTCAGCCGTGTGTTGTTCAGTCGCGCGTCGTGTCGGCGCTGCAGTCACTGCCGATACCCGCTGCGCGCGCAGGCGATTGCGGAGGCGTGGCGGGCTGACGACCGCCTGGACTCCCCGGCAGCGCTCGCGCCGTTCAGCCCCGCGCTCGATCCGCTGTTCGGGGTTTTCGTTGTCGGCTGGGGGACGTGGCTGCGCACGGGAGTCCTGGCGCTCGAGGCGCCCGATCGGCGCGCCGGAACGGGTAGCGTGCGTTGCCGCAGACTGTGAGGCGCTGAGCGCCGCCTTCGCCCGTAACGCCGAGCCGTTTCTCACCTCGTCTCTTGAGCAGGCATGCTCATATGGTTTTTGAATAAATGTCCCGCTCTCCGCCCACCTGCCCGGCGCCTAAAGTCGCGGACTACGGTTGCGAAGCCCGCTTTCGCAGGCTAGACCGGGCGATACCGGATATTTTCTCAAACTCCATACAAGGGTGGATTTTTTCCAGCACGCCCTTCCGTTGCATTGCCCGTTTCAAGCAACCGGACGCCCTGATTCCCCCCTTCTCACCCCAACCCCCCGCCTCACAAGTGTAGATTTTTTCCAGCACGCCCTTCCGTTGCATCGTCCGCTTTGAGCGTCAGGATGCGCAAACTCCCCCTTCTCCCCTGGTGGGAGAAGGGGGGAGGGGGGATGAGGGGGAAAGGGCGTCAGGATGCGGCAAATCCGCTTCGCACGCCAAAAAGCCTACCCTTGAGAGCACCTCCCCCTTCTCCCCTCGTGGGAGAAGGGGGTAGGGGGGATGAGGGGCAAAAGGGCGTCAGGACACGGAAAACTTCCATCGTACCCAAAAGCTCTACACTTGTGAGACTCCCCTTCTCCCCTGGTGGAAGAAGAGGGCGGGGGGGATGAGGGGGCAAGAAGGCGTCAGGATGCGGCAAACCCGCTTCGTCCCCAAAAAGCCTCCGCTTGAGAGCGATCCTCCCCTACATCAGCAAAATCATACGCACAAAGACGAAAAGAAATGAACACCTCTTCCGGCGAAGCCCACACAAAGGCTCGCAGTCAAGGTATCAGCAGGAGAGCGATGTAACACCCAGTTTCTCGTGCGTGGACCAGATAGGTACGAAATCCGCGTCTGCGCCCGACTTCTGGTTCTCGCTTCTTGGCTCCCGGTTCTCAATCTCTGGCGCTTCGCTTTTGATTCCTGCTTCTCCTGACCTCTAACCCTTATCCCCTGACAAGCCCCAATTCCAGCGCCCGCACTGCCGCCTGCGTGCGGTCCGATACGCCGAGCTTGGCGATGATATGTTCGACATGCACCTTCACCGTGCCCGGGCTGATCACCAGTTCGCGGGCAATCTCCCGGTTCGTTTTGCCCTGGATCAGCAGCCGCAACACCTGTTGCTCGCGCGGAGTCAGCGGTTCGATTGACAGCGTGTCGTCGCCCGGCGCGGCCCGAGCCAATTGACGCAGGGTTCGCAGCACCAGATCCGGGTTCAGGAACGCCTCGCCGCGCAGCGCCTGCCGCACCGCGCCGATAATCTCGCGCCGACTCGCGTCCTTCAGCAGATACCCGACGACGCCCGCGCGCAACGCTTCCATCAGCGCGTCTGGTTGCGCCTGCACGGTCACAATCACAACGCTGACCGCCGGAGCGAGCGCCTTGATCCGTCGCGTTGCCTCGATGCCGTCCATCACTGGCATCCGCAGGTCCATCAAAACCAGGTCCACCGGATGGCGTGCGACAAAATCGAGCGCGGCGGCGCCGTCGCCTGCCTCGCCGACGACCTCGATGCCTGGTTCGCGCGCCAGCACTGCCGCAAGCCCGGCGCGCGCCAGTTCGTGGTCGTCAACAATCAAGACACGTGCAGACAGTGATGAACTTCGAGCAGACTGGTTGAGCAACATTGCGCTTCACTTCCGTCTGTGCTGCAAGCCTGATGCAGTCGCTGAGAAGAGCTGATGCAAAGGCGCGAAGACGCAAAGGCGCGCACTGCCTTTGCGTTACTTTGCGTCAGCTTTTCCGAGAAAGATGGCAGGTGCTATCCAGCGGTGCAAGGATCACAATCCTCGTCCCACAGCCAGGGCGACTTTGAATATTGATGGTTCCCCCAAGCAATGCTGCACGCTCGCGCATGCTTGTCAGACCGAATCGGCCTGCGGCGGTCTTCCGGGGATCGAAGCCGCGCCCATTATCGACAATCTCCAATCGGATGTGCGATCCTTCGCACATTAACATCACCTGCACCCGGCAGCGCCCCGCGTGCTGGCGAATGTTCTGGAGCGCCTCCTGCACCACGCGAAACAGCGCCACTTCAACGTCGTGCGGCAACAGACCAACATCGATAATCCGAGTCGTCACCCGCCATCCATCGCGGTGTAGCGTCATCGCTTCTCTGAGGATCGCTTCAACCAGGCGATTCGCATCGAGGGCTGCAGGCGCGGTTCCGGCGATCACCCGGCGCACCTCATCGGCAGCGCGGCGAGTCTGCTCGATGGCCCGTTTGAGCGCAACGCGCGCCTCAGGCGACCGTGGGCGATAGATGCTCGCTAGCGTTTGAAGATGCAGACAGGCAGTGGTGATCTGCTGCGCCACGCCGTCGTGCAGTTCACGGGCGACCCGGCGCTGCTCGACGCAGCGCGCCTCGGACGCCATACTGCGCAAAACATGGATCTCCGCTTCGCGCTCGGCGAGGAGATGCAACAGTTGCTCACGCTCCCTTCGCCATTGTTCAAACAAAGCGATGTCGGATGCAGCTTGCGCCTGATCTAAAGGAAGCGGCGCGTTTCGTTCAGGTTCAGCAGAGGTAGGTGTAACACAAGGTGTAGCACAAGGTGTCATGGTCGTGCTGCGTTATTATGTTCGAATATGCCACACCTCGATCATACTCTAATAAAACAGCGCGCATGATTGCGAAATATGCCCTGAAGGTTATCGAAAAACCATTTTTGGCAACGCATAGTAGGTATTGTTTGCACTATGCGTATGCGTAGATTTGTTATTGAACTGTAAGAATAAAAGCGTTTCTGTGGTGTTACTGCCTCCCTTCATACACGGCAACCACGATCAACCGGCGTGCGTTCATCTGGCGCTCGGGAATCCAGTCGCCGCTGCACGTAATAAGCGTGGCGATCATTCTGTCGCTGGGCGCCATCACGAGGACATCGTCCGGCGACGTTTCGTAGACCGTCTGCACGCGGTAGCGGTGTATGGATGACTCAGTCTGCACCAGGATTTCATCGCCGCGTTGCAGTTCGTGCAGGCGCTCAAAGGTGGCGTAGGGTCCGCCAGCATGCCCGGTCAGGACCATGTTGCCAGGCGTGCCAGGGAAGGCAGTGCCGAATATCCATCCGACGCCGCGAAACTTCGGCAGGTGATCGATGTCTGCTAGCGTCACGGGCCAGTTGATGTTGATACGCGGAATGATCAGGCGCTCCGGTGGAAGCGGATGTATTTCCGGCGTCGGTGTGACAAGCGCTTTCAGCGTCACCTGTGTCTCGACGGCAGTCAGTGTGGCTTCTGCCGTCGCCGATGCAACGACCGTCGGGCTGGGCTGGGTTAGCGGGATACGCTGACCGTCGGTTGTCACCAGCACGCGTTCGGTTGACGGATTGAGTCGTTCTTGGTCGCGCAGCATATTGATCCAGACCAGATACGCTGCGCCGATGCCTAGCAGGATGAGCGAAATCGCCGCAATGACGGTCAGGAATGGGTGATAGCGATAACGGAAGATGGGAACGCTGTTCATTGGTGTTGCTCTCCTTGCTTAACCGGCGGATCAGATGTGTCTGGCAGCCTGGTGATCGTGCGTGCGCCACGGCCGGCGTTGGTGACGATGATCACCGGCGAACTCCCTGCGCCGGGCGCACGATACTCGCCTTTGACCGCCAACGGTATGCCTGCAATCACGACCAACCCATCCCACCCCGGCATCAGAGTGATGCGCTGCGCTGGCAACTCGTCCAGACGGAAATTGGGATAGTTGAAAGCCGTCAGTTCAACAGTCACGCTTCCGTCGATCGACCAGCGCTCGACCGCCATGCCATCGACTTCTTCAAGTTCGCCGTCGAGCATGCCGCGGAATGACCACCAGACCGTGCCGCTACTGTCCATTGCCCGGCGAATCACGTAGGCGCCTGTAACGCGACGCCCGGCGCCTTCGACATCCACCAGCACGGTCAATGGTTCGGTCGACGGCAGCGCGGCGGGACGCGCCTGCGCAGACGCGCCGCTCAACGAGAAGACGACTGCCAGCAACAAAACGATGCGTATACTGATCCATCGCCTCATACATTCCTCCGAAACAGATGCATCCAGCGCGCGCCGCCGCGCTGCTGAGGCTGCCGCTTTGCTGCCGCTGCCGCACGTATCGTTCGCTGATCGCTGGCCTGCGCGCGGTAGAGCGCGGCGGCGCGCTCACGGCAGTACTGTGCGCTTTCGTCGTCGCCAAGGTCCGCCAGGACGCGACTGAGCGCTTCCAGACTCTGCGCGGTCGCCAGATGCGCACGCCCCAGGCGATCTTCGCGGATAGCCAGCGCCTGCGCCAGACAGACGCGCGCACTACGCAGATCCCCAAGGGCTGCCAGAGTCACGCCGAGGTTATGCAGGCTCTGGGCAGTCGCCGGGTCACGCGGTCCCAGCGTCGCCTCGCGGATCGCTAGCGCTTCCTGGAAGTGGATGCGCGCCTGGTCGTAGCGTCCCTGTTCAAACCAGAGCGCGCCAAGGCGAGTATGGGTCTGCGCTGTCGCAGGATGGGCGCCATGCAGCTCAGACTGCCGCCGCAACGCGCGTCGCAGGCAGATGAGGGCGGCAGTGTATTTGCGGTCGGCGCGCAGCGCATCGCCCAAACCGCTGAGCGCATGGGCGATGAGTGCGCTGTCGCCAAAGACGCTTGGGCGATGAGCCGCCAGCACGATCTCGTACTGCTGGCGCGCCTCCTCCACCTGTCGTTTTGTCAGCAGCAGATCGCCCAGATGGCAGCGCAGAGCGCCTGCTGCAGGGTGCGACTCGCCGAGCGTTCTGGCGCAGATGTCTGCCGCACGCGCCAGCAGCGCGATGGTTGCATTCAGGTCTGCCTGCGCCTGTGGCGTTTCCGCCGCACGAATGCAGCGATACGCCAGATCCGCTGCGGCGGCCGACGAGGTGGATGCCTGAGCCAGCAGCGCCTCAAGCGGCGTGGTCATCGCAGCATTGGGCGACTGCGCGTCGTCAGACGACACTCTGAGATCAGCATAGTTGTCCGGCATCAAAACCGGAGTTTCAGTCATCGTATCGGTCGTCATGGTCGGCTCTCAATCAGGACGTTCGCTGGCTGCAATCGGCGAACCACAACAGTGTGCGGCGCTTCGCCGTGGACCAGAGCAGGCGGCAACGACATCGGCGGGCGGTATTCCGGTACGATCTCGCACAGCATACGGCGGACGGCTGCATCATTATTGGCGCGCGCCGCCCGTTCGAGGGTAGCCACCTTGATACGCAACGCAGATGGAATGTTGTTGCTGGCGCCTGCCGCGATGAAGATTTTGCTATGCGCTGTTGGCTGATATTCCTCACCCGGAGCAAATAATTCTTCGAATAGTTTCTCGCCAGGTCGTATTCCGGTGAAGCAGATGTCGATGTCGCGCCCGAGTTCCAGCCCTGACAGACGGATCATGTCGCGCGCCAGATCGACTACCTTCACCGGTTCGCCCATGTCGAGCATGAAAATTTCACCGGTGCGCCCCAGCACCGATGCCTGGAGCACGAGTTGCACGGCTTCAGGAATGGTCATGAAGTAGCGTCGCATTTCCGGGTGGGTGACGGTTACCGGTCCTCCCGCCGCAATCTGGCGTCTGAACGTCAGCACGACGCTTCCGCGGCTGCCAAGCACATTACCGAAGCGCACTGCTACATACGGGCGACCGCTGACTCGTGCGGCATCGAGCACGAGCATCTCGGCGATGCGCTTGGTCGCGCCCATAACGCTCGTCGGATTGACCGCTTTATCCGATGAAATCATCACAAAGCGTTCAACGCCAGTCTCAAGCGCAATATCAAGCAGATTGCGTGTGCCGACGACGTTGTTGCTGACAGCTTCAACCGGATGTTCCTCCATCAATGGGACATGTTTGTGCGCTGCAGCGTGGAAGACGAGATCGGGCGCGTGCATCTCGAACACGGCGCGCAGCCGTTCCTGGTCACGAATATCGGCGATGACCGACACGATGCGGGGCGATGGTTCAAGTTGCGCCTCCGCCAGCCGGTTCAGTTCGTAGCAGATCTCGAATACGCTGTTCTCGCCGTGTCCGAGCACAATCAGGTGCGAGGGACCGCAGCGCAGCAACTGGCGGCAGAGTTCACTCCCAATCGAGCCGCCGCCGCCCGTCACCAGCACGCGCCGTCCGGCAACTAACGCGCGGACTGCGGCCGTATCGGTCTGCACCGGCGCCCGGCGGAGCAGGTCTTCAATCTGAACGTTGCGCAGTTTGCTGACGCTGATTGTCCCGTCGATCAGTTCGTGGACGCCGGGCACGATACGCACGGCAACCCCAACAGACTCACAGATGTGCATGATGTCGCGCACTGTCTTCCCTGGCGCGCCTGGCATGGCGATAATCACCTGGCGAACTTTGTGTTGCGCTGCCAGCGCGGGAATGGCATGCCGGTCACCCAATACTTCGACGCCGTGCAACCGTAAGCCGTGCTTTGCCGGATCATCGTCCAGCAATCCGACAACTTCCATGCCAAGGCTGGGATTGCGCTGAATCTCACGCACAATAATGGATGCAGCATCACCGGCGCCCACAACCAGCACCGGCGCCGGTCGATCAGTTGCGCGGCGACGACGCTCGCGCGCTGCTCCGATGCGCACCAGTAATCGCGGAATGCTGACAAGCGATGCAGCAATCGGCGGAACGATGAATGGGATCGAGCGCGGTACGGTTGCAATCACCGGCATTACAAGGTCAAGCAGGGCGAGGAGGATCGCAGCAGCGCCCATTGCTAGCGAGGTTGCGCCACAGAGGAGCAACACTTCCTCGAAGGAGGCGTAGCGCCAGTAGCGGCGGTAAATGCCGAATGCGCGGAATACGAGCGGAGTGATGACGATAGCTGCCAGGCAGACGTGCGCATATGATGTCCAATAGCTCTTGAGGTCGAACGTTTCCAGCCGCAGCACAAAACTGGTGTAGATGGCCAGCGGCACGAGAAGCACGTCGAAGAGCAGAAAGTGCCGATTCGTGAGTCGTTGCATCATCGTTCCGCTCCTCTCATCATCAGCAGCGGCACGCTGCGCCGGACTGCATCGCACAGCGCCTCGCACACAGCGTCGACCTGCGCTTCGGTCATAATGCTCGAAAAGGGCAGCGCCAACGAGACTGCCCCCAGATACTCAGTCACTGGAAATTCGCCGCTGCGATAACCAAACCGCTCGCGGTAGAACGGTTGCAGGTGAATCGGAGTGAAGTACGGTCGGCTGGGGATGCCGCGCTCCGCCAGCGAGCGCATGACAGTGTCTCGCTGCGCAGGCGGTAAAATGCGCACTACGTAGACGAACCACGACATATGCGTGGTCGTCGGTGCGAGGCGTGGCGTCTCGATAAACTCCGTACCGGCGAGTCGTTCGTTGTACCAGGCGGCAACGCGCGCACGCTTCGCCAGCAGTTCATCCAATCGCCGGACCTGCACCAGCCCGAGCGCGGCGCTGAGTTCATCAAGACGGTAGTTGTACCCCAGACGGGTATGGTTGAGCCAACCGTCGAACACATCGCGTCCCTGGTTGCGCAGACTGCGAAACAGATGCGCCCATGACTTGCGGTTAGTGACGATCATGCCGCCTTCGCCGGTGGTGATCTGTTTATTCGGGTAAAAGGCAAACACTGCTGCGTCGCCGAGTGACCCTGCCGGTCGCCCCTTGTAGGCTGCGCCGATAGCTTCGCAGGCATCTTCAATCACTGCTAGATTGTGGTTGCGCGCAGCGTCGAGTAGCGGATCCATGTCGGCAGGCTGCCCGAACGCATGCACCGGCAACAGCGCGCGCAGCCGCCCAACGGCACAGCGCGCGCCGCGCAGCGCCGGCGGCAACCAGCGGTCGGCAGCCGCGCCGCCGCGCGCCAGGTCGTCGGCGGCAGACGCTGCGAGATGCGGGTCAATATTCCCGGTCGCCGGGTCGACGTCCACAAACACCGGCACGCCGCGCTCGTACAACACGCAGTTCGCCGACGCAATGAACGAGAACGGCGTGGTGATCACCAGATCGCCCTCGCCGACTCCAGCGGCGATGACGCACAAGTGCAAACCGCTTGTGCCTGAATTCACGCCAACGCCCCACTTCACGCCAGCAATCGCAGCAACTGCGCGCTCAAACGCTTCGAGGCGCGGACCAATGCTCAACGTTGGCGTATGCAGCGTTTCGAGGACTGCCTGCACTTCGGCATTGCTGATGTCGGGGGACGACATGGGAATGCGTATCGCCATTGCGAATTCTCCTTTCAGCAGCCCATTTTGCTGCTGCCAAAAGGAGTGTAGCGCTGCGTTTGACGGTGCGCGTCTGCCTGTCGGCTACGCCGGGGTATGCCGCATGGCGGATTTCATGCAAGGCGCGAGGCGCGAGGCAAGAAAGTGAGAGGTTGGATGTTATCGTGAGAAGGTAGCGCCGTTGCACTGCAACGGCGCGTGCAGCGCATCGTGTCCGGGGACTGCGCGTTGCGCGGTGCACATAGCACGCGATTGCCAGGTAGGGGCGTTGCACCGCAATGCCAAGGGCAATGGGAGAAACGGTTCATCGTCCCCAACCGTCCGTACTGGTCCACGCAACGCCCGAGGGTGCAGGGGCTCATTTTTTTCAGCCCTTCCGTTTCATCGTCCGTTTCAGGCATCAGGGCGCCCTAACTCCTCCTTCTCCCCCCAACCTCACAAGTGTAGGTTTTTTGGCAAGCTCTTCCGTCGCATCGCCTGTTTGGAGCGTTAGGACGCCCCAACTCCCCCTTCTCCCCTTGTGGGAGAAGGGGGTCGGGGGGATGAGGGGAAAAGAGCGTCAGGATGCGGCAAACCTGCTTCGGCCCCCAAAAAGCCTACACTTGAGAGCTCCCCC
>JANXAL010000027.1 GCA_025062325.1 Roseiflexus sp.
GGGGGTCAGCGGGATTGTCGTGGCGCTCTACGACTCGACCGGCACGCTGCTGATCACGACCACGACCGACCTGAACGGCAACTACCTGTTCGACGGGCTGCCCGCAGGGACGTACAGCGTGGGAGTTGGCGCAACACCGGGGCGCAGTATCAGTCCGCGCGGATCAGGGAGTGACCCGGCGCTTGACTCGGATGTTGACCGCACCACGCGGCGCAGCAACCCGATCACCCTGAGCTCCGGCGAAGCGCGCCGCGACATCGACATCGGTCTGTACCAGCTCGCGGCAGTCGGCAGCCTGGTGTGGCTCGACCGCGACCTGGACGGCATCCGCGAGGCGGATGAACCGGGATTTGGCGGCGTCGAGGTGCGGCTACTGCGCAGCGACGGAACGCTCGTCGCTACACGGACTACCGATGCGAACGGGTACTACATGTTCACCGACGTCGAGCCAGGCAACTATCGGATCGAATTCGTCATCCCGTCCGGCTACTACGTCAGCCCGCCGCGCCAGGGGAGCGATCCGGGCAACGACAGCGACGCCGATCCGGTGACCGGTCGAACGCCGATCTTCACCCTGACGCCAGGGCAGATCGACCCGACATGGTACATGGGGCTGTCGCCAATCTCGCCGACCGCCATCCAGTTGACGCGCTTCAGCGCCGAGCGCGGCGCGAACGGCGTCGTCATTCGCTGGGAGACGGCGGCGGAGTATGGGACGCGCGGCTTCTATATTGAGCGCAGCGCCAGCGGCAGCCGCAGCGATGCAGTGCGCATCACTGATCGCCTCATTCCAGCGAAGGGCAGCGCCAGCAGCGGCGCGGCATATGTCTGGAACGATACGACGGCGGCGCCTGGCGTGCGTTACACGTACTGGCTGGTCGAAGAGACTGTCGACGGTTCAATGCACATCTACGGACCGGCGACGTCGGAAGCAACGACCGGCGGGATGTACAGGGTTGTTCTGCCGCTCGTCATAAGGTGACGGTCACATTGGATGAGCAGGACGGCAGAGCGCCGCCAGCGACTCTGGCGGCGCTCGGGTTATTGGTGAGCGGATCAGTGTGACTGTCACCGTCACGGGATGTCCGCATCCGGGTCGATACCCATTGCGCGCAGGCGCGCCGCAAGGCGCTCGGCGCGCTGGCGTTCCGCCTCGGCGCGCTGGCGTTCCGCCTCGGCGCGCTGGCGTTCCGCCTCGGCGCGCTGCCGTTCCGCCTCGGCGCGCCGCCGCTCGCGCTCCAGTTGCTCCTGCACTTCCACAAAACTCAGGAACGGCCGCCCGTCCGGCAGGTACATCCGCACCTCGTTCCCCTCGCGTCGGAAGGTGATCCCCAGACGCGGGCTGACCCACCCGTCGATTGCCTCGATCACCCGCAACCGTCCCCCCTCGCGCCGCCACCCGCTCAGGTCGCCGCGCTCCGGGTCGTACAGGTAGTACTCCTCCACGCCGTACAGGTCGTAGAACTCGAACTTCGCCGCGATCTCGGTCAGCGTGTTCCCCGGCGACAGCGCCTCGAACACCACCTGCGGCGCGATGCCGTCCTCCTCCCACTGGCGATATGAGCCGCGGTCCCCTTTCGGGCGCCCGAAGACCACCATTGCGTCCGGCGCGCGGCGGATGTCGGGGCGCCCTTCGACCGGGTACCAGAGCAGGTCGCCGGCCACGAACACATCGGCGCGGTCGCGGAAGAGCGCCTCGAGGTTGCCCTGGATGGTCACGATGGCACGAAACTGTTTAGTGTTGTCCGCCATTGGCATCCCGTCGCTGTCGGGGTAGACAATCGGCGCTGCTGCGACCGTCGTGCTGCTCATTGCCCACCTCGCTTCTTTGAATTGACTGGGGGTATGATACCACGCGCCTGTTGAGTCCGCGACACTGGCACGGTGTGTCACGGAACACGGATTCGCACGGATTGGGACGGATCCAGACGGATTGGCTGATCATGGAACGCCAGCGATCTGATAGGGCGATCAACCTGAACCTGGACAAATAAAGCCTATGGAGCGGTTGGCGTTGGCTTCGACAGGCTCAGCCAACGCTAACCGCAAGACGGTCGCCATTGGCGAGATTATGCCACATCTGATTGATCGCTCTATGAGTGCATCCGTCCCGATCGTCGACGATCCGTGTGCGATTATTTGCCTCGAGTTCAGGATTGCAAAACCAGAAAGCCCCGGTAGCAACCGGAGCCTTCTGGCGAAGGAGGGGAAGAAAGGGTTGTCTCAAGTATATGATATTCGCTGGAGTTATGCTATCTCACTTTGGTCCTGTTCCGGCATAGGGCGTATGGCGGTTCTGGAGCGAACCAAAAGACATGATGATTTTCCGCTCTGTCACTCATACGCCAGCACTTCGCGCACGGTGAGGCGCATCGCGTTATATGCTGGGAGCAAACTGGCGACGGCGGCGATGATCGTCACAAGGACAAGCCAGATGAGCGCGCCGCCGACCGAGAACGAGAAGCTGAGCGGCGTCTGGAAGAACGCCATGCCGACGCCGTCGGAAATCATCTTTGCAAGCGGCACGGCGACGATCATTGCCAGCGCCCAGCTCAGCGCCCCAATGATAACGCCTTCGGTGATGATGATGCCCAGCAATGCGCTGTTTGACGCGCCAATTGCCCGGAGGACGCCAATCTCGCGGGTGCGTTCGAGCACATTAATGCTCATCGTGCCCATCAACCCAAGCCCGCCGACAGTTGCCAGCAGCAGCGCCATGAAGAGCAGGAATGCGACCAGGATATTGAACAAGAGTTCATTCTGCTGTCGGAGGATTGCAAGAGTCAGCGTTGCGCCCATGCGTATGCCAACCGATTTATAGTGCGCTTCCAGTTCCCTCGCCACCCGCTCCTGGTTCGCAACATCGGGCGGGTCGATCTGTACAGTCACAGCAGCGGCGCGCCCGGTGAATCCGCGCATGCGAGCATAGTACGGGTAATGCGTGTACAGGATCGCCTGCCCGCCAATGCCGCGCACAATGCCAACCACCTTCCACTTGGTTTCGCGTCGGTCAATCTTCAGCGTTACCGTATCGCCAACCTTGATATCGGGTTCGAGACCAAGCACATTCGAGTTGATCACCAGCGCATTTTCGTCTTCGGGAAGCAACCAGCGACCTTCGAGGACGGTTGGGATGATCATGCGCGTTTCAGCGGGCACAGCATACATGGTGATCGCGTCGCTCTCGGTGTCGTTGGGGCGCACCCGGCGCACCGTATCGAATCCCCAGCTTTCAGCAGCAATCACGCCGGGGACCGCCAGCGCCTCGCGTTCGATCTGCTCCGTGCGGTAGAAGCCGTTGAAGACGCCCAGGATATGGAAATTGAAATACTTCAAGGCGTCATCCAGCGTCAGCAGCAGCGAGTTGCGCACACTGAACACCGAGATGAAGATGATCCCAGAGAGGGTAAGCGTTACCAGGGTCAACGCCAGCCGTCCTTTGCGCCGGAAGGTGTTGCGGAGCGACAGCATCAACGGACGCGAGAGGCCGTGAATGCGTTGGAGCAGATGATCGATGCGACCGCGCCCAAAGCGCCCTTTGCCCAGACCATAGCCGCTGAGCGCTTCGTGTACCGTCACGCGCGCGCCGCCGAGAACCGGGAAGGCGCCCGCCAGCAGCGGCGCCATAAGACCGACAGCAATCATGAGCAACCAGACCTCCAGCGGCATTGCCAGGCTGGTCACGTCAGTGTTCATCATTCCCGAAATGAGAATCGTGAGACCGGCAGCGACCAGATATGCCAGCGGCATCGCCAGCAGCAGCGCCAGCACGCCGAGCAGCAGCACGCTCGCCAGATACATCACGACAACATCGCGTGTGCGTGCACCGATGGCTTTCATCACGCCGATCTGCCGCACCTGCTGGGTCAGTAGCGCCGAAATCGTGTTGATGACCAGAAAACAACTGGCGAACAGCGAGAGCGCCCCAAGAAAACCGAGCAGCAGAAATAGCGGTTGCAGCACCTGATGCGCCGGATGGCGTCCCGGTTCCGGGAGATAGGTGAAGTAGACGGTGCGACCGCTGCTCTCGATTTTGTTCCGCACCAGCGTCGCAACCTCTGCGATATGCTCCTTGTTGAAGCGATCACCGGTCACGGTAATGTTCAACTCATCGTAGAACTCCGGTTGACCAAGCCATTCAAGGGTCCCGAATGTCGCAAACGCATACGTCTGGTTGGTCAACGCTGCTGGCACAAGATTAGGGGTGGCGACCGTTCCGGCGATCCGCATCTGGCGCAGGGTTTCATCGGGCAGCCGGATGGTGATGGTATCGCCGATGTTTGCACCGGTCAGCGGCAGCGACGCGCGTTCGACGAGCAGGGTGCGGGGTGGCGGGGGCCAGGCGCCCTCGACTGGGAATACCTTGTTGATCCGCATCTCCTCAAAGTCGCGCACGATATAGATTGTCATATCGCGCCACTGGTCCGGTCCGGTCTGGAGGCGCACACCGACGGCGCGCCTGCCGACGGCGTCTGCCACGCCGGGGATTCGCCGCACGGTGCGCACTAGTTCATCATCGAATACGTCGGGATAGATTGCGATGTCGGCAGGGTTGACTGCCAGGTATGCCGCGGTCATTTCGCGGGTTAGCAGCGCATTGGCGCCAGCAATCGCACCAATCGCAAACACGCCGACAGCAATCGACAGCACCACGAGAATTGTGCGAGTCTTATTGCTCCAGACATCGGCGAACACCTTGCGCCAGCGGGGTCTCAGCATATCGGACGCTCCTCAACACACATCTGCTGGTGAGACGAGAGGAGAGTGCTCAAGGTTGCGCTGGGTTGGGGGTTAGGGATTAGTTGTAAATCCCCATCCACGCCAGCGCCGCCGCGCATCCGATGGCGCAGAGCGCCAGCAGGGCGTAGTAGACGCGCCCGATGCCCGACCACCAGCCGCGCGCCCAGGAGAGCGCAGCACAGACCACAATTGCCAGCGCCAGCATCGGCATGCCCCAGATGAGTGCGACCAGCGTTGCAGAACGCGGCAGACCGTAGAAGATCATTGCGTCGTTGGCGGCTGCCATTTGCACGATGTTTGCCAATGTGATGCCGACGAATGCCGCTCCTGTCGCGCCTGCCAGGACGACCAGCCAGCGTGCGATCGTGGCGCCGACGGATGGCGGCGGCGCCTGTCCGCCGGTGATCAGGCGGAACAGCCAGGCAAGGGGCCAGATAATCCACGCCGAGAGCAGCAGAAGCAACGCCCCGACGAACGCGCCGAGCGGCGCCAGGCCAGCGGCGTCGAGCGTTGCCAGCGCAAACGTTATCGGTGTGAATATAACCGTTTCGGGCGAGATAAAGCGCGGTCCCGCACTTTCGGCGACGCAGGAAGGGTCCGGCGGTTGCAGCGGATTATCGAGAAACGCCTTCAACATCGTATCGGCGCATTCGCTCGCGCCAACTGCAGCGTGTCCTGTATTGGGAAAGGTATAGACATACGCCCGGCTTAGCGTGCGCGCAACCACATCACCGAACTCCGGCGGCGTAATCGGATCGAACCTGCCGGACAAAACGAGTGTTGGGATGTCGCTAGACACTGGCTCATCGACCACCGGTTCAAGTTGATCGACTTGCCAGACGTTGCAACGTTCCAGATACCCTTCAAGACTGCGCTGTCCGTCGAGAGCGACAAATGGACGCAGTCCCTTCAGCGGCGCGTCTTGGGGCGAAAAGTCGGCATCTTCGGCGCAGATCACCGCGTAGTGCATTCCCAGGCTGAAAGAGCGGTCGAAGACAATGATCGGCAGCACCCGCCCTAGCACGCGGAAATCGTTGCGGGTTGCATCATCGATGATCCGCGGGATCGCTGGGATGAAACTCGCCGAATACATGATCTGGAAAATCACGCTGGCGAAACTGTCGCCATCAAGCACGGCATTGTACGTCCTACCCGTTTTCTCGTCGGTGATCGGCACGCGCACCGGTTCGCGGTTGAGCCGCTCGATCGTCGTGATCAGCGATTGTTCCAGGTTGGGATAGGCCGCACGACACCCGGCATCAGCAGCACAGGCATTGAATAGTTCCGTAAATGCACGATCCTTTGCCCGCGGCGCTTCAATCAGATAGTTGACGCTAGTCGGCACGACTGCATCGAGCACCACGCTGCGCAGAATCTCGGGATGGTCGCGCATAACGTGTTGCGCCAGCAACGTGCCGTAAGAGACGCCGTAGAGGTTGATCTTTTCGTACCCCAATGCGCGCGCCAGTGCAGCAACATCGGCAGCATTCTCGATGCTGTTGAACGCCGAGAGATCAATCCCTTCGGCCGCCAGCCGCCGACGACAGGCAGTTGCCGCTTCGAGCGACAACCGATCTGCCTCTTCGTAGGTCAATTGCTGCTCGATGGTGCGTTCGACCAATTCCCACTGCTCTTGGCAGACGAGCGATGGCTCGGAGTAGAGCGTACCACGCTGATCGAACAGCACAATGTCGCGGTCGAGCATGTCGCGCAAGCGACTGCCAGAGCCAAAGAGGATTTTGGTGTAGGCATCAATCGTAGAACCGCCCGGACCACCCTGCAGCATCACGAGCGGATCGGGTTTGCGGTCGCTGGCGCGCGATCGGACAATGGCCACCGCCAGGCGAATGGCAGGTCCCTCCGGCTGGGCATGGCGTTCCGGCACGCGCAGCCAGCCGCACTCCAGATCGCGCCCCTCGACAGCGCCAGCGGGGAGTTCGAACATGCACGCATCAGGCTGAAACACGCCAGTCGCCGTGGCGGCGCGAGCGGGCGGTCCGATGGATGCCGCCATCGACGCCAGAATGAAAATAATCAAGAGTATTGCCGGATGGGGTCTTGTGGTATTCAAGTAGCGCTCCTTGTTAGGGGTTAGGGACCTTCGCACCCGCACCCTGTAACCCTCACACCTCTTGCCTCGCGCCTTATGCCTCTTGCCTCGCGCCTTGCAACGGTCAACGAATGGGGAAACGAATACACGAATGGAAGCGCAGAACGAATGCGCACATTGCCTCACCTCTTGCCTCACACCTCTTGCCTCGTGCCTCGCGCCTTGCGCCTCGCGCCTCTTGCCCCATGCCTCTTGCCTCGCCCCTCACACCTCGCGCCTCTTACCTCACACCTCTTGCCTCTTGCCTCACGCCTCGCGCCTCTTGCCTCACAGCGGCGTCACTCCATGCCCGGCATCAATCGATCTCAGATCGATCATGCCGCCGCGGTAGATCATCCCACCCTCGAAGGGATTCTCTGCCAGGAACAGAGGCGTATCTAGGTCCACAAAAGTAAATCCGCCCTGACCAGCGGCGAAACAGGCAGAAACGGTCATTGCCAGGATCGACTCCACCATGCCGCCGATCATCAGGCGCAGACCAGCAACGCGCGCGACGGCGGCAATATCGAGCGCTTCGACGATACCGCACTTCATCAACTTGATATTGATCACGTCAACTGCGCCGGTTTGCGCCAATCGTGCAACGTCGGCAGCGCTTGCGGCGCTTTCATCAGCGGCGATAGGCACGCGATGCGCGGCGGTCAGGCGACGCAGCCCGGTTTCGTCGTCCTTCGCAACTGGTTGCTCGAACAACACTGGAACAATGCCGTGAGCGTTCAGCATGTCGAGCAAGCTGAGCGCATCATCAGCGGTATAACTGCAATTGCCATCGAGAATAAGGCGCGCGTCCGGCGCCGCATCTCTGACTGCGATGATCCGCGCCAAATCGTGTTCCATGGTACGAATCGTAGTTGTCTCTGGATTGCCAGCGCCGATCTTGATTTTGATGGTCGTGACGCCGCGCGCGACAATCTCGCGTGCGGCGCGCGCCGCTGCCGCAATGCTGCCAGTGGTGACGGTCACATCAGTTTCCAGGGCAGTTGCCGTGCCGCCGAAGAACGACCAGAGCGGCAGGCGCGCGCGGCGCGTCAACGCATCGATCAGCGCAGTTTCGATGGCACAGCGCGCCGCACCGGTCATGCCGGGGATGGCAGGGAGTGCCAGCGCGATCCGACGCCATTCACGCACGTCGGCGCCTTCGACCACGGATTGCGCCGCCAGGATCGCTGTGCGCGTCGTTTCCTGCGTTTCGCCGTTGAATGCCGGGAATGGCGCCGCTTCACCATAGCCGCGCGTCCCGTCCGCCAGTTCGACAGTGATCAGGAGATTGCACGCCACATCCTGCGCGCCGCCAGCAATGCCAAATGGTTCGCGGAGCGGGATGTTGAGGGACGTCACATGGAGGGAGCGGATGGTTGTAGGTATAGTCATGGGTGTGCTTTGCCTCACTGGTCATCGTACATATGCAGAGATCCTAAGTATACTCGATTAGTAGGGGCTAGGCATTCGACATGCGGTACCTTACCGCAGTATTTGCACGCAGGCAGGTGGTATGATCGACCTCGACGACCTTCTGGCAATTGGCGGGCGACTAGCAGCGCCCCCTGTCGCTCGTCGGTTCACCGGTTTTTCGTATGACTCACGCCTGACGAATGCAGGGGAACTGTTCCTTGCATTGCGCACGCCGCGTGGCGATGGTCATGCGTATATTGCTGATGCGCTGGCGTCCGGCGCAACCGGCGTCGTTTGTGAGACGCTGCCGGTAGAGAGCGCCAATGCTACCATCATCATCGCCGACGACCCGGCGCTGCTTGCGGCACGCTGGGCGTCCGCGCGGTTGCGTCAGGTGGCGCCGCTGGTCGTCGGCGTGACCGGCAGCGTCGGCAAAACATCGACAACTCGCGCGATCGCTGCAGTTCTGTCAGCGATGGCGCCGACCTTCCGCAGCCGCCGCAGCTTCAATTCGTTGATCGGGCTGCCAGTATCACTCGCGCATCTCAAGGATGACCACCGCTTCGCGGTGCTGGAATACGGGACGGCGTATCCCGGCGAACTCCGTCGCCTGGTAACGCTGTTTCCGCCACACGTGGCAGTCGTGACGTCTGCTAGTCCGATGCGCCTGTCGGCATTCGGCTCGGTGGCCGGTTTGGCGCGCGAGTTTGGCGTGCTGGTCGCTGCGCTGCCTGCCGACGGTTGGGCAGTGCTCAATGGTGATGATCCGGCGGTAGCGACGCTGCGCACGATGACCCGCGCACGGGTGCTGACCTTTGGAACCGGCGCAGGGTGCGATCTGCGCGCGGAGGTGTGTCGGTATAGCCTTGATGGCACAGAAATGCGTCTGGTCTATGGCGATGCATCGGTTGATGCTGTCATTCCGCTGATCGGCGAACCGGCGGTTGGCGCAGCGCTTGCCGCAATCGGCGTGGGGCTGGCGTGCGGCATGAGCCTGGAACGCGCCGCTGCGCGGCTGGCGTATGTCGAGCCGCCTGCCGGTCGTCTGCGGCCGCATCCAGCGCGAAATGGCGCAGTGCTACTCGACGACACCGTGGGCGCGGAGCCATCGGCGATGTTGGCAGCGCTGCGCACCCTGGCGACGCTCCCGGCGCGACGGCGGATCGCGGTGCTGGGAGATCTTCCCGCCGACAGTTCTGATCCTAGCGAGCGGAACGATGTGTACGCGATGATCGGAACCCTTGCAGCCCAGGTCGCCGATGTCCTGATCTGGAAAGGGGATGCAGGAACGCCAGTGATCCGCGTAGCGCAGCGGATACGCCCCGATCTGCCGGTGACGGTCGTTTACACGATCGCAGCAGCGCTCGAATCCATCCCTTCCGACCTCGGCGCAGGCGATCTGATCCTGGTTTGCGGCGGCGCAGCCGCACGGATGGAGCGCCTGGTCGCTGCGCTGGTCGCTCCATCGGTGAACGTTTCACAGGCGCTGGTGCGCCAGGACGCCGGGTGGCGCGCTACGCGCATTGCCGATCCTGACCGCCCGACATGGGTGCGGGTCGACCTGGACGCAATCCGCGACAATGTGCGCACGCTGCGCGCAATTGCTGGCGTGCCGCTCATGGCAGTGCTCAAGGCGGATGCCTACGGTCATGGCGCAGTACGCGCCGCACGCGCGGCGCTGGCTGGCGGCGCGTCGGCGCTCGCGGTGGCGACGCTCGGCGAGGCGCGGACGCTGCGAGAAGCCGGGATTGGCGCACCCATTCTGGCGCTCGGCTACACCCCGCCGTGGCAAGTAGTGCATGCGGCGCGGCTGGGGGTCGCTATTACCGTTTTCGACTCTGACACGGCACGCGCATGTGCGGCAGCGGCTGAGACTGGATTGAACATCACCGTCCACGTCGAGGTAGATACCGGTATGGCGCGCACAGGGCTGAGCATCGCAGAGTTGGGTCCGTTTTTGCGGACGCTTGCTGACATGCCGGGTGTACGCATCGAGGGATTGTATACCCATTTCGCCGACGCCGATGCGCCCGACCTGAGTGCTGCAGAAGCGCAACTCCGCCGCTTCTGCACGGTAGTGGAAGCGATCACGGCGGCTGGCATGCGACCGCCGATTGTCCATGCCGCCAACAGCGCTGCACTGTTGCGTCTTCCGGGGGCGCGGTTCGATATGGTGCGCCCTGGTATTGCGTGCTATGGGCTGTCGCCTTCACCCTGGACGCCGCTGCCGCCGACGCTGCGACCGGCGCTTTCGTTCCACGCCGAGGTGGCGCAGGTGCGGGATCTTCCACCTGAAACGCCAGTCTCGTATGGCGGCGCGTTCATTACCCGGCGTACCTCCCGCATTGCAACAATCCCCGTGGGATACGCAGATGGTCTGCGCCGGTCGCCAGCGTGGCGCGAGGTGCTGGTGCGCGGTCAGCGTGCGCCGATCGTCGGGCGGATCTGCATGGACTACGCGATGATCGATGTCACCGACATTCCTGGCGTGCGACGCGGCGACCTGGTGACCCTGATCGGCGCGCAGGGCGACGCACGGCTCACGGCAGACGAGGTCGCCGAATGGTTGGGGACGATCAGTTATGACGTGGTGGCGACCATTCTGCCGCGGGTGCCGCGGGAAATCGGCGAGTGAAACTTGCCCGGCGCATCAGTGTGACATGCTCATGGCGAGGCTTTGTGTCGAGAGAAAGGCGGTCGGGCGCCTCATCCGACGCCGAGATAGGCGTGCTGAACGAGTTTATTCTCACGCAACGCCTGGGCAGTGTCCGCCAGAACAATCTCTCCGGTTTGGAGCACGTAGCCGCGATGAGCAATCGCTAGCGCCATGAGCGCGTTTTGCTCAACGAGGAGGATGGTCGTTCCTTGGGCATTGATGTCGCTGATGATGCCGAAGATCTGCTCAACTAGCACTGGCGCGAGACCCATGGACGGCTCATCAAGGAGAAGCACGCGCGGACGGCCCATCAATGCCCGCCCGATCGCCAGCATCTGCTGCTCGCCGCCGGAGAGCGTGCCGCCGCGCTGGTTGAGGCGCTCGTACAGGCGGGGGAAAAGATGGAACACACGCTCCATATCTCTGGCGATCTCGGCTTTGTCCTTGCGTAGAAACGCGCCAATCTCCAAGTTCTCGCGCACGGTCAGGCGCGGAAAGATGCGCCGCCCTTCCGGCACCTGGATGACCCCCAATTCGACGATCTTGTGCGGTGGCAGGTGATCGATCCGCTCACCCTTGAACAGAATCTCGCCATACCTGGGTCGTAGCAGTCCTGAAATGGTGCGTAATGTCGTGCTCTTGCCGGCGCCGTTCGAGCCGATCAGCGTCACGATCTCACCTTCTTCGACCGAGAGCGAGATGCCTTTCAGGGCATGGATGTTGCCGTAGTAGGTATGGACGTTTTTGAGTTCGAGCAGTGGCATACAGAACCAAGAACCAGTGGGTTAGAGGTCAGAGCGCTTTCTAACCTTCAACCCGCTCCACGCCGTGAGCGGCGGCGCCTTTGCCCAGGTAGGCTTCAATCACGCGCGGGTTGGAGCGGATCTCCTCAGGAAGACCTTCTGCGATCTTAGTGCCGTAATCGAGCACGGTAATCCGTTCCGAGATCGTCATCACCACGCGCATATCGTGTTCAATCAGCACGACCGTAATGCCCAGTTCATCGCGCAGACGCCGGATCAGATTCGTCGCCTCGGCGGTTTCCTGCGGATTCATGCCTGCCGTCGGCTCATCGAGCAGAATCAGTTTCGGCGACGATGCCAGCGCCCGCGCGATTTCCAGGCGGCGCTGGTCGCCATAGGGAAGATTGCGCGCCAGTTGATTCCGTTGATGATCGAGGTTCACGAATCTGAGCAGCTCGCGTGCACGTTCGAGCGATGCTCGCTCCTCGGCGCGAACGGAAGGAGTGCCAAACAGAATCTGCCACAAACCGGCATGCAGGCGCGTATGCATGCCAACCAGCACATTTTCGAGCACCGTCATCGCATTGAACAGGCGAATGTTCTGAAACGTGCGGCAGATGCCCAGCGCTGTGATCTGATCGGGACGAAGCCCTGTGATGTCTTTGCCATCGAAGATGATCGTCCCTTTTGTTGGCTTGTATATGCCGGTCAATACGTTGAAGAACGTAGTTTTTCCCGCCCCATTGGGCCCAATCACGCTGACGATGCTGCCCGCCTCAACGGTGAGCGACACATCATTCACCGCCGTGAGGCCGCCAAACTGTTTGGTAATATGCTTTGCTTCCAGGAGCGCCACAATGAACCCTCTTACCCTTCAGCGCATGTTAGGGCCAGGCGCAGGGGCCTGCCCTTCCACCTCTCACCCTTCGGGGAGCAGGCGCGGGGGCCTGCTCCTTTATCTCTCATCCTTCAGCGCTTTGTGCAGATTCCGCAGCAGGCTTCACCGTCTTCGAGACAGGCGCCGGTTCAGGCTCATCGTGGTGCAACTCTTGACGGCGACGATCCTCCGGCAGCAACCCTTCCGGACGGAAAATCATCATGATAATCAGCAGCAACCCGAAGAGCAGGCGCTGATACTGCGCCGGATCGAACCACGCTGGGATCGGCACGCCGCGGCGCTGGAGCGCCGCCAGCTCGCTAGCGATGCGCGGCAGCAACTGCAGGTCGAGCAGGGTAACAATCACGGCGCCGAGTATCGTGCCAGGGATACTGCCCATCCCGCCAAGAATGACCATGGACAAAATACCAATTGACCGCAAGAGATCAAATGTCGGCGGATTGATGAACGTTTGCAGCGCGCTGAAGATCACCCCCATCGTACCGGCGAACGAGGCGCCGACGGCGAACGCCAGCAGCTTCATCCGTACCAGCGGAATACCCATCGCAATTGCGGCAGTCTCATCTTCGCGGATTGCCGTCCACGCCCGCCCGATGCGAGAGTTGTTCAGACGATGGACGACGAACACTGTCAGCGCAAGCACGAGCAGCACTAGAAAGTAGAAATAGAGTCGATATTCCTGCACCTGCGAGATCGTGATCCCAAACGCCTGGAAGACCGGCTCAATGAACAGCGGCGGTCGTCCGATATCCTTAATGCCTTGCGCGCCGTTCGTAATGTTAATCGGTCGGTCGAGGTTCGTCGCTAGAACGCGGATCACTTCACCCAGACCAAGCGTGACGATCGCCAGGTAATCGCCGCGCAGCCGCAGCACCGGCAGGCCGAGGAGCACGCCGAAGAAGGCGCCAACCGCTAACCCTATTGCCAGGAATAGCCAGAACCACGATCCGTGGAGCGGTTCCATTCCCGACACGATGTTGGAAATCTGCGGCGTGCTGAAGATGCCCCACAGATAGGCGCCAACGGCGAAGAATGCCACATACCCCAGGTCAAGCAGACCCGCAAATCCGACCACTACGTTCAAGCCAAGCGCCAGCGCTGCGAACATGCCCGCCTTGGTCACGACATCGATGTAGAACGGGTTGAGCACCCCAAAGACCGGCATCACCACCGCCAGCAGGATCGTGCCAAGCGTCAACTTGAACGCCAATATGGTCGGAGCGCGATAGATCACGAACATCAACAGCAGGAAGAGCACGACGACCATATCGGTGCCAAGGCCAGTCGTCGGGTTGACAAGCAGCAATGCCGACACAATGGCGGCATACGCCAGGATCAGCACATACGGCGCGGGACCGCGCCCTGCCATTGTGCGCAGTTGTGTCCAGAGCGACGCAGGCTGGTCGACCTGCCGATTATCCGTTGCCATACCCTCACACCTTTTGCGCCACCACTTCGCCCAGCAAGCCGGATGGCCGGAAGATCAGGATCAGGATGAGAATGCTAAACGCCACAATGTCGGCATAACTTGCACCCGAGAACTGCCCGCGGGTGAAGAGCGAGAGGTACGAGGCGACAAACGCCTCCAGGAAGCCAAGCACAATTCCGCCGACCATGGCGCCGGTAATATTGCCGATGCCGCCGAGTACAGCGGCGGTAAAGGCTTTGAGTCCCGGCAGAAACCCGACATATGGGTTAATCGTGCCGACACGCATGCCGAACAGAATGCCGGCCGCGCCGCCAAGCGCGCCGCCGATCAGAAACGTGATGGCGATAACGCGATTCACGTCAATGCCCATCAGACTGGCTGTCGGTCGGTCCTGTGCCACTGCGCGGATTGCCGTACCGAGTTTGGTGATGTTGACCAGATAGTTTAGCCCAATCAACATCAGAATTGCCACCACGATGAAGATCAGCGAGCGACTGTCGACGCTGACCGGTATTGTACGCTCGTCTGCAATTGGCATGTGCGCCAGAACCAGCGGTTGACCGAGGTCTGGCGTGCGGAACTGCGCATTGAAGCCTAGACCAGTATTGACCGCAATCATGCGCATGACGTCTTGCAGCACGAGCGAGACGCCGATCGCCGAGATGAGCGGCACCAGGCGCGGCGCATTGCGCAGCGGGCGATAGGCGATACGTTCAACCGACATCGCCAGAAGCCCTGAGACTGCCATGCCGAGCAAGACGGCAGCGATGACAAACAGAATCGGATTGATGGTCGTAAGCATGCCCGATGACGCCAGCGCTGCGCCAAAAAAGGCGCCAACGAAGGCGCCGACCATAAAAATCTCGCCATGCGCGAAATTGATGAACTCCAGGACGCCATACACCATCGTGTAGCCAAGCGCAATCGTGGCATAGAGAAAGCCGCGCACCAAACCATCGACGATCACCTGGGGCAGGATGGTAATAGTGCCCTGGAGCAGGTCAATATCCTCGCGCGTACCACGCAGCACGACAGCCAGCAAGATAACAACGCCGCCCAGCGCGACGGCGCTGCCGACAACGAACAGAAACACCTGAAGGAGGGGACCGAAGACTTCGCTCATGAACGAGCGAAAGGAGCGACGTGTAAGGATCAGCTCCGCACCTGTCGTTGCTTCAACTGCCATGATGGAGTAACTCTTCCCCTACATTTTGATAAGACCCGAAGTGTTTGTCAGAAAACACTTCGGGTCAATCCGGTCATCTCGGCGACTTGAACTCAGAACTCAATCGACGTTCACGGCGCTGCGATTTCGAGGCGCTTGACGACCTTGTTCTTGTTCCACACCTCGGCTGGATCACCCGCTTCGCTGCTGACCTGGAGCACGAAGTAGGCGCTCTTCACCGGGTCGCCCTTTGCGTTGAACTCGTACGTGCCGGTGATGCCCTTATAGGGACCCAGCTTCTTCATCGCTTCGAGCACCTGCGCGCGAGTTGGCTTGCCGTTGGCCGCCTTGGCAGCGTTGGCGATCGCCTGGATGCAAACGCCCATCGCATCATACGCCTGCGCTGAGAACGGCGGCGCAGCTTCCTTATACTTCGCCTGGTAATCCTCAGCGAACTTCGCCGCGTCGGGGAACTGGCTAACCGGCGCAGCCACCGAGGTGTAGTACATACCCTTCACCGCATCGCCAGCGACCTTCAGCAATTCCGGCGAGTCGAGACCGTCCGGCCCGAGGAATGCCGCCTTGATGCCGCGGTCGCGCGCCTGCTTGAACAGCGGCGCTGCCTGGCTGTAGATGCCGCCGAAGTAGATCAGATCTGGATTCGCGGCCTGGATCGGCGTCAGGATGGAGTCGAAGACCGACTGTTCCTCAGTGCCCTCGAAGCCCAGCACCTTGATGTTGTTCTTCTCCGCGTTCTGGCGGAAGAATTCCGCAACGCCCTGGCCGTAATCGGTCTTGTCGTGGATGATATAGACGCTCTTGATCTTCAGCTCGGTGCGTGCGAACTCTTCGCCAACCGCGCCCTGCACATCGTCCCGTCCCACGATACGGAAGGCGTTGGCATATCCGCTTTCGGTGATCTTCGGGTTGGTATTGGCAGGGGAAACCATCACCAGGCTGGCAGCCTGATAGTCAGGCAGCGAGGCGAGCGCCACGCCCGAGTTCAGGTGCCCGACCAGACACAGGATGTCGTTGTCGGAAACGATGTTCTTTGCGTTCGCAGAACCGACCTCCGGCTTCGCCTGGTCGTCGAACGGCGCAAGTTCAACCGTGAAGCCCATGTCGGTCAAGGTCTTGCCAAGTTGTTCAAGCCCAAGTTCGGCGCCATTGCGAATGCCGACGCCGAGTGCTGCCTGCGGACCGGAAAGCGGACTCTGAGTAGCGATCTTAATCACGCCAGTCATGCCGCCTGTTGGTGTCGCTGGCGCTGGCGTCGCCGCTGGCGTCGCTGGCGCTGGCGTCGCCGCTGGCGTCGCTGGCGCTGGCGTCGCTGGCGCTGGCGTCGGTGCAACCGTAGGAGTAGGCGTCGGTGGCGCAGCGCATGCCGCTACCAGCGCCCCCAGCAGAGCAAAGATGAGAAACGCACTGACACGTTTCACCATGGTGCTTCTCCTTTGCTAGAGAATCTGTTCCACAGGGCATCTGTAATCAGGAACACGTATTATCTACGCATTCCACTTGCGGCGGCTACCCGCATCGAAACCTTCTGTGCATCCTGCATGCGTATCCGCTAAGAGTTTTGAGCCTGCCACCTCCTTTCTGGGCTGTCGCAGCCATCGACAGATGACGCCTTTGGAGCAGTTCCGGGCGAAGAACCTCGACGGAGAGGCAGTGCTGCGTTGCACAGATGGCTGCGGGCTGCCCGAGCCAAGAGCGACACGCATCTGCAGGCGAAGGACACACCCTAGCGCCGACAGGATGCGGTCACCGTCGGCTGCAGGGCAACACGATCAACCCTTTTATGATACTGGGAGTGTACCCACATCATCCGGATTTGTCAAGTTTCATTAAAGGCGAACACTCCTGGTATAGTAGAGACATGCACGATCAGCGCTCACCTTGGTTGATGGTCGCGCTCGGCGTAGCAATTGCGCTGACGCTCATTGCTCTCGGCGGCATGAACGATGGGTTTGGCTCGCCGGAGTTGATGCGCCGTTTTGCAGCGCAACCGCCTGCTCCAGGAGATCTGATGCTTAATCTGCCGCGGATCGAAGCGCTGCAGGCGCCCCCCGATCTCCTGCGCGCCCTGGATGATCTGCACAAACGGCTCTCCGGCGGGCAAGCGGCGCCTGCGCTGACTCCGACGGTCGCCAGTCCGCGCATCGAGGTGCGGGTGAGCAATCTGCACCGCAACGGCGAACAGCTCATTGTGCGCGGCAGCGTGCGCAATCTCGCTGATCAGGAGGTGACGATCCCGCCAGGCGCTTTCTCTTTCCGCGACAGTCGCGGCGTGCGGTACGCCGCTGCCGCGAGCGCTGCTGCCGCCCTCGCCCCCGGCGCAACGACCGATTTCGAGTTCAGCGTTCCGTTGCCGGAAGGGCGTGGATTGACGTTGATCTTCGATCTGCCGCCCGACCCGCCACTGGAGCAGACGCTGCTCCTGGAGGTGGCCGAGAGATAATACGAGGTTAGGGGTTAAGAGTTAACCTTACCGCTTTCAACACCAATTCCAACCTTCCCAGTTGCGACCTTTTTCATCTCCCCTCTCTCACAAGCGCAGAGTCTTTGAGGTGCGATGGATGTTTTCCGCGTCCTGACGCCTGTTTTCCCCTCATCCCCCTTACCTTCTCCCGCCTCCACGTTGTCCCTGCACGCGGGAGTTGGGGGAGAAGGGGGAAGTTGCGCATCGCAACGCTCAAAACGGGCGATGTAACGTAAGGGCTTGCCAAAAAATTTGCACTTGTGAGCTTTCTCTTGCCTCACACCTCTGAACTCAACATTTTCGCAACACTTTCACAACATGCCCATGGTACACTGCGTCACGAAGAATAACCATCCCCAGTTCGTGATATCTGATCGCGTCAGTGTGGACAGGAATGACGCCAGCGCCGGACAGTATGAGCAGCACACCCATCTGTGACGGGCTTCGTGCGCCCTGCGTCGGTCATCCGTCCCATGGCGCACCGTCATGTTTCAAGGCTCACAAGATGCATCTCGGGTTATATCGGTCTTTCAGGTCAACAACCGTATGGTGTTGCGCATCCGCTACAGAAACAGCCATTTGAACATCACAGGGAGGACGCATACCCCATGAGCGACATCACTCCGGCGGTGTATTTTTCACAAATTGTGCCGCAGCGATTTGCGGAAGCGGTTGCTGGCGCATCGGAAGAGATTCTGTCGCAGCCCGAATTGACGGTCACCTACACGATCGAGGGCGAAGGCGATCAGGGCGGCGTGTTCGGATACAGGATTTCCGGTTCGTCCATTGAGTTCGTTGACGGCGGCATCGAAGACGCTGATCTGCAACTGGTGCTTTCTTACGACAACTGGCGCTCTGCCGCAGAGAGTGACGCGCCCGAGCCGTTCATCGACTATTTCATGCGGCGCAAGGTCGAGGTGGTGAAAAGTTTGCGCGGAACGGTCAAACTGGAGTTGACCCGCCCCGACGAGAGCCTGTTTGAGAGCGTCAGCATCTTCGGCGGTCAGGCTGAACCTTCCGTCACGCTGCGGATGACCACCGACGATTACCGGCAGATGCTGTCGGGCGAGTTGAACGGGCAGATGGCGTTCATGATGGGCAAGTTGCGGTTTGAAGGCAGCCTGCCGCTGCTCATGCAGATCGGCGCGCTCAGTGGTTGATATAAGGAGATGTGGCTATGATCTCGTTTACTCCGTCGGAAGAACAGCAGTTGATCATCGACACCGTGCGGCGCTACGCGGTTGACCGGATGCGTCCCGCCGCCTACGAGGCCGATGAGAAGCGTACCATCCCGCAAGACATTATTGCCCGCGGGTGGGATCTTGGCCTGCTGCCGAGCGCCATCCCGGAGCAGTACGGCGGTTTCGGCGAGGCGCATCAGGCGCTGACCGGCGTGTTGGCGGCGGAAGAATTGGGATACGGCGACCTGTCGATGGCGCTCTACCTGATGACCCCCAATCTGTTTGCCATCCCGATCCTGCACTACGGCACTGAAGAGCAGAAGCGAAAGTGGCTTCCCCGGCTTGTAGAGGGCGGGTTTGCGCCGTACACGGCGGCGCTGGTTGAGCCGCGCTGGAGCTTTGACCCGCATGCGCTCCATACGGTCGCCGAGCGTGAGGGCAATGTGTACGAAATCACCGGCCACAAAGCCATGGTGCCGCTTGCCGCCGACGCGCAGGCGTTCCTGGTGTACGCTCGCGAGGGCGACACGACGCAGGCGTTTATTATCGAGCGCGGCACGGAAGGGCTGGCGGTGCTGGAGCGCGAGAGCTTCATGGGCATTCGTGCACTGCCGACCTACGAATTGCGGCTGGACGACGTGTACGTCCCGGCATCGTGTCGGTTGGGCGGCGAACAGGGTATCGACATCGACCATCTGATGAATTATTCACGGGTGGCGCTGGCAGCGCTGGCAGTTGGCGTGGCGCGCGGCGCGTTCGAGTATGCGCGCGATTATGCCAAGCAGCGCGAGGCCTTCGGCAAGCCGATCGCCCAGAACCAGGCAATTGCCTTCATGCTGGCGGAGATGGCCATTGAGATTGAGGCGACGCGCCTGATGACGTATGAGGCTGCCTGGCACCTCGACAAGGGGCACAACGCCACGCAACAGGCGGCGCTCGCCAAGGCGTATGCCGATGAGATGGTATTGATGGTGACCGACCGCGCCGTGCAGATCCTGGGCGGTCATGGCTACATTCGCGAACACCCGGTCGAACGCTGGCTGCGCAATGGGCGCGGGTTCAGTACGTTCCTTGGTTTGGCGATGGTGTGAGGAGACAGCCATGATTGATTTTGAAATTCCGGCTCCAATCAAGCGTCAGGTGCAGTTCATCACCATGCTCGGCGAGCAGGTGATGCGCCCGGTTGCGCGCTATTACGATGAGCATGAAACAGAGCGCCCATGGGACTACATCAATCTGATCTGGCCTACCATCCGCGACCGCGGCGGGCGCTCGTTCTCGATTGAAGACGGCAAGGAAAAGACAGATAAGGACGGCAAGCCGCGTCCGCGCATCGGCTACCTGATGCTGGCGCATGTGGTCGAGGCGCTGTCGTGGGGCGACGCCGGGTTGTACCTGTGCACCCCTGGCGGCGGGCTTGGCGGCGCAGCGGTCGATGCGACCGGCACGCCGGAGCAAAAGGAGCGCTTCCTAAAGCGCTTCGGCGAGGGAGAGCCAAAATGGGCGGCGATGGCGATGACCGAACCGCACTGTGGCTCGGATACGGCGGCGATCCGCACGACGGCGCGCCTCTCCGAAGATGGCAAGGAGTGGATCCTGAACGGCGAGAAGATCTTCGTCACCGCTGGGCTGATGGCTGCCAAAGAGTCGCGCGGCTTCGTCGTCGTGTGGGCGACGGTCGATCCGTCGGCGGGACGCGCCGGTATCAAGCCGTTTGTTGTCGAAGCCGGCACGCCGGGGATGACGGTGACGAAACTGGAGCACAAGCATGGCATCCGGGTGTCGGATACAGCGGCGATTGTGTTCAACGATTGCCGCATTCCGTATGATAATATTCTCGGCAGCCCCGAAGTCGTGAAAGGCGATACGGAAAGCAAGGGGTTCAAAGGTGCGATGAAGACGTTCGACGCCACCCGTCCGCTGGTGGCGGCATCAGCGCTCGGCGTTGCGCGCGCTGCGCTTGAGTTCACCGCATTGCATCTGAAAGAGCGCGGCGTAAAGGTGCGCTATGGCATCGCTCCGCACCTGCAAACGGCGGTCGAGCGCGACCTGATTAACATGGAGATGCAGCATCGCGCTGGCTGGCTCCTGGTGCTGAAAGCCGTCACCAAAATGGATGCAGGCGAGGAGAACGCGCTCGATGCGTCGATGGCCAAGGTCAAGGCCGGTCAGGTGGCGACCTACGTCACGCAGAAGGCGGTCGAGTTGCTCGGTCCCGAAGGGTATTCGTGCAAACTGCTGGTCGAGAAATGGATGCGCGACGCCCGTATCAACGACATCTACGAGGGTACCGGTCAGATCAATCGCCTGATCGTCGCGCGACGCCTGCTCGGCTATACGAGCCGCGAGTTGCGCTAATGCGCACAGGCTGTGCGGAGGTGAAGCAGGGGGCGCTTGCTCAGGCGTCCCCGCTTCTCCGTTGCTGTATATCAAGGAGTCACCGATGACCCAGATCAAGAAAGTGGCCGTCATTGGCGCCGGTACGATGGGCGGCGGGATCGCCGCACATTGCATCAATGCCGGATTGCAGGTTGTGCTGCTTGATACCATTCCTTCCAGCCTGACGCCTGATGAGGAACAACGCGGTTTGACGCTTGAGTCGAAGGAGGTGCGCAATCGCCTGGTCAAAGCCGGTCTGGAGCGGATCAAGAACGCCCGACCGGCGGCGCTGTTCGATCCTGAGACGATCACAAAGATCGTCATCGGCAATGTGGAAGACGACCTGGGATTGATTGCCGATGCTGACTGGATTGTTGAGGCGATCATTGAGCAGCTCGAACCAAAGCGCGCTCTCATGGAGAAGATCGAACAGGTGCGCAAACCAGGCAGCATCGTGTCGTCCAACACCTCCGGCATTCCGATTGCAGCGCTCGCTGCCGGGCGCTCTGAGGACTTTCGCCGCCATTTTCTGGGAACGCACTTCTTCAATCCGCCGCGCTACCTCTACCTCCTCGAAGTTATTCCAACCCCCGATACTGACCCGGAGGTCGTTGCGACCATCAGTCGCTTCGCCGATGTGGTCCTTGGCAAGGGGGTGGTGATCTGCAAGGATCGCCCCAATTTCATCGGCAATCGCATCTTCAGCTACGACATCGCAACGACCGTGGGGTACGCGCTGCGCAATGGCTACACGGTTGAGGAAGTCGATAGTCTGACCGGCGAATTGATCGGCAGACCCAGGACGGCGACCTTCCGCCTGCTCGACCTGGTCGGCATCGATGTGATGCTCCACGTGCAGCGCAACCTCTACGAGGCGCTGCCCGACGATGAGGAGCGCGAGGCGCTGAAGATCGCGCCCGAAATCGAAGCGATGGCTGCGAAAGGGTGGCTCGGCAACAAGACCGGCATCGGTTTCTACAAAGAGGTGAAGAGCGAGTCCGGGCGCGAGTTCTGGCACCTCAACCTCCAGACGATGGAGCACGAAGCGCCGAAAAAGCCGCGCTTCGACCTTGTCGGCAAGGCGCGCAAGATCGAAGACCTGCGCGAACGGCTGCGCTTCCTGATCGACAATGCCGATACTGACCGCGCAGGCGTCTTCATCCGCGAGACGATGCTGCGCACGCTGGCGTACACAGCGCGCCGCATTCCCGAGATTTCCGACAGCATCGTGGATATTGACCGCGCCATGCGCTGGGGGTTTGGCCACCAACTCGGTCCATTCGAGGTGTGGGACGTCCTTGGCGTGCGCAAAACCGTCGAGCGCATGCGCGAACGCGACATTGCCATTGCGCCATGGGTCGATGAGATGCTGGCGAAGGGCGGCGAAAGCTTCTACCAGCGCGACAACGGGCGGATCGTAAGCGTCTGGAGTCCCGTCGAATCACGTTATGTCGAGTACACGCCGCCAGAAGGGGTTCTGTCGCTCGATGACCTGCGCGCGCAGGGCAAGGAGGTTGCCCGCAACCACAGCGCCTCGCTCATCGACCTGGGAGATGGCGTGCTCTGCTTTGAGTTCCATTCCAAGGTCAACGCAATCGACCCGCTGATCACCGAGATGGGGTGGAAAGCTCTTGAGCTGCTGCAGGACGACCGCTGGGTCGGCATGGTCATTGGCAACCAGTCGTCCGACTTCTGCGCTGGCGTGAATCTGGGTGTGGTGCTCATGGGGGTGATGGGCGGCAAACCGGAGGAGTCGGCGAAATTTGCGAAGAGCACGCAGGACCTTTTCTTCCGCTTCCGCACCTGCCCGAAGCCGATCGTCGCTGCGCCGTATGGCCGCGTGCTCGGCGGCGGCGTGGAGGTCTGCCTGGCGGCAGCGCGGCGGGTGGCAGCCGCTGAGACGTATATGGGCCTGGTGGAGCTGGGAGTAGGGCTGATCCCGGCATGGGGCGGCTGCAAAGAGTTCGTCCGGCGTCACGTGTCGCCGCACGTCAAGACTCCTGGCGTTGATCCGCTCCCTTACCTGCAACAGGCGTTCGAGACGATTGCAATGGCAAAGGTCAGCGAACTTGGCGCCGTTCAGGCGAAGCAGCTTGGCTACCTGATGGACGACGACAAGATTGTGATGAACCGCGAACGTCTGATCGCTGAGGCGAAGAAGGAAGTGTTGCTGATGGTCGCTGAGGGATACAAACCGGCGCCGCCGGAGGGCGAGCCGGTGTACGCTATTGGGCGGCGCGGCATTGCTGCGGTGAATGCTTTCGTCTACGGCATGCGCCAGGGCGGCTATATCAGCGACTATGACATGAAACTAGCGCGCTCACTGGCATATGTGATGTGCGGCGGCGATCTGACGCAGCCGCAGTGGGTCACCGAGCAGTACTTCCTCGATCTGGAGTTCGAGCAGGCGAGCCAGTTGATCCAGCAACCGAAGACGCAGGAGCGGATCATGGCGGTCCTGCAAACCGGCAAGCCGTTGCGGAACTAAAGGAGAGCTAACTATGCGGGAAGCAGTGATTGTCAGCGCCGTGCGCACCGCTGTCGGCAAAGCGCCGCGCGGTTCGCTGCGCAGCGTGCATCCGGCCGATCTGGCGGCGACGGTGATTAAGGCAGCGGTTGAGCGCGTGCCCGGTCTCGACCCGAAAGAGATCGACGACGTCATCCTGGGATGCGCTATGCCCGAAGCGGAGCAGGGCCTGAACATGGCGCGCATCGCGCTGCTGCGTGCCGGTCTGCCGAATGACGTGCCAGGACAGACGGTCAACCGGTTCTGCGCCTCGGGATTGCAGACGATTGCCCTGGCAGCGCAGCAGATTATGAGCGGCATGGGCGACGTGATCGTCGCCGGGGGCGCGGAGAGCATGAGCGCCGTGCCGATGGGTGGGCATCACTTTGCGCCGAATCCAGCGCTGGCAGAGATGAGCCCCGAGGTGTACCTTGGCATGGGATTGACTGCCGAAAACGTAGCGAAGCGCTACGAGGTCAGTCGCGAAGACCAGGACGCCTTTGCGCTGCGGTCGCACCAGCGCGCTATTGCTGCCATCGATGCCGGGCTGTTTAGGGAGGAGATTGTACCGGTCGAGGTTGAAAACGTCTGGTTCGAGAACGGCAAGGTGCATCGTTCCACAACGGTTTTCGATACCGACGAAGGACCGCGCCGCGATACCTCGGCTGAGGCGCTGGCGAAATTGAAGCCGGTTTTTGCCGTGAATGGCACGGTCACTGCCGGAAACGCATCGCAGACGAGCGATGGCGCAGCGGCAGTGGTGGTAATGAGTCGTGAGAAGGCCGACGCGCTGGGGTTAAAGCCGCTGGCGCGCTTTGTGTCGTATGCCGTCGCTGGCGTGCCGCCGGAGATTATGGGGATCGGTCCGGTGCTGGCAGTGCCGAAAGCGCTGAAACTGGCTGGCCTGACCCTCGATCAGATCGACCTGATCGAGTTGAACGAAGCCTTTGCCGCGCAAGCGCTGGCGGTCATTCGTGCGCTCGAACTCGACGAGGAAAAGGTCAACGTCAACGGCGGCGCCATCGCCCTGGGCCACCCGCTGGGATGCACCGGCGCAAAGCTGACGGTGCAGATCCTGCATGAACTGCGGCGGCGCGGCGGACGATATGGGTTGATCACTATGTGCGTCGGCGGTGGCATGGGTGCGGCTGGCATTGTTGAGATGGTGTAAATCGTATCGCCCGTTTCAGGCATTGGGTCGCCCAATTGCCCCCTTCTCGTGAGTGTAGAGTTTTTGGGGTGCGATAGATGTTTGCCGTGTCCAGATGCCCTTTTCCCCCTCATCCCCCCTTGCCCCCTTCTTCCACAAGGGGAGAAGGGGGAAGTGGGGCGGCCTGTTGCCTGAAACGGGCGATGCAACGGAAGGGCTGGCCGGAAACATCTCCACTTGCGAGGAGGCGACGACGACCACGCCAGTTTCGCACGGCCAAGCAGCGCAGCGTGCGCCGAGCGCCTCACGCAGCCCGTTGCAGCACATCATAGAGCTGGATTAAGACTTCTGCCAGCGCCCCCAGACCCTGGTGCAACCTGCGGATTATCTCCCGCGTCAACGCTCGTCAGCGATTGAGCACCTCCAAGACTCGCGTGCGACTGCCAATGTATGGCTCCAGATCGCGCCGGGCGAGACCGCGACTTTCGATGAGGTACTCGATCATCGCAATCGGATTGGGCGCGGCGAGTGGCATATGTTTCACCTCGTAGGCTTCAACCAGCATGGTTGGTACATCCAGCCGATCACCTTCCGGCGTGCCGGGACGCGCAGAAAACAACGATACGATTTCCGCAAGCGCCGTCTGACAATCCGCATCATTGCCAAGTTCTGCAGCGCCTAAAACATCTCTCCTGTCGCGTCTGCACTGCCAATCGCCGCTATCAGCAGCAGCAGCGCGCCCAGGTCGCCAGGCAGTTGCAGGCGCGGGCGGCGCGCTAGCAACGGCGACGTCTCTGCCAGGCAGCGATAGCGCAGCAGCGCGGGAAGCGCCGCGAGGTGCAGCGCCAGTGCGGTCAGCGCCGCAGCGCGGTCGTCCTCATCTTCAATCTCATCGGCAACAGCACGAGCAGCGGCGAGCGCGTCGGGCAGCAGCCCCTCCAGCAGGTGCAGCGCTAGCGACCCTCGTGCCTCGGTGTGAGACGGCTCATCGGCAACCGCACGGGCGGTGGCGAGGGCTTCAGCCAGCAGTCCCCACGGCGGCGATGCTGACCGGCACAAAGAGCAGGGGCAGGTCGAGGCGCAGCCGCGCCAGCCAGCGCGTGAGCAGCGCCGACGTGCCGCGCCCGGCAGGGGCGGTCAGCAGCAGGGACGAGGTGGTCGGGTCGTGCAGCCAGGCGTCCAGCCGCCGCAGCGCGTCATCGCGCCCGCCGAAGGGGACGGGACGCTCCGGCGTGCCGAGATAGAAGAAAGCTCCCGATGCACGCGGCGAGTCAGTCGGCAGGCGACGCACTGATGCGATGAGGCGCTGAATGACGATGGCGTGATCGCCGGTGATGACGACGCCGTTGCGCACGTCCCCGGCAATCGTCACCTGGCGTGCCGTGTCTAGTGCCGCGCAGAAATCCTCTTCCAGCAGGCGACGGATCGCGGCGACTCGCGGCGGATCTGCTCGAGCGCGCACGAGTCCCCCAGTGCCTGCAGCGCAGGCCGGTTTGCCAGTTCCGCTTCGAGCGCCGTCAGAAAATCTTTGGCAATGCAGGTGGCGCTAGCGAGATGGCAGGGAGCAGCTTCGGGTCCTAGATGATCGCATTGGCATCGCGCCACGTCTTCCGGGGCAGGGTCGCCGCGCTAGGTGAGGAGGGTCGCCAGGATTGGCACGATGGGACCTGTGAAGAAGGTCTCATCGAAGAGCGCCGCGACAGTCGGGGTGCTACTGAGCGAAGGAGGCATACGCCTTCGCCAGCGCCGTCTGCAACGCGCGTCGCTGCGGGTCCACGCGCAGCACCGCGCGCACGCGGTTGGTCAGACCGCTCTCTTGGGCCAGATGGCTGAAGACCGCTTCGGCAATCGCGGAAAGGACGGCTTCGGTGAGCATGGGCGCATTCTTAGGCTGGCGTATTTGTGTTCCATGACGTGGATAGATTATCTCACACAAAGGCGCACAGGTGCAACGACTCTCGCTGAGTGAGGAGTTGCGTTTGGTGACTGTCACCTGCACCTGTACTCGCCGCGTGCCGCTATCCGTGCCGCCTCTGCCGTGTTTCCACTGCGCGCCACTCTCCCCACGGGTGACGGTCACCTCTGCCAGCGTTGCATCGCCCATTTCAGGCATCAGGATGCCGTGACTCCCTTCTCCCCCCACCCCCCTCACAAGTGTAGATTTTTCGACAAGCTCTTACGTTGCATCGCCCGTTTTGAGCGTCAGGATACGCAAACTCCCCCTTCTCCCCTTGTGGGAGAAGGGGGCAGGGGGGATGAGGGGGAAAAGGGTGACAGGACGCGGCAAATCCGCTTCGCATCCCAAAAAGCCTACACCTGAGAGTCCCCACCCCCCCGCGCGGGGGACGCAGCCAGGGAGCCGCACGGAAGGTGGCGCGCCGTCCCCCAACCCCCCGCACGCGGGGGGCGCAGGCGGACCTCCCGACGCCAAAGGAGTCGCCATCCCCCAACCCCCCGCACGCGGGGGGCGCAGGCGGACCTCCCGACGCCAAAGGAGTCGCCATCCCCCAACCCCCCGCACGCGGGGGGCGCAGGAATGTGGCATCGGCAGACCAATTCGCGTATTTTCCAACCCCCCGCATGCGGGGGCACAGGGGGGCGGGAGAAGGGGGCAGAGGGGATGAGGGGACAAAGGTCGTTAAGATGCGGCAAACCTGCTTCGCTCTCTAAAAGCCTGCACTTGAGAGGGGGCTTCCACGTCCTGAGCGAGTGCTTATATGGAGTTTGAGAACATAATCTGGCATCGCCGGATCTAGCCCGCGCAGGCGGGCTTCGCACCCGGAGCCCGCGACGTCAGGCGCTAGGCGGGTAGATCGCACAGTCGGGCGGCGCCTTTGGACGCAGGCGCAGTCCGCTGTTCCACACCGGGCGGAACACCAGTCCCCGACCATGATGCCGCTGGCGTCTAGCAAGACACACCCGGCGCAGCGCTGAATTGGCGTCGCAAGGGATGCCCGTGATCGCACCAGGCATTCATCGTCGATCTTGGCGCGGCGCAGGGTTACTCCGCAAATCGATACCCCACGTGCGGTTCTGTCACGATGTATCGCGGGTGCGACGGATCAGGCTCCAGCTTCACCCGCAGCCGCCGGATCACTCCCTTCACATAGTCAGTAGCGTCGGCATACTGCGGTCCCCACACCCGCTGCACGATCTGGCGCGTCGTCACGACGCCGTTGCGGTGCGCCACCAACTCGGCGAGCACAGCGTACTCGATTGGCGTCAGATTGACCGGCTGGCCCTGTCGCAGGACCAGCCGCCGGGTTGTGTCGATTTCCAGATCGGCGCACCGGACGGTCGCGCGATCAAGCTGTCCGCGGCGCAACACGGCGCGGATGCGCGCCAGCAGCTCGCTCAGGCGGAATGGTTTGACCAGATAATCATCAGCGCCGTGGTCGAGCGCGGTGACAATATCGGCTTCGGCGCCTTTGACGCTCACGACGATGATCGGCGTCGCACTGCGCAGGCGAATGTGCTGGCAGACAGCGATGCCATCCAGCGCTGGCATCACCAGATCGAGCAGCACCAGGTGCGGCGCCGCCTGTTCGAAGCGCTTCAGCGCCGTCTGGCCGTCGCAGGCGACTGCAACCTCATAGCCTTGCGCCTGTAATGCCGGCGTGATCGATGCGACAATGCCGGGATCATCGTCGACCACCAGAATGGATTGTTTCATACGTGTCCGCCTTCCCCGTCCAATGCACCTGGTTCAGCAGTGTGCAGCGGCAGGGCGACCCGAAAGATGCTGCCGCCGCCTGGTCGCTCGTCGACCCAAATTCTCCCCTGATGAGCCGTGACAATCCCGTGGCAGATCGCCAGCCCGAGCCCGCTCCCGCCGCGCTGACTGCGCCGATCCCGTTCCAGCCGGTAGAAGCGGTCAAAGATGCGCTGGCGTTCAGCCAGCGGAATGCCTGGACCGCGGTCGCTGACGCTGATGATCAGATGTGTGGGGGTGGCGCATACTTCGACGGTGACCGGACCTTCCGCCGGGCCGTACTTGCAGGCGTTTTCGAGCAGATTCCACACGACCTGAGCGATGAGAGTCGGATCGAGGTACGCCAGCGGCAACGCTGATGAGATCAACATTTCCAGCGCACATCCGGCAAAGCGCTGGCGGAACGAGGCTGCCACATCATGAATGAGGGCGTCGATTTCAACCCATTCGCAATCAAGCGGCAGAGCGCCGGCCTCGATTCGGGAAAGATCCAGCAACTGATCGACGAAATGGCTCAAACGAGCGGTTTCGCGGGCAATGTTCCACAAGAGCGCACAGTGATCGCTGGCTGAGACAGCGCAATGCCGCTCGAGCAAATCGTCAACCGAGGCACGAATGGCAGTCAGTGGCGAACGGAGATCGTGTGAGACGCTGGCCAGGAAGGCACTCTTGAGACGATCCGCCTGCCGAAGCGCCTCGGTTTCGCTTGCTGCACGCCGCAGGCGAGCATTGCTCAGGGTCAGCCCCAGTTGCCGCGCCATCATCATCAGGACGTTTAGATCATCACCACTGATGGGTCGGTGTGCGCGGCTGCCGACGATCAGCGCACCAGCGCCTGGCGCGGTGAGATTCAACGGCAGTGCAACCACATCGCAATAATCGGTCCACGGCAGGAGATGCAACTCAGGAGACGCTGCGTGCTGGCGACAGAGCCAGAGCGGTCGGTCAATCGCCGTCACAGTCTCAACCAGCGTTGCGATCTGCGCCTCGTCAATAGCCGGCGCCGCCGTGCTATGCACTGCGAGTCGATCAGCGTCTTTCAGCGCGATCAGGCCGCCATCGAGGCGAGTCAGCCTCAGAATATGGCGTACTATCGCTTCAATATGGCACATTGGATCAAGCAGCGTGCTCAGCAGCCACGCCAGTTGATTGAGCACTTCGGTCTGCGCCGCATACGCTTGCAGATTGGCATAGAGCCGGGCGTGCCGCAACATTGCCGCCCCGTGCGCCGCCAGCGTCGCTCCTGCGTGCTGATCGCTATGAGACCACGGCATCGCTGGCAGGCGCAGAACCAGTACAACGCCGCCTCCTGTGTGCAGCGGAAAACCGGCTAATGCGCCGCCAATTGCTTGGATAGCTCCTGAATGCAGAGGAGCGAAATCAACAAACGGCTCTGGACGCCTCCCCCAGGCGAGGATCGTCGGATCGCACGCGACAGCGCGCAGTGCCGCCAGCGCTCGCTCGCCATCGCTGCCTGGCTTTGCCCAGAAGTAGGGCGCCAGCGCAGCAGCGGGGGCATCTTCGACCAGTGCCACGCCTGCAGCATCGAGCAGCCATCCCATCTGCCCGGCGATCACCAATGGCGTCTGTGTCGGGTCGGACACAGTGCTGACCATGCGCACCGCCAGCGCCAATCGTTCAATCCGGTCGCAGCGATGATCCACTGCGACCGCATGCGAACGTGACGGCGACCAGCCATGGACGAAGCGCGACCGCACCGGCTTCCTGACCTGTTCCAGTCGATAGCGCCGTTGCACATCCGCTGCTGCCGCCGCCACGATGCCGGTCAGCAATGGCGAGGCCAGCCGATAATCCCCGGTAATATCGATCACGCCGATCAACCTGCCGTCGTCAGGGTGGAACACGGGCGCAGCCGTGCATGTGACATCCTGCCAGCCAGCGCAGTAATGCTCAGCGCCAACCAGTTGCACGACCTGTTTCGTCGCCAGCGCCACGCCGATGGCATTCGTACCGGCAGAGGCTTCGCTCCAGTTGCTGCCAGGCAACAGACCCTTGCGGGCCAGACGCCGCTGACAGGCACTGTCCCCGGTCACGTCCAGCAAGGTGCCTTCCGCATCGCTCACAGCTACCACATATCCGGCGCTGCCAAGCGTCGCTTTCAACTGTACGATCACCGGACGAGCGGCGTCGAGCAGAGAGGCGTTCTGTTCGCGCAGCCAGTGCAATTGCAGGTCGTTCGGCACAGCGAAGCGCGCCAGATTCAAACTGGCATCAACCGCCAGCATCCGACAACGGCGCCACGAGTCGCGGATGATGGTCCGCAGCACCGAGAGATCGGCGTTGTGGTTGCAGAGAAAACGTTCACGCAGCACGGCGACATGCCTGACGAATGCGTCAAGATCGCCAGCGACATCGGTCTGCAACGGTGCTCTGGTCATAGCGCCTCCCTGCGCCTATGACGATGTGGGCGCAATGCCTTATCGCGGAGATTGTCTGTGGCGGATGAACCAGTTATACCACAGGCATGCATCCGTCGTCTACCAGCGCTGACTGTTTTTCACCGATTTTTCACCGCACCGTGTTTCCTCTCTCTGCTACAATGCTCTCACACCCCAGACGACGCTTCACCCTTACTCCGCCGCGCTGTTTGTCGTATGCCTGTCAGAGCAGATAGGAGGAGCGTATGTACCGCACTGCCGATGGTCGGGACATCTTTGTCATCGATGCCCACACCCACCTGTGGGACGCCAGCCCGGAAAATCAACGCGGCAAGCTCGGCAAAGGCTGGATCGATTGTTTCTATGCCTACCACAAGAATCTGTCGCCGCCTGAGAAAGTCTGGACCCTCGAACACTATCAGCGTTATTCGGTGGAAGACATGGCCCGCGATCTGTTCGTCGAGGGCTACGTCGATATGTGCATCATGCAGAGCACCAATCTCTTCGATTTTTACCACACGGGTTTCAACCCGATTGAGCGCAATGCGCAGTTGAAGGAAGCCTTTCCCGAGCGGGTTATTCTTAACGGTTCCTTCGACCCGCGCCACGGTGAAGATGGTCCCCTCGGATTGAACGCGCTTCGCCGTGCGAAGGAGCAGTACGACATCAAGGGCGTCAAGCTGTACACTGCTGAGTGGCATAATGGCTCGCGCGGCTGGAAACTGAACGATCCCGCCGCCTATCCGTTTTTCGAGGAGTGTGAACGTCTCGGCATCACCAACATTCACATACATAAAGGTCCCACCATCTGGCCGCTTGATCGCGATTCGTTCGATGTCGCCGACGTGGATTATGTCGCCACCGACTTCCCTGGCTTGACCTTCATCGTCGAACATTGCGGCCTGCCGCGACTGGAAGACTTCTGCTGGATCGCCACGCAAGAGTCCAACGTGTGGGGCGGTCTGGCGGTGGCGATGCCATTCATCCACTCGCGCCCGCGCTATTTTGCCGAAATCATGGCCAATCTGCTCTACTGGCTCGGTCCCGACAAGCTGACCTTTGCCAGCGACTATGCACTCTGGACGCCGGGCTGGCTGGTTGAACGGTTCATGGCCTTCGAACTGCCCGAGGATCTGGAGGCGGAGTACGGCGTGACGTTGACCATGGAAACGAAGGAGAAGATCCTGGGACTGAACGCGGCCCGGCTCTATGGCATCGATGTTGAAGCGAAGAAAGAGCAGTTGCGGGCGATGCCGGTCGTGCTGGACGGCGCCGCGCCGACTGTTGCGTGAGGAGGGGCGATGACCGCGCCTGCCCTTGATGATATCTACCGTGCGCTTGCCGAAGTCTATGATCCGGAGCTGGACGCGCCGATCACCGAACTGGGTTTCGTCAACGAGGTGCGCCTCGATGGCGGTCATGTGACGGTGCGCTACACAGTGCCGACGTTCTGGTGCGCGCCCAACTTCGTCTTTATGATGTCGCACGACATTCGCACCGAAGTTGGGCGCGTGCCGGGCGTGACCCGGGTGACCGTGCTCGTGCAGAACAACTGTATGGAGGACGAGGTCAACGCCGGAGTCAACGCCGGGCGCAGCTTTGCCGACACGTTCCCGAATGATGTCGATCAGAACGCTGATCTGGAGACGCTGCGACACACCTTTACGGTGAAAGGATTCCTTGCCCGGCAAGACGCGCTCCTGCGCCGGATGCGACAGGCTGGCTTGCCTGATGAAACCACCCTCGATCTGCGGATTGGCGACGTTCATCCGCAAGGAGAGGACGTGATAGTGCATCTCTCGACAGCGCTGGCGCCGCTGCGCGTTCCGCTGGCTGCCGCTGATCTGACCCGCTACCTGCATAAACGTCGCCGATTACACCTAGCAACCGATCCGGGCGCCCGGCTCTTCACTACCAGCGATGGTCAGCCTATCGCTGCCGTCGATCTGGCTGCGTACCTGCGCTATTCACGCACTGCCCGGCTCAATATCGCCTTCAATACCAGCCTGTGCGAAGGCTTGTTGCGCACGCAGTTCTTCCCTGAGCGCCAGCACGATTATTCCAGCATTGGCGACCGCCTAATGATTGGATAGAGAGGACACGACGATGCGCGCTGCCCGTCTTCACGAATATGATGAACACCTGAACGTCCAGTTGCAACTTGAAGATGTGCCGCTGCCTGTCATCACCAAACCCGGCGACGTCATCATCCGGATTGGCGCCGCCGGTCTCTGCCGCACTGACCTGCACATTATGGAGGGCGTCTGGAAGGATATTCAGGACCCGAATCGCACGCTGCTGCCCTACATCCTAGGTCACGAAAACGCTGGTTGGGTCGAAGAGGTCGGTCCAGGGGTGACCACGGTTAAGGTCGGCGATCCGGTCATCTGCCACCCGCTGCGTTCGTGCGGCGTCTGTCTGGGCTGTCGGCGCGGCGAGGATATGTACTGCGAGAACGGCAGTTTTCCCGGTCTCAACTGCGACGGCGGCTTTGCCGAATATATGCTGACCAACGAGCGTGCGCTGATCAAGCTCAATCCGAATGTCATGCCGGTTGATGTCGCACCGCTGGCTGACGCCGGCATCACCGCCTACCGCGTAGCGAAGAAGGCGGCGCGGCGGCTCAATCCTGGACAGTACTGCGTCATTCTTGGCGTCGGCGGTCTCGGCCACATTGCGCTGCAAGCGGTGCGCGAGCTGTGCGGTGCGCGCATTATCGCCATTGATCGCGCCGAAGGCGCCCGCGCGCTCGCCCGCGACCTGGGCGCCCACTACGTGCTCGACGGTGGCGACAACATCGTGCAGGAGGTGAAAGAACTCACCCGCGGTGGAGCGCATGTAGTGATTGACTTCGTTGGCGAACTGGGCGCTGAACAGGTCTCATGGCAGATGCTGCGCCAGGGCGGCGTCCATTTCGTGGTCGGCTACGGCGGTACAATCCACGTGCCCACCGTGCATATGATTATCACTGAGATCGCCATCGAAGGCAGTCTGGTAGGCAATTACGTCGAACTGGTCGAGTTGATGGAACTGAACGCCGAGGGGCGGGTGAAGCTGCATGGCCAGCAGTATCGGCTGGAGCAGATCAACCAGGCAATCGAGGATTTCAAAAACCATCGAATTATCGGGCGCGGCGTGATTGTGCCGTGATGCAGATCGTTGCGGTGCCGCGTGACGACTACTGCACGCGCACCCGATCCGAAGCACCCATCCACGTCGCTATCTTCCCTCTCAAGTACAGGCTTTTTGGGTGCGAAGCAGGTTTGCTACATCCTGATGCCCTTTTTTCCTCATCCCCCCGGACCCCTTCTCCCATCCCCCAATCCCCGCACGCGGGGGGTTGGGGGGAGAAGGGAGAGTTTGTGCATCCTGACGCTCAAAACGGGCGATGCAACGGAAGGGCTTGCCGGAAACATCTACCCTCGTGAGCTTCTCCCACCCCCTGCGCCCCCCGCGTGCGGGAAGCCTATGCACTACCCACAAGTCAGAGGAAGGGTACAATACGCCAGGAAGTGACCGCATCACGAACAGAGGGAACCGTGCCGTCGTGGGCCGCGCACGAGGTGCACACCGCCGCGTTGGGCGATCCCCGTCGCGGACGCCGCCTGGTCACCTTGGTCGAGGCGCTCGCCGCCCAACCGGCAGCAAGCTGCTGCGCGCCTATGGCTCCTGGGCAGCGATTAACGGCGTCTCCCATTTTTGGAACCATCCCCATCTCACCGCAGATGCGATCCGCGCCGCGCACATCGACGCAACCCGGCAACGCCTGCGCGCCCTGCCGTGCATCGCGCGGTGCCGGACACCACTACGCTGGACCGGTCGCATCATCCGGGCGCCACGGCGCTGGGACCGCTCACCACGTCCGGGCGCCAGGGCATGCCCGTCCACACCACCCTGGCCGTCACCACCGACAGCGTGCCCCTAGGCCTGCTGGACCGACCGGTTGAGACGCGCGACCCAACCGCAACCGGCCGACAGCGCACCCGCCAGCAGCGTCCCACCGCCGTGCAGGAACGTCACCGCTAGCTGGACGCACGGCGCGCCATGATGCCGCTCCTCTGGAGGACCGCACCCTCGTGATAATCGTCGCCCGTGAGGCAGATCTCGACGACGTGCTCGCCCTAGAGCGGCGTCCAGGGACGGCGTGGCTCATCCGCGCCGCTCCTAACCGCAACGTGACGCCCGCGGCGCGCTCTCTGGGAGACGCCGGGCGGGCCGCTCCCGTGCAGCGCCGACGGACGCGAGCGGTGGGACGCCCGCCGCTGCGCGCGCCCCGTGCGGCGCAGTAGGCGGTGCGCTGGGGCGCACGGGAGATACTGCCGCCACGCTGCCACCTGAGGCGCACCCACCGGGATCCCGTGCCGGTCGGCGCGCTGCTCGTGACGGAAGTCAATGCACCCGCAGACGTCCCGCCGCTGGGCTGGTTGCTGCTGACGACGCGCGCGGTGGCGGACGCCGCCACCGCCTGGGCACTGGTGCACTGGTCCGGGTATCGCTGGTTGAGTGAGCGCTCCCACTCTGTCCTGAGCGGCGTGGCGGCTGCTGTGGCTGACCGACGCAGCGCGGATGCGCCCCGATCAGCCATGTACGGTGGCCTTGGATGACGACGAGTGGCAGGCGTTGGCGGTCGTGCGCACCAATAGCGCTGCGCCGCCCGCTGAGCCGCCACGCTTGCGCGCGGCTAGTCGCTGGATTGCGCAGTTGGGTGGCTTCCTGGCGCGCACCGGCGATGGGGCGCCGGGAGTGAAAACGCTGTGGCAAGGGATGCAACGTCTGCGTGACCTGACTTAATGTGGCACTTGACCCGCTTCCCCTGCCCTTCGCTTGACTTGTGGGTAATGTACAGCCTGGTAGAAGAAAGGGGCGAGGGGATGAAGAGGAAAAAGGAGCGTCAGGATGCACAGTCTCCCCCTGCTCCCCTCGTGGGAGAAGGGGGTCGGGGGGATGAGGGGAACACAGGCATCAGAATGCGCAATCTCCCCCTGCTCCCCTTGTGGGAGAAGGGGGTCGGGGGGATGAGGGGGAACAAGCGCGTCGGGATGCACAAACTCCCCCTTCGCCCCTCGTGGGAAAAGGGGGTAGGGGGGATGAGAGGGAACAAGCGCGTCAGGATGCGCACCCGCCCCTTTCTCCTCCGGTAGGAGCAGTCCATCGGTCTCCCGACTACCGGCTATGCGCACGCTGTGAACCGGGAACGCAGCGGATGCCGATGAGACCAGTCCAGAACGAACGAAACGACAGGGCATCGTTAGGAGGTGAGAATGTTACAAGTGCGTATATCTACACAAACAGCTCGAACCATGCTACGATCTGCCAGAAATGCGACGCGCATTCCGGCGCACCATCCCCGCACGCCTGCCGAGTCGTTGCGCTGTTGTGCGCACTTGCGCGAACGGCATCGGAACCAGGAACCCATCCCGGCGCACACAACACCATTCCCAGAGGTGACCCGCCATGACCATCTCTTTCGCCTAGCCCGCCACCCTCGCCTGCCCGGCCTGCAGCGCCTCTTTCGACGCAGACATCTGGCTGATCGTTGCCACCGATGAGCGCCCCGACCTCATCGAGCGCATCCGCGCTGGCACGCTGCACACAGTAGCGTGCCAGCGCTGCGGCCACGCTGGCAACCTCGACGCCCCGCTGCTGATCTTCTGCCTCGCTGCCGACCCGCCTCTGCTCTTCTCGACTGCCGAACAAACAACCCGTGAGCAGGATCAAGAGCAAGCCGCCGCTCTCGTCGGGCTGCTGCGCGAGCGGCTGGGCAGCGCCTGGCGCGAGGCGTGGCTGGCGCAGGGCGTGCCGGGGGTACGGCGCGCAATGCTGCCCCTCGCCCTCGCGGATGATCCCGCAGCGGCATTGCGCGAGCTGCGCGAACGTGATCCTAAGACCTTCGCCCGGCTCGAGACCGAAGCCAGGCAGGCGGGAGAGGCGAGCGGCGGGAGAGGCTCAGGCCCACCTGTACCCGCTATCTTCACCTCCTGGCTTGCGACTGCGCAGCAGGCGGAGTGGCAGTTTCAGCAAACTGGAGATTGGGGTGCGCTTGACACGGCAGTAGAAGCCTAGAGCCAGATCCTGGGTCATCCCGAGTTTCGTACTGCGGCACCCAATTTCCGGCTTGCAGTGTTGAATGATGCCGGCATCGCCTTCCTGCGACGCTACTGGGTGCGTGGGCGCATTGAGGATCTCAATCGGGCACTCGATCTCTGGTCAGAGGCCGTCGCCGCCACCCTGCCCGACGCGCCCGCCCGGCCGATGTACCTCACCAATCTGGGGGCCGGGCTGCGCGACCGGTATGCGCGCAGCGGGCGGCTGGCGAACCTCGACCAGGCGATTGGTTGCTTTCAGCAGGCCGTCGCCGCCACCCCGCCCGACGCGCCTGCCCGACCGGGGCGCCTCACCAACCTGGGGAACGGGCTGCACGACCGGTATGCGCGCAGCGGGCACCTCGCTGACCTCAAGCAGGCCCAGGTGCACTATGCGACTGCCTGTGAGCGAGGCCAATTGTTAGCGCCAGAAGAGGAACTCGCCGCCGTCTGGCAGGAGCTTCGCGCGCACGAAGGCGCAACGCGCGGCGACCAGATTGCGACCGGCGACATCAGCGGCACAGGGGTTGGCCATTGGCGCAGGCGCGCAGGCGACGGTCCATCAGCATTACCACGAACCCCGTTACATCCGCTACACCGACATCAGTTGCCCGCGATACGCCCGGATTGCCGAGCGCATCACGCTCACTGTCGCGCTGACGATGCAGCAGCGCGAGGAAAGCGTCGTGAAGCAAGCCGTTGATGCGTTTGCCAGCAAGGTCAAGGTGCGGCTGTCGGCGCCCGGCTTCGAGCTGCTCAGTCCGGCGGAACAGACGATCACCATCGAGCCGGATGAAGAGAGCCCGCCGGCCGTCTTTCATCTCACAGCGCGCGAGCCGGGTCGCTACGAAATCGCGGTTCAGTTCTGGCAGCGCGGCAATCTGATCGCCACTGCAACCGTCCCTATCGATATACTGGACATCCAGACGGTCTTTGCGCCAGCCATCGTCCCCTCCATACCGGTCAATGCGTGGATGGGCAGTGTGCGCGCGCCTGACCTGACCCTCGTTGTCAACCGCGCGCCCGGCGGTCACACCGAGTTCTTCGTCGTCGGTGATAACCTCGTGCGCTTCTCGACCGAGACGATGCTCGCCTTCGAGCCGCGCGCGGTTGTCCAGCAGGTGTACAAAGAAATCGGCCTCCTCCAGCGCAGGTATGACAGCGTGAATGAGCTGTGCGCGCTTACGACCGACCAGATCGAACGCCGGATCAGGAACCTCGGCCACCTCCTTTGGGATCGCCTGATCCCGCCTGACCTCAAGGCCTTCTACAGCCGCGAGCGGGCGCGCTGGTGCGTGGTGGAGCACAGGATCGGCGTTGGAGCTTGCTGGTGCAATCGAATGAGGCCGATATTCCGTGGGAACTGGTGCGCCCGTATGGCGAGGGCGACGATCCGTGGGAAGAGGGGTTCTGGTGCGAGACGTTCTACTTCGCTCGCTGGCTCCTCAAGCGCCCCGATGCCTCCACCGGCTATGCGCCGCTGCCGCAGCTTCGCCTCAGTGCGCTGGCAGCAATCGTGCCCACCTGTTACCCGGAACTCCAGGCGGCGCCCGCCGAGCATGCGCTGCTGCGTGATCTAATCACGCAGCACCGGCTGGCGGATCGCAGCCCCTCGCGTGCGACCGAGGCGGCGGTGGTCGGGTTGCTCGAGCAGGGCGGCTACGACTGGATGCACGTCGTGACGCACGGCGCGTACTTTGCCGAATCGGCGCTGCACAGCAGCGCACTGGCGCTAGAAGACCGTCAGTGGTTAGCGTGCAGCGCGATCACCGGACCGCGCATTCGCGGCAAGTTGTGCGCCGAGCGACCCGCCTTCGTCCTCAACGCCTGCCACGCCGGTCGCACGGCGCCGCTGATCAGCGGCGCGGCCAGTTGGGCGACGCAACTGATCGGCTCAGGCGCCGGGATGCTAATCGCGCCGCTCTGGTCGGTCACCGACGCGCTGGCGACGCAGTTCAGCCAGACGTTCTACGGCGCGCTGCTCCGCCCGGAAGGTCCGGCGACGCTCGCCGAAGCCGTCTGGCACGCCCGCACAGCGATCCGCCAGCCCGACGATCCCACCTGGCTGGCGTAGAGCCTGTTTGCGCACCCCAACGCGACCGTGGCGCCGTGAATGGGACAATCCGTCTCGATCCGTGGCTATCCGTGCGCTCTTGAATGGGACACGGATTGGCACGGGTGCGACGGATCGGCGCGGATTGGCGGGGATGGCACATCCGTAGGCATCCGTCTCGAGCCGTGGCTATCCGTGTGCTCTTGAATGGGACACGGATTGGCACGGGTGCGACGGATGCGCACGGGTCGGCGGGGATGGCCCATCCGTGGCGATCCGTCTCGAGCCGTGGTCGTCCGTGTGCTCCCAACCTGCCAATCAGCGCCAAACGGCGGCGCATCATCAGCCAGTTTCTTGATGTGTATCTGTCGCTCCAGCCGACAGCGGAGCGCGCGCTCCAGCAGGAACTCGCCGGTCTGGCGCCAATGCAGCAGGAGGAGTTATCAATGACACGGGTTGTTGGTACGCTGGCACGCCTTGGGGCGGCGGAGATCATTACTGCCGCCCTCGACAAGCGATTTGGACCATTGGACGAGGCAATCAAGGATCAGATTGCGCTCTATCCATTCGAGCTATTGGAAGCCTTGATCCTGGCGCAGGTCTATTTCACGACCCTCGCCGATCTCGAAGCGTGGCTGGCGGCCAATCCGGCGCCGCCGTGGGTCGATCCGCTTGGCGAGTGGGACGATGCGGAAGTGTAACACTCGCTCCTACCCGGCGCTGCTATGCCTGCTGCAGTTGCCCGGCGCTGCTGCGCAATCGCGCGGCGCTGTCGCCGTTGTTCTCGTATGAGCGTAACGAATTGCGTCAACTGGCCGTTTCGTCCGCTTATCATATGAGTTCAGGTCGTCAGGACCTGAACGAGTTTTGCGAGCACCTCCTGCATCTTCGACGGGCTGACCGTTCCAGCCCGATAGAGGATGATGCCGCCTTCAGCAGTAAAGAGCCGATTGGGGCGAATATGGCTCGCTTGCCACAAACCGCCGCGAGTAAAGTCGCGGTCAGTGAGCGGTATTGCGTAGATGTCGCTAACGGCCTGGCTGGTAATCTGGCAAAGGATAACATCATCGCCAGTCAGCGTCGCCACAACTAAGGCTGGTCGCTTCTTCGCAGCGCTCAGGTTGGAGAACGGAAACGGCGCAACGACTACATCGCCTCTTACAAATGCGCCCACGCCTCGTCCTCCTCAGGGCGATCCCAATCGCGACGCAGCACGGCTTCCGAAGCCAGCATCGTCGCACGCGCATCTGTGTCAGCGCCAGCACGCAGGTCGGCGCTATCGCGCTCTAGCAGGTATGAAACGAAATCATACACGACTATCAGTTTTTCCGGCGGCAAGCGCTGAAGGCGCTCATTGATTTCGGCTATCGTAACCGGCGACATAAGCCCGCCCTCCCTGGCGCCAGGCATTACGAGCGGCGCAGCACATCGAAGAGCATGATACCACACTCGGGAAGGCGCCAGGCGAATTTCGCAGAGCGTGCGCCAGGATGATGATGGTCATTGAGCGCCCATCGCGTCGCTCTGGTCGGTCACCGATACGCTGGCGACGCAGTTCAGCCAGACGTTCTACGGCGCGCTGCTCCGCCCGGAAGGTCCGGCGACGCTCGCCGAGGCTGTCTGGCGCGCTCGCACAGCGATCCGCCAGCCCGACGATCCCACCTGGCTGGCGTAGAGCCTGTTTGCGCACCCCAACGCGACCGTGGCGCTGTGAATGGGACAATCCGTCTCGATCCGTGGCTATCCGTTTGCTCTTGAATGGGCCACGGATTGGCACGGGTGCGACGGATGGGCGCGGATCGGCGGGGATGGCACATCCGTGGGCGTTCGTCTCGAGCCGTGATTATCCGTATGCTCCCAACCTGCACTGCCTGACACGCTTGCGGATTGCGAATGTTTGTTCTATAATACGCCTGACACGCCCGCTTCCCTGGTAGAAAGGCGCTCTGCATCGGATCGACCACGACGTGCTCTTCAAGCAACTCCTGGAGGAGTTCTTTGTCGAGTTTCTCGACCTCTTTGTTCCAGATGCGTTGCACTTGCTCGATACGAACACCCCAACCCTCCTCGACAAAGAGGTGTTTCGCGACCTGCTCGACCTGGATCGGCGTGAGGCGGACCTCGTCGTGCAAGCGCGCTTTCGCAACCAGCCGACGACCTTCATCGTCCACCTGGAACACCAGGCGCAGGAGGACAAAGTCCTGCACCAGCGGATGTTCCGGTACTTTGCCCGGTTCCACGACCGCTACGCTGCGCCGGTCTACCCGATTGCGCTCTGCTCATACCGCACCCCGCAGCAACCGGCGCCGGACCGGTACGCCGTCGGCTTCCCGGAGTTCGCCGTGCTCGAGTTTCGCTTCCGCGTGGTACAATTGAACCAGTTACGCTGGCGCGATGACCTGCGGCATCCCAACCCGCTGGCGACGGCGCTGCTCACCCGGATGCGGGTCGCGCCCCACGAACGGCGCGCCGTGAAGGCTGCCTGTCTGGCGCACCTTGTCGGGCTGCCGATCAGCGCCAAACGGCGGCGCATCATCAGCCAGTTTCTTGATGTGTATCTGCCGCTCGCGCCCGCTGATGAGGCGGAGATGTACGCCGCACATCCTGAGATTGCCCCCAGTCAACCGGAGGTTCCAGCAGACTTGAGCGCCTGCCAGGGCGTCCTGACCTGGCTCAGCGCGCACCTGAGTGTGTTGGTGCACGCGTGTAACGTATGCGACGTTGCCAGCTACCTGATCGAGTTCACCCAGGAGAACCTGAGCGCCCCGCCGCGGATCACGACCTCTGCCCGCCCGGGGTCGGTCGGCGCAGGGCTGGCGGCGCCTGCTGGCAGCGTCGGCTGTGCACAGCCGGTGCAGTACGCCGGGCGCCTGCCGATCTGCATCGGCAGTGACACCGATGCCAACCCACGCGACCTTGCGCGCGATCAGCGGCTGGTCCGACGCCTGGGTGGTGTAGGTTATCCTTGGGCTCACTGACCAGCCCCCTCATCGCCCGTATCTTTCCCCGGCGCAACCCGGCCTGCGATCTGACGGGCGAAAGCGGCAGCAGCAAGACGACCCTGGCGCAATTCGCCGTCGGCTGCTGGGGAGACCCGACCGGCAAGCTGTTCTTGGTCGAGGCGCATCGCACGACGACGGCAGGCTTTCGCCAGAGCCTGACCGACCTGAACGGCCTGCCGCTGCTGCTGATCGACGAGACGCACACGACCAGCGATCCGCAGCGGCTGGAAACGCTGGTCTATGAATGCGCCAATGGTCAGTTGTCCAGCAAGGAGACGTCGAGAGGCGCGGCGGCGGGCGGCGAGCTGCTGCGCGGGACGCTCATTCTGGCGGGGGAGGCGCTGCTTGAGCTTCGCCACACCGGGGCAGGAAAGCAAGTGCTCTGGCTGGATTGCATCCGTGGCCCGCCGCTGGGGGCAGGCACGCCTGGTCAACCCGGCAGTGACGAGCATCGACTGGGCAGGCAGCACGTACAGCCGCTCGAACACGCCTGGGAGACTGGCGCCGATCTACTCAGGCGTGCGGTCGCCGAGCGATACTGGGCAGACTGAGCTGCCATGCTTGCTGATTACCAGAGGATCCGCGATGCGCCGAGCGCCGGGCGCTCGGCGCAGGAGCGCTGCAGGTTGCGGCAACGGTGGCCAGGCTGGCGCTGAACGCGCTGCTTCTGCGGTGGGCGCGGGTCGAAGAAGCTGCCCCTATCCTGAGCCTGAGCCGTTCGACTCCATGAAATGCCCGAAAACAGCTAAATTATGCGGGAGGAGATTGCTGTAGGCGGCAAACGCGGAGGAAACGAGGAATTTCCAAACGATCCATCCGCTGAAACGCGGCGGATACCAGCACACGGCCCCGAACGGCTGCAGACAATCCGACCTTGGCTCCGGGGTTAGCGACGTGAAGCGCTCTTGGGACAACCTCGCGGATCGGCCTGGAGGCATTCTGAGGCGTTCTGATGCTGGTGCCGGAGACGGGACTCGAACCCGTACGGGGTTGCCCCCATCGGTTTTTAAGACCGAAGCGTCTGCCATTCCGCCACTCCGGCGTTTCGTTCAAGATCTATCTTAACATACGCAGGCAAGGGGATTCAACTGTTTGGTTAGGGGTTAAGGGTTACCTTCCGCTTTCGCACCTTCAACCCGCCTCTTCGCGCCTTCTCTCTTCACATGTGCAATTGCAGCAACTCCACCTTCAACCTGTGACCTTCCCACGTTCAACGTTCAACATTCAACGCAAACATCAACTCTCCCTCACACACCACCTGCCCGTTCACGGTCGCAACTCCCGTTCCCTTGCCGATCCCGCGCCGCACTTTGTCCAGTCGCACCTCCAGCCGCAGGATGTCGCCCGGGTAGACCGGCTTACGGAAGCGCACGCCGTCGATCCCGGCAAAGAATGCGATCTTGCCCCGGTTCTCCGGCAAGCTCAGCGCTGCCACCGCGCCGGTCTGCGCCAGCGCCTCGACGATGAGTACGCCTGGCATGATCGGATGATCGGGGAAATGCCCTTGGAAAAACGGCTCATTAATCGTTACCAGTTTCTCGCCAACTGCGCGCTGCCCCGGCTCGAGTTCGAGAATGCGGTCGATCAGCAGGAACGGGTAACGGTGCGGAATGATCGCCATGATCTCCTGGATGTTCAGCATATGCGGCGCCCTTTCATCATGTGCAATCCTCGCAGCCAGCCGCAGTATACCAGAAGTCACGCGCTCGAAAGCAGCCTCAGGCGAAAAGGCATATCTCAAAGTATTTATTCAAGCTCCATCAGCCGCAGGGCGCAGCACGAAACTCGCCACTCATCACTCATCACTCATCACTCATCACTTGTCACTCATCACTTATAATGCGCGCCTGAAAGAATCTCTTCGCTGCGAAAAACAGGCGCCCATGCACCTTGCCGTCAACGGCATGTTCTGGTCCCAACCAACGGTTGGCAGCGGGCAGTACCTGCGCACGCTCGTGCATGCCCTGCCCGCCGTCACGCCCGATGTTCGGCTGACGCTGATCTTGCCTGCGTATCGTGTGCCAGCTGAACCGCCCCCGCAGAATGTTCAGGCGGTGTATGTGCGCACGCCATTCGACGGGCGCAGCGCGAACCTGGCGAAGGTCTGGTTCGAGCAGGTCGCTGTGCCGCGCGCGGCGGCGCGCCTGCACGCCGACTTGCTGCACATTCCGTATTTCGCGCCGCCGCTCGTTTCGCCGCTGCCAGTGGTCGTCACCGTTCTCGACATTATCCCGCTCCTACTGCCCGAGTATCGCGGCAGCGCGGCGGTTCGTCTCTATGTGCGAATGGTAGCGTGCGCCGCGCGGCGTGCAACACAGATCATCACCATTTCACAGCACAGCGCCGATGACATCGTTCGTCACCTGGGCTGTTGCGCGGCGCGCGTGACGGTGACGCTGCTCGCGGCTGGCGCGCAGTTCCGCCCCTGCGACCGCGCGCATGCTGAACAGGAAGTCGCCGTGCGCTACGGCGTGACGCCGCCGTTCGTCTACTATGTCGGCGGGCTGGACGCGCGCAAAAACCTGGCGACGCTCGTGCAGGCGTTTGCGCGTATGCGGTATGCTGGAGGACCTGCCGCCACTCTTGTCATCGCCGGACGCGCATCTGGCCATGATCCGCGCATGTTTCCTGACCTGGACGCGATTATTGCGTCTGCCGGAGCGTGCGCTTTTGTAGAGCGCATCGACGTGCCCTACCAGGACGCGCCGCTGCTCTATTCCGCCGCCACAGTATTCGCCTTTCCGTCGCGGTACGAAGGATTTGGTTTGCCGCCGCTCGAAGCGATGGCATGCGGCACACCAGTCATTGTTGCCGATGCAACCAGCCTTCCCGAGGTTGTTGGCGATGCAGCGCTGCGGGTGCCGCCAGACGATGTTCCTGGCTGGACTGCAGCGCTCTGGCGGGTGCTGGCGGACGAAACGTTGCGCACCGATCTGTCTCGCCGCGGGCTGGAACGCGCGACCCGCTTCCGACCTGAACGCCTCGCACGCGAGACGCTGGCAGTCTACAAACGAGCACTAACATGCGTTTAGCGGGTGGATTGTTTCGTCACGTTCTACGTATCGTCCGTTTGAGGCGTCAGGATGTCAAAACACTCTCCTCTCCTGCACTGCGGGAGAGGGACAGGGCTCACAGGTGTCGATTTTTTCTGACAATCCCCCGTGCTGACTGTCTGTTTCAGGCATCAGGATGCCTTAACTCCTCCTTCTCCCCCCCTCACAAGTGTAGATTTTTTCGGCAAGCCCTTCCGTTGCATCGCCCGTTTCAGGCATCAGGACGCCCTAACTCCCCCTTCTCCCACAGGGGGAGAAGGGGGTAGGGGGGATGAGGGGAAACAGGGCGGCAGGACGCAATCTCCCCCTGCTCCCCTGGTGGGAGCAGGGGGGAAGGGAGGATGAGGGGAAACAGGGCGTCAGGATGCGGCACATCCGCTTCGCACACCAAAAGGCCTACACTTGAGAAGCCCCCTTCTCCCCTGGTGGGAGAAGGGAAGATGAGGGGAAACAGGGCGGCAGGACGCAATCTCCCCCTGCTCCCCTGGTAGGAGCAGGGGGAAGGGGGGATGAGGGGCACACAAGCGTCAGGACGCGCCACCTCCCCCTTCTCCCCTGGTGGGAGAAGGGGGGAAGGGGGGATGAGGGGGAAAAGAGCGTCAGGATAAGGTGAGGAATGCAATGCGCATTCTAATGCTCTCTAAAGCGCTAGTCAACGGCGCATATCAGAAGAAATGCGAAGAGCTAGCGGCGCTGCCGGACATCGAGCTGATCGTCGCTGTGCCGCCAGCCTGGTATGAACCGCGCGTTGGCGTCATTCCGCTTGAACGGCGCTTCACCCGCGGCTATCGCCTGATCACGCTGCCGATCGCGCTCAACGGTCGGCACCATCTCCACTTCTACCCGACGTTCGGCAGGTTAGTGCGCCAGGTGCGTCCCGATATTCTGCACGCTGATGAGGAGTCGTTCAACCTGGCGACGTTTCTGGCGCTGCGCGCCGGAGTGCAGCAAGGCGCACGCTGCTGCTTCTACAACTACGCCAATATCGACCGCTTCTACCCTCCGCCGTTCAACCTGTTCGAGCGCTACGCCTTTCGCCATGCTTCCTATGCTTTCGCGTGCAGCGCCGAAGCAGCAGCGATTATGCGTCGCCATGGGTATGCCGGACCGCTCACCATCCTGCCGCAGTTCGGCGTCGATCCCGACCTCTACGCTCCGGCGCAGCGCGATTACCGCACGTCCACGACAGTTGTGGGGTATATCGGGCGTTTGGTACCGGAAAAGGGGGTGCTCGACCTGGTGGAAGCCGTAGCGCGATTACCCGAGACTGTGCATCTGCGGCTGATCGGCGACGGCGCGTTACGCCCGGTTATCGAAGCGCGGATTGCGGCGCTGGGCATTGGCAGACGCGTCGAACTCCACCCTGCCGTCCCATCGACTCACGTCCCCGATGAACTGCGCCGCCTTGATGTACTTGTGTTGCCATCACGCACAACGCGCACCTGGAAAGAACAGTTCGGGCGAATCCTGGTCGAAGCCATGAGCTGTGCTGTTCCGGTGGTCGGCTCCTCATCAGCTGCCATTCCCGACGTGATCGGCAATGCCGGGGTCATCTACCCCGAAGGCGACGTCGCGGCACTCACAGCGGCATTGCAGCGCCTGATAGATGATCCGGCGCTGCGTGAAGACCTCGGACGACGCGGACGGGAGCGGGTGCTGGCGCAGTTCACGCAGGCAGCCATCGCCCAGCGATACTATCACGCATATCGTTCGATGCTGAACTGAGATCTGCAAGCCAGTGCAGGTGCGTTATACTAAGAAACGACAGCAATGCCAGCAGCGAAGTGCGTCGCCCAATCTCACAATCCGTGTGCATCCGTATTCCATTCCAGGCTGCGATTACAGGAAAAGGCGACACTGTTCACCTTAAGCGAGCCGTTTCGCCAAAATATGAAACACATCATCCGCCACCACCGCATCAGCGCCCAGACCTTGTTGAAGACTCGGAGCTTGTCGATATTCCGGCGTCTGCCGCGACGCACCGGCCCGCCCGTCACAGCCCGCGCGAAGCTATACTGGACGCTGGGCAACTTGCTCATGCTGATTGGCGCTATTCTCCTGGCGTATGTGGGCGGAATCTATGCACAGGCCGACTACAACCGCTACGCTGCGCGCGGCGACACCGACGTTCCTCCTCCGGCGCCCGTCGCGGCGCCGCGCGCTCCCGACGCGGAACCGCCGCCTTTCGTCGCGCCCCGGCTCAACACCGTCGAAGGGCAACGCACGAGCGATGTGGCGAACACTAACAGATCCGCTGTCTCATCGCAAATTTCTCGGATCATCATCCCAAGCATTGGCGTCGACTCAAAAGTCGTCGAAGTCGGCTGGGAGATTCAGGAACAGAACGGGCAGCAGGTCGCAGTATGGCAGGTTGCGGAATACGCCGTCGGTCACCATCGCGGCTCCGCCAACCCTGGCGAAGGGAGCAACATCGTGCTCGCCGGTCACGTTGGCGGGTACGGCAAAGTGTTCAAAGACCTGATCAAGGTCCGGGAAGGCGATCAGATCATCCTGTTCGCTGGCGGTCAACAGTACCTGTACGTGGTGCGCGAGCAGGTGCTGGTGCACGAAGAAGGCGTCTCGCCCGAGCAGCAGGCGATGAATGCGCTCTACATCGCCCCGACGAGTGAAGAGATGGTGACGCTCGTGACCTGCTGGCCTGATCGGGGACCAGACAAATTCAAGTACCGCGTTATCGTGCGCGCTACACCGTATGGCGCTGCAACCGATGCGCCGGTTACCAATGCCGAAGGCTGGACGGTGCGCTGATATGCGCTGACATGACCGTCCCCGGCACAGAATCGCTGGTAACATAAGACTTCAGGAATGGATCAGACGAACCAAATAGCCCACTTGTGCGAAAAGAACCTTCGTGCTATAATGCCAATATAACGTACAGCGCCGCTTTGACAGCGCAGGCGCGATCAGGTAGAGTCGTAAGGAGCAGCACGAGTGAGCACATCACATGGAGGAGCGCAGGTCATGGCCCTCTCCCCGGAGAAAGAAAAGGCTCTGGCAGCAGCCATGAGTCAAATTGACCGCAAATACGGCAAGGGCTCGATCATGCGGATGGGCGAAGCCAGTTCAAAACTGGCGATTGAAGTCATTCCCACCGGATCGATTGCGCTCGACATCGCGCTTGGCGTCGGCGGCGTGCCGCGTGGTCGAGTCATCGAAATCTACGGTCCTGAGTCCAGCGGAAAGACGACCTTGGCGCAGCACATTATTGCCGAGGCCCAGAAGATGGGCGGCGTCGCCGCTTTCATCGACGCCGAGCATGCATTCGATCCAGTGTATGCGAAGCGTTGCGGCGTCGATGTTGATAACCTGCTCATCTCCCAGCCCGACTACGGCGAGCAGGCGCTTGAAATCTGCGAGACGCTGGTGCGCTCGAATGCGGTGGACGTTGTAGTGATCGACTCAGTCGCTGCACTCGTGCCGCGCGCTGAGATCGAGGGCGATATGGGCGACGCGCTCCCCGGATTGCAGGCGCGCCTGATGAGTCAGGCGCTGCGCAAGCTCTCCGGCGCTATCAGCAAGTCGCGCGCAGTCGTCATCTTTCTTAACCAGTTGCGCATGAAGATCGGCGTGATGTTTGGCTCGCCGGAGACGACGACTGGCGGGCAGGCGCTGAAGTTCTACGCCTCGGTACGTATGGACATCCGTCGCGTCGAAACGATCAAGAATGGTCAGGAGACAATCGGCAGTCGCGCTCGGGTAAAGGTGGTAAAGAACAAGGTGGCGCCTCCCTTCCGCCAGGCGGAGTTCGACATTATGCACAATGAGGGGATCTCACGCGCAGGGAACATTCTCGATGTCGGCGTCGAACTCGACATTATCCGCAAGAGCGGCGCCTGGTTCTACCTCGGCGAAGACCGCCTTGGACAGGGGCGCGAGAATGCGAAGCAGTTCCTGAATGAAAACCCCGCGCTGGCAGACGAAATTGAACGCCTCATCCGCGCTCAAGCTATGACCGCACCTATCTCAATCGCAACATCCAGGGCCGACGACACCATAGAGGATGTAGGGCTGTTTGAGGAATGACCCTCTATGCCAGAAGGAACCATTACCGCGCTGCGCGTCCACGAAGGCGATGCGCAGCGCGTTCATCTGTACGTCGATAACACCCCGACGATCAGCGTTAGCCTCGCAACCATTGTGCGTGAGCGCCTGTACGTCGGCATGCACCTCGACGCTGCGACCTTTGCCCGTATCGAAGCGGCGGAAAATGTTGAACGGGCAGTGAAGATCGCATTGCGTGCGATTGAGGGGCGTCCGCGCTCAGTCGCCGAAATGCGCAACTATCTGCAACGCAAAGGATGCGCGCCTGAGACGATTGATGCTGCAGTCGAACGATTACAGGCCTGCGGCTTGCTCGACGATGCCGCCTTTGCGCGCTTCTGGATCGAGAATCGGCAGACATGCCGCCCGCGCGGGCGCCATGCCCTCGCCGATGAACTGCGACGCAAGGGGGTGAGTGCCGAACTTGTCACTGATGCGCTGGACGCAGCACTGGCTAACGATGAAACGGCGCGCGCCGAAACGCTGGCGCGGGCAGCGCTGCCGCGTTACGCCGCCATTACTGATTATCAGATATTCCTTCGCAGACTCGGCGGATACCTGCAGCGCCGCGGCTTCGATGTCGAAACCGTCCTTCCGATTATCGAACGCCTCTGGCAAGAACGCAGCGGCGATCCGGAAGTCGTCAATCGCTCGCTTCTTACGGAAGAGTAGCCCATATCAGAGCATACTATGGCAGACGTTCAATACCTCGGGCATTCGTGTTTTCGCCTGCGTGGACGCGATGGCATTGTCATCACCGACCCGTACGATCGGTCGGTCGGGCTTGACCTTGGCCGCCCAACGGCGCACATCGTGACCGTCAGTCATCACCATCCCGATCACGATAATGTCGCCGCCGTGCGCCCAGCGCGCGACCGCGTCATGGTGATCGATGGACCTGGCGAGTACGAGGTGGGAGGAGTCTTGATCACTGGCGTGCGCACGTTCCACGATAAGCAGAAGGGCGCCGAACTCGGGCGAAATACGGTCTACGTCATTCACCTCGATGATATTGTTTTCTGCCATCTCGGCGATCTGGCGCACGAACTGACTGCACAACAACTGGAAGAGATCGGTAGCGTGGACGTGCTGTTCGTGCCAGTCGGCGGCGGCGAGACGATTGGTCCGGCGGAGGCGGCATCGGTGATCAGCCAGATCGAGCCGCGCATCGTGATCCCTATGCACTACGCGATTGAAGGGCAATCTGCCATGAAGAATCTAGCGCCGCTCGACAAATTCCTGCATGAACTCGGCATCAAAGAATACACCCCGGAGGAGCGGCTGTCGCTCAATGCAGGCAATCTTCCGGGAGATGGCGAACAGACTCGCATTATCGTCATGCGACCTGCTGCTTGACGAACATTGTGCTATAATGCACTGAGTATGGTCTGGATGCCGGGAATGCACAGCCACACGCGCTGGTCTCTACGGCGTATAGGATCGCCAGTGAGGTACGAGTCTCCTGAGGGGAAGGCGGCATCGCCTTCCCCTCGATCTATTTATTTCTTGCATAATTCCCGTTCTATAGATCGGAAGGAAAGTCAGCAGCTGGGAGCAGAAGGTTCATGGCAAAGTATATCTTTGTGACCGGCGGGGTTGCCTCGTCCGTTGGCAAAGGCATCACGGTTGCATCAATTGGGCGTCTGCTGAAGGCGCGCGGGTTGCGCGTGTCAGTCCAGAAGCTCGATCCCTACATTAACGTCGATCCCGGAACGATGTCGCCCTACCAGCATGGTGAGGTGTTCGTAACCGAAGATGGCGCTGAAACCGACTTGGACCTCGGCCATTATGAGCGGTTCATCGATGTGAACCTGACCCGCCTGAGCAACGTAACGACCGGACAGATCTACTCGGCAGTCATTCAGAAAGAACGTCGTGGCGACTATCTTGGCGGCACCATTCAGGTCATTCCCCATATCACAAATGAGATTAAGGCGCGGATTGCCGCCGTTGCTCGCCAAACGGGGGCAGACGTCGTGATCGTCGAGATTGGTGGAACTGTCGGTGATATCGAAGGATTGCCGTTCCTGGAAGCCATCCGCCAGATGCGCAAGGATGTCGGGCGCGACAATGTGCTGTACATCCACGTCACTCTGCTGCCGTACATTGGTGCGACCGGCGAGGTCAAAACCAAACCGACGCAGCATTCGGTCATGGAACTGCGACGCGTCGGTATCACGGCGGATGTGATCGTGTGCCGTTCCGACTATCCGATCACCGATGAGATCCGCGACAAGATCGCGCTCTTCGCTGATGTTGATGTCGAAGCAGTGGTGCCGCTGCACACGGTCGAATCGATCTACGAAGTTCCACTGGTGCTGGAAGAAGCCGGTCTCGGCAATTACCTGACCACGCGCCTGGGGCTTGGCACACGTGAGCCAGACCTTGACGACTGGCGCGATCTGGTAGCGCGCATTAAGGCGCCCAAACGCAAACTTGCCATCGCGCTGGTCGGCAAATATGTCGCGCTTCATGACGCCTACATCAGCGTCGTTGAAGCGCTGCGACACGCCGGGCTGCACCAGGGGGTTGATGTCGATATCCGCTGGATTTCATCCGAACAGATCGAAGAGGAAGGATGCGATCCGTTCCTCCGCGATGTCTATGGCATTGTCGTGCCCGGCGGCTTCGGCGACCGCGGTATCGAGGGAAAGATCGCTGCTGCCGGATATGCGCGTGACAATAGCGTGCCGTATCTCGGGCTCTGCCTGGGAATGCAGGTGGCCACCATCTCGTTCGCGCGCTACGTGATGGGACCAGAGAGTCGAGCCAATAGCACCGAATTCGATCCTCATACGCCACATCCGGTGATCGACTTCATGCCGGAGCAACTGGATATTACCGACAAGGGCGGCACGATGCGCCTTGGCGGATATCCTTGCCGCTTGATGCCCGGAACACGCGCTTACGCCGCATATGGCGTCGATCTCGTAGTCGAGCGGCATCGCCATCGCTTCGAGTTCAACAACAAATACCGTCGCCTGTTCGAGTCGGCAGGTCTCGTCGTGAGCGGGCAGTCACCCGATGGTCGCCTGGTCGAGATTATCGAACTGCGTGACCATCCGTGGTACGTTGGCACTCAGTTTCACCCGGAGTTTCAATCGCGCCCCGACCGCCCGCATCCCCTGTTTCGCGATTTCATCGCTGCCGCAGCGAAGACCCTCCGCGAAGGCGATCAGCGTCCGCTGCCGCTCGAGCAGAATTCGGTTGAGGCGTAGAGGTGCGCGGCAAGAGGCAAGAGGCAATGGGCACGAGGCAAGAGGCGAACAGAAGGCCGCGCGCATTCGCTGGTTCGCTGCCCTCTGCGCTGACGACAGCGAGGCAGGCAGCACAGGGCTAGCGTCACACGGCGAGTAGCGCGCGCATTCGCTCCCCTCTTTGCTGAACGGAGCGAGGCAGAATGCGCCTCTGATCCTCAGACTCGCCCTGACACTTCTGCTCGCCGTCGCTCCTGCTGCCGGTGCGCCGCCAACAGCGACACCTGCAGCGACCAGCGCGTGGCGATCGACGAACCACCAGATCGCTCCGCGCGCAGCTGACGTGTCTTGCAGGTTACGGCAACGTTGGCGTTGCCGGAATTCAGCGACAAGGCGCTCGTCCGCTTGTGCCAGCATTCCGCAGCGGCCGTTCCTTCTGCGCACTGTCTGGTTCGTGTTCGTCGGCTAGTGGTTGAGCGCGCGGTGGCTGGCGCTTGCCTGGGGCATTGCGCGTGTTTATTATCGGCACGGTCGTCGCCTTCTGGATGTTCGGCTAGGCGTCAGCGATGATTACCCCGACGCGCCGACATTGCGCTGCTCGACACCATAGCGCGCGACCGTCGGCGCTATGGCGAGTCTCTTTGCCGACGCAGTCGAAGCGCTCTATGCCTCGGATCCCCGGCTTCGTCCGCCCCAGACATGGCTGGTCAATCCAGACGCTACCCTGTGGCGCGCAGGCCGGCCGCGATAGCATTGATCAGCACCAGAAGGTGGCGGAGCTGCTCTTCACCTGCTTCCGGGTCGAGATCACGCACTGCACGCCAGGATCGCAGACGCATAATCTGTTCGTGATGCAGGGCATACAAGCCTTCGCGCCGAAGTTCGAGCTGGCGAGCGACATATGGACGTTTCTCTTCAAGCCTTCCGCCGTAAACGGCTTCGAGCATCTCACGGGTGCGCACAAATTCATCGAGAATGGTGTTAAGAATGATCGTTCGGGTGACCGGATCCTGTACCAGTTCTGCATAGGCGCGCATGATCGCCTCATCGGCGTTCATCACGCTCGTCGCCGCGTTTCCGAGCAGATAGTGCGCTGGCGCCCACTCGCGCATTTCAGCGCAAAGCGCATCAAACAGCGCCGGTTCCTCTGCCTGTAATGCGGCTAGCCCGCTGCCGATGCCATACCACCCCGACAGATAAAAGCGCGCCTGGTTCCAACTGAACACCCATGGAATAGCGCGCAGGTCGGCTAGAGATTGCGCGCCAGTGCGCCGCGCCGGACGCGAGCCGATCCTGCTTGCCTCGATGGCGTCAATCGGCGTCGCTTCGCGAAAGAACGGAATAAAGCGCTCGTGTTCCACCAGCGCTCGATATGCGCGCTGGCTGTGTCGGGCAAGCAGGTCGAGCGCCATCGTCAGGTGCCGCGGTCGAGGCACGTAGGGACGGAGCGTCGCGCCGGTCACGCCTGCCAGCAGGAGTTCAAAATTATAGACCGCACTGATGCGATTGGCATATTTTTGGGAGATAGTTTCGCCCTGCTCGGTCATGCGCAGATCGCCTGCCAGCGCTTCGACCGGCAATGCCCTGATGAAGCGCCCTGTCGGTCCGGCGCCGCGACTCAGCGTTCCGCCGCGGCCATGGAAGAAACGGATTCGCACCCCCGCTGCCCGCCCTTCGGCGGCGAGCGCCTGCTGCGCCTTTTGCAACGCCCACAGACTTGCGCCAATACCGCCATCCTTGTTGCTGTCGCTATACCCGATCATCACCTGCTGCACCCGCTCGGCTGAGCCTCGCTGCCGCCGTTGCCACTCCAGGCTGCGCTGCACAATCGGATGCGCCAGATAGTCGCGCAGAATCGCCGGGCTCCGCTCCAGATCATCGATTGTCTCGAAGAGCGGCACAATTGGCAGCGGGCAGACCGGACCTTCCGGCGTGCTGACGAGCAATCCGGTTTCACGGGCGAAGAGGAACACCACCAGCAGATCGGACAGATGACGAGTCATGCTGACGATCAGCGCGCCCAAACCGTCGGCGCCGTAGTTCTGGATGTGTTCAACCAACACCCGGTAGCAACTCAACACCGCCTCGGCTTCTGGTCCGACCGGCATTCCCATTCTGGTGAACGGACGCGGCGACTCGAGTTCCGCTTCAATCAGCGCCATGCGCCGGGCTTCATCCCACGAAGGGTAATCGCTGCCATCAATGCCGGCTGCCGTGAGCAGCTGCGCAAACGCCTGGTCATGAAAGGCGCTGTTCTGCCGGATGTCGAGCACTGCCAGATGAAAGCCAAAGGTGCGCACGCTGCGAATGAGCGGTCGCACGTCGGATCGCGCCAACCGCGTCGCGCCTACCGCAACCAGCGACTCATCGAGCAGGCGCAGGTCGGCGATGAGTTCGGCAGCGCGCGCGTAGCGGCCAGGGGCCGGCACTCCGACCGGGTCCGGCAAGCGCGCCATCATGAGATTGACCATCTGACGCCAGGGCTCGTGCGGGTTGCGATCAAGCGCGCGCTGCCCGGCTTCGCCTAACATATCGGCATAGTGGTGCAACGCCCTGATCAAGAAGTCGGGCGGGGTCTGGAGCAAACTGGACAGGCTCAGACGGCGCACCAGAGTGGTCAACTGCTCGCGCAGCAGATCGATCGCATGCGCACGCAGTTCGAGCAGCGCCATGCGTGTGACATCGGCGGTTACCAGCGGGTGCCCGTCGCGATCGCCGCCGACCCACGTTCCGAAGGTGATCGACGGCAGAGAGTCGGGATCGTCCAGCAATGCGGGATCATTGCCGACTGCCTCCCACATCTGGCGTAACCGTTGATCGTGGTATGCTAGCGCTTCGGGAAAGACGTTACGAAGATAGTGAATGACGTTTCGCAATTCAGAGGCGACATCGGGCCGTTCGAGGAAGATGTCGCCGGTTCGCCAGAGACGCTCCAGAATCGCACGCACGTCGTCGGCGATGCCCTGGCGCTCAAGCGGCGTCCACATCTGATTTTCGGCTTTGACCAGTTGCAGATAAAGCTCGCGGTAGTGAGCCAGCACTGTTGCGCGTTTGGCTTCGGTGGGATGCGCCGTCAGGACGAGTTCGACTCGAATGTGCGGCAGTGCAGCGGCAATCTGTGCGTCGCTCAATCCTGCAGCGCGCAACTGGACGAGGGTTTGTCCCCAGAGGCCGCGTAGTGCAGCAGGTCCATCAATCGTCTCGGCAGCGCGACGCGTTTGCGCTTCAGCGTTTTCTTCGACCAGATTGAGCAACTGAAAAGCGATGGCATATGCCTGTGGCGCGCGTTCTGGCAATCGAACCTGGCAGGATGGATGCCCAGTCCAGGGCAATAGGGCGCGAATGTCGGCGGCGCCAGCAGCGTCCAGCACCTCGTAGAAACGGTCAAGCAACCAGCGCAAATCGCGTTCAACGCGCGCCTGCGTCGGTATGTCACCTATGCCGAAGCTCATATGCTCAACACCTCTCGCAACGAACGAATTTCTCACCTAGGGCGATCGCGGGCAAATCTCAGTCAGGTCGTGTCAACATTCGGCAAGACGCTAATCAAACATTCCCGGCGACGATCAATCGCCAGGTCCGGTTGTGCGATTCCGGCACGCCGGGCGGGTTCATCCACACCTCGCTCCCCAGGCTGAGCGGGTCCTGAACCATGCAGATTTCCATCCAAATCGCTGCGCCGAAATCGACCCGCTTATCAGAGAGTGCCGGACAATCCGCAAGATTGTTAGGGGGTCAGACGTCCAGCAGCAATCAAATCAATCAATCCAATCGTTGGGGACTGATCAATATCGGATTGCCGGCAGACGCCAGAGTTCCTTAGCGGGGCGAGTCAGCGTGTCCAGTTGGGCTGAGCGGTTAGGATTTGTCTGTACGTCTGCTCAGCAGCCGCCAGAAAATCGACGAAGCGATACGCTTCATCTTCCAGGTCGCCGATGCTGCATAAGCTAGGAAGCGATGTCGGATGCAGGATCAACCCGCCGTGTTGCAGAAATGTGGCCATAAGAGTACGACTCGCCAGCGTAAGGATTGCCATGTTGATGCAATAGTGCAATCGTTTCCTTCTTAAGAGCATCTACACGGATTACGGTAAGCTGACGGTTTCTTATCGCATCATGCTGATCGGCGGGAACATCGCTGCCACTCTCCTTGCAACTAATCCCCGACCCGGAAGGAGTGATCTATGCTTCGACGATTCCGCCCCCGCTTACGGTTTCGCATGCCTGGATTATACACTAGCGGTGTGCGGTCACACCAGAACACAAGGCTGTCTGCGAGCATTGTGTTCATTGTTTTGATCCTGGCAATGGCAGGCGCCTCATCGGTGCGCGCAGTGTATACCAGCCGACTGGCAGAGCAGTGACGATGCCAGATGGACGACCAGCAGGCGCTGCAACGCCATTAAGCTACGCCATCACCGTGACCAATACGGCAGCCATCTGAGCGACGCTCAGACGGCCGCTCTATGCTACTATAGATGGTATTCGGCTTCCTTGAAGGAGATACAGTATGCACGACCTCGATCTGACCTGGATCCGCGCACAGTTTCCTGCCCTGGCGCAGGAGATGAATGGTCGTCCCGTTGTGTTTTTCGATGGTCCGGGAGGCACGCAGGCGCCTCAGCGGGTGATTGACGCAATGGTCGCGTATTTGACCCTGCATAACGCCAATACGCACGGCGCCTTTGTCACCAGTCGCCAGACGGACGCGACCATCAATGCGGCACGCGCTGCTATGGCTGATTTCCTGGGGTGCGACGCCGATGAAGTGGTCTTCGGCCCGAATATGACCACGCTGACCTTTGCGATCAGTCGGGCGTTCGGACGCGAGATCCGCCCTGGCGACGAGATTGTGGTCACTCGCCTAGATCACGATGCTAATGTTGCGCCCTGGCAGGCGCTCGAAGAGCGCGGCGCGATCATTCGAATGGTCGATATTCACGTGGAAGATTGCACCCTCGATATGGCGGATATGGCGCGCGCAATCAATCCTCGAACAAGGCTAGTGGCGGTCGGATATGCATCGAATGCAGTTGGCACTATCAATGATGTAGCGACCATTACGCGCATGGCGCACGATGCTGGCGCACTAGTGTATATTGATGCGGTACACTACGCACCCCACGGCCCTATTGATGTGCGTGCGCTCGACTGTGATTTTCTGGCATGCTCGCCATACAAGTTTTTCGCTCCGCATATGGGGGCGCTGTATGGGAAGCGCGAGCATTTGGAGCGTCTGCATCCGTACAAGGTGCGTCCTGCCTCCGACCATGTTCCCGATCGTTGGGAAACCGGCACCAAAAACCACGAAGGACTGGCAGGAGTCACGGCAGCAATCGACTATCTGGCAGAACTGGGTTGGCGCGTAAAGCCAGCGGCGACGCGGCGTGCAGCGATTGTGCAGGCGATGGAAGCCATCCAGACCTACGAGCGGAGTCTCTCGCAAAAACTGATCGCCGGTCTGCTCACTATCCCGGGATTGACATTGTACGGCATCCGCGACCCATCGCGCTTTGCTTGGCGGACACCAACCGTCGCGGTGCGAATAGCGGGACGCACCCCGCGCGAACTTGCCAAAAGGTTGGGGGAGCGCGGCATTTTCTGCTGGGATGGCAACTACTATGCTATCAACCTGACCGAGCGCCTTGGCGTCGAAGCAGATGGCGGCATGTTGCGGATCGGGTTGGTGCACTACAATACTCCCGAGGAGATCGACCGATTATTGGAGACACTGCAGGAGGTTCAGGGTTAGAGACCGGTTCTCAGTTCTCGGTTCTTAGTTCGCAGTTCTCAGGTGATTTGACAAACCTGGACTTCCTGCATATGATTCATATGGTCATCACGGGGCGTGGCGCAGCCTGGTAGCGCACAGCGTTTGGGACGCTGGGGTCGTGGGTTCGAATCCCTCCGCCCCGACCAGGTATTCGTTATAGCTTCCTCTCTCAAGCCCGCACAGGCGGGTCCTGTTGGTTTATCCCAAAACTGCATCCAACCCTCGTTTTCTGTCGTATAATAAGGTGAACAGGAGTTTGCGCCTTAGCCCAGTGGGGCCATGCTTGCGTGTGCCTAACACTTTTGATTATTGACAAGGCAAGCGCCCTGATTGTATGATTGTTGCGAGTTCTTGTTGTGAGGAGCCTGGTGGGCTCGTTGCACCCTTATGCACGCATGAGCGCTCAACCAGGCTCGTTGGGCGCGCCTGATCCAGGAAATGAAGAGGGCGCGGCTCCTCCCGGCATATTGGAGGAGCCGCGCTATGTCTCTCTAGATGGAGTTGCGCCATGAGCCGAATGATTCAGGAACCATGGGATGAACTTGATGAGCGCCGGGAGATCGTCAATGGGGATGATGCGGCGCCAGTGACAGATATTGAGGATATCACAGCCGAGACCCTGGAGGATGCGCTGGAGCCGGAATCGACCCTTGATTCGATCCAGCACTACCTGCAGGAGATTGGCCGTGTTCCGCTGCTGACGGCTGCGGAGGAGATCGAACTTGCTGAACGTATGGAGCGCGGCGCTGCCGCTGAACGTCGGCTGGCGTCAGGAGAAGATCTCAGTCCGCAACTCCGCCAGGCGCTGCTCGCCGATGTGGCCGCCGGTCAGGAAGCGCGTCGCCATTTGATCCAGGCGAATCTGCGCTTGGTGGTGAGCATCGCCAAGAAGTATGTCGGGCGCGGTCTCTCGCTGCTTGATCTGATCCAGGAAGGGAATATTGGCCTGATGCGCGCTGTTGAGAAGTTTGATTACCGGAAGGGGAATCGCTTCTCAACGTATGCGACCTGGTGGATCCGTCAGGCGGTGACTCGCGCCATTGCTGAGCAGGGTCGCACTATTCGCCTGCCCGTGCATATGAGCGAGTCGGTCGGGCAGGTCAAGCGCACTGCCGACCGCCTGGCGCAGGTGCTGGAGCGGCAGCCGACGCCGGAGGAGATTGCTACTGCGCTTGGACAGCCGACCGAGCGGATTGAGCGGGTGCTCGAAGCGTCACGTCGTCCAGTATCGCTCGAGATGCCGGTTGGCGAGGACGGTGAGCATACCCTTGGCGATTTCTTGCAGGACAGCGAACTGCCCACGCCAGTCGAAGCGGCATCGCATCAGTTGCTGCGGCGCGACCTTGCCGCCGCCCTTGATCGCTTGAACGAGCGCGAACGGCGGATTATTGATCTCCGTTATGGGCTGATAGATGGGCAGCGCCGCACGCTCGAAGAAGTCGGGCGAGTGCTAGGGATGACCCGTGAGCGCGCGCGCCAGATTGAGGCCGAAGCGTTACGTCGCCTGCGCGCGCCCGACGTGGGCCTGCACTTGCGCGATTATCTTGAGTAAGACGTAGTTCTTATTCGCCCCCTCTTCCGACACTCGGAAGAGGGGGCGCCTTTTTGGCCAGCCGCCCCGCAGGCGCTGCATCGCTCCTGCGCGCCGCATACGACCAGGACGCAGATGACGATGATCCTTTTCTCATCTTGAGCGGCGCTGCTATCATCGCTTTGTTTGCCAAACGTCGTAGCATAATAACGACATATGCGCACTGAAGAGACCGTGAAACAGCGATTGCACAGCATACCTTTCCTGCGACCGCTGATCCTCTTTGTCGTCGGCGGCGTCCTGGGAACGCTGGTCGCCTACGATCCTGAATTGAGCCTGGCGTGGCTGTTGCCGATGATGGCGGGAGCGGCATGGTACCTTGGCATAGTGACTGTGCTGCGCCATCGATTGACGATGATCGCTGCAGTGCTGGCGCTCTGGGGCTCTGGTTACGGCGTTCTGCTGGCAACTCAGTATCGCTATCTCGGATTCAGCGAGAAACTGAGGCTAGCCGCCTGGCTTGGGCGGCTACTCAGTGCACCTTTTCCGGACATGACGCCGATGTTCATCGATGCTAATGCGGCTGCATCGTTTCTGGCGCCAACGGCGCCGCTCGTCATTGGGCTAACGTGGACCGCTCGCGGTGTATCTCGCGCAGCGTGGAGCGTGGCTGGCGCTGTCGTCACCCTTGGTTTGATGCTCACTTCTTCGCGTGGCGCCTTCGTTGCGCTGGCAGTGGCAGGCATCCTGTGGCTCCTGGTGCGCGTGCGGGCGCATCTGCGTCAATCCGGTGCGCATATGCTGCGCTTTGACTGGCGGCGCGCCATCATTCCAAGCATCGCTGTGACCGGCGCGGTCGCTGGCAGCGCCTTGTTGATCCGGCATCCGCTGGCGCAAGACGCCCTTGCCGCGGCGATGCTGCGCGCCGCGGATCGACTGGCAGTCTACCGCAATAGCCTGTTCCTGGCGCTCGACTTTCCGTTCAGCGGCATCGGACCGGGAGCGGTGTTCGGTCAGATGTACTCGCGCTTTCAGTTGCTCATTCTTCCGACATACATCGGCTATGCGCACAATCTGTTCCTCGGCGTCTGGCTGGCGCAGGGCATCATTGGTCTGATCGGCTTCCTCTGGTTGCTCATCGCTTCGTTGCGCCGCATTGCGCCGACGCTTCACACCCAACCGTTGATCGGGCAGAGTGCGGCAATCGGGTGCCTTGTGATCCTGCTCCACGGACTGACCGACGCGCCGCAGTACGCTACATCCTGGGCAACCATGATCCTGGCGTTCGGTCTGTTTGGCATCACTGTCGCTATCTGCTGTCCTGCCGATGCGTCGCGGCACACTATCGGGCAGACGCCCCAACGCCGCGCTAGCCATGCTCTGGGAGTTATCGCCGCAGGAATCATTGCACTGATGGTAAGCGCGCCGCACCTTGCGGCTGCGGGTGCGAGCAACCTTGCTGCCTGGCTTCAGGCGCGCGCTATGCTTACCGAAGGGCTGACGCGGGAGAAGCGCGCCGCATTAGTGGATGGGGCTGTTGCTTGGGTCAACCACGGGCTACGGATTGCGCCGGACTCGCCGCTCGTTCAGAAGCGATTGGGCATGCTGGCGCTCGAGTTAGGCGACTATCCGCGCGCGATCCGGGCACTCGAGCGCGCGCAGACAGTATTTGCCGCCGATCAGGCAACCCGTAAGGCGATCGGATTGGCATATGTGTGGAACGGCAATCCCGACCGTGGCGCTGAAATCCTGGCGCAGCTCGACTATGCCGATGAGGTGCGCGAGGAACTGGGCGTCTGGGTCTCTGCCTGGCGGGACCGGGGGCGCGATGACCTCGCCGCCTACGCGCGGCGTGCAGCGCAGTTGATGGCATCGAGTCGCTAGGAATTGACCACGTTTATGACCGGGAGAATCTTTTTGTGCAATTCGCCTAACGGCTTATGGGCTGCCGCCTGACCAATCCTTCGAGCCGAATGACGTAAGGGCGGGCCTCAGGCTTATCCTTACGCTCCGGCGCTCTGCTGCGCCTAGCCGTACCTGTACGCTCTGTACGCCGTCGCCCTACAGCAGACTCTTGAGCTCCTCAGCCGCCTTGCGCGTCATCCCTGGCACGGCGGCAAGTTCATCGACCGTTGCGTTGCGGATGCCTTCGAGTGAACCGAAGCGTTTGAGCAACAACTGACGCCGTTTCGGACCAATGCCAGGGATTTCTTCCAGGCGCGACGCAGTCGCCGATTTGCTGCGCAGTTTGCGATGGTAGTCCTTTGCGAAGCGGTCCGCTTCTTCATCGATCCGCCGAATGAGACGCAGTGCAGCGCTGTCGCGCTCAAGGACGATAAGATCGCTAGCGCCGGGCAACAGCAGGTCGAAGCGGTCACGGTTCGGACCCTTAACCACCCCGGCTATGGGAATGTGGTCGAAGCGCAATTCGCGCAGCACCTGCAATGCGCCGTTAACCTGACCTATGCCGCCGTCGATGAGGATGAGGTCCGGCAGTTCAGCCCAGGTTTCCTGGCGCTCGAGATCGGCATGCGATCCTGGCGTATCGGCCTTTTCCATCTCCTCCTGATCCTCGGCATCGGTCTGACCGTTGACGGCGCGCTCGTTTGCCAGGTGTTCCTCCTCGCCGATGACCAGAGCGGCGCGCTGGAAGCGACGCCGCAGCACTTCCTGGATCGAGGCGACGTCGTTCGCGCCTTCGACAGTCTTGATTTTGAACTTGCGGTAGCGGCTCTTCTTCGGCTCGCCATGCTCGAAGACGACCATCGCCCCCACCGAATGGCTTCCCTGGGTGTTAGAGACATCGAAGCACTCAATGCGCGTCGGCAATGCGCTCAGGCCGAGCAGATCACGCACCTCGGTCAGCCCTGCTATAGCGCGTTGCTCGCTATTGAGCCATTGCAGGCGCAGTTCATCGAGTTTCTGGCGGGCATTCTGTTCGGCCAGCTCAATGAGGCGGCGCTTCTCGCCGCGCTGCGGTACGTGCAATGCGATTTTGCGCCCTGCTTTTTGCGCCAGCCACTGTTCGATGATTGCCGGGTCGTCGAGCGGCATAGGCAGCAGTATCGTTGCCGGAAGTTCGGCAGCCGCGTCGTAGAACTGGGTCAGGAACGAGGCGAGCAGCTCTTCGCCGCGCTCCCCCTCGGCATTTTGCAGCGGAAACGACTCGGCGCTGATCAGTTTTCCGGCGCGAATGCAAAGCACCTGGACAACCGCCATCCCCTCCTCGCGCGCTAGCCCGATCACATCCTGATCGGCGTCATCGTGGCGCAGCACCTGCTGGCGCTGGCTGATCAGTTCAATGTCGCGGATGCTATCGCGCAGCCGCGCGGCGCGCTCAAAGTCAAGCCGTTCCGCCGCTTCTTCCATCTGGCGACGCAGCGTTTTCGCCACCAGGTCGCTCTTTCCTTCAAGGAAGCGGCAGACTAGCTCGATAGTCGCGCGATATTCGTCCTGGTTGACCAGACCCGGCACGCACGGACCCAGGCAGCGCTTGATGTCGTAGTACAGGCACGGCTTGCCGAGCCGCCGATGGCGGTTGAACTTGTCGTCGGGGCAGCGCGACGGCGGACGAAAGGCAAACAGCCGGTTGAGTTGGTCAAGAGTGCGGTAGACCGCGCCAGCGCTGGAGTAGGGTCCAAAGTAACGCGCGCCTTCTTCCCAGCGCGGGTTGCGGGTCGCAAAAATGCGAGGCCACGGCTCGTTCAGCGTCACCTTGATATAAGGGTAACTCTTATCGTCCTTCAGCAACACGTTGAAGCGCGGACGGTGCTGCTTGATGAGGTTCATTTCGAGCAGCAGCGCTTCGAGCTCGGTAGATGTCACGATCACCTGGAAATCAGCGATCTGCGCAACGAGCCGCGCCGTTTTGCCGTTGTCGGTATGGGTGAAGTAGGAGCGCATGCGGTCACGCAGCCGTTTGCTCTTGCCAACGTAGAGAATCTTTCCCTGAGCGTCTTTCCAGAGATAAACGCCGGGGGCGAGCGGCACAGCGCGCAACCGCTCTTCAAAAGCGACAGGATCGGCAATCGATGTGTGCGTGAGATCGGGCATAGTTCTATTATACCATTTCCAAACCTGGCGAACGGCTGGAAAAAAAGTGGTACAATCGCAGATGCACCTCGAAAGTCTTTCGGGATGACTAGACGATTACGGAAGGACGGGGCTATGTCCAGCGACCTTAAACGTCACAGTCGCGCGATCACCGAGGGGCGCACCCGCGCAGGGGCGCGCGCGATGCTTAAGGCAATTGGATTCACCGACGAGGACCTGGCAAAGCCGATCATTGGCATCGCTAACACCTGGATCGAGACGATGCCGTGCAATATTCACCTGCGCGCGCTGGCGGCGCGGGTCAAGGAAGGTGTGCGCGCAGCGGGCGGCACGCCGATGGAGTTCAACACCGTCGCTATCGCCGACGGCATCGCCATGGGCACCGAAGGAATGAAAACATCGCTGATCAGCCGCGACCTGATCGCCGACTCGATTGAGCTTATGGGACGCGGCTACATGTTCGATGCGATGATCGCGCTCGTGGGATGTGACAAGACGATCCCCGGCGCGGCAATGGGATTAACGCGCCTGAACATTCCCGGTTTTCTGCTCTATGGCGGCTCCATTGCTCCTGGTCGTTGGCGCGGCAAGGAGATCACGATTCAGCATGTGTATGAGGCGATCGGCGCAGTCGCAGCAGGCAAGATGACCGATGAGGAACTGAAGGAAATCGAGGACGCCGCGTGTCCCGGTCCGGGAGCGTGCGGCGGTCAATACACCGCCAATACCATGGCGACAGTTATGGAGATTATTGGACTGTCGCCAATGGGCACGGCGTCGGTGCCAGCCGCCGATCCGCGCAAGGACTCGGTCGGCTACCGCGCTGGTCAATTGATCATGGACGTGTTGCGGCGCGACCTGAAGCCGCGCGATATTCTCACGCGCGCTGCGTTCGAGAATGCGATCGCCAGCGTCGCATTCACCGGCGGTTCGACCAACGCAGTGCTTCACCTGCTGGCGCTGGCGCGCGAGGCTGGCGTACCTCTCTCGCTCGATGACTTTGACTCAATCAGCCGCCGCACCCCGCTCTGCTGCGACCTGATGCCGAGCGGTAAGTACTCTGCCATTCACGTCGATCAGGCAGGCGGCATTCCGGTGATCGCCAAGCGTCTTGTTGATGGCGGCTTTGCCCACGGCGATGCGATCACCGTCACTGGGCGAACGCTGGCAGAGGAGGCGGCGGACGCGGTGGAAACGCCGGGACAGGATGTGATCCGTCCGCTCGACAATCCGATCCGGCCGACTGGCGGGCTGCTGGTGCTGCGCGGCAACCTGGCGCCTGAAGGATCGGTCGTTAAGCTGTTCGGCTCCGAACGCACCTATCACCGCGGCCCGGCGCGCGTCTTCGACAGCGAAGAGGCGGCAATGGCCGCAATCATCGGCGGCGAGATTCGACCGAATGACATTGTTGTTATCCGCTACGAAGGGCCGCGCGGCGGTCCTGGCATGCGCGAGATGCTCGGCGTCACGTCAGCGATCGTCGGCGCCGGTCTCGGCCAATCTGTGTCGCTCATTACCGACGGTCGTTTCAGCGGTGCAACACGCGGCGTGATGATCGGGCATGTAGCGCCAGAAGCGGCGCGTGGCGGGCCGATTGCGATTGTGCAGGAGGGCGATGAGATCGAGATCAATCTGGATGAGCGTCGTGTCGATCTCTTGCGCTCGGAAGAGGAGATCGCCGATCGGCTGATTGCCTGGCAGCCGCCAGCGCCGCGCTTCGAGTGGGGTGTCATGGCGCGCTACAGCGCGCTGGTGTCGTCGGCGTCGGAAGGCGCAGTGCTGGTAACGCCGTAAGATGTCGGAACCTTCTCATCATTTTAGCGCGTGCGCTGGCGGGGTCCGGAAGACGATCGGCAGCAGCCCGGACTGTGGGAGTGCATCGCCGATGGCTTCTTCAGGGTGCGGGTTGATCGCTCGATGACTTTATCTTTTATCCGCCCACAGCTCCACAATCCCTTCGGGACCTGCGATCACCGCCAGCGACGCCATGCCAAGAAACAGCCCGTGCGCCACGACCCCCGGAATGGCGCAAATCGCGGCTGCCAGCGATTCCGGATCGGCAATAATACCGAAGTGGCAGTCGAGGATCATGTGGCCCTCATCGGTTACAAACGGCGCACCGGTGCGATCGCGGCGCAGCACCGGCTCCCCGCCGAGCGCGGCCAGGCGCCGCATACAGAGCGGCACGCCGAACGCTACCACTTCAACAGGAAGCGGTGATCGCTCTCCCAGGCGCTTAACACGCTTACTGGCGCTTGCCATGACAATGAACCGTTCCGCCGAGGCTGCGACGATCTTTTCGCGCAGCATCGCCCCTCCTAACCCTTTGATCAACCGCAGGTGCGGATCAATCTCATCGGCGCCATCAAGCGCCAGATCGAGGAACGGATGCTGGTCGAGCGTTGTCAGCGGAATGCCGAGTTCGCGTGCTAGCGCTGCGGTTTGTTCGGATGTCGGCACACCAACAATCCGTTGCAAGCGGCCCTCAGCCAAGCGCGCCGCAAGCCCGCGCAGCATGAAGGAGGCTGTCGAGCCGGTGCCCAGGCCAATTGCCATGCCGCTCTCGACATAGTCAAGCGCGCGTTCCGCGGCACGCTGACGATAGAGATTGTCGTCCACGTCGTCTCCTGATTTATTCCCGCGATACTACAATGCGAAGGCGCTGCGACTGGTGCAGCGTGCAGATCAATTCATAGGTTCCGGGGTTGTAGTAGCGCTGTTCGAACTGCTGACCCGGATCGATTTTGAACGGTCCAACCTGAATTGGTTGTAGGTCTTCATTGCGGATCACGAGCGTATCCTTGCCCCGGAGCGATAATGTGATGGTTTGCGGCAGGATCTCGAGCTGCTCGCCAGCTGCGAGGCGCGCTACGCTGCCTGGCGGCACCGTAAAGACCAGATACCGGTCTGCGCTGCGCTGCTGGTTTTCGTACCAGATACCCGCGCCCGTGCCGACAATCACAACCAGCGCTAGAGTTACTAATGCCACATGCCGGACCCACCGCATGCCTCAGGCGCCTCCGTGCCGCACGAGATAGCGCAGGTCGCTGACAATATCGTCCACCGGCATTCCGTGGGCGAATAGCAGTCGCCAGCGCCCAGCAGCGTCGATCACATAAATGAACGTCGAGTGATCAATCGTATATCCAAGTGCCGAACCGGGCAGATCGCGCCGCATATACGTCACGCCGTAGTCCTTGACGATTGGTGCGAGTTCCGCCTCGCTGCCGCGCACTCCGATGAACGTCGGATCGAACGCCGTAAGATATCGCTTCAGGCGTTCGGGAGTGTCGCGGTCTGGGTCAAGCGAGACGAAGACACCCTGCACTTCCTTGGCGTCAGCGCCCAACTTGCGGCGAGCAGCCGCCATGTTAGAAAGCGCAGCGGGGCACATGTCGGGGCAGTTGGTGAAGCCAAAAAACAGGATAACCACTTTGCCGCGGTGATCGCTCAGACGGAATGGTCGGCCATCAAAATCGGTCAAAGTAAAATCAGGCGCCTCTTTGGGCGGATCGAGCGCCATGCCGCGAAACTCGTAACCGCTGCAGGCGCTTACGAGGATCAGGAGCGTAAGCAGGAGCAATCTCTGAACATTGCGCAGCATGATTGTCCTTTCGGAGCGCTGAATTGTAGGCGCTAGGCAGCATCTTTCGCAACCACTGCATAGTATACCACTCATAGAGATGCGGCGGATGGCGTCACTTGCACAGTATGATAACCTGTAAACTCCCATTTAGCGCGAGAAAGACACAGACGAACGTCGATATGACAGATTCGCACAGACGTATGCATGCATGATACAATGGATCAGCATCAATCCATCTCGATCCGCGTAAATCCGTGGGCTCCCCATACCACCTTGCGAACATGCTGCAAGTGTGTCTAGTCGCTGGAGCGTCCAACCTCCTGTCACGATGACGCCAGGCGCCTGGGTGCTGGGTTGAGCCATTCGTGTATCATGGTAGCGTAACGCACGCTTTCTGAAACATCTGGAGGACAGGGAACACATGCCAAGTCTGACAGTTGCCGGTAAAACAGCGGAATGGAGCGCAGACAAGCGGTTGGTGAACGCCATCGAGGACATGGGCATCAACATCGGGCACCGGTGCGGCGGTCAGGCGCGTTGCACGACGTGCCGCGTTAAGTTCATTTCGGGTGAACCCGACACAATGACCGCAGCCGAGTATCAGAAACTCAGCGAGCGCGGCCTGCTCGGTCAGTACCGCCTCTCCTGTCAGATCCTCTGCACTCACGATATGGTCGTTGAGCCGATAATGACCCTGGAGAACCAGGAAAACTGGAGCGACACCGGTCCACGTCCGGCGGACACTGTCGAACCAGTGGCAGAGTGGTTCCCCAAATCGGCATTTGGGGTGTCCTGACTATCTTTGCAGCGCATTTGCTTCCGCTTCGATCATCGCTAGCGCCGCTCTGTCGGCATCATTGCTGATGAATGCGCGCCCGGCCGCAATCCGATAGCGCAGCGCCACCAGCACGGCAGTGCGGCGCACCCCTAGCGGTTCGCTGCGTGCGCGCGCCAGTTGCTGCTGTAGATCTGCAATAAACGCTGCGCTCGTCGAATTCCTGCCAAAGGCGCCCGGCAGCGGCGGCGCACGCCCGATCAGCAGCGCCGCGAGCGTCGCTGCGCCGATCTTCGACAGATGTTGATTGGCATTCCCGCATTTCGGCGACTGAATGCACGCCGGGCATCCTTCGCTGCACGGACACTCGCTCAGCAGTCGCCATGTCTGCTCCCACCACTGCTCTGCCTGCTCGTACCCGACTTCGGCAATCCCCACGCCCCCCGGCACACCGTCGTAGATGAAGATTGTCGCTGCGCTGGTGTCGGGATGCGCATCGGTCGAAAGCCCGCCGATGTCGGCACGGTCGCACTGCGCGAAAAGCGGCAACAGTCCGATAGCAGCATGTTCCATCGCATGCAGCGCATCGAGCGCATTGTTGCACACCTGCGCAACTTGGCGACAGATCGGTTCGGCAATTGTCCACCAGACCGCGATGGTGCGAAACGTCTGCGGCGGCAT
>JANXAL010000085.1 GCA_025062325.1 Roseiflexus sp.
CCAGGCATCAGCAGGTCTTCCTCGAACGGAATGCGCCATTGCTCCGGCGGTCGCGGCGAGACTGCCCAGCGATAGGGGTAGCGTTTGGCGGCGCCGCCGCTATTGGCGTCCCAATCGACGCCAACCCGCCAGAATCCGCCGGAACGCGCCACATATGCACCATTCTCAATAGACGAGAAGACCTGATCGGTATCGTATTCGTACCCCGATGGCGGACCATAGGTCCGAATCGGCACTGTGCCGGTGTTGCGGACACGTACTGTGACGGTGATCACCTCGCCAAGCATGACCGACTGCGGCGCTATGTAACTGTAGGTGATCAGCGCTTCCGGTTGACCACCGCCAGCAATGGTGATCGGGCTGCGCCGTTCGACCAGATTGCCAAAACGATCTTGGGCACGGATGATCAGCGTGTACACGCCATCGGGAAGCAGGGCGCCGTCAACGGTGCGTCCGTTCCAGACGTGTTTCTGCAACGCCGGTTCTTCTTCGGCAGCGGTGACGAAAGGAAATATGGCGCCATCCTGCGCAGCCACCACAATATCTACAGTCGCCGTTGTCGGCAACTGATAGGTGATCTCAGCTACATCATCGACAGCGTCGGCATTAGGCGAGATGGTATCAGGGTAAACCACTAGATTTTCGATGAGCGGCAACGGCGCATCTTGCCTAATGATCGTCAGCAGTTGCTCGGCTGTCTGGCGCGTGCCGTCGTCCCCAATCGCTTCGACTACGACCGTGTATGTGCCACTGGGAAGCATCCGTCGCAATAATATCGGATCGTCAGTTGGCGCCGTCCCATCGAAGCGCAGCACGTATGGTTCACTGGAAGGAGTGCGCGGTTCGTTGCGGCGAAGCGTATAGCGCGTTCCCTGCTCGTCGACCAGCGCAACCGTCACCCGCGCCGGACGACCAATAGCATAGGTGATTGTCACCGTCTCACCTGCTCCCGTCGGTCGCAGCTCGCTCGCCGACAGCGTCACCTCGCCAAGGAGCGGACGCGTCGCGCACGATGACAGGGGCAACAGCGCGGTGAGCGTGAGAAAAAGAGCAATGATCCGCTTCATGGGTAGCACTGAGAGCCAGTACTCTAATCCCTAACCCCTAATCCCTAATCCTTTCTGCGCCACGACGCCATATCGACGACTGAACAGTGCCAGCGCGACAACCCCCAGACTCACGCCGAACCAGAGGGTGCAAAAGCGGATAATAATTGTTGCCGTCGTTGCAGGACCGGCAGCCATCGGCACAAGCAACACGAGCAATCCGGCGCTCGACGCTTCCGATACACCAAGACCGCCAGGCAGAAATGATATCAGACCGAAGAGCGTCGACGCCGCAAAGACGAAGGTCGCCTTCAGCAGCAGCGCATCGCCAGTGACGCCCAATCCAACCAGCACATAGTACATCGCAGCGCATTCGCCGAACCACGACACCACGCTGATAACTGTCGAAACGAACAGCAACCGCCACGAAAGCAGTCGCTGGCTGCTCTCGTAAGCGGTTGCCACGCGCGGCGCCGCTTTGCCGACAACTGGCAGGCGCGCCAGGATGGCCAGTGCACGCTGCATGAGCCGTTGTGACTGCACAAGCAGCAAACCGACAATCGTCAGCACGAGCAAAGCCACAAACGCAGGACGTGCGGGTGGGTAGAGAGTTAACCCTGCCCCCATGAGCAGAAGCATTGCCAGTCCGTCAGTGATTCGCTCCGCCAGCACAATCGGCGCGGATGCAGAGATTGGCGTACCGTTGATCCGCTTCAGCAACGCCGATTTCAGCACCTCGCCAGCCTTGGCGGGCGTCACTGCCATGACCATGCCGCTGGTAAAGAGCAGGGCGCTCTCGTAATACCCCACGCCGCCGCCCATCCCCATGCGCCGCAGATAGTAGTCCCACTTCAGCCAGCGCAGCGCGTAGTTGAACAGAGTGAGAACGAGCACCACGGGCAGCATTGACCAGTCGAAACCGCGGAAACTGGCGGCAACCTCACGGATGTCGCTGATCAGCCCTAGCGCAATCGCCACGAACAGCCCCAGGGCGAGTGAGATAAGAATGCTGCGACGGAGATGCTCAGTCACGGGCGCTCCGTTCAGGCGCTGGCCGAAGCGCGCTCTGTTCAACGATGTCAGTGGCGATGCTGCACCAGTTCGACCAGCACGCCCTGGCAACTCTTGGGATGGAGGAAGGCGACCAGCGTATCGTGCAGACCAGGACGCGGCGTTTCATCGATCAATTGCACGCCGCGCGCTTTGATTTCCGCTAGCGCGGCCTCGATGTCGTTCACCTTGTAGGCAATGTGGTGCATACCAGGGCCACGCTCATTCAGGTATTTGGCAAATGCTGCCTCGTCCGACGTTGGAGCGATCAGTTCAAGCAAGACATCGCCCATGCGCGTTGCGGCGACTTCCATATGGCGCTCCGGCATCGGAATCCGTTCCCAGTCACTGATCCCGAACGTCTGGCTGTAGAAGGCAATGGCGCTGTCGATGTCCCGCACGGCGAAACCGATGTGATCAACCTTCTCGAACATACGTCCCTCCCTCGATCTCAGACGATCCGCAATGATCAGCGCAAGTGTAGCATCTGTCGTGCGGAGCGTCAATCGAGGGATCCCGGCATCGCATTTTCCTATGGCTTTCCGTCGAGTGCGCGATGCACCAGATAATCAATCATCAGAAACAGAGCGATGCCAATCAATAGCAGTCCCCACCATGGGACCTGAACCCAGATGACAACCCAGACGCGCCCAAGAATGACCCACAGGACTCCAAGGAAAACGGCTGCCGTGATGAGCGATGCGATGCGTTGTTTGATCATGACAGACATCCCTTGCGCTTATAACGATATCTAAAGCATTTACGCGCATTCGACGCGCAGGGTTTCGCACACCAGCGTTACAGACCGGCGTCTCTAGCCGGATCCGCAGATGATAGATGATACGGTCAGGCGGATAGCAGGGGCGGGTCTGCGACCCGCCCTAACATTGCCTGGGCACGCAGCGGCGACCCGTCCTTACAGCGTTTGGAGCAAGCAGCATAGGATATAATAAGCATGTTGCGGTGCAACGTCGGACTCTCCAGAACATGTAGTTGAGCGGAGACATAACGTGCAACTCGAAGGTTCCCTCAGCCAGTTTCCGCTGCGCGAACTGATCGAAATGGCGGTCTACAGTTCGGTTAGCGGTGTGCTGGAAGTTCGGGTTGGCGATGATATCGGTCGCATTTTCTTCCGCGACGGTCTGCCGCAACATGCTGAACTCTCAGAGTTGCAGGGCATCGACGCTATTGGGCGCATGTTTGCCGAGCCTGATGCACCCTTTCGCTTTCTCGCCGACAGCACGCCAGTTGCGCCGACGCTCTGGATGGACCCATGGGAAATTATTGAACTGGCGGAGCATCAGGCGCAGACGTGGGTGAAGGTGCGCCCTCACGTCCCCTTGTTGAGTGCTGTTCCTGCCTTGCGAATGCCCGTTCAACGCGCCCTGACGCCGGGCAATGAAGACCTCAAACCACTGCTGACGCTAATCGACGGGCGACGATCAATCCCTGACATCGCGCAGGACCTGGGAGTGGCGCCTATCGATGTCTACGTTGGCATTGCGAGGCTGGTACAGCAGAAGATAGTTGTTCTCGCTCGACCGCAACCACCGACGGACTCAACGGGTAATCTCCAGACCAGTCCGGGAGACGCGGAAGAAAAACAGAGCGGATTCTTCGAACGTCTGATTGCTCGCGCCCTCGAAGAAGAGCGGCGCAAATCCGAGCCGCGTCAATCCGAGCCGCGTCGGTCTGAACCACGTCAATCCGAACCGCGCCACTCTGAGCCGCGACGGTCTGAGCCGCGTGTCTCATAGAGCGATCAACTGGCGATTGAACGATGGTACTCGCTCCTGTGAGCACAGCTTGCGATCGCACAAGAATGCGCAAGGAATAATGCCTGCAACGACGTGTTTGAACCGATCGTGAATTCCCTTAATGGCATTGTCGTCCTCTCCCTTGCTTTTCTGGTTCTGCCGGGACTCGCTCTGCTCCTGCACATCGCGCCGGACGCCGGAGAGTCCGCCCTCGAACGTTTTACACTGGCGGTTGGCGCAAGCCTGAGCCTGATCCCGCTCCTCTACCTCTGGCTGACGTGGGCGGGCATTGCAATATGTCCGCCAATGGTGCATCTTGCGCTGGTCATTTTTCTGGTCATCGTTTTCGTCTCTCTCTATCGTATCCCCGTAATAGTTCCAGCATTCACGGTCGATAGCGGTATCTGGCATCTGATGATTGCCGGGAGCGCAGCGCTGACCTTCTGGCTTCGCTTCGAGCAGATCCGTGGCCTCGTTCTGCCCGTCTGGGTCGATTCGGTTCATCACGCACTATTGATCCGCGTGAGCCTTGAGCAGGGCGTCGCGCCGCTTTCCCTGCGTCCATACCTTCCTGTCGATGGGTTAACGTACCACTGGGGGTATCACGTATTCGTGGCGACGCTGGCACAGGCAGGCGGCATCCGGTCGCCAGAAGCGTTACCACACCTGATGCTTTGGAGCGGTCAGGTTATGAGTGCGTTGATGATTCCAGCGTATGCTGCACTGGCATTGCGTCTCTGGCAGCGTCCGATTGCTGGCGCAGTCGCAGGTCTGGTCGT
>JANXAL010000113.1 GCA_025062325.1 Roseiflexus sp.
TGGGCGGAACAACACGAACGCCAATCCTGCGACCTCTCCGGGAAGCGGCGGCGGTCTTTCCATCAGGGGCGCTCCCAACCGGCCAGCGATTGCGATGCTCGAAAACGTTGTGATCAGGGACAACCAGGCTATCGGCGGGGACGATAACGCCTCGGCGCCGCGCGGCGGCATTGCATCCGGTGGCGGTATTTTCGCTATCAACGCCCGCGTACGCGCCAGGAATCTGCAGGTTGAGAACAATATCGCGCGTGCCGGAGATGCGCCAGGATCGCCTGGCGTGACCGACGGCATCCAGTTTGCGGATGGGCTTGGCGGCGGCATTTTTTTCGTGCTGACGCCGTCGTTCGAACTAGAGAATGTGCAGGTGCTCAACAATCTGGCGGAAGGCGGCGATGCCGGCAATCAGGGCGGTCTGGGTCTTGGCGGCGGCATCAAGATCGAGTTGAGCAACGGCAGCATCAGGAATAGCGTCATTCGCGGCAACAGCGCGAAGGGCGGCGCAGGCGCCATCGGCGGCGCAGGGCACGGTGGCGGCATTTTCTCCACCGGATCAACCGTGACGATGGAGAATGTGCAGGTGTTGCAGAATAGCGTTGAAGGCGTTAATGGCACAACGAAGGGAGGCAACGGCGGCGGCGGCGGCATTTATCTGATCACCGTGCCCGACACCAGCAGCGTCTTTACTGCCAACAATATTGTGATTGCTGGCAATAGTGCAAAGGCAGGAAATGGCGCTGAATCGACCGGCGGCGGCATCGATTGCGTTGATACGCAGTTGACATTGAGCCACGCAACGATTGCCAATAACATATTGCAGGGACCTGGCGCCGGATTGGGCTCCGCCATCAGGCTTGTTGGAACATCATCGTCGGTCGGTTGTGGCGGCGAGATCAGCAACAGCATCATCGCCAGCCACGCCGGTTCGCCGATCTACGCCAATAACAAAATCAAGCCAATCACCGTCCGTCGCATCCTGTTCTTTGGCAATGGCGCCCCAAATGTTACAACTGAAAGCGGCGCGCCGATCACCGAGCAAAACTGGTTCAGCGGCAACCCGCAGTTTGTCTCGTCAGGAGCGCCGAACTTCGATTACCATATTCAGCCCGGTTCTGCTGCCATTGACCAGGCGGTGAACAGCTCAACCGCCAGAGACATCGATGGACAGGCACGTCCATTCGGGTCTGCCAGTGATGTTGGCGCCGACGAGTATTCGACCGAGATTGTGCTGACGTACTCCATCATACCGCGCGGTGTGACGCTGTCCTGGCGCGTTCCGCCTATGCTGAGCATTAGCCAGTATCGCATTGAGTACACGAAAAGCGTGGGTGCGAGCGATGCTGTGCAAGGTTCATCGCCTGTTACTCTCCCTCCCTCGACAACGTCGGTGACGTTGAGCAATCTAACGCGCGGCGCAACCTACACGTTCGTGGTCGTGGGATTGAGTGGCGCCGACGAAGTCGGGCGATCAAAGGAAGTGATGCTGACGGTTCCTGCGCACGAAGCGTTCCTGCCACTTGTGGTAAGATAGAGAGGGAGGCGAGTACGAGGCTGACGATTAGCTATTGATGAATCTCTGGCTGCTTACATCGCAGTTTCCTCCGTCGGTCATCGGCGGCATTGCGCGCTATGTTGCCAGTGCCGCCGATATGTTTGCCCGCGCTGGGCATCAGGTGACGGTTGTGGCAGTGGATCAGATGGAAGGCGAAGAGGTCATGCCATCTGGTGCACGGGTGCTCCGCTTTGTCCCGCGAGGGCGAGTGTTCGCTCAGGACGTCTCGAAAGACGCGACTCATCACAATCCAGCGTTCCCGTACAACATTCTGGCATACCCGATTGCGCTGAGTTATGAACTGACGGAACGGTTGACCTCGTATGTGCAGCGCGATGGCGTCCTTCCCAATGTTATCGAATGCCAGGAATACCTGGCGCTGCCCTATTACCTGATCCAGCGCCGGCTCGTCGAGCGCCACCCGCTCAGCAATGTTCCGCTGCTGCTGCACCTTCACAGCCCTGATTTTTGCATTACGCGCGCCAATCGCCAACCGCGTCATCGGCTGCCGGGATACTGGATTGGGCGAATGGAACGGTTCTGCATGCTCGCCGCAGACGCCGTGCTTTCGCCGAGCGCCTTTCTTGCGAATGAGGTTGCCAGAGAGATACCGCAGCTTGCAGGCGCGATTGAAGTCATTCCTTACCCTTATCCGCCATTGCCTGCGCTCCGAACAGCGCCAGATCGCGGCGATCTCGTCTTCTTTGGGCGTCTGGAGCCGCGCAAGGGAGTGATGGAACTTGTTGAGGTATGCGATCGTCTCTGGTTGCGTGGTTGCGACATTCGACTGACCCTCATTGGTGACGATACGCCATTTGGCCCGCGCGGCATGTCGGTTGGCGCCTGGCTGCGCCAGCAGTATCGTCGCTGGCTGGATAAGGGATGCCTGGTCATCACCGGCGCGTCGCTGCCGCCGGAAGCGCTCTGGCAGCGACTGGAACGAGCGTGGGCGGTTGTTGTGCCCTCGACCTGGGAGAACTACCCGAACGTCTGCATCGAAGCGATGGCGCTGGGCAAACTGGTGATCGCCTCAACCTCCGGCGGTCAGGCGGAAATGATTGGGTCCGACGGGGAGAGCGGAATGCTGTTCAGTTGGGAGAAGCCGGGCGACTGCGCCGCTGCTATTGAACGGGCGTTGTCGCTGTCGGTCGAGCAGGTGCAGGCAATTGGCGCACGCGCCCGAGAGCGCATCACGGCGCTAACGGCGTTCGAATCCGTGCTGCCGCAACGGATTGCACACTTCGAGCACATTATCGCCAGTAGGCGACCGCGACGGTCCTTCCCCAGTCCGATGCCGGACATCCCTCCGCCAGCACGCCCAGCAACGCCTGATGCGGTTCCTGGGCTGCTTTCCGTTGTTGTGCCGTATCATAACCTCGGCGCATATATCGCTGAGACAATTGGCAGCATTGTTGCTTCTTCCTATCGACCGCTGGAAATTGTCGTTGTTGATGATGGAAGCGATGATCCGGCAAGTCTGGCGGCACTCGAACAGATCGCTCAGAGATACGCCGATCTGACGCGGATCGTCCGCTATGATCGTGGAGGGCTGGCGCGTGCGCGAAATCGTGGAGCGCAGGCAGCGCGCGGCGAGTTTCTGGCGTTCGTCGATGCGGATGATCTGGTCGAACCTGCGTTCTTTGAGCGTGCCATCGAGGTGCTGCAACGGTACGACAATGTCAGTTTCGTCTATTCCTGGGTTCGCTTTTTCGGCGAATCCGACGCCTGCTGGCCCACATGGAACGCCGAGTTCCCCTACCTCCTGGCGCACAACATGCTGACGGCGTTCGTCGTCGTGCGGCGGAGCGACTTTCTCATGTGGGGACAGAACAATACATCGCTCAGATATGCGCTCGAAGATCACGATGCCTGGATCTCGATGGTCGAACAGGGATGTGTCGGTGTCAGTCTCCCTGATCTGCTGGTGCGCTATCGGCTGCGCAGCGATTCAATGTATCACTCGTTGAGCGAAGCGCAAATACTGGAGATGTACGATCAGATCGTCACCCGCCATCGTTCCCTGTACGAACGCTATGGCGCTGACCTCTTCGCCCTGCAGAACGAAAATGGACCAGGGTGGCGCTGGAACCATCCAGGCGCCGATCCTCCCGATGTCGTGCAGCAGCAGCGGATTGCTGAGCTGCAACATCGTGTTGTCAGACTCGAACGTCTGCTCGCAATCCCGCTCAGGGTCCGTCGTGCGCTGCGCAGGGTATGGAAACGTTAGCAATGCTGAACTCCGTTCGTCGCGCCCTCAAGCGATTGCTGCCGTATGCCGAAGGGTATAGCAGGGGCTGGTCGTCGAGCGGATCGCCGCGGGTGCTCTTTGCCAGCGGAATGGACGGCGCGCCGTTGCGGTATCGTGTGACGCATCAGGCGGAGCAGATTGCGCTGACTGGCGGGTCGTGGATGCTGGTGCGTGATACCGATAGCCGTTTGGCGCGACACGCTCAGAAGTGTGACGTTTTGTACCTCTATAAGGCAGGCCTCACGCCGCAGGTGAGTGAGGCGATCATGGAAGCGCGCGCCCGCGCCCTCCCGGTCGTATATGATACCGATGATCTGAACTGGGACGAGCGTCTGGTTGACTACTGTAACCTCGAACGGTACTATTCACCAGCGGAGGTGGCGCAATTTCGACGCGTTTTCCGTGAAGCCGAACGCCTGATGAAGACAGTTGATTGTTTTGTCGCCTCGACTGACTATCTCGCCGCCGCTTTGACAGCCCACTTCGGCATTCCTGCGTATGTCAACGCTAATGCCCTATCTCAGCAGACGCTCGCGCTGGCTGAGCCAATCTATCGTCAGCGATCCGCCACATTACAGCACGCCGCCGTAACGCTTGGCTATTTCAGCGGTTGGCCTAAAGCGCACGAGTCAGATCTGGCGGTTGCCCTGCCAGCGGTGCGACGTGTGCTCGACGAGGTGCGGGGAGCACGGTTGCGCATTGTCGGGCATTTTGATCGCAACGCTCTGCCTGCCGACCTGCGCGACCGGGTTGAGATGGCGCCGTTTGTTCCGTATGAGCGGCTCTTTGCAGAGATTGCGCGCGTCGACATCAACCTGGCGCCGCTGGTTGACAATCCGCATCGCCGCGCCAAAAGCGCTGTAAAGTTTCTTGAAGCGGCGCTGGTTGGGGTGCCGACGGTCGCCAGCGACCTGGAACCGTACCGCCTCATCGCGCACGGTCGGACCGGCATGCTGGCAGCGGACGAGGAGGGGTGGTATGCGAGTATCATGGCGCTGGCGACTGATCCAGCGCGACGCCGTGCGATAGGGGATGCAGCGCGCCGGTATGTGCTTGATCACGAAACGACTGTAGTGAGAGCTCCTGCATTTGTGCGGTTGTTGAACTATCTGACTGAGAAACGTCGGTCCGGCTAAAATATCAGGCACGTATGACCTCACCCCTGGTTTCAATCATCATCCGCGCCCGGAATGAAGCGCCTGCGCTGTGGCGTCTGCTGCCGCTGTTGAAGGCGCAAGAAACCGATTTTCCGTTCGACATCTGGCTGCTGGACAATGACTCGCAGGATGAGAGCGCAACCCTGGCGCAAACCTACGGTCTTCGTTATCACCATATTCCGCGCGGCGGATTCAACTACGCATCGGCGCTCAACCTTGGCGCGTCGCTGGCAGAAGGCGAAATCATCGTCAGTTTGTCAGCGCACTGCTTCCCGCAGCACAACCGCTGGCTAGCGGCGCTGACGGCGCCATTGCGCGAGGATTGCAATGTGGTCGCCACCTATGGTCGGCAGGTGATTGATCCCCGGAGCGGCGCATTCGAGGCGCACGGCAATGCCGAGTTGTTCCCGGCAGACGTGCGTCAGCCGAAGATCGTTGCATTTTCCAATGCCAATAGTGCCATTCGACGCGATTATGCACTGATCCACCCGTTCAATCCGGCGATCAAGATTCTTGAGGATCATCTGTTCTACCTGGAGATTGCCGGTGATTTTGACGTGGTGTACGTTCCCGAAGCCGTCGTGATCCACGAGCATAACCGCTTTTCGTGGCGCTATTACCTGCGACGCTGGGCGCTGGAAGGATGGTCGTTCTACTTTCTGCTGCGCCACCGTGGGTTGCAATCGCCGTATATTCCGAAACGGCTCGTTTCTCCCCGCCGCCTGCTGTTTACCTATCCGCGCATTGCTGCCGCATATGCACGGCGTGGTCAGTGGACTCCGGCATTGCGTGCGATTCCGTTCTTCTGGCTGCGTGATTTCGTCTGGCTGGCGAGTTTTGTGCGTGCGCGCCTGCTGCACCCGGTCATGGCGCAACTTGACACGGCGCTGCTGCTGCGCACCAATCGTTTTCTGCGGCGCCAAGTAATGCAGCAGACACACGCGGCGCTTCCTGACGCACCGCTCGACTGGCCCGAAGAATGGCAACTCAAGGCAGACTGGGGGTTCATCCGGCGGAATATTGCGGATTTCATCCGTTCGTGTCACGAACGCGGCTTTTTTGCCAGTCCGCTGCTTGAGGTCGGCGCTTCGGGACAGAACGATTACCTGGCAGAGTGGTATGAGATGCGCACCTCGAACCTGGCGTCGAACCTGCAGGGTGCCGACATGCCGCTCGATATGGAAGATATGCGTCAGATCGCCGATAACTCGCTCGGTTCAATCCTGTGCTCAGAGGTCATTGAGCACGTGCGGCATCCTGAGCGCGCGATTGCGGAAGCGTTCCGCACCCTGCGTCCGGGGGGGACGCTGATTATCACGACGCCTTACAACATTGTGATTCACAACACTCCCGCAGATGGCGGCTTTCATGGTCGCAACTTCACGCCGCAGGGGTTAGAATTGATCCTGCGCGAGGCGGGGTTTGAGATTGTGCTGCTTGAGACGCGTGGCGCAACCGAGGTACGGCGACGCCTGATGCCAAGCAATGTGTTTGCGGTTGCGCGGAAGCCGGGGTGAGCCGATGATCACGCGCCTGCGCCAACGCCTGCCTGCGCTGCTGCGCGCTGTCGCTGCGCTGCCACGGACTGTCATCGCCCCGCGTCGTTCACCGCCGCGTTTGCGCTTTGTCTACCTCCACTTCGGCGCAGCGACGCGCTACCGTGTCTGGCATCAGATAGAGCAGGCGCAGATCGCCGGTTTGACAGCGGAAGCCGTGGCTCTGCACGACGCAGCGCGGTTGTACGATCTGTCACAGATCGATCTGTTGATACTGTATCGCCTGCCGCTTGCACCCCTCACGCTGCCGCTGGTTGTTGCGGCGCGGCTGCGTCGCATTCCGCTCGTGTTCGACACTGACGACCTGGTGTGGGATGAGCGCGAGCGCGAGTACAATTTCCTCGACCGGCATCACGATCCGGCGACAATCGCAAGCCTTCTGCGCGCGGCGCGCGCCACGCGGCGGTTGATGCATCTGGCAGATGCGCTGATCCTTTCGACGCCCTACCTGGCGGCGCTGGCGTCGGCTGACATACGCCGACCGACCTTCGTCAGCCCGAATGTGCTGTCACGAGAACAGGTTGCGTTGTCATGCGCTGCGTTTAAGGAGCGGCAGCGACATCCTCCCTCGGGGCAGTCGATTATCGGGTACTTTTGCGGGCATGCACACGTTCACGACGAAGATATTGCGACGATTGGCGCTGCGTTGCGCGCAGTGCTGGAAGCCTGTCCTGAAGCGAAACTGCGCTTCTACGGCGAGGTGACGCTGCCGCCGGACCTGACGGAGGCGCCTCTCAATGAACGCATCGAGCAGCGTCCGGTGGTTGACTGGCGCGATCTGCCGCGCCATATTGCTGCGGTGGACGTCAACATCGCGCCACTGGTCGACAATCCGCAGCGGCGCAGCAAGAGCGCCGTTAAGTACCTGGAAGCCGCTGCGGTTGGCGTGCCGACGGTTGCCGTCCGGCTCGAACCATACCGTGATGCCATCACCGAGGGTGTCACAGGGTTGCTGGCCGCCACGCATGACGAATGGGTTACAGCGCTGGTGCGACTACTGCGCGACCCGGCATTGCGGCGCCGGATGGGTGAGGCGGCGCGCGCTGATGTGCTTGGTCGTTATACAACCGAGCATCAGGCGGCGCGATTTGCGCAAATAATCGAGGAGATTGCATTCTTACGGAACACGGATTGGCGCGGATCGAGATGGATTCGCACGGATTGAGTCTGCATCCCCTCTGGTCTCGTCGTCTGCAGGCCCGGCTGATGTGGGAGTGAAGAATGCGCATCCTGTTAGTCACGCCCTGGCTCACGATCGGCGGTGTAGACCGGATTAATCTTGATCTAACCCGCCAGTTGACGCGGCGCGGTTATCAGTTCAGCATCGTCGCAACTGTGCCGGGACAGCATGAATGGCGCCCTTTGTTCGAGGAACTGACGCCTGATGTTGTGACGCTGCATCCGACCGTGGCGCCGGAACGGCAACCGGCATTCATGCGTGATCTCATCCGATCGCGCAGCATTCAGACCGTGTTGGTCAGCAACAGTCAGTTCGGGTATGCGCTGCTGCCCTATCTGCGTTTCCACTGCCCGGACGTGGCGTTCATCGACCTGCTGCACATGGAGGAGCCGTACTGGCTGGATGGCGGATACCCGCGTCTGTCGCTCAATTATGCCGTCTGGATCAATCTGAGCATCACAATTTCGCGCCATCTGCGTGACTGGATGATCGCGCGCGGCGGCGATCCGGCGCGCATCGAGGTATGTTATGCCAACATCGACGTCAACGCCTGGAACCCAGCGCATTTCGACCGTGCGGCGCTGCGACGGTCGCTTGGCATCACTGACGAAATGCCCCTGATCCTGTTCATCGGGCGCCTGGTGAATCAGAAGCGTCCCCGTCTAGCGGTGCAGATCTTGCGAGAGTTGGCGCGGCGCGGCATTGCCTTTCATGCACTGATCGTCGGCGATGGGCCGGAACGAACCGCAGTGGAGCGTCTGCTGCGCGACCCGTGGCTGCGGAATGTCCGATTGACCGGCGCGTTGCCTGTGGAACGAGTGCGGGAGATCATGGCCGCCGGAGACGTTCTGCTGTTGCCGTCGGCGCGGGAAGGGATCGCGCTGGTGTTGTACGAAGCGATGGCGATGGGGCTTGTGCCGGTGGCTGCCGATGTTGGCGGGCAGCGCGAACTGGTAACGCCCGACTGCGGCATCCTTATTCCGCCATCCAGGAACGAAGAGAGAGCCTATATTGCGGCGCTTGCCGATCTGCTGCGCGACCCGGTGCGTCGTGCAGCGATGAGCGCTCGTGCGCGCCAGCGAATGATCGATCATTTTCGGATCGATCAGTTTGGCGAACGAATAGAGATGCTCATCCAACGTGCGAGTGATCCCGCAGCACGCTCTGATCGTCCGATCCCTACTGAAGGTGAGGCCGCACGCAGTGCAGCCGATGCGATCAACCTTGCTCGTCAGTCACAGAATGTTGCGCGTTTGTGGCAGGTCGGCGGGTATGCCGATGATGTTCCGCTTCCGCCAGCGCGCCGCGCGGCGCTGCGGATCATGCGCACTGCACGGCAGCGGCTGCGCCCGTGGTACCGGCGGTTGGTCAATCGTGACGGGCATCTGTTGAGCCGTGGGGTTGTTGCAGTGCGGAATTGGGTCGTGGAATGGGTGTATCGTGAGGGATGAGGCGAGAGGCAAGAGGTTGCAGGTTGAAGGTGGAAAGGTTGCAAGTAGAGACGTTGCACCACAACGTCTCGAAATGTTCCAAGTAGAGACGTTGCACCACAACGTCTCGAAATGTTCCAAGTAGAGACGTTGCACCACAACGTCTCGAAAGGTTGAACGTTGAACGTGGGAGGACGGGTTTCTGGCAGAAACGACCCCGACCCTTGAGGTCTCTGCCAGGAACCCGGCAATGCCCGGGAGCGTGTACAGTGGCGCGTCTCTAGCGATCGGCAGAGATGTTGCACGACCTCAAGGGTCTTAGGGCAAGTTGCCAGCCGTACCTGCGCGTGGTACGATTCCACCACACCTCGCGGAGCAACGTGATGAGTCGTCAGTCCAACTTCGATGTGGCAGCGAGCCGGGCATATCTCAGGTCACGCCAGGAGCGCGCGTATCAGGCTGCGGAGCAACGGCGGCATGCAGCGCTGCACGCCATCTGCGCAGCGGCTCGCGCGGTCTTCCCGAACTTCCCTGGCGTTCGCAGAGCGTATGTTTTTGGTTCGGCGCTGCGTCCTGGAGCGATGCGCGCCGATTCGGACATTGATGTGGCCATTGAAGGAGCGTTGTCGGCTGAAGAATACTTTGCTCTCTGGCGCGAGCTGGAGAAGGCCGCCAGCGACTGGACGATTGACCTGGTGGAGCTGGATCGAGAGGTGCGTTTTGCGGACAGTGTGCGCAAAGAAGGGATGCTGATCTATGAACGCCCGGATCCAGATGTTGAACACTTGAGCACGGCTCGTGATGGAACACGGATCTGCACGGATTGAGACGGATTGGCACGGATCAGGCGCAATGTCACTTGAGCGCACACAAAGGCACGAAGGCGCAAAGACTCGGAGTTCACTGTTCCTGAGCGTAATCTGAGCCTGTAGAAGCCGACTATGCGCTCGCGACCGGGGGCTATGGCTGAGCCTCTCGAAGCCAACGCCGATCTTTTGGCGATGATGACGGTTCAGGCGCAGGCACGATAAGAACTGCTCCAGATGGGAGAAAGTGACACTCGTATGGCGCCAGTTGATTCATCAGATGTCCGGCGCCTGTTGCAGCAGCGACGCGCAGCCCATCGACAGGCGCTGCGGCAGGAGGCTGAACGATTGGCGGCGGAAGCGGCGGCGTTGGGGGTTCAGCGGGTCATCCTGTTCGGTTCCATGGTGCGGGACGAAGATGGCTTAATGAGCGACCTCGATTTGTTGATCGTCTGGGACACGCCGCTCAATTTTCTGGAGCGCACGGTGGAACTGTACCGTCGTCTCCAGCCGCGCATTGCAACCGATCTGCTAGTCTACACCCCTGCCGAGATGGAAAGGATGGCGCATACCCCGCTGGTGCGGCGAGCATTGCAGGAAGGACGGGTGCTGTATGAAGCGTGATGCGCGGTCGGAGGGATTGCGCTGGCTGGAACAGGCGGAGGCGGATCGGCACGGTGCGCAATTGCTCTTCGATGGGGCAAGTTATCATCTGGCCTGTTTTGTGGCGCAGCAAATTGCTGAGAAGGCACTCAAAGCCTTTCTCTATGCCCAGGGTGAAGAGCTGGTAATCGGTCATTCAGTGGAGGCGCTCTGCCGCTGGGCCGCCGGATTCGACGCCGACTTCGAGCAGTTGCGGCAAGAGGCAGCGCCGCTGGACGGCTACTACATTCCGACCCGCTATCCGAACGGTCTGCCGGATAGCATCCCGGCGCGGGTTTACACCCGCGCTGCGGCTGAGGAGGCGTTGCGACTGGCCGATCAGACCCTGCGCCTGGTTCAGGCAAAGCTGCGTGGCGGGCAGCCGACCAGGTAGTCGTCCTCCAAGGCCCTTGAGGTTGGGCGAGATCTCAACGGGGCGCAAGAGATATTCCGCTATGGTTGCTCCTGGGCACTGCCGGGTTCCCCGGCGGAGACCTCCAAGGATCAGGGGGTCGTCCCGCCAAGACCCTTGAGGTTGGGCAACGTCGCTGCCGGGCGCGCGAGACGTTCCGCTAAGATGTTCCTAGGCGCTGCCGGATTCCTCGGCGGAGACCTCGAGGGTCGGGGAGTTCGTTCAACCGTTCCACGTCTAACGGGCAACGCAATTTTGAGACGTTGCAGTGCAACGTCTCTACTTGCAACCTTTCCACCTTCAACCTGCAACCTCTTGCCTCTCGCCTTGCCCCTTTCGCCTCTTGCCTCACCCCCTCGCCTCTCGTCTCACCCCTCTTGCCTCTTGCCTCACGCCTCTCGCCTCCCCTTGACACCCATCTCAACCTGTGCTATTATCGCGCCTCG
>JANXAL010000077.1 GCA_025062325.1 Roseiflexus sp.
CCGAATTTTCGGCTCGCAGAAGAGCACTGAAACTCCGGCAGTCGCGCAATGCCGCGCACGCCGGGCGCGAGATTTCCGAATTTTCGGCTCGCAGAAGAGCACTGAAACTCAGACCCAATCGCGGCGGTTGAGCGATTCGACGAATTTCCGAATTTTCGGCTCGCAGAAGAGCACTGAAACTGCCCGCCCGCTTCCCGGGCGGCGGGGCGGGTCGAAGTATTTCCGAATTTTCGGCTCGCAGAAGAGCACTGAAACCTGACGCATCGGGATGCCGCAGGCGTCTTTCACGCAGATTTCCGAATTTTCGGCTCGCAGAAGAGCACTGAAACCTCGTAGCGCCCCGAAGCGGCCAATCGACCGATTTGAATTTCCGAATTTTCGGCTCGCAGAAGAGCACTGAAACGGGGGCAGACAGAATACGAGAGCGTCGATTTGCACCCATTTCCGAATTTTCGGCTCGCAGAAGAGCACTGAAACTTGCATGATTGGAGGGAGACAATGGATGATGGCACAATTTCCGAATTTTCGGCTCGCAGAAGAGCACTGAAACGCGATTTTTGCGATTTTTATCGCAATTACCGCGGCGATTTCCGAATTTTCGGCTCGCAGAAGAGCACTGAAACGATGGCGACAGTCGCGGCGCGGGCGGCAAGCAACCAGATTTCCGAATTTTCGGCTCGCAGAAGAGCACTGAAACCTCGTGTTTTACTCGGCCACGGTCGTCATCGCTGCGATTTCCGAATTTTCGGCTCGCAGAAGAGCACTGAAACCTGACGCTTCGGGATGCCGCAAGCGTTTTTCCCGAAATTTCCGAATTTTCGGCTCGCAGAAGAGCACTGAAACCAGCGGTATCTCCAGATTTCGCCAAACAGTGGCAAAATTTCCGAATTTTCGGCTCGCAGAAGAGCACTGAAACTGGACTGCAGCGCGTACTTGCGCGCAATGCGCGCAAATTTCCGAATTTTCGGCTCGCAGAAGAGCACTGAAACGGGAAGGCTGGCAACTGGCGCTCTCGGCGGCTGGGATTTCCGAATTTTCGGCTCGCAGAAGAGCACTGAAACCTTCCAGGCAGGATATGCACACCCATCCGCATTCCGATTTCCGAATTTTCGGCTCGCAGAAGAGCACTGAAACGATTGTGAACTGGCAGGGGGGGATGATTGCGGATCGATTTCCGAATTTTCGGCTCGCAGAAGAGCACTGAAACGTCAGGCAGAGGGATGAACTGGAGGAGGAACATGTTGAAATTTCCGAATTTTCGGCTCGCAGAAGAGCACTGAAACTTCACCCGAACGCGCCGCGTGTAGGTCTCCGCCCACCATTTCCGAATTTTCGGCTCGCAGAAGAGCACTGAAACTATGCGCGGTCGTTGTTCATGAATGTTCTCGCGTCAAATTTCCGAATTTTCGGCTCGCAGAAGAGCACTGAAACATTCTTGATCATCTTCCTGGAGCGCCGTCCACAGCATTTCCGAATTTTCGGCTCGCAGAAGAGCACTGAAACTTTCAGGGTCTCAATGGCGCACTGAAGCCGTTGACATTTCCGAATTTTCGGCTCGCAGAAGAGCACTGAAACTATAACGACGCCGCGCGTACTGATAGCGCCCCCAGAATTTCCGAATTTTCGGCTCGCAGAAGAGCACTGAAACCTCGTCATCCTCGTCTCCCTCCTCCTCCTCCGCGAGGATTTCCGAATTTTCGGCTCGCAGAAGAGCACTGAAACCTGCCGCAATCGCTGTGCGGCGACGAGATTGGGATATTTCCGAATTTTCGGCTCGCAGAAGAGCACTGAAACCTTGTGTTCTACGCGGCCACGGTCGTCATCGCGGCAGATTTCCGAATTTTCGGCTCGCAGAAGAGCACTGAAACGGGTAACGACCCTCGCTGATCACGATCTGGCGACCCATTTCCGAATTTTCGGCTCGCAGAAGAGTACTAATGGGACGGGCGCTGCGGCGCCGCGCCTCAACGTGAGCATCTCCTCGTTCTCGGCACGCAGCAGCGCCCTGAGGGGACAGGCGCAGCGCTGCTGCGTGCCAACGCGAGCATTTCCGATATTCGTGCGTCACGAATTGAACTGCCAGTTCCACCCACCTTCACACGCGTATCATTTTCCAGTTCTCGGCTTGCAGAAGAGCATTGAAGCCTATCGTCGTCATCATCTTCATCATCGTTATCATCGTCACTTCTAAACTTTCGGCTCGCAGAAGAGCGCTGATGGGACGAGCGCGGCAGCGCCGCGCCCCGACGCGAGCATCTCCTCGCTCTCGCCTCGCAGAAGAGCGCTGATGGGACGAGCGCAGCGCCGCCGCGCCCCAATGCGATCCCTCGCCAAGCCCTCACGCGCCTCGACTGCGCTGAACCATATGCGCTCCATTTCTGCGCAGCGCCCAGGCGCCCTTTTGCGCCTTTCGGAGCGCCGTACAACCCGGGCGCGTTGCCGCTTTGCCCCAACCCTCTCGCTCCCTCGTGGCGACGATCATTGAGCAGCAACGCGGCAACCGGACACACTGCTGTCAGGTTCTGCACTTGTTCATTCACTCCTCTCAATCAAAGCGTGAGAGGCGGATTTTTCCGGCAAGCTCTCGCCTTGAATTGCCCGCGATAGTGGACACCGCAATGCTCTCCTCTCGCGCAGTACGGGATGAGGGGCAGGGGAATGAGGGGCAAAAGAGCGTCAGGACGCTCTTGCCCCCTTCTCCCCCGGTGAGAGCAGGGGACGGGGGGATGAGGGGGAAAAGAGCCTCAGGACGCTCACTTCCCCTTCTCCCCCGGTGGGAGCAGGGGGCGGGGGGATGAGCTCACAAGTGTAGTTTTTTCTAGCAATCCCCCCGTGCTGACTATCTGTTTCAGGCATCAGGGCGCCCTAACTCCCCCTTCTCCCCTTGTGGGAGAAGGGGGTAAGGGGGGATGAGGGGAAAAGGGCGTCAGGATGTGGCAAATCCGCCTCGCACGCCAAGAAGCCTACACGTGAGCGAGTGGGAGCAGAGGGCAGGGGGAATGCTTAAAAGGGTAGATTTTTGGGGCAAACCCCTTGTTACATTGCCCTCTTGGAGCGCTGGGATGCGCAAACTCCCCCTTCTCCCCTGGTGGGAGCAGGGAGCCGGGGGATGAGGATGAAAAGAGCCTCAGGACGTTCGCTCCCCCTTCTCCCTTGGTGGGAGCAGGGGGTGGGGGGATGAGAGGGAAAGAGCCTCAGGGTGCCCTAACTCCCCCTTCTCCCCTGGTGGGGAAGGGGGTTAGGGGGGATGAGGGGGAACAAGGGCGTTGTAACGCGCAAAACACACACGTCTGTCCAACAAACCTACCCCTGCGAGGGGGAAACTCCTCCTTCGTCCCATAGCGTGCGAGACAGGGGCAGGATTGATGCTCGACACTCTTTTTATGCTCCAGCCATCTCCCCAGCTACCCAGGAACAGGCGCCTAGTTTGGTTATGCAAAAATTCATCTTCCGCCCTCTCTCCGCTTCTCTGTGGTATACTGGTATGTGGGTGCGGCGCAAACCGCACCAACATTTTTGTTGTGGTTTGTGAGCGTTCATGGAATATCAACCCGATCTAAAACGGATCACCGGCGAAGGAGGCGAAATTGCATCGGTCGCCCCCGGCAGCATTGCCGCTGAAATCGGGCTGCAACCCGGAGATGTAGTGCTAGCTGTAGGCGATCTGCGCCTGCGCGACGTGATCGACTATCGCTTCGCCATCGCCGAAGAACACATCGAACTGCTGGTGCGTCGCGGCGACGAGGAGTTCATCTACGAGATTGAAAAGGACGCCGATGAGGATCTCGGGATCGAATTCGTTGAACCGCTCTTCGACCGCCTGCGCACCTGTAACAACAAATGCCCTTTCTGCTTTCTGACTCAGATGCCGAAGGGGCTGCGCCGTTCGCTCTACCTGAAGGACGATGACTATCGCCTGGGATTCCTGTACGGCAATTTTGTGACCCTTACTAATCTGACCGAGGAAGACTGGCAGCGGATTGAGCAGCAGCGCCTCAGCCCGCAGTACATTTCGGTGCACGCGACCGATCGCGCGCTGCGCGCTGTGCTGCTGGGAAAACCCGACGTACCTGATGTGCTGGAACAGATCCGGCGCCTCGGGCGCATTGGCATTACCGTTCACACCCAGATCGTCGCGCTGCCGGAGATCAACGATGGCGCTGCGCTCCACCAGAGCATTCGCGACCTGGCGGATCTCTTTCCAATCGTGCAGACTATCGCGGTTGTACCGGTGGGGCTGACGAAGTACCGCTTCGACGGCAAACGTCCGCAGACGATCAAAGCCGCCATTCAGATCCACGAAACGCCGGAGTGGATCGATGCCACGTGGGAGCGGCAGCCGCGCTGGGACGATGCCGTGCGCGCTTATGAAGCACAGGTGGCAAACCTGGGATACTGCGCACGCCAGATCGTCGCCGCTGACGTGCCAATGCGCTGCTATCGTCCTGATGAAGCGCCGCGCATCCTTGATGTGGTCGAGACATATCAGAAGGAGTTCCGTCGTCGCTACGGCATTGGCCTCGTGTATGCGTCCGACGAGTTCTACCTGCTGTGCGGGCGCGACCTGCCGCCTGCCGCCGATTACGACGGTATGCCGCAGTATTCCAATGGCGTCGGCATGACGCGCGATTTCCTTGATGGCTGGGCAAAGGCGCAGCGCCGGCTACCAGCCCGCCTGCCCCAGCCTGCCGAATTGACGATCGTGTGCGGGACGCTAATTGCGCCAATCCTGCAGCGCATCGTCGACCGCCTGAATCGGATCGTCAACCTTGAGGCTCGTCTGCTGCCGGTCGTCAATCAGTTCTTCGGCGAAACGGTGACGGTCTCGGGATTGCTGATGGGTCAGGACGTTGTCCCTGCAATTCGCGCGGCTGGCGCGCGACGCGTGCTCCTGCCGCGGGTGATGTTCGATTATACCGGGACGCGCACCATCGACGAGTACACCGTCGAACGCCTCAGCGCCGAAAGCGGCGCTGCCGTCGCTGTCGCTGGCGAGCCGGAGGAGATCGTGCGATACGTGCGAGCATTAAGCGTCGAACGATGAGGGGAAATTATTGCGCATTGGCGCAAGTGAGGTGACAGTGTGCATCACGACCTGACTGTACGCCGCGTCCTGAGCGTCATTCAGCGCGCAACCCAAACGGCTGCACAGACAAACCTGGCTGCGTTGCTCGACCGCACGCTCGATCTGTTCGTCGAGGAAGCGCGTGCTGAAGCCGGGACGCTCTACCTGTACGACCCAGAGCGCGATGAACTCGTCGTCCACGTCGTCAAAGGCGATGAAACGAGCCAGCGACTGCTCGGCATGCGCATTCCGGCAAGCCGCGGCGTGGCAGGCGCTGCGCTGCGCGCGCGCGAGCCGATCTTCGTCAGCAATGTTGCTGACGATCCGCGCTGGGACCGTAGCACCGGCGAGCTGGCGTCGCTTCAGTTGCGCACAATGTACTGTCTGCCGTTGATGATCGAGGATCGACCGGTTGGCGTGGTACAGGTCTTCAATCCGCCTGCCGATGCCATTGACGCCGATGAAGAATTGACAGCGCTCCGCGTCCTTGGCGACGTGATGGTCAGTGTGATTGATAAGACACGTCTGCTCGAAGAGATATATCGCCGCGAACGGCGGCAGCGCGCGCTGGCAGATATTGCCGCGCGCCTGACGACGACGCTGGATCGCCAGCAACTATTGACCCTGATCATGGACTACGCTCGTGAGCTGCTGAATTGTGAGGCGACATCGGTGTGGGAAATCGACGATGAAGACGAAGCCAACCCTGTGTTGCGCTCACACGTCGCCACCGGTTCGCGCGGCGAAAAAGTCGCTGGTATTACTGTGCCATTCGGACAGGGGATCATCGGGCATGTCGTTGCGACGGGCCAGGTCATCCGAGTGGACGATGTGCGCAATGACGCACGTCATTACCAGGCGGTTGATCAGCAGAGCGGTTTTGTCACGCGCTCTATTCTGTGCGTTCCGCTCCACGCACCAAGTATTCAGCTTGGCAAAGAGCGCGGGCGCGTGGAGGCGCGGATCATCGGCGGCGCACAGGCGCTTAACAAAATCGGCGGTCCATTCACCGACGATGACGTTGCGCTGTTTGAGTCGTTCGCCAGTCTTGCAGCAACTGTCCTGCAACTCTCGCGCCTGTACGCCGAGACGCAGAATCTGCTGCTCGGCATGATCAAGGCGTTGGTTGAGGCGGTGGACGCGCGTGATCGCAACAATCAGCATCATTCACGCCGCGTCTCCGATTTTTCAGTTGCGATCGCAGAAGAGTTGGGGCTGTCTGATGAGCAGATCTTCCACGTGCGCATTGGCAGTCTGCTGCACGATATTGGGAAGATTGGCGTGCCGGATGCGATCCTCGACAAGCCGGGTCGTCTGACCGACGAAGAACTGATCGAGATGCGCAGCCATACCATCAAAGGTTACGAGATCATGAGCCAGGAGGAGCTCAGGCGTCTCTTGCGCGTCGAACTGCCAGCGCTCCTGCAGCATCACGAGCGCCTCGATGGCAATGGCTATCCGCATCGCATCGCAGGCGACCAGATTTCATGGATCGCACGAATTGTCGCTGTTGCCGACGTGTTTGATGCACTGACCAGCGCTCGGCCATACAAGGCGCCGTGGAGCGCCGAGCAGGCGATTGCATATCTGAACGAACGGAAGGGGATCGAGTTCGATGCTGCCTGCGTTGAGGCGCTCGCACGCGCACGCGCAAAGGGGCACCCGCTGGTCAAGACGCAGATCGAGCGCGCAGCACTAACGGAAAGGAGGTGAGGGAATGCTATGAAGCCGATCGTTGCGATTGTCGGGCGTCCGAATGTCGGCAAATCAACGCTGTTCAACCGACTGATCGGCGAGCGCCGCGCCATCGTGGAAGATATCCCCGGCACCACCCGCGACCGGCTCTACGGCGACACGGAGTGGAACGGTCGGGTATTTACCGTAGTCGATACTGCCGGGTTGCTGCTCGACGAAGACGACCTGACGCCAGGCACGCCGCAACTGGAAATTGCGCGGCGGGTGCGCGAGCAGGCAGAACTGGCGATTGCCGAAGCCGATGCCATCATCTTCATGGTCGACAGCCGCGAAGGGTTGACCGCCGCCGACGCCGCCGTCGCCGAAGTGCTGCGCCGCGCCAACAAGCCAGTAGTGCTCGCCGCTAACAAAGCCGACAACCGCGAACGTGCGATGGACGCGGTGGAGTTCTATGCGCTGAATCTGGGCGAACCCATCCCAATCAGCGCCTACCACGGCATCGGCGTCGGCGACATGCTCGACCGGGTGACCGAAGCGCTGCCCGTCGTCGAGGCGGAAGAGGACGAGGCGGCTGTCAAGATTGCAATTGTCGGACGCCCAAATGTCGGCAAATCGTCGCTGCTCAACCGCCTGATCGGGCAGGAGCGCAGCGTCGTGAGCGAGATTCCCGGCACCACGCGCGACAGCATCGATACGCCAGTTGACATCGACGGCGTCAGAGCGCTGCTGATCGACACGGCTGGCATCCGACGCCGCGGCAAGATTGAGCGCGGGTTGGAGCGATACAGCGTGATGCGCGCCCTGCGTGCGATTGAACGCGCCGATGTCGCCCTGCTCCTGATCGATGCAACCGAAGGCGTAACGGCGCAGGATACGCATATCGCCGGCATGATCCTCGATTCGTTGAAAGGCGTGGCGATTCTAGTCAACAAATGGGACCTGATTGTGAAGGACAACCACACCTTCGATGAATACAGTCGCCACGTCCGCGAGGCGTTCAAGTTCATGCCCTATGCGCCGCTGCTGTTCATTTCGGCAAAGACCGGTCAGCGCGTTGATAAAGTGTTGCCGCTGGCGCTGGAAATCGCACAGAACCGCCAGCGCCGCGTTCCGACGTCCGAACTCAATGCGCTGCTGCGCCGCGCCGTGTACGAACATCCGCCGACATCCGTTCACAAAGGCTTCCATCTGCGCATCTACTATGCAACGCAGCCACAGGTGGCGCCGCCGGTCTTTCTGTTCTTCGCCAATCAGGCCGAGGAGGTGCACTGGGGATATGCGCGCTACCTGGAAAACCGCATTCGGGAGCAGTACGACTTCACAGGCACGCCCATAAAGATCGTCTTTAGAAGTCGTGCGAAGCGCGAGGAGCGCAGGCAACCATCGGTGATCCGAACGCGCGCCGCTCCTGCAACCCGCACAACCAGCGTTGCGTCGCCTGAAGAGCGCGTCGAGATCTGGGATCGGGACGATTTCGACGAAGAAGCCGAAGTGTACTGGACGAACGAGTAGGCGCACTCTGCTACGGTCGCTTGAAAATCGACATGCGCAGATGCAGATCCGCGCCACACGTGCGGCAGCGACCATCTTCAACGCCAGTGATGCGTGTGATGCCGCCGCTGCGCTCGATGACCACCGACATGCACACTGGGCAGACGGTTGCCTGCCCGGGTTCCGGCCCGTACACGTAGAACAACCCGGCCTCTGCACCTATTCGACGGGCGCGCGCAGCCGCCGCCGCTGCGGCAGCGCCAGCATCTCCGGGAATGACGTGCCAGGGCGTGAATGGACTGAGCGACGTCCGAATCCAGCTCACCAGTCTTTGTATCTGATCGGCCGAGTCATTGACGCCGGGATGAAGGCGAGTAACAACCTCAATATGGCAGTGCCAGCGGTGAAATGCGTGCACTGCCACCTCTAGAATGCCGCGCCATCGTTCCACTCCGGCAAGGCGTCGATACGCAGCATCATCGAACGCGCGCAATTCCAGGCAGATGCCATCCAGATAGTGCCCGATCTGATCCAGTGCTTCCAGTGTAAGGAATCCGCTAGTCACCAGCGCAGTGTATCGGCTCGTCGCTCGTGCTGTGCGCAGCAGATCGAACACATACTCATGCGCTACCGAAGGGTCGCTGTAACTCCAGACAATACCCCGACATAGACGATCAAGGGCAAATGTTGCAGCGCGTTCTGGCGCAAGGCGCCGTCGCTGTCGCTCGTCGGCAGGCGTTAGGCTGTACTGTCCGCGATGCTGATCCTCCGGAAACGCATACCCCCAGCCGCCAAGCGTCAGCACCTGCGTACCCGGAAAAAAGTGCCACAATCGATGTTCATCGATCGGTCCAATGGTTGCCACACTGATGAGTCCATCATTGCGCACGGCTATACCGTTCGCGTCGCGCACACGCACCCTGCAGCGCCCTTCCTGACGCGGCTTCAATTCGCAGCGCCACTGGCAGACATTGCAGCGCAGCGTCTCATTATCGAGCGCCTCGACAAGACTGGTATAGCGTATGGACGGAGCTGCTGGCATTCTTATTCCTGATCGAGTATAATCCTGAATATGCTGTCTGAAGTGCAGCATTCGCCTGCATGGATGGCATTATAATATCGTTAGAAGCCGGTTTTGTCGCTTCGCTATTGAGCGCAACCGACGCAATAAAAAAGCGTATGGACGAAACACCGCTGCGTCGCCGACTTGGGCTAGACCGTCCTTCAATCGCCCGTCATCCGGTCGAAACAGTTGACACATCTGCCGTCGCTCCCCATCCGGCGCCAACCGTCCGCAACATTGTGCGCGAGATGTTGGAAACTGCCCTCTTTATTCTGCTGATCTTCCTGATCGTGCGCGGCTCGATCCAGAACTTCAAGATCGAGGGCCAGAGCATGGAGCCAAACCTGCACAGCGGGCAGTATATCCTGGTCAACAAACTGATCTTCTTCCACTTTGATCTGAATGCGCCGCTCCGCCTGCTGCCGGGCAACGCCGATCTGCCGCCGCGTGTGGTCTATCCCTTCCGTACCCCGCGCCGGGGTGACGTGGTGGTGTTCGAGTATCCGCGCGATATGAGCAAGGATTATATCAAGCGCGTCATTGCGCTGCCAGGCGAAACGGTCGAAATTAAGGACGGACGCGTGTACATCAACGGCGTGCTCCTCGACGAACCGTACCTTCAGGGCGCCACAACGACCTGCCGCGTCGAAGACCCATGCGCCCGCGGTCCTGTGGTGGTCGCTCCGGGAACAGTGTTCGTTATGGGAGATAATCGCGCTAACAGCAGCGACTCGCGCGAATGGGACGATCTGCCGCTGGATCGTATCATCGGACAGGCATGGATCTCATACTGGCCGCGTGAGCGTTGGGGTGTGATTCCTACGCCGACATATGCCGCGCTGCCGTAACCCATTATAAGTGAATTGCGCATGCACGTCGCCATCAATGCGCACCTTCTCGCCCATACGCGCACGTTCCGGCGCGCGGGGGTGTCGAACTATGTCGAGGCGCTGCTCATTCACCTGGGAGAGATCGACCAGCATAACCAGTATACAGTGTATACCACGCGCGGTCTCGACAACGCAGCGCTTGGATTGCCGCCCAACTTCCGCGTCCGACCGAGTCGCTTTCCCACCATCAACCCGCGTGTGCGCGTTCCGTGGGAGCAAGCGCTTGCGCCAGCGCTGCTCCGTATCTCCCGCGCCGATGTGTACCACGGCGTGCTCAACGTCATACCTCTGGCTTGTCCGGTCCCTTCAGTCGTCACTATTCACGACCTGAGTGCATTTCTGTTTCCGCAGACATTTCGTCGCGTCAACCGGATCTATACCCGATGGGCAATCCGAGTCGCTGCGCGCCGCGCCCGCTACCTGCTGGCAGTGTCCGAGTTTACCAAGCGCGAAATTGTTCGCTGGCTCCACGTTTCGCCAGAGCGCATCGTGGTCACGCCTAATGCGGCTGACGCACGCTTCGCGCCGCCTGATCCTGCAACGCTCGAGACGTTTCGCCGCCGCGCCGGGTTGCCCGAACGGTTCGTCCTCTTCCTTGGCACCCTTGAGCCGCGCAAGAATCTGACGACGCTCCTGGAAGCATATGCCCGGATTGCACGCGATGTCGATGCGCCGCTGATCATTGGCGGCGCAAAAGGATGGCTGTATGAGCCGATCCTGGCGCGCGCCGAGCAACTTGGCCTCGGCGACCGGCTTCGTTTCGTGGGATACATCGATCAGGAGGATCAGGCGCTCTGGTATGCCGCGGCTACCATTTTCGTCTTCCCTTCGCTGTACGAAGGGTTCGGCATGCCGCCGCTCGAAGCCATGGCATGCGGCACGCCGGTGATCGTCAGCAACAGCAGCAGTCTTCCCGAAGTTGTTGGGGCAACTGACGGAAGTGCTGATCAGGCGGCGGCGCTCATCGTTCCGCCAACTGACGCTGAGGCGCTGGCGGCAGCGATGCTGCGGCTGCTCTCCGATGCAGAGTTGCGCGCCGAACTGCGCGCCCGTGGGCTGGCGCGCGCGCGCTGTTTCTCCTGGCGCACTACCGCGGAGCGAACTCTGGACGTGTACCAGGCGGCGGCGCGTGGATAAGGCAAGAGGCGAGAGGCAAGAGGATGACAGGGCGGTGCAATGTATGGGCGCAGCGGCGCTGCACCCCGACGGGTGGGGAGCGAGAGCGCATGGGTGGAAGGAGGGAAGGCGGTTCCGCTCTGTGTCCTCTGTGGCTCTGTGGTTCAACAATAGGTGCAAACGTTGCAGGTGGAAGGCGGATAAAGGCGCAGGGCGTCACCCCGGTCATACGGGTATGTATCAAACACACGCGAAGCGTCCTAGTATGAGCGAGTTCCAGCAAGCCCATCACAGGCTTCGTCCAATAGTATATGCCTGGGTTGCAGCATTCTGGCGCTATCGTTCAGGCATTCAACGATCACCTTTCATTGCATGGCTTTTCGCGCCTGCATCCTGGTTCTCGCAGCGCAGGCTGCGCATCCCGGTTCTCAATTCCCGGTTCTTAGTCCCTGGTTCCCCCGCATCCTTCATCCCTCGTCCCTCATCCCTCGTCACTCATCACTCATCACTTCTCATCACTCGCCTCCTCATCCTCGTTTCGCTCGCTATCGCGCTGTCGGGCGCATCCGCGCCGCCAAATGCCGCCACAGCGCAAACCACGCCCTTTGTGCGCCCGACCTTCGCTGCACAAATGGAAACCTTGCGCCCGGTCATTCTTGCAGCAGCGGTGCGCCATAACGATCCGGCGATTTCAGGGATGGATGATGCTGCATTTGCGGAGATCATCGCCTTGGTGCTCTACAATGAGCATTTCGGTTGGCTGGAAGAGGCGGTTCCGCCGTTGCGCCCATTGACGCCGTGGTATCAGGCGGCGCAGATGATGCTCAACGCCTTCGGCGCCAATCTGACCGTCTGGCCCAGCAACATTCGCCCCTCGGTGGCGCTTGAAATGCTGCGCGGCGAACTGCCGGTCAAAGGCGCAAACAGACCGGTTAGCATCGATCTGCGCATCGCCGGGAGCCGGATCGACCCGGCGCGCTATCGCACCCAGGCGGAACTGTACGCCGCCATCAACAGCGAACTGATCCAGCCCGCGCTGGCAGTAGAGTATCTGGCAGCCAATCTGGAGCGCGGCGTCCATCGCGCGCGCCACGAAGGCGTGCCGGTCACCTGGCAGGCGCTCGCTGCCTGGCACAACCAGGGAGTCGTCGCACCTGAGGATATTGCCGCCAACCCCACTGCCCGCGATTATGTGCGCCGCGCTGCGGTTTACCGCGACCTGGCGCGCGCCTTTATCGCCGCAGATCCGGCGGTACGGCATAATCGCGCACCGCCCAGTAGATCGCCTTCGGCGTCCCATCCGCCGCCACAAAGTTCCAGTTATCCTGATAGGTGCGCGCTTGCCATGGAGTGCTGAACTGCCAGAGGCACACCGCTTCGAGCCAGGGCCACTCTAGCGCCATCTGGTATGCGCCTATCGTCCAGCGCACCCGCTGCGCCGGACGCACTGCCGCCGACCAGCGCGGGTGGTCGTTCCATCCCCCTTCGGTAATGAAGATTGGCTTGTGCCCATCCCCCAGAGAGGTTAGCAGATCGTGGATGAGTTCAACGCGCCGAAAGTTGACCTCCTCCGGCGCTGGCGGCGCATCATGCGGTTGCTGGGCGCCATAGCTGTGGACGGCCCAGGCGTCGAACCAAGGCGCAGCCCCTGCGGCGTAGAGTTCGGTGATATAGCGCAGATCTCCCATCCGCACTTCGGCATTATTGCCAAGATCGCCGCCGGGTGAGAGCGCTCCGGCAATGACGATGGCATCAGGCACGGCAGCTTTGACCCGCGGGTAAACCGCTTTCAGCAGTGCGGCATAGCCAGCCGGATCGGGTCGCCGCCGACCCCACTCGAACGCCAGATTTGGTTCGTTCCAGACGACAATATGCCGCACGCCATCGGCGCGGTAGCGCTGCACAAATGCCGCTGCATACGCAGCAAAATCGGCGTAGTGCGCCTCGTCAAGGTAGCGGTCGTTCGAGTCGCGCGGACGCGCCCACTGCGGCACGATGTCGAGCCGGGCAATCACTTGCAACCCCTGGCGCGCCGCGTGGCGCACCACCATATCGGCGCCGGCCCAGTCGAACCCGAAGCGCGAGCGCGGTTGCACATACGCCCAGGGGAAGAGATCGACGATCCAGCGCGCGCCCATCTCGCGCACCTGTTCGAGCGTGCGCCGGATGTATCCCTCGTCGCCGACGCCTGTGAGACGGGTATGAATGCCGATCTTCGGGTTGATCGTGACGACCTGTTGCGGCGGAGGAAGGTGCAGCGACCGCGGGGCGCGTACTGCCCAGAACTCCGCCGCCGCTGCGGCGAGCGCCAGCGGCGCAGTGAGGAAGAGGCGGCGGTGGCGATGCCAGACGGCGTCGGTTGTGAATGATGCGCGATCTGATGGGTTACTCTCAGTCATCTATTCGTAACGATTAGGCTCAGGCATATCGTCTTTCGCGATTGTTTAACCCCCGTCAGAACCAGGCCAGCGCAGGATCACGACTTCCTCGCGCAACTGCTCCCTGGTCGCAGTTGCGATCCGGGTGCGAAAGAGATCAATGGTGACAACCTCGTACCCCAGAGAGCGAGCAATATCGGCGAGCAACTCGCCGGTGCGTATCAGCACGCGGAAATAGGACGCCTGATCGCCGACAACATACGCCAGGTGCGCTCCCGGTCGCAGCACAGTGCGGAGATCGGCGAGATGGCGAGCCATGCCGCCAAAGTAGAGCTTCGTGACCCGCGCATAGAGACGCTCAAATCCAGAGGTCTTTCCCAGTTCGATGCGTCGGGCTTCAATCGTCGCCGCAAGGTGCTGAATAACCGGATGCGACGCAATCCATCGATCATCATCATCGGATGTATACACATTCCGCGTGTTCGAGCGGATAAGATGCTGCTTAAGCGCCCGAAGGTCGCCTTTGTTTCGGATGAATCCCAACAGAACGCTTTCGAGCCGTGTCGTCCTGGTATAATCTTTTTCGTTCGGGTAGGGCGGTGATGTGATAACAGCATCTATCGAGCATGGTTCCGCCATGTCCAGAACACGCCGGGCATCGCCGCGATGAATAACCGCTTCGGTATGGTTCAATGCCCGCAAATGACGGAGATCACGCGCCATTCTGGAGATTCCGTCTAACCAGACCGCGATCACGGGAGCATCGGCTTTCATCGGTCCAACGCCAACTTCCGGTCCGAAATGGAGGTTGCTCACTGAAAACGCCAGCGCTTTCGCCAGGGCAAGAAGCTGGTGCTTCTCAAAGCGCGGATCGCCGTGCCGCTTCAGGCAATCAAGCAGCACGAGCACTTTGTGCAGTGGCAGCGGGCTGATCGAGTTTGCCAGCAAGAGGTCCATCACCTCCGGCTCGAGCGTGCGCAGGTTTGGATGGGCCGGCGCGCGCTCGCAGATAAATACCGGATCGTCCTCGATGCCATCGGCTTCAAGCAGCGTTCTCGCCTGATCGGCGACATACTCGGAATGTCGGAGCAACTCATCCGGATCAGGAGACCAGTCTGTTTTGACCTGTGCTGCGAAATGGGCGAAGGCGTTGGCTTCGATGCCCACACTGGGGATGCCCAATTTTTTGCACTCGACAAGCGTTGTCCCTGTACCGCAGAACGGATCGAGCACGCGATGCTGGCGCCGAATGCCGAAACGTTCGACGTAGTCACGCACCAGGTGCGGCGGGAAGGAAAGCACAAATCGGTACCAGTCGTGCGCCGGACGATCCTGATCGAGCAGCCGGTTCATCTCGCCATTGCTTAGGCGACGGCTTGTTCGCTGACGAGCATTGGCGGCTGCGGGTTCACTGGCGTCCATTGTTTCCTTCCCTAAGAAGATGCCAGGATGTCCTCGTTCTGCAGAGTATAAACCATGCGGCGCGTGATTTCAATACGGCTGTAGAACGTGCGTTTCACGAATGATCGGGATCATACGCGCCTTCTCTCCGCCTTGCCTCCTCCCTTGCGAGACATTGACGTTCTCCTTTCCTCTTGACAACTCCTCTGTCACCTGCTATATTGATTGTATACAATCTCCGCAACGACAATATCTCTGATAGAGATGCAGGAAAATTCTCTCCGCTTTCTATGGCTAAAAAATAGAAGTCAAGTTCGGTTGCTGCCGGTGCATCTGCTGTAATCGAACAAAGAAATGAGTGAATTGTATACAATAGACGAGGCATCGCCCGCTGATCAGGTCTATCAGCGTTTGCGTCGCCTGCTGATCGAAGGCTACTACCCGCCGGGTTCGCGGTTGGTGGAAGAACGGTTGGCGCAGGACCTGGGTGTCAGCCGCACGCCGGTGCGGCAGGCGCTGGTACGGGCTGCCGCCGAAGGACTGGTTCACCTTTTTCCCAACCGCGGCGCAGTGGCGCGCAGCTTCACCATCGAGGACCTGATGGAGATATACGACCTGCGCGCCTTGCTCGAGGGGCATGCGGCCTATCTGGCGGCGCAACGCATTACTGCCGAGCAGATCGCACGCATGGAAGCTGCGGCGACTGCGTTGGAAGAGTCGCTCACCCGCACATTCGAACGTCGCGAGGACGAGGTGCACTTTCTGGTCGAGCAGAACGCCATCTTTCATGGAACTATTGCCGCTGCCAGTGGCAATCAACGATTGGTGACAATGATCAATCAGATTGTCGCTGTGCCATTGCAGTTTCGCTCGTTTTACTGGTACCGCGCCGATGAGCGCCGCATCTCCAATTTTTTTCACCGCAGCATTCTGCATGCGTTGCGCCTTGGCGATGGGGATCGCGCCCGCGCCGTGATGCGCGAGCACATTTTGTATGGTCGAGATGTTCTTTTGCAGAGCCAGCGCGCAGAGTCATCCGCATCTCCCGCGCGCCGTGAGGAGTAAGTCATCGTGACCTCTCAACGTCCGCCGCGACCGCTCGATGACATCCGCGTATTGGAACTGGGTGCATTTCTGGCCGGGCCATTCTGTGGTCAGTTGCTGGCCGATTTCGGCGCTGAGGTGATCAAGGTCGAACCGCCCGGCAAGGGTGATCCGATGCGTGAGTGGGGTCGCCACCGCTATCGGGGTCGCGCGTTGTGGTGGCCAGTGCTGGCCCGCAACAAGAAGTCGGTCACAATCGATCTGCGCACGGCCGAAGGGCAGGCGCTGGTGAAGCGATTGGTCCCTCACGTCGATATGGTGCTGGAAAACTTCCGCCCTGGTACGCTCGAAGCATGGGGATTGGGCTGGGAAGAACTGCGCGCACTCAACCCTGCTCTGATCATGATCCGCGTCAGCGGCTTCGGTCAGACCGGTCCCTACCGCGATAAGGCTGGCTTTGGCTCAATCGGCGAAGCAATGGGCGGGATCCGCGCGATTACCGGTTTTCCCGACCGTCCACCCAGCCGGATCGGTATCAGCATTGGCGATTCGCTTGCTGCTACTTTTGCCGCGCTTGGTGCGTTGGTTGCTCTCCACCAGCGTCAGCGTAGCGGGCAAGGGCAGATAGTCGATATCGGCATCTACGAAGGCGTGCTGGCGCTCATGGAGAGCATGATTCCAGAATTTCAATTGACCGGACACATCCGCGAACGCACCGGAACCATCCTGCCAAACGTGGCGCCTTCAAACATCTATCCTACTGCCGATGGCAGTTGGTTGGTAATCGGCGCTAACGCCGACACGGTTTTCGCGCGACTGGCACAGGCGATGGGTCAGCCTGAATTAGCGCACGATCCGCGCTTTGCTACCCATCAGGCTCGTGGCGACCACCAAACCGAACTCGATGACCTGATCGCAGCGTGGACAATTAACTACACTGCTGATCAGTTGCAGGCCATAATGGACGAATACGGCGTTCCGGCCAGTCGCATCTACACGGCAAAAGAGATGTTGAGCGATCCGCATTTTATCGCGCGCCAGTCGATCATCGGCGTACAGGATCCCGAATTGGGCGAGATCAAGATGCAAAATGTCGTGCCGCGTCTCTCAGCGACGCCTGGCGGCATCGATTGGACCGGGCCGGCGCTCGGTCAGCACAACCGTGAGATCTTCGCCGGATTGCTTGGTCTGAGTGAGGAAGAAATCGCTGTGCTCCAGGCGAAACGGGTGATCTAATGGAAGCTGTGACGATCATTGATGTTGCTCCGCGTGACGGGTTACAGAACGAGCCAGAGACGATAGAGGTCGCCGCCCGCGTTGAGTTGATCGAGCGCCTGCTTGCTGCTGGCGTGCCACGCATCGAGATTGGCTCGTTCGTGGACCCGCGGCAGGTGCCGCAAATGGCCGGTACTGACGCCATCGCCCGCACGTTGACCCTGCGCGGGCACAATCTGGCCGCCCGCGCCGCCGACGACGCCTTTCGCTTTACCGCACTAGCGCCCAACGAGCGTGGCTACGAACGGGCTGTTGCCGCAGGACTGCGACACGTTCGGTTGGTATTGGCCGCCAGCGATGGTCTCAATCGGGCCAATTTCAAGCGCACTACCGCCGCGTCGCTGGCCGAATTCAGTCAACTAGCGCTGCGCTCCTATCAGGAGGGCATCGCCTTTGGCGTTGCAATCGGCGCAGCATTTGGCTGCCCGTTTGACGGCTATGTTTCGCCCGAACGGGTGCTTGCAATTGCTGAGTACGCCGCCGATCTAGGCGCAAACGAGATTATTCTGGCTGACACCACTGGGATGGCAGTTCCTACACAGGTGGCGACGCTATGTCGTCTGGCGTTGCAGCGACTTGAACCTGTGACCATTACCGTTCATTTTCACAACACGCGCAATACCGGCTACGCTAACGCCTTCGCTGCGTGGCAGGTCGGCATCCGCTCGTTCGACGCGGCGCTGGGAGGGATCGGCGGCTGCCCCTTCGCCCCTCGCGCTGTCGGTAATGTCGCCAGCGAAGATCTGGTTCATATGTTCAATGGCATCGGGGCGCCAACCGGTATCGACCTGCCAGCGCTGCTGGACGCATCCAACTGGCTCAGCACAATCCTTGGTCGACCATTGCCAGCGCTGGTCGGCAAGGCTGGCCCAGTCTATACGCAAGTGGCGACGACGATACGCCGTCTGTCATAGAGGTTCCGGGGAGCAATCGGTTTCGATAGGAGGAATGGAGCCATGAGTTATCGTATCGGAGTCGATGTTGGTGGCACATTCACCGATCTTATGCTCTTCGATGAGGAGAGCGGACGCTACTGGCGCCACAAGATCCCTTCTACTCCACACGATCCATCAGAGGCGGTGTTGGCAGGGATCGCTGCAATCTGTCAGCAGGCCGGGATTGAACCATCTCAGGTGGCACAGATTATGCACGGCACTACCGTCGCCACGAACGTTATTCTCGAAGGCAAGGGAGCGCGGGTTGGCCTGATCACGACTGAAGGCTTTAAGCAGATTCTGCACCTTGCCCGCTCGCAGACGCCGGGTCCGCTGGCTGGCTGGATGATCATGATCAAGCCGGAACCGCCAGCAACGCTGGCTGATACCCGCGAGGTGCGTGAACGTATGAGCGCCCGTGGCGAGGTGGTGCGCCCGCTTGATGAAGCGCAGGCTGAAGCGGTGATCCGTGAATTGGTCGATTCGGGCGTCGAGTCGCTCACCATCTCGTTGATCAACTCGTATGCCAACCCTGACCACGAGCGTCGGCTGAAAGCGATTGCCCAGCGCATCGCCCCGCATCTGCCGGTGACCATTTCCTATGACGTGCTGCCCGAATTCCGCGAGTATGAGCGCACGCTCACCGCAACCATGAACGCTTATGTCAAGCCAAAGGTCAAAACCTACGTCCACAATCTCGATCAAAGCCTGCGCCAGCAGGGCTTGCGGGCCAAGCTCAACATTCTGCGCTCAGACGCCGGCCTGATGACGGCCGAGACCACCGAAGAGAATCCGGTCTACACCCTGCTCTCCGGTCCCTCTGGCGGCGTGGCCGGCGCCCTGCATATCGCCATCCGCGCTGGATATCCCAATGTCCTGACCTTCGACATGGGCGGCACTTCGACTGATGTGTCGCTCTGCATGGGCGAACCCAATATTGCTCGTGAGACGGTACTGGGCTACTTCCCGGTCAAGGTGCCTTCAGTCGATGTGCGCTCGGTTGGCGCTGGCGGCGGCTCAATTGCCCACGTCCCGGCGCTCACCCGCGCCCTCCGTGTTGGTCCGCAGAGCGCTGGCGCGGTGCCAGGACCAGCCTGCTACGCCAAGGGCGGCGTCGAGCCGACCGTCACCGACGCCAATCTGGTCTGTGGCTACCTGCCTCCCCGCCTCCTTGGTGGCGCGATGCAGCTCGACACAGCCGCAGCCAGAGCAGCCGTTCAGAAGATCGCCGACGCTACCGGCCTTAGCCTCCTAGATGCCGCTGAGGGCATTTTACGCATCGTCAACGAGAACATGTTCGGTGCACTGCGACTTGTCAGCGTGCAACGCGGCTTCGACCCGCGCCAGTTTGCGCTGATAGCCTTTGGCGGCGCAGGTCCGCTCCACGGCAACGCGCTAGCCGAACTGCTCGGCTGCTACCCGGTGATCGTTCCTCCCGCCCCTGGCCTGCTCTGCGCTCTCGGCGACCTTAGCGCCGATTATCGCGACGAGTTCGCCCGCACCTACATCCGCACCGTTGATCAGGTCGAACAGGAGGAGATGGTCGGCGTGCTGCGTGAACTAGGCCGCGAAGCCCGCGCTATGCTGACCGAAGAGGCCATTCCGCCCGCCCGTCAGGAGATTCGCTACTTTGTCGACATGCGCTACTACCGGCAGGGCTATGAGATGCCTATCGCGGTAAGCGAGGCGGAGTTTGAGCAAGACCTGATCCCGGTGCTTGTGCGGCGTTTCAACGAACTGCACGACCGCACCTACGGCTTTATGCTCGACAGCAACGTCGAGGTTGTCAACCTGCGCGCTGTCGGCATCGGGCGGGTGACCAAGATTGAGTTTCCCGAAGCTGAACCAGGTGATCCTGACGCCAGCAGCGCCTATATCGGCGACCACCAGATCTACCGCCGCGGCGAATGGATCACTGCAAAGCTGTACGACCGCGGCAAGCTGTACCCCGGCATGCAGGTTGAGGGACCAGCGATCATCACTGAGGTTGATAGCACCACAGTGGTCTTACCCGGACATACCGCAACCGTTGATCGCTACTTCAACCTGTTGATCAACCGGAGTTAGGCAAGGCTTAGATCGCACACGCCCGACGTCGCACACTGCATTCAGCCAGGCGCCTGCGCTGGACCGCCAGCCCAACACCATACGCCTTCACGTCAATTCCCAGAACTGTCACAGTGAGGAGCAGCAATGGCTACCAATCTCAGAGTCGCCGCTATCCCCCAGATTGAGATCGATCCGGTGACGCTCGACATCATAGAGAACGCGCTCAAGAATACGCGCTATGAGATGGACGCCGTGCTCTACCGCACGGCGATGAGTCCGGTGATCCGCGAACAGCACGACCATTTTCCGATGATTACCGATCCTTACGGGCGGATGATTGTCGGTCAGTTTGGTTCGTATATCGCTGGCTTACTTGATAACTGGAATCAGCCCATCGAACCCGGCGACGTGATTCTGCTCTCGGATCCCTACCTCTGCGGCGGTGCGATTAGCCACATTAACGACCTGCTGGTGATGTTGCCGATCTTCTATGGCGAGGACGATCAGCGCGAACTGATCGGATGGGCCAGCATGTTCGGCCACGCCCAGGATGTCGGCGGGCCGCTACCCGGCTCGTTGCCGACCTCTGCTACCACTATTTTCGGCGAAGGGATCCGGTTCCCCCCGGTCAAAATCTATGAACGCGGCAGGCTCAACCAGGCAGTGCTTGATATTATGCTCAACAACGTGCGTCAGCCTGAAATGAACCGTGCTGACTTGATGGCAATTATTGCAAGTTGCCGCACTGCCGAAAAACGAGTGCTCGAACTGTGTGATCGTTTCGGCAAAGACGTCTATCTGGCTGCTACCCAAGCTTTGCTCGACCGCACCTACCGGGCGATGAAAGAGCTGATCGTACGCAACCTGCCCGAAGAGCCACAATCGTTCGAAGATTATGTCGATGACGACGGATTGGGCAACGGGCCATTCAAGATGAAACTGACCATCTGGCGCGAAGGCCACGAAGCCTACTTCGACTGGACGGGCACCGATCCGCAGGCGATGGGTCCGATCAACTTCTACCTCAACGAGTCGATGTTCAAGATGTTCATTGGCGTCTACCTGATCATGGTCTTCGATCCCCAGATCCTGTTCAACGACGGCTTCTATCCGCTGCTCCACGTTACCATGCCCAAGGGCAGCCTGATTCAACCCGAGTTCCCCGCGGCGCTCGGCTGCCGTACTCATGCTCTCACCCGCCTGTTCGACGTACTGGGCGGCGCACTGGCTAAGCGAGCTCCAGAGTTCACTACTGCCGCCGGTTACGGCACTTCGCCCTATCTGCTCTATTCTGGCTACGATAAAGATGGCGAGTTCTTCTACCTGATGGAGATCAACTACGGCGGCATTCCTGGTCGACCGATCGGCGATGGCATGGACGGACACTCGTGGTGGCCACTCTTCACTAACATCCCAACCGAATACCTCGAGAGCTACTATCCAATCCGAATCGAACGCTACACTAGCATTATCGACTCGGGCGGAGCTGGCTTCCACCGTGGCGGCAACGGCATCGAGAAAGTTTACACGTTCCTGGAACCAGGTGAGATCTCGATACACGACGACCGCTGGCTGACACCGCCGTGGGGTATCGTTGGCGGCAAGCCGGGCAGCAGGTCGACAAAAATCCTGGTGCGCACTGACGGCACGCGCAAGGTGCTGCCCAGCAAGTGCGACCAGATTGCAGTCGAGCCGGGCGATCAACTGATCTATCGCACTGCTGGCGGCGGCGGCTGGAAAGATCCGCTCACCCGCCCGCCAGAGGCTGTGCAGCGTGACGTACGTTACGGGCTAGTTAGCCGTGAGAAGGCGTTGAACGATTACGGCGTCGTGCTAACCGACGATCTGACGATTGATTACGCTGCTACCGAAGCTAGACGAGCTGAGCTGGCTGCTACCCGCAGCGAGATCAAGGACTTCGACTTCGGACCGCCGCTGGAAGAGTTGCTGGCCAACGCCGAGGCTGAAACCGGCCTGCCAGCGCCGCGCAAACCACAGCCGGTACGCTGGGCTACAGCTCGCGCTGCCCGCCGCGAACGCATCGTGCAGCCAGCCGAGCAACGCGAGGTTATGGCGGATTGAGAGAATACGGGCAGGGGCAATGCGCACTGCCCCTGCCATCATCCTACCCTTTGCGTCTTCGCGTCAACTGGCCTGTAGAGCGAGAGAGTATGACCCAATTCGACCATCTGACTGCTGATTACCGACGCCATGGGCTGGCCGGGCGGGTCGGCTTCGGCGAACGACCGGCGCTGCTGGTCACTGACTTCATCAAAGCCTACACCACCCCCGGCTCACCGCTGTATGCCGCTCCCGGCGTACCGGACGCAATACGCGCCAGCCAACCGGTGCTAGCCGCCGCTCGCACTGCTGCCATTCTGATTATCTATACTACCGTCGCCTACGCGCCCGACGGTCGAGACGGCGGCATCTTTGTGCTGAAAGTACCAGCATTGCGCCAGCTTACTCACAACTCGCCGCTGACTGAGATCGTGGATGAACTCCGCCCGCAACCAGACGAATTGGTGATCGAAAAAAAATATGCCAGCGCCTTCTTTGGCACTCACCTCGCCGCTACCCTGACCGCACTGCGTGTAGATACCCTTATTCTGATCGGCTGTTCGACCAGCGGTTGTATCCGGGCCACTGCTGTCGATGGCATGCAACATGGCTTTCGGGTCATTGTACCGCGTGAGTGCGTCGGCGACCGCGCCCCTGAACCGCACTTCGCCAATCTGTTTGACATAGATGGCAAGTATGGCGATGTGGTGTCTGCAGCAGAGGTAATACACTACCTGGGAAGGTTTCGCAGGTGATGATCATCAACGCCTCTTGACACGGCGCGCATCGGCGCTATAATCGGCTCAGGCGTCTCTGTCAGACGCACATTCACGAGTCCGACTCCGCTGTCCATGTTGCCAGCAGAGCTTTCAGAAAGAGACTACGATGCGCCGTGCTGCACGTCTGATTCTCACTGCACTGCTCATCACGATGGTGATCTTCGCCTCTGCGGCGGTTCCCGTCCACGCCCAGGCAACGGCGCTCTACTTTCCTCGCACCGGGCATCATGTGACCGATGAGCACGGTTTCTTGAGCTTCTGGCGCAGCCACGATGGACCGCGCACACTTGGGTTCCCGGTCACGGAAGCGTTGATGATCGAAGGCGTCGGTCCGGCGCAGTACTTCGAGAAGGGCCGTCTTGAGCGGGTCACTGCTGCCGATGGCGCGCCGATTGTACGCACTGGCGCGGTCGCCGCCGAATACGTCGCCGCGCTCTATCGCACCTTCCCGCCACGCCCGGATCGCCCGCCGGTCGAGGGCGAACTGCTCTTCAGGGAAACTGGGTACAGCGTGCGTGAACCATTTCTGGGCTTCTGGCAGGCGGCTGGCGGCGTCGACTTCTTCGGCATGCCGATCAGTGAACCGCTGTGGGAACAAACTGTTGCGGGATACCGCCAGGTGCAGTATTTCGAGCGCGCCCGGCTGGAGCGCGTTCCGACGAACACCGGAACAGATGACATTCAGGTAGGCGACCTGGGACGCGCGCTGGCGGAACTGCGGGGACTGAACATCGCTCCGGTTCCCAACCGCGGCTTTGAGACGTTTGGACCGCCTGCGTCCGCTGCGCCCGACATTGCGCCGCTCCGCAGCGCACCTGCGACGCCTACCCTACGCCCTGCGGCGCCCCCCACTGCGCAACCTGCCTCCCCGCCGCGCGCGACCGTAGCGCCGCGTTCGCTGGCGCCACCCCCGGCAAACCGCGCTCCTGCTGTCACGACGCGCGCAGCAAAGCGGATCGTCGTCAATCTGTCGAAACAGTGGCTCTACGCCTATGAAGATGATCGCCTCGTCTTCGATGCGCCGGTTGCCACCGGACGCGACGGTATGAACACGCCGACCGGCACGTTCCAGATTTATGCCAAACTGCCGATGCAGACCATGGATGGCGTTACCGACGGCAAATACTGGGTCGTGCCAAATGTTCCGCATGTGATGTATTTCTACGGCGGCGTCGCGTTGCACGGAACCTACTGGCACAACCTCTTCGGCACCGGCGCGCGCCCATCGCACGGCTGCGTCAACCTGCCGGTGAAATCAGCGGCATGGCTGTACGAATGGGCGCCAATCGGCACACCAGTGCATGTGACGTACCGATAGCTTATCGACGCGCGCAGTGTACAATCGCCTGCAAATAGCTAGGCCGCAGGGAGGATAGAGGAGCGATGGCGCGTTCTTTGCGTCTTTGCGCCGACCCTTGTGAGCAACTTCTACGATGAACCAGTGCGGGAAGCTGTGCGGTAAATGGTCACGCCCGCATCGCGGCCGGCAGCGGCAAGCTGGGCGCCATCAGGGCTGAACGCTAGCGCCAGAACGCCAAATTGCTGCTCGACGCGCGCCACCTCCGTCCCGCTGGCCGGATCCCAGAACTGCATAACACCGGTAGGCGTACCGGTCGCAAGGAGTGCGCCATCAGGCGAAAATGCCAGAGCAGTAAACCAGCCATTTTCCGGCGCTGCCCGAAGATTCCGCTCAGAGACGCCCGTCCGATAATTCCACATCCGCAACATGCCATCAGTCCCTGTTGCGGCAAACAACGTTCCTTTCGGCTGAAATGCAATGCCGGTGATCGAGTTCCGTATGCCGCTTAGGGTCTGCACTCGCTGTTTATCGGTCACGCGCCAAATCTCAATACGCGGATCGTTTGGCGTACCGGCGGCAGCTACAAATGCACCATCATCGCTGACAGCCACCAGAAACACTGCCGGAAGATCGGTTTTGAGCGACTGGATAAACTGGCCATTGGCGCCATTCCAGAGCGTTATCGTGCCATCGTTAGCGCCAACCGCGATCACCGTTCCGCCTAGATCAGTGGCAATGCAGAGCGGCGTCCCGGTCACCCCGGTCAGATCGCTGGACGTTTCCCGAACAAAGTCCAGAATAACGACCGTATTCTGCTCAGTGATTGTCGCCAGACGGCCATTCGGCAGAAACGCCAGCGACTGCACTGATGCCGCCGAACCGGCAAACTGGCGGATCTGGTCGTTCGCCAGCAGGCGCAATTGAATAATACCATTGTACCCGACGGCGCCGAGCACTTCGCTGTCAGGCGAGAATAGCAGGGATGTCACCAGTCCCAGCCCGATCCGCAGGTTCATATCGGGGCGCCGCTGCGTCAGATCCCAGACGATCATACGCCCTTCCTGGTCGCTCACCGATGCCAGGCGCTCACCATTTGGACTGATCGCAATGCCGAAAATGTCGAGACGGTGAACGTCGAGCACACCGGTCTGGACGCCGCGCTCCACATCCCAGATGCGCACGGTTGCATCCAATCCCGCCGAGTAGAGGGTCTTCCCATCGGGAGAGAAGGCTAAACCGCGAATGACGATCCAATTCGTATGCCCGCGCAACTGATGAATAATCTGACCAGTCGCAGCATCGATCAGATAGACCACCCCCTCGGTCGAACCGACTGCCAGCGCTTTGCCATCGGGCGAAAATGCGACGCCGGTCGCCCAGTAGCGCAGGTTCGTGTCCGGATCGAGCGCGGTACGAAAACTGAAGCCGCTGATCTCGCGCCCGGACGTCACATCCCACAATCGCACACTGCCATCGCGCGAAGCGGATGCCAGCGTGGCGCCGTCGGGCGAGAACGCCACACCGCCGATAAATCCAGCATGCCCGCTAAGGGTTGCCAGCAACTGACCGGTGGCCGCATCCCATATGCGCACTGTTTGATCGGTGCTTCCCGATGCTAGCAGCGTCCCGCTTGGAGCGAAGGCGAGGCTGCGGATCCAGCCCGTATGACCGCTCAGCCGCCGAACGACTCGCCCGGTCGCTGCTTCCCATATGCGGATCTCATTCTCATCGCTGGCGCCCGACGCCAGCAGAGTGCTATCAGCAGACCAGGCGAGCGAGGTAATTTTGCCAGTATGGTCGAACCACGTTCCAAGATCAGCAAGGGTTGTAGCGTCGTGCAAGCTGACCGCCTCGCTGACTCCCACCGCGAGCAATCGACCGTCGGGCGAGTAAGCGACGGGACCGAACACCGACATGGACAATTGACGAGTCGCCGTGATGGCGGCAACATTTCGCGGCGAGATAGCATCGGGGCTGAGCGCGGATGACCCATTGGCAGGTATTGGCGTGGGAGGCGACACGGTCGGCCCAACAGCCGCCGTGCTTGTCGCTGTTGGCGCAACTGTCGCCTCAGGCGATGCTGCCGCCGGCGCCGACGTCGGCGCACTTGAGACGCCGGTGATGCCGAGCATCTGGCGCAGCGGACTTCCAGGCAGAAAGACCGCAATCGCTAAACAGACCCCAATCGCGGCGACGGTCAACAGCACAGCAGACGTAATCAGGCAGCCAGTGCTCAATCCCTGGTGCTGCGGCGCGGGCGCATAGCCAGGCGGGTACGCGGGAGGATAGGGCGCGGGCGCAGCGTGCGGCGGAGCACCAGGCGCCGCGGGTGCAGGAACCGCTGGCGCAACAGGCGCAACGCTCGCTGCAGGTTGCTGAGACTGCGCTTCAGCGGATGCCGCTGTTGTCTGCGTCAGCACATCAGGACCAAGACCAAGCGAACGCCCGCCCATCATTTGCGCAGTTTCCAGCGCAATGCGCATTTCACGCGCCTGCTGAAACCGGTTGACCGGACGCAATTGCAACGCACGCAGCAATACCTGTTCGACCAGCGGGGAAATCTGCGGATTCAGTGAGCGTGGACCCGTCAGCGGCATGCCGGCTTCCTGCTGCGCTGGCGTTGGCGGCGCCCAACCGGTCAGCGCGTGATACATCAGCGCGCCAATCGTATAAACATCGCTGACCGTTGTGGGTTCAGCGTCGGGGCGCGAGAGTTCCGGCGCGCGGTACGGCGACGGCGTCTGCCCGATCGGGGTCGCTAGCGTGAAAGGGGTGATCAGGAATGCGCCCTTATCATTGATCCAGACATCAACGACTGTCAGATCGCCAAGAAACAATGGCGGACGCTGGCTGTGCAGGTATTCCAGCAGCAGAAGCAACCGCGTCGCCTGCGTCAACACGTCGGCTTCCGGCAGCGGACCGCCGCGCGCGCGAATGGCTCGTTCGAAGTCCTGCCCGCCGGGGTCGGGGCATACCATATAGTAGTGTGCACCTTCGGCGAAATAGTCGCGCAGCGGCAGCAACGCTTCGTGACTCGTCGCGGCGATGTGTTTCGCAAGGATTTCCAAGTTGCCCAGCGCCCCTTCCGGCGCCACAAACTCGGCAACCAGCGTCAAGTCACCGCTCTGATCGTCGCGGCAGCGGTATATCCTTACGCCAGGTCGCTCATCGACGGCGTAGATCACACGGTAGCGATCCCGAATTACTTTTTCGCCCGAAGTCATGGAGTCCTCATCGATGTCAATCCGTCACCCGCAATGCGTCGCGCCCGTCCTGCGGCGCGCACAGTCATACCATCTGAAGCGACTCCGGCGCGCGGCAGACGATCGAGTCGGGAATGCCATAATCCTTCGCGATGACCCGCGCTGTCATCTTTGCTGACATCATGACCGATGGCGTGCCCCCGCCCGGTTGCACGCTTGCGCCGACCAGATAGAGCCGCTCAATGTCCTCACTCCGGTTGTGCGGGCGGAAGTATGCCGACTGGATCAACAACGGTTCGACGCCGAAACCGTTTCCCAGCCAGCTATTGAGCGTCCTCTCGAAATAATCGGGCGTAATATAACTCTTGTACACCAGGCGATCCATTAGACCTGGCAAATAGCCGCGTTCATCGAGAAAACGGAGCACTTTATCGACAAAGGGTTCCGCCAGTTGCGACCAGTTCAGCCCAGAACTGTTGTTCGGCACGGGTACGAGCGTGTATGCGGCATGGTGACCCGGAGGCGCCAGGCTCGGATCGGTAAGCGTCGGAATATGCAGATATTGCGAAAAATCGTCTGCCAGCACCTTGCGATCAAAAATATCTTCCAGCAACCCCTCGTAGCGTGGCCCGAAAATGATGTTATGATGCCGCAATTGCGCATCGCGCGGATCGGCGCGGAACCCGAAATAAATGACCACCAGCGACATCGACTGGCGCGCCAGGCGCACCCGCAGGTCGTTGTTGATCCGCCGATATTTGCGGTCAATCAGGCGGAGATAGGTCGTTGCATAGTCGCCATTGGAGACCACTAGGTCCGCCTCGAGGCGCGTGCCATCGACCAGTTCGACGCCGCGTGCAATGCGGCGCGCACACAGACCGCGCGGTTCACGTCCACGCTCATCGGTTACAATAATCCGACGCACCTCGCTGTTATAGCGTATCGTCCCGCCCAGCTCCTCAAACTTCCGCACCAGCCCCCGCACCAACGCGCCGGTGCCGCCGAGCGCAAAGTGAACGCCCCAGGTCTTTTCAACAAAGTGAATCATGGCATAGATCGCCGGAACCTGCAACGGGTTGCCGCCGATCAGCAATGGCTCAAAACTGAACACCTGCCGCATCTTGGGGTTGCGGAAGTAGCGCTTGACGAACGAGAAGAGTGGACGTACCGCATCAAGACGCACCAGATCGGGCACGACCCGCAGCATCGTGCCGATATCGCCGAAGTACGTATATCCGAGTTCAATAAATCCACGCTTGAAGATCGCTTCGGCTGCGGCGTGGAACCGTTCATACCCTTCGAGATCTTCTGGCGCCAGCGCGCGGATCTGCTCGCGGGTGTGCTCAGGATCGCCATCATAGTCGAAGAAGGTCCCATCATCGAAATAGATGCGGTAGAAGGGCACGATTGGGATGAGAGTCACGTATTTCGAGGTGGCGGGACCGCTACTGACGCCGCTAGTGACGCGCGCACCAGGCGCAAGCACTTCCGGCGGGAAGTCGGGCGCGGCAAGATTCGCCGCGTCACGCTCCAGCGCAAACAGTTCCTCGATAAAATGCGGCACCGTGATGACGGTCGGACCCATATCAAAGGTAAATCCATCGACTCGACGCACATACGCGCGACCACCCGGTCCGTCCAGTTTTTCGACAATCGTCGTATCAAACCCTAGGCTCTGGAGACGAATACCCATTGCCAGACCGCCAAATCCGGCGCCGATCACAATTGCACGTTTTCGTTCCATAGGTGAGTGCGTTCTTTCAGCGACGAGACATTACACTGCGCGATGAGATAACCGGGCAATGCAGACACCCTCTTGCCAGCGCCCGGCGTCCATCTCGTCCCAGACGAAGATGGATCCGAGAGTGGTCATCTCACCTATGTACGCGCCCTGACATGCCACGGATGCGACAGGTGCATCATACCACGAAACGCATCAGGCGCGCTGCGGCATCTGGTACAATACCGGTGCCATCAAGGCGTCTGTTTGCTCCTCACAGTCAGGCTTCCTATGAGCGCCCGATGTGCGTGTGAGGGAGCACGGATGCACACGGATTGAGACAGATTCTTACGAAGCCGTGATAAGGAGGAAGATCATGCCCGCAACATCGGAAGGATCGACCACCCTGACATTGGGCGCCAGAGCGCCCGAGTTCACCCTAACCGACACAGTATCGGGCAGGACAATGTCGCTGAGTGAGCTGAAATCGCCAAAGGCGACAGTCATTATGTTCCTCTGCAATCATTGCCCCTACGTCAAGCACGTTGATCAGGCGCTCGTTCGCCTGGCGCACGACTATATGCCGAAGGGAGTATCGTTTGTTGCTATTAGTTCGAACGATCCGATCCAGTACCCTGAAGACGCACCCGAGAAGATGCGTGAAGAGGCGTTGCGCGTCGGGTATCCCTTCCCCTATCTGTTTGACGAGACCCAGGACGTTGCACGCGCCTACGGCGCTGCCTGCACCCCCGACACGTTCATCTTCGACGGCGACCTGCGCCTGGTCTATCGCGGGCAGCTCGACGATACCCGCCCGAACAGCGGCAAGGAAGCGACCGCTGCCGATGTACGCGCCGCGCTCGACGCCATTCTGGCTGGTCAACCGGTCAATCCGGTGCAAAAGCCGAGCGTCGGGTGCAGCATCAAGTGGAAGCGGTAGGCTGCTTAAGGTGACCGTCACTCCACCAGCGACATGGTACAGTTGTGATAGGACACGGATGCGCACGGGTCGAGACAGATTCGAACGGATCGGGCTCCTGACATTCGCGCCGATGCCATAGACGCGATCTGCGCCCGCCTCTGGTGGAAAGTGATCATCTCGTCTGCTACGACGAGCGCGGCGTAGCGTTCGGCGACGATGCAACAGTCGTGCGGCAGGCGGCAGAAGCGGAAGTGCGGGCGCAGCGCGAATCGGAACGCGCGCCCGCGCAGTCGCAGCGCGCCAGTCTGCCGAGGACCAATGCGCGCTGCGAAACTCAGGCGCGTGGGTGCGTCTGCGCGCCCTCGAAGAAGAATTGCGCTGACGGCGGAACGGAGCATAACAGAGGTGATCCGACTCAGGCGGTGCGAAGGAGAGCGGCAGAATAGGGAGCGTTCGGGTAGAGCGTCATCATGCGAAAGCAGCGTAGATGAAAGAACGAATTCCTGGTCGGGAGATGGTCGATGTCCTTCGAGCATGGCGCTTCGACGAACGAATTGGTACTGGGATTTGTGCCTTCTGCGCACCGCCGATCAGGCTTCTTGGGGCTGAAAGTAGAGAACTTCACGGTTATGCTGACCACGCATCGGCTCGTTATCATCCCGTTGAGCGCTGATGAAATGAAACAAGCCGTGAGTGAGTCGCTGCGACAGGCGAAGCAAGAGGGCAAAGGTTTCCTCGAGCAGTGGAACGCGCAACTCAACGCGATCAACCTGATCCTCGAGCGTTTTGCAGCGACTCCGGTCGGAACCATCCTCGCCACGCGACCGGGCAGCTTTGCAATACCGATAAACCACATTAGATGGATTAAGGTGGACACGCATCCACACCAGCAGCATAAGCGCATGCCCAACCAGCTCATCATCGAGACAGACAGCGGACGTTACACGTATGACATCCCATTTTTACGCGCATGAAGTCCGCGAGACACTCAGACGGGCATATGGCGAAGGGCTGGCAAGGTAATAAATACAAGGTGCATCTGCTTGGAAACGGCTGAGATCAGCACACGTTGGAGAAGTGTTTATGCGCTCATACCGTGAAGAACTCTGGTTCAACACTCCCACGCGGGTGGCATTTGTGCGCATTACCGATCAGGTCGCGGCAGCCGTGCGCAAATCGGGAGTGCGCGAGGGGTTGTGCCTGGTGAATGCCATGCACATCACTGCCAGTGTGTTTGTCAATGATAATGAACCCGGCCTGTGGCACGACTTCGAGCGTTGGCTGGAAAAACTTGCGCCGCACGCGCCGATCTCACAGTACCGCCACAACGACACGGGCGAGGACAATGCCGACGCGCACCTGAAACGCACTATCATGGGGCGCGAAGTGGTGCTGGCGATCACCAACGGCAAACTCGACCTCGGTCCCTGGGAAGAAGTCTTCTACGGCGAGTTCGACGGTCAGCGGCGCAAGCGCGTGCTAATCAAGATTATCGGCGAGTAGCGGCCGTCACCGCGTCACCAGCGGCAGACTGACCCGGTTTGGCCGTTCGACCGTTTCGCCGGGGAGATAAGCGAGACCAAGCTGCGACCCGCGAAAGCCCGGGAAGACGTGATCGATCGCCTGATACCTGCAGCGCTTGACAAGGATCTCTGCTAGCACCGCACGATAGTCGGTGGTGATCGCCAGATCAACGCCGTTGTCCAACTGTTCGGTCGCCAGTCCGGGCCAGACGCCATACATCTTTCCACCCCGGATCCCCTCACCAAGCACCAGTATCACATTGCCATGCCCGTGGTCGATGCCGCTGCGTCTCTCACATTCGCTCAACATTAGCGGGGCGCGGGCCATACGCCATGCGATTGAGCGCAATCAGTTCCACAGGAGGCGCCGCAGAGGGGAAGGTCTGGGTGTGCGTCTGGTGTGCGGCGCTGCTGGCACGCTGTGTTGGAACGCCAGCCATCCCTGCGCCCGCAAATGTTGCGCTGGCGCCAAAGAAGCGACGCCGGGAAAACGTCATAGCGTGTCTTCTCCTTGCCGTTCAGCTTGATGTCGTGAACGCGCCCATCCGACAGCGTGACGGCTCACTAGACACGGTCTGAAAGAATCGCCGTCACCGTCACTCGGGTGACACAATCAGTGTATGGGAAGACGTCGCCGCTGTGGATGACAGGTGTATCACAGCTTAGCGCCTGTTGAAGAAGATCTCAGACCACATCGAGAGGCCGAAGAATCGAAGAACGCACTATGAGGGCTTGCCGGAAACCTTGTGAGCAGAGCGCTGCCCCAGACGCCCGTGCAATGTTCATCTCCGTTACTGGCTACTGCTCGCGTAACACATCAATCCGCCGGTTGCCGACGGCGACGATCAGACGACTATAGCGCCACATCCCATTGCGGCGCACCGCTTCAACAATCATCTCGCCCGACCCGCGGGGGCCTGAGATCGGCAGAGTGAGATTGGCATCCCCGCTGCCACTATTGAAACCGTTACTAAAACGGATGGAACCTGTGGGAAGCCAGCCAACCTCAAGCGGGGCGCCAAGCGCAGCTGCCACCTCTGGATCGCGCTCCGCGCGCGCCAGCGCTCCCTGCACTACATCCGAGGTGCGAATGGACCCTATCACAGCGAAGAAAATGCCGCCGATACAGGCGCCGACAAGAACAACGATGGTTATGCCGACGAGGCACGACAACGGCGTACATCCCCGAAGACGCGCGCTCACCACGGCATTCTCCTCACCGCTGAACGAAGTGCGATAGCGACGGCGATAGCCAGACCATAGTCGTGGGAAAGGCTAAGGCTGATGCTGTCGATGCGTAACGCGCAGGCGCGCGCCTGGGCTGCGCCGTGAAGCGTTACGGTCGGTCGCCCGCAGGCATCGACCAGCGTCTCAATATCGTGAAACGCAACGCCGCCTGCGCCGCCGACGACGCGCAGACCGACGCCGAGGAGTTTGGCGACAGCCTCCTTCGCTGCCCAGCGCGCCGCCAGCGACTCGGCGCGCCCGTGGCATAGCGCCGCCTCGGCAGGTGAAAAGATGCGCCGGACGAAGCCATCGCCCCAACGCTCAACCGCTCGCCGGATCCGTTCCACCTCAACAACGTCAATGCCGGTGTAGATCATGCCGCTACTGTCTGCCGACAAGCGAGATTGCTGTCACTTCCGAGAGATAATCGTGCCCGCGCGCTTCGATGCGAATGCTCTGGATGTAGCGCGCCTGACGCAAGAGCGAATCGTCGCGCAACTCGACGTTCAGCCGATACCATTGAAACTGCGGCACCTGGCGATAGCGGATTTCACCAGCGTCTTCGCTGTTCGACACCTCGCCGCTGCCGGTGTAAATGCAGAAATAGCGGTGCAACTCCTGATCGGTCGGGCTGGTGGGCTTGTACGTGATGCGCACCATCACCGGGCACTCGGAGCCGGCCACTCCCGCGAGTTGCACCGTCTGAGTCAGCACCCGCACCCACATTGTCAGACGCAATGACGGAAACTCCGAGACATCGGCGTCGATGGTCTGCTCAATCCCGACAGTGAATGGGCGCGTTTGCGACCCATCGCGGCGAAACTGCCCAATGGATGTCTGATCGTCCGGTGTACAAAAATCAGGCGTTTCCGGGCGACAGGAGCGCACGACGGCGAACCGTCCGTTGTGCTCGCTGGGAGTCATGCCGGGAGCATTTGGAACAGCATATTTGCGCCAGGTTTTAGAGGTCTGATCGTACCGATTCTGCGCCAGGTAGTGCTCGAACCCGCCATCGCGGATCAATTCCCAGCGCGCTTCACTCGGTCCGGCAAGCGTGCCGACAGCATCGATCTGCGCCAGTTGTCCGGGGTGCACCTCAACCGACTCGCCCCGATGATCGATGACTACACGACCAGAACGTGTAGCGACCTCGATCCGGAGCGGCTTGCCGGTTACAGCAAGGGCTGGCAGTGGACGCGCCGCGCTGTTCAGCACATTGATCGAGTAGCTCCCGCCGGGATCAAGGCGAACGCGCGTCCCATCACCGACTTCGACGATGTACTCGACCTGATCGTATGGCTGACCAGATGCAATGTCGTAGCGGAGGTACCCTGCATTCTGCCGCAGCACCACTTCCAATCGTCCGTTGTGCCAGGTCGTGGCGCGGTAACTGGCGAGCATCAGTTCCGCGCCATCGGGATGCGCCCAAAAATCAATCTGCGTCTGGTCAGCAAGAACCAGCGACGCCACCGGACCATATCCCGCCTCGGCTTTAGTGCGGATCACGCTCCCTTCGGCAACCGTCGCACAGATATCGCGTTCGCCCGGGCAGGGATCGCGTTCGGGCGGTAAGCGTTCGATACTTTCAGCCGTCAGGCGACCGCGTGGCTGGATCGAAACGCCAGCATTCACGTGGCTGCGCAGGATCGCCCCCTCAACCGGCGTTGTCGCCGTGGTGTAGTATCGCCATCCACTGTATCCTCCGAAAGCGACAAGGACGCAGAACAGCCCGAAAAATGCTAGCATCCACGTCCACGCAACGCGCTGGTAGTACACCTGCTCTGGAGGTAAATTCGCAATCTGTGCCATACTGACGTTTTGCCGTTGCCACAACCCCTGCGCATTTCTCGAAAAGGTTAACGCGAAGACGCAAAGGCGCAATGCGTTGCGACCAACTCCCTCCCTTTGCGTCTCCGCGCCTTCGCGTCAGCCGAAAATGACCTCTAATACGTCGGCAGATACCGGTCGAGTTCCCACTGACTGATTGAATGGCTGTACTCTTCCCACTCGCGTGCGCGCGCTTCAATGAAACGCTCGAGAATGTGCGGACCGAGGGTTTCGGTGATCACCTCGTCGCGCTGCAACTCCTCAAGCGCCATACCGAGCGTCGATGGCAAAACATCATACTGGCGGGCGCGCAAATCAACCTCAAACAGATCCTCCTCAACCGGCGGCGGCAGCGGGAGTTCGCGTCGAATGCCGTCGAGACCGGCAGCTAGAATCACTGCCAGGGCCAGGTACGGATTGCACGACGGATCGGCGCAGCGCAGCTCAACCCGCGCCGACTGCGGACGGTTGGTGCTGATGCGCGGCACCCGCACCAACTGCGCGCGATTCGTGCGCCCCCAGATGAGGTAGACCGGCGCCTCGAAACCGGGCACCAGGCGCTTATACGAGTTCACAAGCGGCGCAAGAACAGCGATCATGCCGCGCGCGTGCGCCAGCAGCCCGGCGACGAAATGGCGCGCCAGCTTTGAAATGCAGTAGGGGTCGTGGGCGTCGAAAAAGAGGTTCTTGCCGCTCGTCGCATCCGCGAGACTCAGGTGCATGTGCAGACCGTTCCCGTTCAGATGGGCGATTGGCTTGGGCATGAACGTCGCATACAGATTATGCTGTTGCGCCACTGCCTTGAGCGTCGCGCGCGTTGTCACCAGGTGATCGGCAGCGCGCAGCCCTTCGGTATGCCGCAGGTCGATCTCGTGCTGACCGAGCGCGCCTTCGTGGTGTGTCGCCTCGACCTCAATGCCAAACGCGCTGAGCGCGCGCACCATGCGCCGGCGGATATGCGTTGCCGCATCGGTCGTCGCATCGAAATACCCGGCGACATCGTTCGGAATCAGCGCTGGACGACCATCGGGACCGAAGCGAAAGAGAAAGAACTCGACTTCCGGACCGACGTAGAAGGTCATACCCATACGGCGCGCCACATCAAGCGCACGCCGCAGCACATACCGCGGATCGCCTGCGAATGGTTTCCCCTCCGGCGTATGCACATCGCAGATCATGCGCGCCGTCACAAAACCTGCCGCCTCGTCCCACGGAATGATTGCAAAGGTTTCGAGATCGGGGACGAGATACATGTCACTTTCAGCAACGCGGGCAAACCCTTCGAGCGACGAACCGTCGAACCAGACCCCGTGATCGAGGCAGTCGGGCAGTTCTGACACCGGAATGGTGACATTCTTCACCATCCCGACGATGTCGGTATACTGAAGGCTGACGAACTCCACATTCCGTTCAGCAGCGTGTTTGAGAATAGTTTCACGTGTGACAGTCATTGTCTATTCCCATTCTGCATTTGCTGATACAATATCTGATATCCGCCATCGCGTGCGCTGCGGGTGATCACGCGATACCGCAGCGTGCCAGTCTCATCGAGCCGCACCACGCCAGCCCGCGAGACTTGGTCGCCAGGACGACTCTGAACGGCAAAGGCGACGCTCCCGCCAGCATTCAGCATCTCAAGACGCATCTCACCCTGTTGCAGTTCAAGGATGACGATCGTCTGCAGCATTGTCGCGCCGCTACCGACAGGAATCGCGTACTCTTCTGACCCCTCGGCGCCAAGAAAGGTGCGAGTCACCATTCCCGCCTCGGGACGCACATCAGTCGAGATACGATCCCCGGAAACAAGCATGCATGCCGACATGAACAGCGGCGCCAGGACGCCAATCAGCGCTATGCGTATTGTAGAGGAAAACAACGACAACTGCACACCCTACCCATACGACTCGGGACGATCATTGGCATTGTAGGTCGCCTCCTCCGGCACCAGTTTCAGACGTAGCGGACGACGCGCTTCAACATACAGGTTGCTTTCACAGTCGGTGCACACCAGGCGTGTGCCGGGCGTCACATACTCCTGCAACGCCAACTTTCGCCCGCATACTGGGCATTTCGTCACTTCAAGCGGCATAGCCAGCATCGCAGTGCAGTGCTGAACGACTCAATCCTGAGCAAACAACGACTCAACAAACGTTTCTGCATCAAACAGCGCCAGGTCGGTCATCTTTTCGCCTGTGCCAACGTAGCGGATCGGGCGCTCGATATCCTGTGCAATTGCGAACGCGATCCCGCCTTTGGCGGTGCCGTCGAGTTTAGTCACGGCTACATCGGTCACATCGACCGCCTTCAGGAACGATTTCGCCTGCAGCACGCCATTCTGCCCGGTCGTCGCGTCGATCACCAGCAGCACTTCATGCGGCGCATCGGGGAATTTGCGCCGGATGATGTTGCGCAGTTTTTGCAGTTCCAGCATCAGGTTCGTTTTGGAGTGCAGGCGTCCCGCCGTGTCGACGATCAGCACATCGAAATCACCCTTGCTGACCGCTTCAATTGCATCGTACACGACTGCGCCAGGGTCAGCTCCCTGACCGCGTGAGATGACCGGCACGCCCACACGTTCCGCCCACGTTTCAAGCTGCTCAGTCGCAGCGGCGCGGAACGTATCGCCAGCGGCAAGCAGCACGCGCTTGCCAAACTGATTCTTTAGGCGATACGCCAGCTTGGCGATCAACGTCGTTTTGCCTGAGCCATTGACTCCAACCACCAGTATGATGTAAGGACGCGCATCGAGCGGTTGACGTCGCTCCTGTTCTTGCAACACACGCACCATTTCGGCCTTCAGCATCTCGCGCGCCTCACGCGCTCGTTTGACGCCATAACGATTACAGCGGTCCTTGGTGCGATTGACCAGGTACATGGTGGTTTCGACGCCAACATCCGCCTGGATCAGCAGCGCCTCGAGGTCGTCCCACAGGTCATCGGTAATCGGGTCGTCAGTGGCGAACAGACTGGCAATCTGACCGAAGAGGCCGCGCCGCGCTTTCGCGGTCGCCCGGTCGATCTTTTGCTCTTCCTGTCGGGCTTCTTCCTCGGTACGCGGTGCATCCTGTCCGCGCCCGAACATGCGCTTGAAAAATCCCATGCCATCCCCTCGATGTGCCGTGGCCAGCGCAACTCTCCTGCGCGGTATTGTACCACGCCGCTGCCAGAGAATGGCGGGATATGGTAGGATTCCGGGCGACCGTCGCTGTATGGGCGCGAGACTGTGCGCCTATCAACCGTCGCAGGTCACAGAAGGGCAGGCAAGGGCAGGACTCAAGGCAACCGTCACTGCACGGGCGCGGGACCATCGCCTGTCAACTGTCACAGGTCATATGAGGATCAAAAAATATAGTCCGGTATTTCTGGGCGCTGCGGGCTGATGGTTTTTGAATAATTATTCCGCTATCTGCCTACTCGCCTGGCGACTGAAATCGTAGGCTACGGAAAGCGAAGCCCGCCTGCACGGGCTGCAACGGCCGACACCGGATTATTTTCTCAAACTCCAAAAGCCCCGGCTGAGATCTGAGCGAGGGCTTTAGCCTGCAGCTCAGAGGATGCGCAACCTGGCGGCACAGGTTTACCGAATTCACTATATACGAGACGGGCGTTCAGCGCAGGCAACGGCGGGAGGGACGGTCACCTAGGACGGGAGCAACCATGGATGCAGATGTCCTGATCATCGGCGCGGGGGCTGCCGGGCTTGCTGCTGGACGTGCGCTCACCGACGCCGGAAAGCGAGTGGTCCTGCTTGAAGCGCGCAATCGCATTGGCGGACGGGTATGGACCGACCATGCCTTCGCGCGCGTGCCAGTTGAGCGCGGCGCAGAGTTCATCCACGGTACACGGGGTGTCACGTGGGAATGGGTGCGTCGTGCAGGACTGACGACATTGCTGGCGGAACGCTGGGCAGGGCGACTCATCCTCGATGAAGCGGGGCGGCCGGCAGGCGCTGAACTGCTGGATCGACCGGACATGCAGCGCCTTCTGACGCTTGAAGAAGAAATTGCCGCATACGAGGGCGACGACATTTCTTTCGCAGAATGGCTGATGATGCAAGGGTTCAGCCCGCTGGCAGCGCACGTTGCGGACCTGCGCATAGCTCACGCGGCATGTGCCACGCCGGCAACCCTCAGCATGCACGCGCTGCGCGCCGAAGCGCGCGGTGAATACGCCAAAGGCGGCGATTTCCACATTCTTGAAGGATATGATCGAGTGATGGCAGCGATTGGCAATGGCCTCGATACACGGTTGGCCACGCCGGTTGAGGTGATTCGCTGGTCAGACCGGCGTGTTGAAGTCGGCACAGGGCAGGGAGTCTTCCGCGCGCCGGTTGCAATTGTCACACTGCCGCTGGCCGTGCTGCAGGCGGGAGCTGTGCGTTTTGAGCCAGCCCTGCCGCTGGCTAAGACAAATGCAATTGCAGCGCTGGCGATGGCGCCAGCTATGAAAATCCTCTTCCGTTTTGATGAGCCATTCTGGGACGAGTCGCTGACCTTCCTCAGCCTGCGCGATCCTGCGCCAGTCTGGTGGACAGTGCGCCCTAGCGAACCGCTCCTGACTGCGCTGCTCACCGGGCCGCGCGCTGCGCACCTGGCGATGCGCGGTTTGGAAGGCGCTGTGGAAGGCGGGTTGCAGAGCCTGAGCCTGGCGTTCGGCGATGAGCCCCGGCGGCGACTAGTCGACTGGCAGATCATCAATTGGGGCGCTGACCCATGGACGCGCGGCGGTTACAGTTCGACCCCGCCTGGCGCATACAACGCGCGCACTGTGCTCGCAGCGCCCTGCGGCGCGCTCCACTTCGCCGGAGAAGCCACGGTCACCGACGACAGCCCGGCGACCGTCCACGGTGCGCTGCACAGCGGCATGCGCGCCGCCGCCGAAATCCTTGACGGCGGGAGATAGTAGGGGCGCGGTGGCGCCGCGCCCCCGGCAGCATACGCCGCCGCGCCCCCGGCAACATCCCCTCACGAGTGTAGAGTTTTTGAGAGGAATGGATGTAGTCCGTGTCCTGACGCTTTTTCCCCCTCATCCCCCCTGCCCCCTTCTCCCACCAGGGGAGAAGGGGGAGTTAGGGCGTCCTGACGCTCAAAACGGGCGATGCGACGTAAGGGCTTACCAAAACTCTACCCTTGCGAGGGCAACATCCCCCGCCGCGCCCCTGACAGGTAGGGGCGCGCCGCCGCCGCGCCCGCACACCGCCTCCGGGCACTCACCTCCGTGCCCGCCGCCGCGCCCCCGGCAGCATACGCCGCCGCGCCCGCACACTGCCTCTGGGCACGTCATCTTCGGGCGCAGCGCCGCCTCGCTCTCTGCCAAT
>JANXAL010000087.1 GCA_025062325.1 Roseiflexus sp.
CAGAGCGCCTGGAGGTCGCCGATCTGGTGACATTTGCAGGGTATGTGCCACGCGAGCAGATCGCCGAACACTACGCGAATGCCGATGTGTTCGCGTTGCCGTCGTACAACGAAGGGATGAGCGTGGCGACGCTCGAAGCCATGGCTGCCGGGCTGCCGCTGGTCGTCACGCGCACCGGCGGAACGGCGGAACTGGTGCAGGAAGGCGAGAACGGATTGACCTTCGCGTGGGGTGATGTCGCAACATTGACGCAGCACCTGGCGTATCTCGCCGTGAACCGCGATCACCTGCGACGAATGGGCGCTGCGTCGCGGCGGCGGGCGGAACGGATGTCATGGGAGGCAGTGGCGCGGAGGTATCTGGACATTTTTGAACAACTGGCGAGCGAAACAGTGCGCCGGGAGTTCCACGCTGCTGGCGAAGTGAACGTGCTAGAATGCACTCAAACGCGCAGTGTAAGGAGGGGGAACGATGACGACCGCAACGTTGCCGGAGCTGGACCCGACCAGACCGCCGCCACCGGAGTATCTGCCGGATTATGAGCAGTTTGTGACTGAGGATGATACGCCGGTGGATAACTTCTTCTCCGAAAAGCAGCAGCGCTTGTTGACCGAACCGCTCTACAGTTCCAACGTCGCCGAACGCCTGGGGCGTCCGCTCCTCGCTGCCGCGAATGTCGGCATCTTCTTCGGCGAAGGCGAACCGGCGATCGTGCCCGATGTGCTGCTCAGCCTGGACGTGCGTCTGGCGGAGGACCTGTGGCCCAAGCCCAACCGTTCGTACTTCATCTGGCGCTTTGCCAAGCCGCCCGATGCAGTGGTGGAGATCGTGTCGAACCGCGAGGGGGGCGAGACCGACCGCAAACGCACCCGATATGCGCAACTGGGGATTGGCTATTACATCATTTTCGACCCGCAGCGACTGTTGGGAGACGAACTGCTCCGCTGCTACGAGTTGCGCGGGCGGACCTACGTGCTGTGCGAAGATGCGTGGTTGCGCGACGTGGGATTAGGCGCGCGCTTGTGGGAAGGGGAGTACGAAGGGGTGCAGGCGGTGTGGCTGCGCTGGTGCGACCAGGATGGGAACCTGATTCCAACGGGCGCGGAACTGGCGGCGCAGGAGCGCGTACGGGCGGAAGAAGAGCGGCAGCGCGCCGAAGCGGAGCGGCAGCGCGCCGAACGACTGGCAGCGCGATTGCGAGCGTTGGGAGTCGATCCAGATGAAGAAATGCCTGAAGCGCACCAATAGTCTCGTTACTAACGATACGCAGCCTAAAAAAGAACTGCCCCGATTGTGCGCAGGCGCAAGGGTATAGCGTGATGTGTGCCGTGATGATGCGCTTACCTTTCATCCCTGAGGCTTCATATCGTCGAATGTTATTCTCATTCCTCGTGGGCGCCCTTTCGGCGGTTGTGCTCATCAGGCTACATCCACATCATCTTGAAGGAATCCTCGCGGACATGGGGTGGGCGTTCAATGCTGCGCGCGATCTCTGGGAAGGGCGCGACCCATATCGGCATCAACCATCGATAATGCTTGTGCCATATCCGCTGACAGCCGCAGTCATCGTTTTTCCCTGGGCGTTTTTTCCGAGTATGTGGGGAGTAGTGTTGCTCTTCGGGATAACGAGCGCATGCCTGGCGTATGCTCTGACCCGTGATAACCAGTACTGGCGCCTGATTATCTTTGTGTCACCAGCATACTTTATGGCGCTCAAAAGCATTCAGTGGTCACCATTCTTTATGCTTGCGCTGTTTTTACCAGCCTTTGCACCAGTTTTACTGGCTAAACCAACACTCGCATTGCCGGTCGCCCTATCGATTACCTGGACGCCGCTACGTCTTTTATTGACGGTTTTGACAGGTATTATTCCGTTTATTGTTATGCCCGACTGGTTCTGGCGCTGGATTGCTCAGGTTAGAAGTTACGACGGCTTCATCCCTCTTCTCTCATGGTTTGGTCCCATTTTTCTGATCAGCGGATTGTTCTGGCGAGATGTCAGAGCGCGTCTCTTTTTCCTCATGACTCTGGTCCCTCAACATCGTTTCTTTTATGACCAGTTGCTTCTCTGGGCAATTCCGCAAACGCGCCAACAGATGCTTATTTTGACCATCTCTTCCTGGATAGGGTTTTACTATATCTGGTTGAGTTTTGACACGCTATGGGTCCATGAAGCCTATTTGCTGGCGACAACCTACCTGCCTGCATTTCTCATGACGCTCTGGCAGCAACCCGCTCTTCACCAGCGCTTTCGTGCTATGTTCAAGAGATTGCCGGGCAAGCATAACCAGATCAACGTTCGATAGAACGAAAGAGCTATCTATGTGCGGCATCTGCGGCATCACCACGCCTGATCTCCAGCAACCCATCGATGCGGACCTGCTTCGGCGCATGAACGACCGGATCATCCATCGCGGGCCCGACAGCGATGGGTTCTACGTCGATGGCGGGCTGGGCATGGCGATGCGGCGTCTGGCAATCATCGACGTGCGCGGCGGCGACCAGCCGATTGCCAGTGAAGACGGGCAGGTGCTGGTCACATTCAACGGCGAAATTTTCAACTTCCAGGAGTTGCGCCGCGAACTGGAACAGTATGGGCACCGCTTCGCCACTTCCAGCGACACCGAAGTGATCGTCCACGCCTATGAGCAATGGGGCGATGATGCGCTGCTGCGCTTCAACGGCATGTTCGCCTTTGCGCTATGGGACCGGCGGAAGCGGCGGTTGCTGCTGGCGCGCGACGGGATGGGGAAAAAGCCGCTCTACTGGTGGTACAGTCCGGTTCACGGGTTGCTCTGGGGGTCGGAGGCGAAGTGCATCCTGGCGGCGCCGTGGGTCGAGCGGCGGGTCGAGCCGCTGGCGCTCCATCACTACCTGACGCTCCAGTATACGCCGGACCCGCTCACGATGTTTCAGGGAATCTTTCAACTGCCAGCCGCGCATAAACTGGTGTTCGAGGCGAGTGCAGCGCCAAAGATCGAACGCTGGCGGCAGATCGCTTTCGAGCCGAAACTGAACCTGAGCGACGCCGAGGCGATGGAGCAGGCGCGGATGTTGTTGCGCGACGCCGTGGCGCGCCGTCTGATCGCCGAGGTGCCGCTCGGCGCTTTCCTGAGCGGCGGCATCGATTCGTCGATCATCGTGGCGTTGATGGCGGAACAGACGAGCGCACCGGTCAAGACCTTCTCGATCGGCTTCGACGAGCCGCGCTTTTCGGAGACGCGCTATGCCCGCGCCGTCGCTGAACGGTACGCTACCGACCATCACGAGTTCATCTTCCGCCCTGCCGACCTGACAGCCACAATTGAGGCAGTGGTCGACGCCTGCGACGAACCGCTGGCAGACCCGGCGGCATTACCGCTGTTTGAGTTGTCGCGCCAGGCGCGAAAGCACGTCACCGTGGCGCTCTGCGGCGACGGCGGCGACGAGACGCTGGCAGGGTACCGGCGGTATGCCCTTGATAGTCTGCTGCGTCCATATG
>JANXAL010000102.1 GCA_025062325.1 Roseiflexus sp.
TGGAGCGCATGGCGCGCAGCGCCGGAACGCGCGCGGAAATACTGGTGTACGACGCCAATCCCTATCGCATGCAGGAGGTTCGCTCTGCCGATGGGTTGTTCACGCTGCTGACGCAACGCTTCGCGCGTTCGCAGCCGCCAACGTCAGCTCCAAGCGTCAATATTCTCGGTCCGGCGTCGCTTGGCTTCCACAACCGCAGCGACCTGATCTGCCTGCGGCGCATGCTGGCGACCCTTGGCGTGCAGGTCAACGTCGTCGCGCCCCTCGGCGCTTCGATCCGCGACCTGGAGCGCCTCCCAGCCGCCTGGGCGACGATTGCGCCCTACCGTGAACTGGGACAGAACGCTGCGCGCTGGCTCGAGGAGCAATTTGGCGTTCCGGCGCTCACCGACGCGCCAATCGGCGTGCAACCGACCCTGCGCTGGCTGCGGCGGTTGGTCGAAATGCTCAACGATGTCGGTGAACGGTTGCAACGCCTGACAGATCCGCTGCGCCTGCCGCCGCTGACCGCTTTCTCGCTCGATGGCATGAGCGCGCCAAGTTCGGTTCCCTGGTTTGCGCGCACTGCCGATATGGAAAGTTACAGCACGAAGCGCGCCTTCGTCTTTGGCGACGCCACGCACACTGTGGGCATGGTGAAGTTCCTGCGCGATGAGCTGGGGATGCAGATCGCCGGAGCGGGAACCTATCTAGAGCACGAAGCGGAGTGGGTTCGCCGGGAACTCCAGGGTTATTTGCCCGCCAACGAGAATGGATCGACCGATGCCGCCTTGCTGGTGACCGAAGTGTTCCAGGACGTCGCGCGCCGCATCGCCGACCTTTCGCCCGAACTGGTCTGCGGTACGCAGATGGAGCGCCACGCCTGTCGCAAACTCGACATCCCGTGCATGGTGATCGCCCCGCCGACGCATATCGAAAACCATCTCCTGAGTTACCGACCGGTGCTCGGCTTCGATGGCGCCGATGTGCTGGCGGACCTGGTCTACACCACGGCGACGCTGGGCCTGGAAAAACATCTGATCGACATGTTCGGCGATGCCGGGTTGGATTATGAGAAGCCAAGAACCGAGAACCGGGAACTAAAAACTGAGAGCCAGGAACCCAGATCTCAGAACCAGGAGCTGAGAACCGGGAACTCAGAACCGGGAACCCGGCGCCGGGAGCCGGAAACTGGAGAACCGGGCGTTGCGGGTACGGGATCAAACGGCAGTGTTGCCAGTTCACTGGCCAATGCTGCTGGTCAGGCCAGTGCGTCATCACCCCGTCCAGTGACGCCGGTCTGGTCGCCGGAGGCGCAGGCAATGCTCAAGAAGGTGCCGTTCTTTGTGCGCGGGCGGGTGCAGAAGAACGTTGAACGGTACGCGGCGCAACGCGGGTATGCAACGATTACTGCCGAGGTGCTGGTTGAGGCGAAAGAAGCGCTTGGCGGTTGAAGCGCTGGCGGAGGAAGGATATGAGTCTCACGCTTGCTATCTACGGAAAGGGCGGTATTGGCAAAAGCACGACGAGTTCGAACCTTTCCGCAGCGATGGCCCTCAAAGGCGCAAAGGTTCTGCAGATCGGCTGCGACCCAAAGCACGACAGCACCTTTGCGCTCACTGGTATGCTCCAGCCGACCGTCATCGATGTGCTGACCGAGGTTGACTTCCATCACGAGGAGGTGTCGGTCGAGGATGTGGTGCGTACCGGGTTTGCCGGAGTGGACACGCTCGAGTCGGGCGGTCCGCCAGCCGGCAGCGGTTGCGGCGGCTATGTCGTCGGTGAGACGGTCAAGCTGCTGCACGAGTTCGGTCTGTACGACAAATATGACGTGATTGTGTTCGATGTGCTGGGCGATGTCGTGTGCGGCGGGTTCTCGGCGCCGCTGAACTACGCCGATTACGGCGTCATCATCGCCTGCAACGACTTCGACAGCATTTTCGCCGCCAACCGCCTGTGCCTGGCAATCAAGCAGAAAAGCGCGCGCTACCGCGTCGAACTGGCAGGGATTATCGCCAATCGGGTGGACTATGAACTCGGCGGCGGCACTGCGCTCCTGGAACAGTTCGCCGCGACCGTTGGCACGCAGATCATCGGGCGGGTGCCGTACCACGATCTCATCCGTCGCTCGCGGTTGATGGGCAAAACCCTCTTCGAGATGGAAGGTCCTGGCAAAGAGGAGTGTACCGCGCCATTCCTGGAAATGGCTGAATATTTGCTGAACCGCCCGCGCTCAACGGTGCCGAAGCCGCTGGGTGATCGTGAGATCTTCAATGTGATCGGCGGATGGCGATGATCGATGTTACTCGACATAAACAACAGTTGCGCGACTACTTTGATGGCGATGGGTTTCGGCGCTGGAACGCAATCTACGGCGACGCCAAGGTGTCGCGCGTCCGGCGCACGATTCGCGTCGGGCATGCCCGCATGCTGGCGCGCGCTGAAGCCTGGCTGCTGGAATGGATCGGCGCGACAGGGCGCACGCCGCTGATGATGAACGCGCTCGACGCCGGATGCGGCACAGGCATCTTCAGCATCGTGCTGGCGCAGCACGGTATGCAGGTCACAGCGGTCGATATTGCGCCGCAGATGGTCGCCGCCGCCGAGGATCGCGCACGAGCGGCGGGGGTGACGCAGCGGGTGACATTCATGGCTGGCGACATCGAAGACGTCAATGGCGCATTCGATGTGGTCGCGTGTTTCGATGTCCTTATCCACTACCCGCAACCGGCGTTCGATCAGTTGCTTGGGCATCTGGCGCAGCGCACCAGTGGACTGTTATTGTTCACGTATGCGCCATATGAGCCGCTGCTCGCTGCTATGCACTGGATCGGCGGCTTCTTCCCGCGCGCCCACCGACGCACCGAGATTCAGATGATCCGCGAGCAGGATGTACGCCACACCGTCGCCAGGTACGGGTTGCGCGTTGGTCGAGTCGAACCGATCCGCAGCGGGTTCTACCACGTGAACCTGGTGGAGGCGATTCGGGAATGAGGCGAGAGGCAAGAGACGAGAGACGAGAGGGGGTAACGGCGGGAACGCCACAGACCTTTGAGGTCTACGCCAGGGATCGGGTTCCGCCGTTGAACGTCACTGGCGGAAAAGCTCGCACCTACTCCAGGGGACGGTGCGCGACCTCAACGGTCTTAAAACAATTATTTCTTGTACCTGTAGTAACGAATATGAACTACATGAGCGAGGGCGTATGAATCGATCACTTCTGGCGTCGCTAGCGATTGTTACCGGCGGGCTGTGGCTCTGGTATCGCCGTGAGAGGGTTCTGGAAGGCGAGGGAGTGGTGCATCTCCAGAGCGAGCACGAACACTTCCACCTGCACGTCGATCTGCCGCCGGGCATGGAGATCGAACCGGGCGACACACTCGAAATTCTGACCGTGCCGCAGACGCATGGGCAGACGAATGGAGAGATCACCTATCCGAGCCGGATTCGCCTGACGAAAGCGAGCAGCCTGCGCCGCGAATTGGTGAAGCGCAGCAGCCTGGTGGAGATCAACGAACTGGTCGAGCATCCGTAATCGCGGAATGATGATCTGACATTGCACAGCACGAACAGGAGATTGAGACCATGATCAACATGCCCGGTGAGTACAGCCCGACGACGCGCCACGCGCTGCGCGAAGCGATCCTGAACCCGCGTTTTTACACGACCGACTTCCGCGCCATCGACCGCCTCAACGTTGCGCACATGCGCGATGAATTTGAATGGATCCGCAACGAGTTCGAGTTCGACTACAACAAGAAGCATTTTGTGCGCAACGAGGAGTTTCTGGCAAACTTCGACGACATGCCGGCCCGCGATCAGTTCATCGAGTTTCTCGAACGCAGTTGCACCGCCGAATTCAGCGGGTGTCTGCTCTATGCCGAAATGGTTAAGCACCTGCACGATCCGACGCTCAAGGCCATCTTTCGCTGCATGAGCCGCGATGAAGGTCGTCATGCCGGTTTTCTCAATAAAACAATGGCGGATCTGGGCGTTGAGATGAATCTTCAGGTGCTCCATACCCGCAAGAAGTACACCTATTTTCAGCCAAAGTTCATTTTCTACAGCGTCTATCTCTCGGAAAAGATCGGCTATGCCCGCTATATCACGATTTACCGCCATTTGCAACAACATCCGCAGGGCATGATCCACCCGATCTTCAAATGGTTCGAGAAGTGGTGCAACGACGAATACCGACACGGCGAATTTTTCTCATTGTTGATGCGCAGTCAGCCCGATCTGCTGCGCGGCGGCAACCTGCGCTGGATCCGCTTCTTCCTGCTGGCGGTGTATGCCACGATGTACCTGAACGATGCGCGCCGCGCCGGGTTCTATGCAGCGCTCGGCCTAGACTGGCGCGATTACGATCAGCGGGTGATCCGCCTGACCAACCATATCGCCACGCAGGTCTTCCCAATCACGCTGCCAGTGGACGATCCGCGCTTCTTCCGCCATCTCGACGCCTGTGTACGCTACGATGCGCAGATGCGGGCGCTCGAAGGGCGGAACGATCCGATTGCCGCAGCGCAGCGGGCGCGTCTGGGCGCCGGGATCGCTGCGCGCCTGCTGGCGATCTATCGGCTGCCGCCTGTGCCAACGACCGACGCCAATCGCTGGAAAGGTCTTGAAGGCTTCCCGCACTATCCCGGACCGGGCTGGAACAGGAACGCGTCGCTCAATGAACGGGTTCTCTCAGCATAAATCGCCAGGGTTAGGTATATGGGAAGGGTAAGATCAGTTGCTAACCCCCTACCCCTCAACCCATAACCCTTAACTCCTAACCCCTAACCCATAAGGACACAGCCATGCGCTTCGTCTTCCTGACCATGGATGGCAACCATTTTGCGGCGCTGCGGGAAGGCGCCAGGCTGCTGCACCGCGACGAGGGGATCGCACTGAACCTGGCGTGCTATGACACGAATGCGCTGCGCACCGCCGCCGACTGGCAACGCCTGGCAGGTGATGCGGCAGCGAGTGATTTTGTGTTTGGCGCGATGCTCTTCGGCGAGGAGTTCGTTCGTCCGCTGGAAGAGATTCTGGCGCAGGCGACGGCGCCGGTCTGCATTATTACGAGCAATCCGGCGCTGATCCGCATGACACGCCTGGGACGCTTCGATCTGCGGAAGAAGGTCGAGGAGCAGGAAGCATCGCTTCTGAGCCGCTGGATGCGCAAGTTCCGCCCCAAGAACGGGCGGGGCGAAGGGCAGCGGCAACTAGCGCTGATGCGCAATCTGGGGCGCGTCCTGCAACACATCCCTGGCAAAGCGCGCGATCTGGCGACCTATATCGCAGTGTATCAGTACTGGCTGAACAGTTCGCCCGAAAATTTGCGGCGCTTGCTGGTCATGCTGATCGAACGGTACGTTCCCGGGTATCAAGGTCGCCTGAAGGTGCTGCCGCCGATCGAGTATCCCGATGTGGCGCTGCTGCATCCTGATGCGCCAGAACCGTTCGCCGACGAGCGGGAGTACGAGAAGTGGCTGGCGCAGCGCACGAGGCAGCGCAGGCGCGAGCCATCGAAAGGCGCGGTGGGTCTGCTGACGTTACGGACGGTGGCGCTGAGCGGCAACATGGCGCACATTCACGCTCTCTACCGTGCGCTGGAGCAGCGCGGTCTTGAGGTGCGCATGGCATACGCCGCCGGTCTTGATTTTCGCCCGGCGATTGAGCGCTTCTTCCTGGAACGCGAGCCGCGCGCGCACTGGTTCGGCGGAAACGCCGGTCATCACTCCCGGCAGGCGAGAGTCGATGTGCTGGTCAATGGCGTAGGGTTTGCGCTCGTTGGCGGCATGGCGGCAAGCCAGCCCGACGAAGCGGTGGCGGCGCTGCGCGACCTCGATACGCGCTACCTGGGGTTGATCCCGCTCTTGTTCCAGCGCGTCGAGGAGTGGCGTCGCAACGATAGCGGGTTGACGCCGATTCAAGTGGCGATGAATGTGGCGCTGCCTGAACTTGACGGCGCGATCGAGCCGCTGGTCATCGGCGGACCGACGGCTGGCAGCGATCGCTTCGTGCCGCTGCCTGAACAGATCGAGCTGGCAGCCGAGCGCATCGCGCGGCATGTGGCGCTGCGCCGCACTCCGCCCCATGCCAGGAAACTGGCGATTGTGCTCTTCAACTTCCCGCCGACCCTTGGCAATGCTGGCACCGCCGCCTACCTCGATGTCTTCGCCTCGGTGCATCGCTTGCTCTGCGCGCTGCGTGACGCCGGGTACACCGTCGAGGTTCCGGCGTCGCCAGAAGAACTGCGTCACCTCGTCGTGGAGCAGAACGCGGAACTGTTCGGCACACCTGGCAATGTCGCGGCGCGCCTCAGCGTCAACGACTACCGCCGCCTTTTCCCCGCCTACACCGCCATCGAGCCGTTCTGGGGCGCCGCTCCCGGCGAGTTGCTGACCGATGGGCGCGATTTCTTCATCTGCGGCCACGTGTTTGGCAATGTGTTCGTCGGGTTGCAGCCCTCCTTCGGGTATGAACGCGACCCGATGCGCCTGCTGATGGCGAAGGACGCTGCGCCGCACCACGGCTTCGCGGCATTCTACACCTGGGTGGCGCACGTGTTCGGCGCACACGCCGTGCTCCACTTCGGCACCCACGGCGCGCTGGAGTTTATGCCGGGGAAGCAGACCGGCGTCAGCACACAGTGCTGGCCCGCGCGGCTGCTCGGTCCGCTGCCGAATATCTACTACTACAGCGTCAACAATCCGAGCGAGGGAACGATTGCCAAACGCCGCAGCGCAGCGACGCTGGTGAGTTATATGGTTCCGCCGTTGCAACAGGCAGGGCTGTACAAAGGGCTGCGCCGCCTGAAGGACGCCCTTGATGCGTATCGGGCGCGTCCGCAGCCGGGCATGCTGGAAGACATCCGTGCACAGGCGGAGCAGTTAGGTGTTGGCAGCGAGCTGGTTGACATAACAGATGATGAGGCATATGTCGCGGCGCTGGCGCACGAGCTGTTGCAGATCGAACAGCGGATGATCCCGGTCGGTCTGCATGTGCTTGGTAAAGAACCTGATCCCGCCGAACTGATCGACGTGCTGGCGCTTGTCGCGGCTTTCGCCCGACCATCTGGCGTTGAGCAGCCGTTGACCCACCTGGTTGCTGCGGCGATGGGACACAATTACGGGCAACTCCAGGCGGCGCTGCGCTGCGATCCGCAGGCGCAGGAGGTCTTTCAGCGGATCGATGCATTAGTGCGCGATGCGATGCGCGCGCTGGTCGACGAATACCGCAGCCGGGCGTTGTCTTTGCCTGCGCCTGGGATGACGTTCGAGCAGACGCTGCTGCGGCACGCATCGCTTCCATCCGGCGTCTTGCGCCGGTTCCGCGCCTATCTGGAAGACCTGCTCGACCGGATGGTTCATGACCACGAACTGCGCAACCTGCTGCATGCGCTCGATGGCGGCTACATTCCGCCATCGCCGGGCAACGACGTGGTGCGCAATCCGGCGGTTGTCCCCACGGGACGCAACATTCATGGCCTTGATCCGTACCGCGTGCCGACAGCGGCTGCTCAGTCCGCTGGCGAGCGCCTGGTGGCGGACCTGCTGGCGCGCCTGAGCCGCGAGCAGGGTCGTATGCCGGAAAGTGTTGCAATTGTGCTATGGGGGACGGATAACCTGAAGAGCGACGGCGAAGGTATTGCGCAGGCGCTGGCGCTAATGGGTGCGCGTCCGGTCACCGATGAACTCGGCAACATCAGCGATGTCGCGCTCATTCCGCTGGCGGAACTGGGCAGGCCCCGCGTCGATGCCGTGATCACCGTCAGCGGCATCTTCCGCGACCTGTTCAGCCATCAGATGCAGTTATTGAGCAAGGCGGCGCGGCTGGCGGCGCACGCCGATGAGCCGCCGGAGTGGAACTATGTACGCAAACATGCGCTGGCGCATGCCGCCGAACTTGGCATCAGCCTCGACGAAGCCGCCACGCGCGTCTTCTCGAACGCGCCGGGCAGCTATGGCGCTCATGTCAATCACCTGGTTGAGAGCAGCGCGTGGAACAGCGACTCCGAGATGAGTGAAACGTTCATCGCACGGAAGAGCTTCTCCCCCGGCGCGCACGGTGAATGGCGCGACGCGCGCGCCGTGCTGGAACGGGCGCTGGCGACAGTCGATGCGACCTTCCAGAACGTGGATAGTTTCGAGATCGGGATCAGCGACATCGACCACTACTACGAATACCTTGGCGGCGTGACGAAGAGCGTCGAGAAGTTGCGCGGCAGTCGACCGCGCGTGCTTGTCGCTGAGGCGCTGGCGACCACTGGTGAGCGCATCAGCACGCTGGAGCAACAGGTGCGGATCGAGACCCGCGCCAAGCTGCTGAACCCCAAATGGTTTGAGGCAATGCTAGCGCATGGCTACCAGGGAGTCCACGAGATCGAAGCGCGCGTCAGCAACACCTACGGCTGGAGCGCCACAGCGGACGCCGTCGAGGGGTGGGTGTACCAGGGAGTCGCTGAAACCTTCATGCTCGACGAGAACATGCGCGAGCGCCTGGCGCGCCTCAACCCGCATGCCGCCGCCGCCATCGCTGGCAGGTTGCTCGAAGCGCACAGCCGCGGATTCTGGCAGGCGGACGAAGCGACTCTTGCAGCATTGCAAGCCATTTATGCGGACCTTGAGGATCGACTGGAAGGGATTGCCGTTGAGCGGTAAATGCTCGCAAGTCAGGAAAGGAGCGCACGATGACGCTGATCAAGAACATTCGCTTGGGGTTGTTGCACGTGGCGATCGCGATGACCTTCGTGCTGATCAACAGCGTGCTGAACCGCATCATGATCCACGATCTCGGCATTCTGGCGAGCGTTGTCGCGGTGCTGGTCGTGCTGCCGTACATTCTTTCACCGGCGCAGGTCTGGATCGGGCAGTATTCCGACACCCATCCGATCTTCGGGTACCGGCGCACGCCGTACATTGCGCTTGGCGTATTCCTGGCGCTGACAGGTGCAACGCTGGCGCCGCACGCGGCGCTGGCGCTGGCGCGTGATCCGCTCATTGGCGTGCCGCTGGCGATTCTGCTCTTTGGAATGTGGGGCGTCGGGTACAACCTGGCGGTTGTTGCATACCTGTCGCTTGCCAGCGACATGTCCACCGAGCAGCAGCGTTCGCGCACAGTTGCGGTCATGTGGTTCATGATGATTACCAGTGTCATTGTGACTGCTATTGTTGTCGGGCGCGCGCTGGAGCCGTACAGCGAGGAGCGCCTCTTCACCGTCTTCCTGAAGACCGGCGGCGTGGCGCTAGCACTGGCGCTTATAGGGTTGGTCGGTCTCGAGCCGCGGCGTGAAACGGTCGCTGCGAAGCAGAGCCGCGCCGGGCAGTTGGCAGCCATCCGCGCAGTCATCGACAATCCGCAGGCGCGCATCTTTTTCGTCTACCTGATTATGCTGCTGGCGGCGATTCTGGGGCAGGACGTGCTGCTGGAGCCGTTCGGCGCGCAGGCGTTCGGGATGAATGTGAAGGAAACAACGCAGCTTACGGCGATGTGGGGCGGCGCAACGCTCTCGGCGCTGCTGCTGTACGGCGCGGTGCTTAGCCGCTGGATCAGTAAGAAGCGCGGCGCTGCAATTGGCGGTTCGATTGCGGCGCTCGGCTTCCTGCTGATTGCGTTGAGCGGCATGACTGCCATCGAAGCGATGTTCATCCCTGGCATCGTGCTGCTCGGCTTTGGCACCGGCATCGCCACGACGACCAACCTGGCGCTGATGCTCGACATGACGACTGCCGAGCAGGTTGGGTTGTTCATTGGTGCGTGGGGCGTGGCGGACGCTATGGCGCGTGGGGTCGGTACGCTACTTGGCGGCGTCATCCGCGATGTAATTGCACATATGAGCGGGAGCGCCGTCAGCGGATACGTGAGCGTGTTCCTGATCGAGGCGCTGCTGCTGGGCGTTTCTCTGGTATTATTACAGCGGATCGACGTCACCGCCTTCCGCAGTCGCCAGCCGTCGCTGACCGAACTGGTTGCACTTACTGGCGATGCCTGATATTGAGATGCTATGACAACCACCTCTGCTGAAACGCGCAACGGCAAGACGACCGACAGCGGGCTCACTCCGCTGCCGGTCTATCCATTTACGGCGATCGTTGGTCAGGCGGAACTCAAACTTGCGCTGCTTCTGTGCGTTATCGATCCGACGATCGGCGGCGTGATGGTGATGGGGCATCGCGGAACGGCGAAGAGCACGGCAGTGCGGGCGCTTGCGGCGCTGCTGCCGCCGCAGCGCGCCGTCGCCGGATGTCCCTACGGATGCGATCCGGCTGCGCCGTCGCCGATCTGCCCACACTGCTCAGCGCCTGACCAGCGCACCGCGAAGAATGGGCAGGAGAAGCGGCGCAGTGGTGCAAAACGCCTGCCCTCGATCCTGCGCCCGGTGCCGGTGGTCGATCTCCCGCTCGGCGCCACCGAGGATCGGGTCGTCGGTTCGCTCGACATTGAGCGGGCGCTGGTCGAAGGGGTGCAGGCGTTTGCGCCGGGATTGCTAGCGCGCGCCAATCGCGGCTTTCTCTACATCGACGAAGTGAACCTGCTCGAAGATCACCTGGTCGATCTGCTGCTCGACGTGGCGCAGAGCGGCGTCAACGTCGTTGAGCGCGAGGGCATCTCAGTGCGCCATCCGGCGCGGTTCGTGCTCGTCGGCAGCGGCAACCCCGAAGAGGGCGATCTGCGTCCGCAGTTGCTCGACCGCTTCGGTCTGCATGCGCGCATCACCACCATCGACAATGTGGCGGAGCGTGTTGAGATTGTCAAACGTCGGCGCGCGTTCGATGCTGATCCCGTGGCGTTTGCGCAGCAATGGGAGCCGGAACAACGGCGGTTGCAGCGGCGCATCCGCATGGCGCAGAAGCGCCTGCCCTCAGTTGAGTTGACCGACGAGGCGCTGTACGCAGCGGCGCGATTGTGCGTGGCGCTGAACATCGACGGTCACCGCGGCGAACTGACGCTGGCGCGCGCTGCCGTGGCGCTTGCCGCGTTCGAGGGTCGCCAGAGCGTGCAACCGTCCGACATTGCGCGGGTGGCAACGCTGTCGCTGCGTCACCGGCTACGCAAAGACCCGCTCGAGACCTCCGGCGACGATGCGCGAATCGAACGCGCTGTCGCCGAAACCATCGGCGCCGCGGCGCGGGCGTGACGGGCAGGCAGACCCAAACCATGGTACACTCTAGAGCAATATGGTAGCTCTGGAGCAAGAGTGATCTGGAAGGGGGGGTGCGTGCCTTCGCGGATGCTGGAGAGAGTCATACTCAGGGGCTACAAATCATTCCAGCCGCTTGATCTGTCGCTTGAGCCGGTCAATGTGCTGATCGGTGCGAACGGTTCGGGCAAATCGAACTTTATCAGCCTCTTCAAGTTTCTCAATCGGATGATGGAGGAGAGCCTCCAGATTCACGTCGCGCAGAGCGGCGGCGTGGATCAGAATTCTTTATTACGGGCGCAAGACAACTGATCAGATCGACATCACGCTTTGGTTCAGGCAGAATGATCTGGCGAATGGGTATGCCTGCACGCTTATTCCTGCCGAAGATGCCTTATTGATCAAAGCCGAGTCGACATGGTTCCACGACCGTCGTCGCTGCTCTGAGCCGTACCTAGATCGACGTGATGACCTGTTGAAGCGCGAGAGCAGCCTGAGTCGCTGGGTGAAAGATAGCCAAGTGTCCAGGTATGTCTACCAGGCAATGCGTTCCTGGCGACTCTACCATTTTCACGATACGAGCGAATCGGCGCGTGTCAGGCATCTGTGCGACATCCACGACAATCAATCGCTGCACCCTGAAGGCGCCAACCTTGCAGCATACCTTTACCTGCTGCGTAGACGGTATGCAGACTATTACCGTGCTATCGTTGAGACGGTGCGACTGGTTGCACCGTTTTTTGGCGATTTTGTGCTGCGCCCTTCTCCGCATAACCCGGAAAAATTCGGCTGGAATGGAAAGAGCGCGGTTCGGATGCAATCTTTGGTCCAGGAGCGTTTTCTGATGGAACGCTACGCTTTATCTGTCTTGCGACGCTATTTCTGCAACCTCCGGCAAACATGCCTGCAACGATTGTTCTTGACGAACCTGAGCTGGGTTTGCATCCCTATGCCATCAAACTGCTGTCTGAAATGATTCGCAGTGTCTCTCACCAGGTTCAGTCGATTCTATCAACACAATCGGTCACTCTCATCAATCAGTTTGCTGCGCCGGAAATTCTGGTCGTTGATCGAACTGAAGGTGGATCTGTCATTCGTCGTTGGGACGAGGCAGAGATTGAGCACTGGTTAGAGGACTACAGCATCGGTGATCTTTGGGAGAAAAATGTGCTTGGAGGGCGCCCGGGACAGTGAGATGAAAAAAAGTGCTCATATTGTGCGAAGGGCAAGCGGAGGAAACGTTTGTTAATCGCAGCGTGGCGCCACATTTGTTAAGCCTTAGTGTGGTCGCAATCCCTACCCTGATTGTGACAAAACTATCGAAATCAGGTGCGGCATCTCGTGGAGGCATTACCCGCTATGCCTAGGTTCGTCGCGATGTTTTCAAACTGCTTCACGACAAAAGCGCCGCACTAGTGACCACGCTCATTGACTACTACGGATTGCCTGCTGATTTTCCGGGAGTATCGACACTTCCTGACGCCTCGCCACATCAAAAAGTTGCACATCTGGAGCAGGCGTTTGCTCAAGATATTGGCGATGCTCGCTTTCTCCCCTATCTGATGCTTCACGGATTCGAGGCGTTTTTGTTTGTGCAGCCGGAATTCATCGTACAGACGTTCGCTCAGCGTGGCGCTGCAGAGCGGATGTTTGGAAACTGGAAATCGTTTGCTTGGAATGTTTGTGACAGAGAGTCATGCCAATGTTCTACAGCACGTCTTGAAAAGGTCAACGCGAAGTAACGCAAAGTCTCGCAATCAATCTTACGTATACGCCTTTGCGTCTGCGCGCCTTTGTGTCAGTCTTTTTGAAAAATCCTCTAACGCCGGTGTTTCGCCTTCGTGGGGGAAGTTGTCGTCTCGCCAGAGGCGCCGTTGGTTGCGCCATTGCCCGCCGCCAGGAAACGCCGCGCCAGGTCGGGGAGGCGTTGCAGCGGACCGCTGCGCACCGTGGTGTGCGGCAGTGAGTCGAGGAACGTCTGCCCGTATTTCTTTGTCAGCAAGCGGCGGTCGAGAACCGCTACGACGCCGCGGTCATCCTTTGAGCGGATCAAGCGCCCAAACCCCTGCTTGAAGCGCAGGATCGACTGCGGCACGGCGTACTGGTTGAACGCATCGTCGAACTGCTCCGAGCGGGCGGCGAAGATCGGGTCAGTCGGCACGCTGAAGGGGAGTTTGGCGATCACGAGCACCGAAAGCGCCTCGCCGACCACATCGACCCCCTCCCAGAAACTCGCAGTGCCGAGCAGCACCGTGCCGGGGAACTCCTTGAAGCGCTCGAGCAGGCTGCGGCGCGAACCGTCGATCCCCTGACCGAGCACTGCGATCCCGGCGTCTTCGAGCGGTTCCTGGATGGCGCGGTACGTCTGCCGCAGTGCATTGATGGCGGTAAACAGCACCAGCATGCGCCCGTTGGTGGCGCGCGCCAGGTCGATGATCGCCTGCTCCACGGCGCGCTGATACCCCGGTTGCGACGGTTCGGGAATATCATCCGGAATATAGAGCAACGCCTGGCGCGTGTAGTCGAACGGCGAGTCAAGCGTCAATTCCTCGGCTTCGGCGAGACCAATCCGTTCGCGGAAGAAACGGAAATCGCCGCCGACCGACAGCGTCGCCGATGTCAGCACCGTCGTTGTTTTGCGCTCGAACAGGTTGGTGCGCAAAATCTCGGCGACAGAGAGCGGCGCAGCGGAGAGGGTCAGCGTATCGCGCAGGCGGTCGTGGTTCAGCCAGGTAACTTTTTCTTCGGCGCCGCCGATCAGAATGTGCCCAATATTGATGCGCACCTCAGTCGCATACCGCCGGAGCGCCTGCACCCGCAGCAGCAGCGCATCGTACTCCAGCAGTTCGGCGTCTTTCAGGTCAATCAGCAGCGACTCCAGTTGCCCCAGCCCTTCACTGACAGCGGTGAGTGCGCTGCTGAGCGACTCCCAGGCGCGTTCGACCTCTGCCCAGGATGGTTTGCGCCGCAGCGCATTCGTGATACGCAGGCGCGTATCGGCAGTCAGGTCGGCTTCGCGTCGAACGAATGCAATCAGTGTGTTGAAGCAGCCGTAGACTGCATCGCGCGCACGCGCCACTGCGGGTCGCAGGGCAGCCGCGATGGAGTCGGCGCGGTCGATGTCAATCTGGGTTGCCATGCTCCCTCGGAAGTGGTTCGGCAACTCGCTGAGCAACCCGCCGACGATCTGCGCCTGCTCTTCGACAAAAATACTGTCGAGAAACGCGAGCAGTCCTTCTCGATCAACATTGAAACTCAGTTGATCGGTAGCGACATCTTCCAAATTGTGCGCCTCGTCGATAATAAGGTAATCGTAGGGAGGGATGACATCATTCTCAACCGCCAGGTCTGCTATCAGCAGCGCGTGATTGACGATCACCAGGTGCGCCGCTTCCGCCTGCCGGCGCGCCTTGAAGAAGAAGCAGCGATGGAACTCGCTGCAGCGCGGACCGGTGCACTGATCCCAGGCGGCGCTCAGTTTGTTCCATGTCGCTTGTTCGCCTTCCTGGAGCGGCAATTCCGCGCGGTCGCCGCTCTCGGTGGCGCGGAGCCACAATTGAACTTTGATCAGCGCGCGCACATCGTCCGACATCAACCGCTGATCGCGCCGCAGGTCGTGGTAGCGCTTGAGACACAGATAATTGCTGCGCCCCTTGAGCAGCGCTGCCGTGAACGGCGGCTTGTCGGTCGCTCCATTTGACATCACCTTCTGGAGCGTCGGAATATCTTTGAAGAAGAGCTGATCCTGCAGATTGATCGTATTGGTCGAAATGACGACGCGCTCGCCGCGGCGCGCAGCGTGCAGCGCCGCCGGGACCAGGTATGCCAGACCCTTGCCGGTGCCGGTGCCGGCTTCGGCGATCAGCGCTCCGCCCTGATTGAGCGCATCGGCGACCGCCTCCGACATACGCACCTGCTGATCGCGCTGTTCATACCCTGCGAAGGCGCGACCAAGCGCCCCGTTGGGGCTGAAGAAGCGGCGGATCTCCGCCAGATCTATCGGGCGATCATTCCCCGTCGGCTTCAGGGGGGTCAGTTTCTCTTCGGGTTCACGTGAGTCAGCGGCGCTGATCGGCGTTTCGTCCACAAAGACGCGCAGGGCTTTAGCGCGCTGCGCCTCCTCAAAGAGCGGTCGCAGGGTCCAGTCGATCCGCGCTGTTAGGCGCACAATCTCGTTCAGGTCATTCAGGCTGAGAGCAGCAATGCGCTTTAGCAAATGGAGAAAAACCTGCCGGGTCACATCGGCGTCGCTGAGCGCACGGTGTGCTTCGCTATGGACAATGCCAAGAGTTTCCGCAAGGGCGCTAAGGCGATAGGCTGGCGTGCGCGGCATCAGGAGCGTCGCCAGTTCGAACGTATCGAACGCCGGTTGCGGCAGGCGCATGCCCTGCGCTTGGAGCATGCGGATATCGAACCCGACATTGTGCCCAACGAGCGGATAATGTTTGAGAAACGCAGCGAAACGCGGCGCCACTTCCGCGAAGCGCGGCGCTCCGGCAAGCATCTCAGCGGTAATGCCGGTCAACCGGCTGGAGTTGAGCGGCAGTGAATGGCGCGGCTGCACCAAAGTGTCAAACGTCTCAAGCACCTCGTCGGCGCGGAACTTGACTGCCGCGATCTCGATGATTTCATCGACCCCCGCCTCGAGACCGGTGGTTTCAACGTCGATTGCTACATAGATCTGGTCCATAGCATGCCTCTGCCTGCCGGTGCGCCAACTGGGGAGACATTATAGCATGGCGTTGTACGTTGCACGTGGGTTGCCGGTTGCAGGCGAGTGATAGACGTTGCATGCTGCACATTGAACAGGGGTGGCGCGTTCACAGGGTTGCCCGTAAGAGGGTTGTTCATCAAGGCATCCTTTCTCACAGCGACGACCAGTGACACGCGGCGCTGCGCCGCAAACTCAGGGGCGCGGCACATTAAGGCGCGCTTCCTCATCGCTGCGCTGTTGCGAGGCGACAGCGCGCGATGCGCCATCGTCTCGCATTGTTCACCTGTACTACACGGCGTCTCCGGCGCCATCATCCTCGTCCCATTGCTCGTTATCTTCGTCATCGATCCAGTGTTCATCATCTTTCTCCATCGGTTGCTGCGCCGACGGCCGGGCGGCATCATCGCGCCGCATGTCATCGCTCGAAAATAAGAAGGCAGGCTGGGCTGCGTACATATTGTTTCTGACAATGTTTTCTTCCAGGAAGAACATCTCGCTCAGATAGCGCGCTGTGCTGAGGCAGGCGTCGCTCATTTCGACGTAGACGTCTGTCGATTGCGGAATGTTTTCTGCTGATTGGTACAGAGTGCGCTCTGCCAGCCGCATCGCGACGTCAAGCGCTTCCTGCCAGAAGAAATGATGTGGCACATCAAACACGACGATATCGCCAAATGCGATATGTTTCATCTCATCGCGGAAGCCAACGGTAACGCGCGCGCGACGCAGCCAGGGGCGCTCAGCGCGGTACGACTCAGACAAATGTGCGCGACAAAAGCGCGCTGCCAGTGCCATGACATCGGGCTCGCTTAGGTTCGAAGCAGCATCGTGCACAATGCGTCGCCACAGTGCGAATCGACGATACACGGAAAAAGTCGTCTCAATTGTGCCGACAGGAGTAATTACGCGGCGGTCCTCGGGGGGAGACGAGGCGAAAGAACCAAATGTTTGCGCCACAGAACAGTGCATTGGGTCGAAGAACACAATGACACCAATGTATGGCGTCGTTGGCAGGTAATATTCGATATCGTTCGGACCGGCTTTGGACGCCCGCCATTGCTCTAACGGCGGATATACGTCGATTAGTGCGGCGATACGTCCAATATTGCTGATGAATTCGTCGCTCAGACGAGCGTTGCGCTGCAGCTCTGCAGTGATAAGTGCGGTGATAAGGTTAGCGTCGTGCATACGTCTCCAGAGGCAACCTGAGATAGTCGGGAGCCTCGCGTGAGGTTCGACCGTCTCGTAAAGAAATATGCATGCCTACGGTATTGCGATGACCTCTGCCGCGCATCGCCGGAGCGATGGCGTCGGCGCTTTCATCGACCGGGCGGATCCTGAATCCGCCTGTGGTAGCCATTATAAACCGCAAGAGCATGTCGCAAAAATAAACACGCGACTGATCCATCCATCCGCGTTGCTCGCTATCCCAAGCTCCTCGCTCCCTATGCTACGCCTAATGAGGAGGCTTTTCAGAGCGCGAAGCGGATTTGCTGCATCCTGACACCTTTTTGCCCCTCCTCCCCCCGGCCCCCGTCTCCCCTCGGGGGAGAAGGGGGAGTTGACGCGCCCTGATGCTCTGTTTCCCCTCCTCCCCCCTCCCCCCTTCGCCCACCAGGGGATAAGGGGGCGCTGGGGCGTCCCGCTGCCTGAAACGGGCGATGCAACGCGAGGGTATGCCGGGAAAGGTCTACCCTTGTGAGCCCTTACGTCTCCTGCACGCGGGAGGTTTGGGGAACTTAGAAGTGGAGAGTTTTTGGGGCACGACGGAAGTTTGCCGCGTCCTGACGCTCTGTTTCCCCTCATCCCCCCTACCCCCTTCTCCCACAAGGGGAGAAGGGGGCGCTGGGGCGTCCCGCATACTCGAAAACAGACAACTAGCACAATTGCAATGTCGCGGAAGAGCAGCACAACGTCGTCGGGAAGAGGCAGGCGCCCCGCCCGACCATGTTCTTCGCAGCAGAGCCGAAAATGCTGCAACCAGGCGGAGCAGATACCGGGCGTCGGCATATGGGTTAGTTGCAGTGCTCTTCTGCGAGCCGAAAATTCCGAAATATGGCAGAGATTGGCGTCATCTATCATCACGCCAGCCATTTCAGTGCTCTTCTGCGAGCCGAAAATTCCGAAAT
>JANXAL010000138.1 GCA_025062325.1 Roseiflexus sp.
TACTCGCGCCGCTTCCAGACGATCCTGCGCGAAGCGCGTGAACAGATCGCCGCGACTGGCGGCATCCCGCACGACGACTTCTGGCGCGAAGTCGGCGGTGAGGGCGAAGAGCGCCAGGGATGACCACAAACCCCGCTGAACGGCTGCTGCACTGGCTGAACACGTGACAGCTATCTGTGAGATTCGGGCGCGATGCGACGTGAATGGACCACGGATCTGCGCGGATGCGACGGATTCGCACGGATCTGCGTGTGATGGATGGCTATCGATCCATGTAAGTCCGTACCGATTCGTGAAAATCTGTGTGCTTCCAGGCGCTGCGTCGACTTGCGATGAGTATGTGGGTGCGCAGTTGTTCATGCACTGGTATAATTGGGACTGGATCGCCTCGAACAACCCATACCGCAGCGCCCAATCCAGGTGCGCGTCCTGTCGCACATCGTCGCTGGCGTAGCGTTCCCGAAAACGCTGGAGTTCGCGCACGTGCGTTTCCAGGCGCATTAATTGCTCCTGAAACGCGCGCGCGACCATCTCCCGCAGGAATGCGGTGTCGAAATATGCCAGAAAAACCCGCGTTTTGAAGTCTGTCAGCGTCTCCTGATCGCGGCAGAACAATACGACGCCCTCGGTGACGACACGGTACGCCAGCGCCGGGTTGTGCTTCCAGGCGTCATTCAGGACGAGCAGGTCCACATCCCGACCCAGCGCACGCTCAAGTTCCGCCACTCACTGCCCGATTTCCAGCAGGTCGAGCGGGCGCGACACGTAGATGCCAATGTCCACATCGCTCAACGGACCAGCCCCTCCGCTGGCAATCGAGCCGAAAAGGATGGCGAACTCGATGAACTCCTGAGCAGAGAGCAGGCGGACAGCGGAGGTCGTGGAAGTTTGCAGGTTGAAGGTTGCAGATTGTGGTGTCATCTTCTTTGCCTTGCGCCGTCGTCTCGCAGTTGCCTCTGTCACGCCTGATGTCTTGCTACGTTCTTCACCGCGTAACAGCATTATACACCTTTGACCCCCAAATGCTCTTTCTTGATCTCACACAAAGGCACGAAGGCACAAAGACCCTGCCCTGTCCCCGCATCATTCGCTTATCCGCCCCGCCATTCGTTTATTCGCTAACCCTTCATTCGTTTATTCGCCTCCCCATTCAAATGGACTTTGAACAAATAATTCGCTCTCCGCTCACCCGCCCGGCGCCTGAAGTCGCGGGCTACGGTTGCGAAGCCCGCCGGCGCGGGCTAGATCCGGCGATACCAGGTTATTTTCTCAAACTCCACGTTTATTCGCTGACCCTCCCATTCGTTTATTCGACTCCCATTCGTTTATTCGCTGACCCCCTATTCGCTGACAGCGCAAAGTCAGACTGACGCAAAGGGGTACAGTAGGAGTATTGATTGCGTAACTCTGCACCTTCGCGTCAATAAGGCTCCGCGCGCCTTACTCTTGCAACCGCTTCCTGCGCACCCCTTCCAGATCGGCGCGTGCGCTGTCGAGGATCGCCGAGGGCGCGTGCGGGTACTGTTCCAGCACCCGCTGGTAATGCCTTTCAGCAACATCCCACTGCCCCCGCCATTCGGCAACCGCGCCCAATCCCAATTCCGCCCGCGCCCGCGTATCAGGCGCAGCGCCGGGGTAAGCGGTCAGAGCGCGCCGGTAATGCGCCTCAGCCTGCTCATAGCACGCAGCGCGTTGCTCAGGCGCAACACGCTCACTCTGCGCCAGACAGACATCGCCGAGCCGCTCGCACGCCACCGCAGCCGATGCATCGTCGCCGAGCGTTTCCGCTGATCGAACAGCCTGCGCCAGCCAATCTGTCAGCCGTTCGTATTCATGCCGATCCATGAAGTAGCGGTAGCAGCGACTGGCATAGGTGATCACCGCGCCGTGCATCGCGTAGCGCACGGCATAACCCTGACCGCGTTCGATGTGGTGCGCAATCGCGTCACTGAATGGCTCTTCTGCCAATCGCCGGGCAAAGTGCGCAGCGTAACGTTGCTCGCACTGTGCGCGTTCTGTATCGTCCAGTTGCTGATAGGCGCGCTGCGCCAGTTCCTGAACTACCGACCAGCTCAATCGAAAGGCGCCATCGAAACCCTGGATCCGGCTTGTCCGCCGCCTGCTCCGCTGCCCCCAAAGACGAGGACGAATGGCGCCATCGAAACCCCTGATCTGGACCCTCCACCGCCTGCCCCGCAGCACCCAACGGCGCCGCAGACGAACGGCGCTATCGAAGCGTTCCGGGCGGCCCCTCCACCGTCTGCCCCGCAACACCCAGCGACGCCGCAGACGCGGACGAACAGCGTCGCTGAAACCCCGGACCCGGCTTGTCCACCGTCTGCCTGGCAGCACCCAACGGCGACGTGGACGAATGGAGCTATTGAAGCGCCGAGTCTGACTCGTCCATCGCCTGCCTCGCAGCGCCCGACGGCGGCGTGAAGGGACAAAGCTATGCAAGCGATCGAGGAGTTCGGTCCGTCGTCTGCTTTGTTGCGCCCAATTGCAACGCGGATGAATGACGTCACCACAGCGTCGGAGCAGGCCAGTGTTCAACAGTTGCATGAGATGCGCTTCACTTGTCTCAGTGATGACCCTGGCATCATCCGGTTCAAACAGCGTCCCCCCGAACACAGCCAGACGCGCCACGCTCATTTGCAAATCAGCGGGTAAAGCGGCATAGACACAGTGGAACGCCTCTTCGGCAGTCGCGCGCCATCTGTCGGCTCGCGCTGCGGCGAAGACGGCGGCTTCCCGCTCGGACTGCTGATCGTCCGCGAAGCGATCGTGTCCGGCGCGCAACAGTTCGTATCCGGCGGCAGCGAGCGTAAGCAGCAGATGATCGCGCGTCTGATGGTCCAGCGCGATATGCCTGTTCTTGAGCATGTGCAGTGCAGCCTGCAGGTGAGCCATGTTGCGCTTCATATCGAACAGAATGCGCCCTGCCTCATCCAGGTCCGCCAATAGGCGATCAGCCCGCCGTGTCGCGTAATTCGCCGCCCACACGACATAGCGCGCCTGCAATCCGGGGATTTCAAACTGATGCGTCTCAAGTTCGTTGCGGGCAACAGAGAAGACAACCTCGAAGAACCCATAAAGCTTCGCGCTATCGTCAGACGAGTCCAGCACCGTTAGCAGACCTTGCTGCACAATCTCTTCAAACACCGCATCGTCCTGACTCACGCCTGCGCCGCAAACCTCAACCGCCATCGTCCGCGAGAAGGGGCGGTTTTCCATGATTGCCAGCCTGCGAAACATCCGCTGCGCGCCTACAGACAGAAGATTGTAGCTGAGACGAGCAATCTGTTCGAGGCGCTGGCGATCAGACCAATCGTTGCCGGACGGCAAAAGACGCTTGAGGGCGCGTCTCCTCCCATCCAGAGACTTCTGCTGATTGTGGCGCAGTTTTTCCAGCAGGCAGCGAGCGCCCTCTACACCGTGAGATGCGCTCTCCGCCTGTGCCGTTCTGCCGACCACAACCAGCGCCAGCGGCACATAACTGCACAGCCGGGCAAACTCTCTTGCCAGCGTTTCGTCGAAGGCGGTTGTCCAGTGATGGCGCATCACCATCAGCGCGTTCGCTTCGGTCATCGGCTGCAGATGGAGCCACCTGTACCGACTGAATGCGCGGCGCATGCCGGCATGGCCCGGCCGCGCCACGAAGATCGCAGCGCATCCCGACGGCGGAATCATTCTTTCAAGATTGGCATGTTCTGGCGGATCATCGAAGATCAACAACACACGCCGACCATGCAACCGACGAAGAAGCTCATCCACATATGCGTTTATTTCTGCGAGGTGACCTTTACGGGCTGTTGCCTGTTGGCGCACCTGCCGCACCCATTCATAGAAGTCTGGCGATTTCTCTGTCAACAAACGCTCAAACGCCTCTCCGATCAGCTCGTTTTGACGCCTATTATCAAACCCTCCAAAATTGATGTAATACTGTCCATCGGGATACCAGGAGCGAATCCTGTGATCGTAACCAATACGCTTTGCCAGGCTCGTCTTCCCAATGCCGCCAATGCCGGTTATGATCGCCAACCGCCTGCCCTCTGGCGCCCGACGGCGCCAGGCAAGCCCGAAGGTCATAAGCCAGACAAGGCGCGCCCGCCACGTATAGCGCGGCGCTTGCGACAGATCGGTGATGAGCGTCCTGATCTCTTCCCTGCGCACAGCGTCGATGAACCCCTCACACTGGCGGAAATCGTCGAGATCGCCCGTAAGCGCCGCCAGCCAGGGAGGATCGCTGACTGAGGGGACGATGATCGGTCTGGACGCTTTGGATCGCTGCCGCGCCTCAAGATACCATAGGAGGATAAGAAACGCTAACGTGACTCCAGAGATAAACCCTGGCCCAAGCGGGTTCTGAATTGACGAATTGAATTGACCGTCATCGTTGCGCAACCTGATCAAAATATCCCACAGTACACGTAATACGCCAATGCCCATCAATGCGACAATAAGAGCTCCCAAAACGGCAATGATCTTGTGGGCCCTGGGATTGGAACGTCGCTGCATAGACCATCCAGCGCGATAGCAAACGGCGTGCATATCTGAGACTATGTATAGTGTGACGGTATTATACAATCTCTGAACCTGACTTTCTCAATCCTAATGCAAGCACATATGAGCAAGTCATCGCCCCGGTCTCCCCTCGCTCATTCGTTTATGCGACCCGGCATTCGTTTATTCGATCCCCCATTCGTTTATGCGCTGCCACCCCATTCGTTTATTCGCTGAACGTGCGAAAATAGACTGACGCAGAGGTGCAGAGACTCTGCCACGCCCGGGCGCATTACCGGCGCGCCACTGCCGCGCCCCATGCGGGCGCGCCACCGCCGTGCCCCTACGTGCACCCCCGCGCGGGCGCGCCACCTGTAACCCTCTTGCCTCACGCCTCTCGCCTCCCACTCCTACAACCCGTGGTATGATAGACCCTGTTCGTCCTAGCCAAAGGAGCCTCCGCCATGCTCTTCTTCACTGTCGAAAAATTGAAGGCGCGTCTCGATGAAATGCGCACTGCCATCATCCGCGATACGCGTCCAATCACTGATGTTTTCACCTGCCCGGCGCCCGGCGCGCCCCCCGATAATGCAATGGACCCGCCGCCGCCCTCCGACGATCCATCCTGGCGTTCGCTGAAGGTCGGCGAACCATGGGGCGGCGATCCGCACAACCCTGACAAGCCCGACGAACCGCTCCCCTGGGGCATGCCCGCCGATGGCGGGCACACCCACTGGCTGCGCGCTATGATCCGCATCCCCGAAGAATGGCGCGGTCGTCAGGTGCTACTGCGTATGTATTGGTCGGGCGAAGCGCACGCTAGCGTCGAAGGCATCGCCTACCTGGACGGAACGACGCTTGCTGGGATTGATGAGCTGCACCCGGCGATCCTGCTCCCTGAACACGCGCACGAGGGCGACCACGAATTGCTGATCCGCTGCTACACGCCCTACCGTCGTCCCTTCGGCGGGCTGGAGTTGCAACTCCGCAGTGAGATCATCCTGCGCCTGGCAGCCATCATGTACGCCATTCTCGACGCGATCCCCGCCTACCGCGACAGCGACCCGGAGAAGCATGCGCTGCTCGACCGGATCAACCGCGCCTACAATCTGCTCGACTTGCGCGAGGGGTGGCAGAGTGAACGCTTCGAGATCTCGGCAAACGCAGCGCTCACCTTCCTGCGCGAAACATTGACGGCCAACCTGGAGCCGGGGCAGCGCCCGATCATTCTGGCGACCGGACACGCGCATATGGACGTCGCCTGGCTCTGGCCCCTCTGGCGCACTCGGCAAAAAGTCGCGCAAACGGTGGCGACGGCGCTGCATCTGATGGAACGCTACCCGGAATACCACTTTAGCATGAGCCAGCCGCAAACGTATGCGTTCCTCCAGCGGGACGACCCGGAACTCTACGAGCGACTGCGGCAGCGCGTGGCGGAAGGGCGCTTTGAGCCGGTTGGCGCGATGTGGCTCGAGCCGGATTGCAACGTCACTGGCGGCGAGTCGCTGGTGCGCCAGGTAATCCACGGGATCCGCTTTTTTGAGGGTGAGTTCGGTCCCATCGAGCACATCATCTGGCTGCCCGACGTATTCGGCTACTCGGCGGCGCTGCCGCAGATCATGCGGCTGGCGGGCATCTCGTGTTTCATGACCACGAAGATGAGCTGGAACCAGTTCAACCGCATGCCCTACGACACCTTCCGCTGGCGCGGCATCGACGGCTCAGAAGTGCTAGCGCACTTTGTGACGGCGACTTCCGCCCCGGTGAAACCCAATCCGACTGAGGCGCAGTTCTACACCTACAATGGCAGCATGCTGCCCTCCGAAGTCTTTGGGACGTGGAACCACTACCGCCAGAAGGATATCAACGACGAAGTGCTTTACATCTATGGGCACGGCGACGGCGGCGGCGGTCCGACCGAAGAGATGCTCGAACTGGCGCGAGTGATGGCTGACTTGCCGGGGTTCCCAGTGGTGCAACTTGGTCGCGTCGAGCAGTATTTCCAGCGACTGCGGCAACGCGTCTGGAACAACCCGCGGCTGCCAGTGTGGGTCGGCGAGCTGTACCTGGAATACCATCGCGGCGCCTACACCAGCCAGGCGCGCACCAAGCAGAACAACCGCCAGGCGGAACTGCTGCTGCGCGAAGCCGAATGGCTCAATGCCTGGGCGGTCACGCAGGGCGCAGTCAGCCGCCAGGCGGACCTCGACGCCGCCTGGCGCACGGTGCTGCTCAATCAGTTCCACGATATTCTGCCTGGCAGCTCCGTGCCGCTGGTTTACGTCGAGAGTGAACAACAGTTCGCCGAGGTGCGCGAAATGGTCGAGACAGTGCGCCACGCCGCTATCACTGATTTGACCCGCAGCGACAGCAATGGCGCTGCGCCGCGCCTGGCGGTGTTCAACAGTCTCGCCTGGGATCGAACCGAGTGTGTTGTCATTCCGCTCGAAGACCAGCGCCAGCCGCTGGTCGAGGGTCCGTCGCAGGTCATTGAGCAGCTCGACGGCACACGCGCGCTGCTGATCGAAGCGACCGTCCCCGCATTCGGGTATGCGGCGCTGCACGCCGGGCATCGCGCATCACCGCCAGCGCACTTTATTGCTCGCCGTGAGTACCTCGCATCAGACGAATTCCGCATCGAGTTCGACGCTAACGGCGAGATCGGGTCGCTCTACGACGCCCGGCACGAGCGCGAGATCATCGCCGAAGGCGCCACAGGCAATCAACTTGTGCTCTACGAAGACCGCCCGCTGTTCTGGGACGCCTGGGACATCGATCCGTTCTATTCGGAGAAGCCGTACCCCATCCACGACATCAGCGAGTGGCGGGTGATCGAGGAAGGACCGCTGCGCGCAACGGTCGAGATCGTGCGGCGCTTTGGCAAGAGCGCACTGCGGCAGCGGATCAGCCTGTGGCGCAACAATCGCCGGATCGACTTCGAGACTGAGGTGGACTGGCAGGAGCGCCAGAGTCTGCTGCGCGTCCTCTTCCCGCTGCGACTCAACGCCACCCGCGCGACGTGCGAAATTCAGTTCGGCGCCGTCGAGCGCCCGACGCACCGCAACACCAGTTGGGATTGGGCGCGCTTCGAGGTGTGCGCCCACCGCTGGATCGACCTGAGCGAAGGCGGGTATGGCGTGGCGCTGCTGAACAACGGGAAGTATGGACACAGCCTGCTCCACAACACCCTCGGCATCTCGCTGCTCAAATCGGCAGTCGTCCCCGATCCGCAGGCGGACCGCGGGCTGCACCGCTTCACCTACAGCCTGCTGCCGCACGCTGGCGACTGGCGCGAGGCGCAGGTCACCCGACGCGCGTATGAACTGAACGCACCGCTGCGCCCAGTGACCATCACCGGCGAGATCCCGGCAGACGGGCGATCGTTCCTGCGTGTGGAGAGCAACCACGTGATTGTCGAAACGATCAAGACGGCGGACGACGGCAACGGTCTGATCGTGCGCATGTACGAAGCGCACAACCAGCGTGGCCGGGTACGCCTCGATTTCGGACGAACGGTTGAGTCGGCGGTAGAAGTCGATCTCCTAGAGCGCGAAACCGGACCGGTGACCGTAGACGGGCATACCGTGCAGTGCAACGTGCGCCCATTCGAAATCAAAACCATTCGCGTCCGGTTGGAACCATCGTAGGAGCACGGCGCCGCCGCGCCCATCCTATCGCTGCCGCCGCGCCCATCCCGGGGATCGCAGGGTCGGATTGTAGGGGCACGCCGCCGCCACGCCCTCAACAGGATACACCGATGAAACAACATCTGTTAACCACCCTCCAGGTCCGCGCCATTGCCGATGATGTCGCCGCCGCCCGCACAATGGGGCGCACGCCGCTGATTGTCGGCGGCGACTGCACCCATGCCGTCAGCGTCGTTGCCGGACTGCAACGCTCCTGCGGTCCGCACGCGCGCATCGGGCTGGTCTGGTTCGATGCACACGGCGACTACAACACGCCGCGCACAATCCTCTCAGGAATGCTTGGAGAATGCTGGTGGCAGTGTACGCCGGGCTGGCGCTGCCGCAGTGGCGCGACTTGGCGGGCATGATTGCGCCATTGCCGACCGACCGCATCCTCCTGGTCGATGTGCGCAACCTCGACCCGCCCGAAGCGCAACTCATCCGCGCCGCCGAAACTGCTATCGCCAATGTCAACGACTTCGCCGGTCCGCTGGCATCGCTCACGGCAACCTGCGACGCACTCTACCTACACGTCGACTCCGACATCCTTGACGCCGCGCTCGTACCCAACCACGCCACCCGCGAGCCGAACGGACCAGGACTGGCGGACGTGAGCGCAGCCATTGACACCGTTATGGCGACCAGCAAAGTTGGCGCGTTTGCGGTAGTTTCCGCGCACGGCGCTGGTCCCGGCAGCGCCATCAGCGTCGCGTCGGGAACGGCGCTCATTCGCGCCGGGCTGAAAGCGTGGGCGCGTCATGGAGCGGTATAGACCTGATACTTCCAGATAAGTGCACACAAAGGCGCAAAGATTTCGCATATGAAGCCCTGCGAAGTTTGAGCAGTTAATTAATGCCGCCGGGTGTCGGGGTGCTGTCATGCACGCTGCAGCGGTTGGTTGCGTGGGGAGATGGCGTCGTTTCGTCCCGCAATTGCATTTTTCGCCTGGGCGCCCGGAGCGACGCCCGGCGCCCAGACCAGCCCCAGAGGGGCTTTCACGTCCTCAGCGAGGGCTTCAGCCCGCAGCGATACGGTGGTTCCTGTCAAATCATGACTGCACCTGCGCGCCGGGGACTCCGCGACTGCACGCCCTTATTCGTGATACAATACTCCGTGAAGGCGCGTATGCAATCACCATTTCCGGGTATGGATCCTTATCTCGAAGCGGTAACGATTTGGCCCGACGTGCACGCCGGGCTGATTTCCGCCATGCGCCGACAACTCCAGCCCCGTCTCAGTCCGCAGTATGTTGCGGCGATTGCACCCTGCCCAGCATTCGAGACCATCGACATCAATCTTTCCCGGTTTCTCGTTCCCGAGATCGCTATCGTCGAGCGCGATCAACAGAGCAGCGTTACCGCCACGACTGTGGCGCCAGCGCCTGTGGTCGGTGCGCTGGAGGTTGAGATCGAAACGCGCCACAGCCGCCTCGAAGTGCGCACCGTTGGCGACGAGACGGTTGTGACGGCGATTGCATTGCTCTCGCCAGCGAACAAGCGTCCGAGCGCCGATGCTGCCGACGCCTATGAACGCAAGCGTCGAGAGATCATCCGCAGCCCGATTCATCTGCTCGAGATCGATCTGTTGCCTGGCGGACGACGACCGCCGTTGGCGACGCCCTGGCCTCCGGCGCCATACGTTGTGATGCTCAGTCGCGCCGATCAGCGTCCGCAGGTTGAAATCTGGCCCATTCAACTGCAAGACCTGTTGCCTATCGTGCCAGTGCCGCTCCGCGCGCCCGATCCCGATGTTCCGCTTGACCTGAGTGCGGCGCTGAATGACGCATATGCGGAAGGACGCTATAATCTGCGCATCGACTACCGTAACCCTCCCCCGCCGCCGCCGCTCACGCCCGCCGACGAAGCCTGGCATACCGAACGCCTTGCCGCTGCCGGTCTGCGGTAAGTATGGTTGTGTACTATGGCAGTCACGTCACGTCTCTACGCCAGTGAAGATGATTATGCGCGAATGCGCCAGTTGCTGGCGGAAATCGAGTCACTCGAAGGTCCGCTCGTCTACTGCCATGTTGGCGACCTGGACTGGTGGCGCTTCACCGATGAAGACACCCACGATCTGAGCGCGCGTATCCGGCTCTGGTTTGACCACCGGGGCGCGCTGGTCGGGTTTACCTGGCCCAGCGAGCATCAGGTGGACATGCTGGTGCATCCGGCGTACCGTTCTATCGAACCGGCAATGCTCGATTGGGTCGAGCACCTGAGCCGCCTCGATGTTGATGATCCGAACCCGCATGTGTCGGTCTGGAGTTATGAGCACGATACGTACCGCAACGATCTGCTGGCGCAACGCGGGTATGTGCGCACAGACCACTTCCTGTCGCTTGGTGTGCGCGATCTGCATGGGCACGTGCCGGAGCCGGATGTGCCAGCCGGCTACATTATCCGTCACGTTCAAGGTGAAGCGGATGTGTATGCCCGTGTCGAGGCGCACCGCGACGCCTTTGCACCGTCGCGGATGAGCGTCGCCAAATATCGTGCCGCGATCCGCGCCCCCACATACCGCCCCGATCTTGACCTGATTGCGGTTGCAGAGGATGAAACCGTTGCGGCGTTCTGCACCCTGTGGCTTGACCCGATCAACCGCGTCGGTGAGATCGAACCGCTCGGATGCCGCGCTGCGCACCGCCGCCGCGGATTGGCGCGTGCGCTCGTGCTCGAAGGACTGCGTCGCTTGCAGGGGTACGACGCGCATCTGGCAACAGCGTTCTACGGTAGTGAACCGGAAGATCAACCGGCGCGCCAGTTCTATGCCAGCCTGGGGTTCGTAGATCGAGGGCGGATATATGCGTGGAGGAAGGAACTAGGAGTTAAGGGTTAGGGGTTAGAGGGTTTCCCATGAAGGGCTGACGCAAAGGCGGAAGATGAAAAGGCATGGCATAGTGATGGCTTTGCGCCTCCGCGTTTTCTCATCAACCTCCTCGAGAAACATGGCGGGATGCAGCATATGCGCATCTTCTCGATGATATGTGTTACGGCATGTGTCATGGCAGGTTTCTTTTCACTGACGCACCCAGCGGCGCCGCTGGCTCAATTCTATCCGAATGCAACGCCATCACCAGCTCTCTATCTTCCCCTTATCGTTGTGCCAGAGCGGCCCCAGGTTACTCCAACTGCTGCACCAACCTCAACGCCGACGCTGCCGCCGCCATCTTTTACGAGCTGTTCTGTTGATCCGGGCGGTGCAATCAACTATCCGGTGCGTATCGTCACCGTACTCAAATCTGCTAACCCAGAAGTGGTTCGCCTGCAGAACGTCAGTGCGTTCCCGGTCAATCTCAACGGATGGCGTATGTGTTCGATACGAGGCAGTCAGTTACATACGGGCATTGGCGGCGTACTGGCGCCCGGTGAAACCCGCGACTTCCCGTATCCAGGTCCCGGTTTTATCTGGAATGATCGGGAATCGGACCCAGGGGCGCTGTACGACGCCGAAGGGCGGTTGATCTCCTACTGGCCCGATTGACACCATCGAGCAGCAACCGTAGCTGCGGCGCGGCCCTCGCCATTCAGGTACGTTCCTGCCTGCAACCCTCAACCTTCGCACCTGCTCCCCTCTCACCTCTTGCCCTTGGTGGACGCGCCAGCGGCGCGCCCCTACCGATCCTCACAGGTGGAGATTTTTTGGCAAGCCCTTCCGTTGCATCGCCCGTTTTGAGCGTTAGGATGTGTAAACTCCCCCTTCTCCCCTTGTAGGAGAAGGGGGTCGGAGGGATGAGGGGAAAACGGGCGGCAGGACGCGGCACATCCGCTTCGCACGCCAAAAAGCCTACGCTTGAGAGCCCTACCGATCCCCCTCGCGCTGCTTGCCCCTTGTGGGCGCGCTCGCGGCACGCCCCCACCTGTCGCCTTCCACTCTATGACCCACGCCTGCTATTGCTCGCCTCCCATTCCCAAGCCGTTCATTGATTGTTCATTCATCAGCGCTATGCTTGCGTCAGGTGTCAGGCACAGGTACAGGGAGGTCGCGCTGAATGGAACGCATGGTGCAGGGCATATCGGGGACGCGCACGCTCCCTGGAACATGTCGCATCGGCGCAGCGCCCTGCACGAAGAACGAGGTCTTATGGTCTTTTTCAGAGCAGTTGACGTAAAGGCGCGAAAGGGAGCAGCACTGATCGCAAGGGGTTGCGCCATGACGTCAAAGCAGGCAGCCTCAGCAGCAAGGTCGAGTTTATTGAAATGCTCTGGCGACACACATCCGCTATTCGTGCAATACGCATGCTAACTACCCACAGAGGAACGGCAATGAGGATTATTTCTTTCAATCTCTTCATCCGCGCGCTGGCAATGGTCAGTCTGGTTGTAGGGCTGGTCGGCGGGGTTGGTCTCGTTCCGCACCTGGCGCTCGCCGATGTGCAGCCATCATGCTCTGCCACTGCCACACAGCTCTTCACCAATGGCGATTTCATCACGAGAACCGGCGACGAAGCGGGAGGCAATGATACCAGTTCACCCCCTTCAGGTTATCAGGGACTGGGCTTTCTTGCCGATCCGACGCGCACACAGTCTGTTCCTGTGCCTAGCGGTTCCCCCACCCGCGCCCGACTGGCGGACGATTTCATCGTGACCGGCAATGGGTGGCGTCCTTCCGCAATCACATTCTACGCCTACCAGACCGACGCCACCACCCCGACGTCCACTATCACCGGCGTCGTAGACCTGCGCCTGTGGGATGGCCCGCCGGGCGTTGTCACCAGCACCGTGATCGCCGGACCGGTTGCTGGACCGATTACCCCCATTCGCAATGAGTGGACCGGAGTGTATCGGACATACCTCGAGCCTGCCTTCGGTGAAACGGAGGGTCTGACTTCAACCAGACGCCCAATCATGGCCGTCACTATATCGTGGCCCTTTACAGTGACCACGCTGGTAAGCGGAACTTATTGGATTGAGTGGGGTATGGCAGGTGATACAAACTTTAGCGGTCCGTGGGTGCCAGCGGTCAGTTTCAGTCCCACCAACAATAATGCAAATGCACGCCAGCTTGACCTGAGCAATGGCGAACCGGGTACATGGGCGCCGCGTGTTGATTACAATGTCATAACAGCTACGGTTGAGTTGCCCTTCGTCATATGCGGCGAGAGGATCCCCACGCCGCAAATCACAAGCCTCAATCCAGCGGAGGCGACAGTTGGCGGCGGCAATTTCACGCTGACGGTCAATGGCAGCGGATTTATCGACGGCACAGGTTCGGATCGCTCGGTTGTGTACTGGAATGGCAGTCCGCGCGCAACAACGTACATCTCCAGCACTCAGTTGACCGCAACCATCCTTGCCAGCGACATCGCCACTACGGGCACAGCGAATGTAACGGTCGTCAATCCGGGCAATATCACATCGAGCATCAGACAGTTCGCTATCAACAACCCCGCGCCGACGATTAGCGCAATCAGCCCGTTCACTGCCGTAGCGGGCGATCCGGGCTTCACCCTCACCATCACCGGCACGGGTTTCGTCCCCAGCTCGGTCGTGCGCTGGAACGGCACTGACTTGCCAACCTCCTTCAGTTCCAGCACCGTGTTGACCGCCACCGTCCCTGCGGAGCGAATTGCTGCGGCAGGCACGGCGAATGTGACCGTCTTCAACCCTGGTCCCGGCGG
>JANXAL010000024.1 GCA_025062325.1 Roseiflexus sp.
CGGGATGAGCGCCGCCGCGACCCGCTGGCTGATTGAACAGGGCATCCGCACCATGGGGATCGACGCCTGGGGGTGGGATCAGCCGTTCTGGGCAATGAAAGAGCGCTACCAGCAGACCGGCGACCCCTCGGTGATCTGGGAGGCGCACCGCGTTGGGCGCGACCTTGAGTATTGCCATATCGAGAAACTCGCCAACCTCGACGCGCTGCCGCGCCCGTTCGGCTTCAAGGTCGCCTGTTTCCCGGTCAAACTGACCGGCGGCAGCGCTGGCTGGACGCGGGTTGTGGCGATCTTTGAGGATTTGTGACGTACGGAACCGGACGATTGGAAGCAAGAAAATCGTCCGAGAGCGCTGGGATGCTGCGGGCTGATGAGAAAATATTCCGGCATTGCCGGGACGCTGCGGGCTGAAGCCCCTGCTGAGGTCATGAAAGCCCCTTTGGGGCTTCCACGTCCTGAGCGAGGGCTTATGAACATTATTAGTCAGGTAAACCCTGCGAAGGCGGCTTCGCAACCGTAGCCTGCGGCTTGTAGTTTTTGAGAAAATAATCCGGTATCGCCCGGTAAAGCCCGCGAAGGCGGGCTTCGCAACCGTAGCCTGCGGCCTCAGGCGCCGGGCGGGTGGGCGGATGGAAGAACAAAACCAGTGGCGGAATGGCATTGGAGCAGTGCGAGGAGACGCTGAACCGCTGGCTTCAGCGACCTGACAGTTGCCGCTTTCCTGCGCGCTGATGCGCCTTATGCACCTGTAACGAACAATATGCTGCAAGGCATCAACATCACCAAACGTTTCGGCGGCGTGACGGCGCTGCGCAATGTCAGTTTCTCGGTGAACGCCGGGGAGCTGGTGGGGCTGATCGGTCCAAACGGCTCAGGCAAAAGCACGTTGTTCAGCGTCATCTCTGGGTTCCACCCGCCCGACGAGGGCGCCGTCGTGTTTGAGGGGCGCGATATTACTGGATACCCCTCGCATGCCGTCGCGCGCCTGGGGATCGCGCGCACATTTCAGATTGTGCGCCCCTTCACCGGAATGACCGTGGTTGAGAATGTGCGGGTTGGTGCGCTCTATGGGCGCGGTGAACGCAGCGTCGCTGCTGCCGACCGTCGCGCCAGAGAGTTGGTCGAGTTCGTCGGACTGGGGCAGCGCGCCGATACCTTGGCGCGCAACCTGACGCTGGCGGAGAAGAAGCGCCTGGAGATCGCGCGCGCGCTCTCAATCCAGCCCCGCCTGCTCCTGCTCGATGAGGTGTTTGCCGGTCTCAATCCGGCGGAAGTGCGCGGCGCCATCGACCTGATCGCTCGCATTCGCAGAGAGTTCGGCGTCACGATCATCGTGGTCGAACACGTGCTCAAGGCGCTGATGGAAACCTGCGAGCGCGTCATGGTGCTCAGCTACGGCGAAAAGATCGCCGAAGGCGCGCCTGCCGAGATCGCAGCCGATCCGCACGTCATCAGCGTCTATCTGGGGAAGACGTATGCTGCGGGTTGAGCATCTGAACGTCGCCTACGACACCCTGCAGGTGCTGTGGGACGTGTCGCTAGAGGTGCGCGAAGGCGAAATCGTCGCCCTGATCGGCTCGAATGGCGCGGGCAAGACGACACTGCTCAGAACGATTTCAGGATTGATGAAGCCGTTGTCCGGCTTGATCCGATTCATGGGCGAGGACATCACCGGTTTGCCGCCCCACGAGATCTGTCGGCGCGGAGTGATCCAGGTTCCCGAAGGGCGCGCGCTGTTTCCACGGATGCGCGTCATTGAAAATCTGGAACTTGGCGCCTACCTTCCAGCCGCGCGTGCGCAGCGCCACGAGACCATTGAGCGCGTCTACCGCCTCTTTCCGCGTCTGAAAGAACGCTGGCGCCAGGATGCCGGCACCCTCAGCGGCGGCGAGCAACAGATGGTCGCGATTGGGCGGGCGCTGATGGCGCGCCCGAAACTCCTCATGCTCGATGAACCGTCGCTCGGTCTGGCGCCAGTGCTGGTGGAGACCATCATGGAGGTTCTGACACACTTGAATGCGGAAGGCATGACGATCCTGCTCGTGTCGCAGGAAGTGCATCAGGCGCTTGCCATTGCACACCGCGTCTACGTGATCGAAAACGGTCGAATTGTGCGCAGCGGACCATCGCATGAACTACGCAATGATGATGCTGTGCGCAGTGCGTATTTGGGGTTGTGAGTAGAAAGGAACCAGCGGTGAACAAGGTCATCATCACTGCCGCGCTGACCGGCGCGGTCACAGTGCCGACCCAGACGCCCTACCTGCCCTACACCATCGAGCAACTGGCAGAAGACGCCGAACTCTGCGCGCGCGCTGGCGCCGCCATTATCCACGTTCACGCACGCAACCCCGCCAACGGCGCGCCATCGTCGGATATGGAACTGTTCGGTGAAATTCTTAAGGCAATTAAAGCCCGCACCGACGCCGTTATCTGCACCACGACCGGCGGCGGAGTCGGGATGACGCCAGCCGACCGGGTGCGGGTTGTGCCGATGTGGCGGCCCGAACTAGCGACCTGCAACATGGGATCGATGAACTTTTCCGTCCATCCGGCGGCGCGGCGCTTTGCCGACAGCGACTACAAGTTTCCCTGGGAGAAACAGTGGCTTCTGGGGAGCGAAGATTTCATCTTCCCTAACACCTTCGCCAGCATTAAGCATTTCCTCATCGAAATGAAGAAGGCCAACACCCGTCCTGAATTCGAGATCTACGACGTCGGTCACCTCTACAACCTCGACTTCATGGTTCGGGAAGGTCTGGTTGAGAAGCCCATTTGGCTGCAGTTCGTTATGGGGGTGTTAGGCGGCATTCGCGCAACGCTCTACGACCTGACGCACCTGCTCGATACGGCAAACCGCCTCTTCGGACCCGACAACTATCACTGGTCGGTGATCGGCGTCGGATACCCGCAGCAGTTCCATATGTGCACAGCAGCGATCATGCTCGGCGGACACGCGCGCGTTGGTCTGGAAGATAACATCTTTGTGAGTCGCGGGAAACTTGGTCGTAACCACGAAATGGTAGAAAAGATTGTGCGAATCGCGGCGGAGTTCGACCGTGAACCGGCGACGCCCGACGAGGTTCGCGCATTCCTCAACCTGAAGGGGAAGGATCAGGTCGGCTTTTGAGCGAAGCGGCGAGAAGAGATGAGAAGGAGATGGATGCATGCGTTTTGCGTACTGCACCGTCGGGATGCCGGAATTCACCCCTGAAGAAGCGGTGGCGGCATTGCGCGACGCCGGTTACGACGGGATCGAGTGGCGGGTGACCAACCAGGCGCCGACGGTAGAGGGGCGCTCTGGATTCTGGGCAGGAAATCGTTGCACTTGGCCGTTGGCAACGTTCATCGACGATGCGCCGCGCATCCGTGCGCTGACTGAGGGTGCCGGGCTGGCAATGCCAAATGTGGGAACCTATGTGATCTGCGACGATCCGCTCGCAGTGGAACAGGCGCTGAAGGGAGCTGCTGCGCTTGGCGCTCCCTGCGCCCGGATCAACGTCCCGCAGTACGACGGCGTCTCACCTTATCTTCCGCTACGTGACCGCAGCAGGGCGCAGTACCGCGAGGTAGCAGCAATGGCGCGGCAGTACGGCGTGCGGGCGCTGATCGAAACCCACGTGGGCAACATCACCCCAAGCGCTAGCGCAGCCGCAGCGTTTCTGGAGGGGTTCGACCCCAAAGAAGTCGGGGTCATTCACGACGCAGGCAATATGGTCTGCGAGGGGTATGAGCAGTACCGCTTGGGTCTGGAGGTGCTGGGACCATACCTGGCGCACGTTCACCTCAAGAATGCGCGCTGGGAGCGCACCGGCGCCCGTGACGACGGCAGCGTCGAATGGCGCGCGACATTCGCGCCGTTGCGCAAAGGAGTTGCCGATATTGCGGCGCTCGTCCGGGCACTCCGGGCAGTCGGCTACGATGGTTGGATCTCATTCGAGGATTTCTCCACCGAACGACCGACCGCTGAGCGAATTGTGGATAATCTGGCATATGTCAAACGTCTGCTGGCAGAGTGATGTGGCACGGAGCGACGATCAGGCGGTGGCGCTCCTGGCAGCGGATCTAGCATGGCGACAAAGCGTGGGGGCGGGTCTCAGACCCGTCCTTACTGCGTCAAGACCAGGACGACAGGTCAGGCGACAGAACGCGGCGTTTGCTTTCGTGTATGACCCAGTCCTCACTCGCTTGCGCGATTGCTGAAGGTGTGCTATACTCTCGGTGCTCTTCGTAGCCCCCACAAGTGAATACCATCGCGGTGACCCGTAGGCCCGGATGCCAGGGCGTAAAGGTGGAAGCTGGTGCAAGTCCAGCGCTGTGCCGCAACTGTAACCGGCGATTAGTGCCGGAAGCCAGGACGCCTGCCGCGATGTTGACTATGTTCGACCCTTCTCGAGCCAGGGAGGAGAACATGCACGATGCCCCCTTTGCACATCACGGGCAGGTCATGTCACCCCGGTTCTCGGAAGAGACCGGGGTGGTTCGTTGTTGGGCAGTGCGCCAGGAGTCAATCCGCTTTCGACTGCGTTCAGACCATCGGCAGACGACAGGCGGAGGTCCTGTGCGCATATGAGCGAAGAAGATGACCTGTACCGTGAACTGGCGCAGTGCCAGGAGCGCCTGCTTCAGATCGAGCACGAGATCGAACTGCTGGCTTGGTTGCCCACCTCGTATGGCTGGAACCTGCTTGAGCGGTTAAGCCGCGAGCACGCCAGGCTGGACTGGCTCTGCCGTCTGTTGGGTCGGCAGGGTTCGGAGGTCCGTTCGTTGCAGGACTGATGCGGCAGCCGGTCATTCACGCATCACGGTCTCGCCAGGCGATCAACCTCCCGTCCTATCGATCACACCGTGTGATGGAACGCGGATATGGACGGATCGTGACGGATTCTCACGGATCAGGCTCTGCCGCAAGACTGGAGGAAAAAGATGCAACGACTATTCCGCCGGGTAACCCTGTTGCTGCTGGTGATCGCTCTGATCGCGTGCGGCGGTCCGCAAACCGCAGCGCCATCACCCACAAATGCCCTAGCGACGCCGACGACGGCGCCTACCATAGCGCCAACCCCGGCGCCCACAATAGTGCCGACCGTTGCGCCAACGGTTGCGGTTCTTGAGGTTCCGACCACCAACCTGACGGAAGGGTGCGTCACTGAGTACGACCCGGAGATCGACTACTTCCCCGAAAAGGTTTCTCTCAGCGACTCGGTCGGCTGGACGATCGAATATTTCAACAACTACAAGGTCATTACGGTGCTCAACCCCTGGCGCGATGCGAACGTGCAATTCCGCTATGTGCTGGTGCAGTGCGGCACACCGCCGCCAGACGATGTCGGCGATGCGCT
>JANXAL010000127.1 GCA_025062325.1 Roseiflexus sp.
CCCGGCGGCGCGCTCCCCTGCGCCGGAGACGCCCCGGTCACCGCCGACCGCCCGGCGCCCGTCCCCGGTGCGCTGCACCGCGGCATGCGCGCCGCCGCCTAAATCCTTGCGGGGGGGAGTTTGTCGGGGCGGGGGGGCGCCTCGCCCGCGGCAGCATACGCCTCCGCGCCCCAGGCAACATCCCCTCACGAGTGTATAGTTTTTGAGAGGTATGGATGTAGTCCGTGTCCTGTCGCTTTTTCCCCCTCAGCCCCCCTGCCCCCTTCTCCCTCCAGGGGAGATGGGGGAGTTAGGGCGTCCTGACACTCAAAACGGGCGATGCGACGTAAGGGCTTACCAAAACTCTACCCTTGCGAGGGCAACATCCCCCGCCGCGCCCCTGACAGGTAGGGGCGCGCCGCCGCGCCCGCACACCGCCTCCGGGCACTCACCTCCGTGCCCGCCGCCGCGCCCCCGGCAGCATACGCCGCCGCGCCCGCACACTGCCTCTGGGCACGTCATCTTCGGGCGCAGCGCCGCCTCGCTCTCTGCCAATTTCGATGCCTCACCCAATTGCACAGAATTCGTCAAATTTTCGTCTTGCTTCCGCACAGTCTTCATGGTATAGTTGAGACAGGTCCGCACACAGGGATCCCATCTTTGCAGAGCCACACATTAGAAGGGAGTGGAGTCACATGCTGCGACACATCAAGCGCCGCGGGGTAGCGTTCATTGCTGGCATCGGTCTGGCGTTGAGCATTGCCGCGTGCGCAAGCCAGGCAAAGGTGCAGGATCAGCCATTGCTGAACCAGTTGATAGCGCCCAACGGCTTCGTCATCCAGCAACCGGCGACGAATCAACATGATACGAACACGACGCTGCCATTCGACCGCATCGAGCAGGCGCCCGTCGCGCCCGGTAGCAGTGAACAAGGAACGCTTGACCGCGTCGAGCAGGCGCCAGCCGCCGCTCCAGCTGGCGAGTCGCAGCGCGCGATGGACGCAAAAGAGAACACCGCCGTTCACATGGGATGCGGGAAGTGAGTGAGGAGTGAGGGCGGCAGCCGTTCACGGCGCTCTGAGCGTGACTTGCTCAGGCAGGCGATGAACACGGCAGAGTGCGCCACCTGCACCACACACTCTCAGGGATGAGGAACGGATCTGGGAAAGATAACGAAGCGTAAGGGCGGGTCTGAGACCCGCCCTTACAGTGTCTTAGAAGTGCAGCCGAACGTTGCGCGTCATAGCGCGACCGTCTCTTGCATTATTGAACCACGAATCTCTTCTCGGAGCAGGCGTTCAGGCGCTAGATCGATGTGAATGCCAAGCGCATCGCTCAGAAAGATTTCCACGATCAGGGGTCAAGGGTTAGGGGTTGGCCTTCCAACCCGCAACCTTCCTGCGTGAACCTTTTCGCAGGTTCAGGGCATTGCGTGCAGCACGCAATAGTTCCACCTTCCCACCTGCAACGTGCGACGTTCAATGTGCAACGTTCGCACCTTCAACCTGCAACCTCCTCCTACTCCGCTGCCGCAGGCGCCATTTCTTCACTATAATCCTTGAGGGTCGAAAGGTCGCGAATGCGCTCGGTGAAGAGGATCCCGTCCAAGTGATCGATCTCATGCTGCAAGGCGCGCGCCAGCAATCCCGTCGCACGCCGGATGCGCTGCCGCCGCCCGTTCAGATCAGTGTACTCGACGGTCACCCACGTCGCGCGCGGCACCTCACCGTACCAACCCGGCAGGCTCAGGCATCCCTCCAGCGCAACTTCCTCCTGATTGCTAGCCTTAATAATCTCCGGGTTGATCAGCACAAAGTTCTGCTCCGGCGCAACTTCGACCTTTGTGCCGTCCGGTCGCTCCTCCACTACCGGAGGGATCGAAATGACTGCCAGACGCTGCGTGATGCCGATCTGCGGCGCCGCCAGACCGACGCCGTTGGCGGCGTGCATGGTCTCGAACATATCAGCAACCAACTGCTTTAGCGACGGGTTGGGCATTCGCACCGGGTGGCAGCGGGTCGTTAGGATTTTCTTGTCGTCCGGGTTATCGATGCGCAAAATGCGGCGCAGCGCCATGGCGTTCTGTCCTCCAATGATCGCAATGCTTTCTTTGTGCATTATAGCATAGGGGCGGGGTTGGGGGCGGAGGGGAGATGTGTGTCGCCTCTGTCTTTGCGCCCTGCTCCGCACACGATGTCTCGTGAAAAGGACACGGATTCACGCGGATACGACGGGGTGGCACGGATCTGCCGCTGATGGAGAGCCATCGATCCGCGCACATCCGTCTCGATCCGTGCCAATCCGTGTCCTGTCATCCGCTTGACAGCCGCGCGCTTCGATGGTACACTGCGCATCGCAGTAAAGAACTTGTTACACACGATATGCAATCCCCGATCACCAAGCAGGTCAAGCGCAGCAAAAAGCCGGACGTCTGGTCTGGTTAGGCTCGCTTGTCCCGCAACGGTTGGTTGACAGGCCCGCTTTGCCAGACCAGGCAAGCGGGCTTTCTGTTTGCGCTTCAGGAGGGAAGTCGTGGGGCAGACGCTTGCAGAACAGATCCTTTCGCACGCCGCCGGGAAACCGGTCTCCGCCGGTGAGCGTATCGTCGCCAGGGTCGATCTGGCGATGATGCACGACAGTATTTCGCCCAGCATCATTAAAATCCTGCACCAGGAACTGGGAGCCGACCAGGTGTGGGACCGCGACCGGGTGGCAGTGGTAGTGGACCACGTGGCGCCAGCGGCGACGATTCAGACTGCCGAGCATCAACAGGCGTTACGGCGCTGGGTGCGGCAGCAGCAGATCACTCATTTCTTCGATGTCGGGCGCGGCATTTCGCATGCGGTGCTGGTCGAAGAAGGGCTGGCGCGCCCTGGTATGCTGATCCTCGGCAGCGATTCGCATTCAACGGCGTATGGCGCAGTGGGCGCCTTTGGCACCGGCATGGGATCGACCGATATGGCGCTGGCGCTGGCAACCGGGCAGACGTGGCTGCGTGTGCCGGAAACGGTGCGCATTCTGGCGCGTGGCCGGTTTCGCCCTGGCGTTGGCGCGAAGGACCTGGGGCTGCGCGTGGCGCGCTTGATCGGCGCCGATGGCGCAGCCTATCAGTCGGTCGAATGGCACGGTGTCGAGGAATTGAGCGTCAGCGAACGGATGACGCTCGCTACGCTATCAATCGAGCTCGGCGGAGAAGCGGGCATCATTCCGCCAACCGGTCCTGGTTGGGAGGAGCACGCAGCTCAGCGCGGCATTACCGTGCCGCCGTGGTTGCGTGTTGAGGAAGGAGCGCGCTACAGCCGGACAGTCGAGGTCGATCTCGACACGCTCGAACCGCAGATTAGCGTGCCGCACTCTGTGGATAACGTGCGTGACCTGAGCGAACTGGGGCGCGTCGAGGTTGATGTGGTCTACATCGGTACGTGCACAAACGGGCATGCCAACGACATGGCTGCTGCAGCACGCATCCTAAAGGGGCGCAAGGTAGCGCGCGGGGTGCGATTGCTGGTCGTTCCGGCATCGAGCGAAGCGCTGCGGCAGGCGACGGCCGACGGGACGCTGGCGACTCTGCTCGAAGCAGGCGCAACTATTGGCACCCCTGGTTGCGGCGCATGCATTGGTCGGCACATGGGCGTACTGGCGCCCGGCGAAGTCTGCCTGTTCACCGGCAATCGCAACTTCCGCGGACGCATGGGATCGCCGGAAGCGCAGATCTACCTAGCGTCGCCCGAAGTCGCTGCAGCGACGGCAGTGCTGGGGTACATCGCTCATCCGGCGGAGGTCATAGGATAGCGAGAAAGGACGATTGGCATGGCACGCATCTGGCGCTTCGGCGCAAATGTCAATACCGATCAGATCGTCCCCGGGCGCTATGCGCCGTACATGCTTAAAAATGAGGATGATCTGCGCAAGTACCCGTTCATCGAGGCGCGTCCTGAGTTCGCATCAACCGTGCGCCCCGGCGACCTGATCATTGCTGGTCCGAACTTCGGGTGCGGTTCATCGCGCGAATATGCACCACTGGCGCTAAAGATGGTGGGCGTCGGTGCGATCATTGCGCCGCTCTTTGCGCGCATTTTTTACCGCAATGCACTCAACCTGGGCATTCCGTTGTTCGAGGCCGACCTCACCGATCAACTGGAGGACGGGCAGGAGGTGGAGTTCAACGCTGAAACCGGCGTCATCATTGCCGATGGTCGCACGATTCAACTGCCGCCGCCGCCCGAATGGATGCGCGAGGTCTGGCGCGAAGGCGGGATTGTGCCGTTCTACCGCAAATATCGTCGCTTCCCCGGAGCAGCTTCTGTATGAGCGCGCCGCCTTTCACCATTCTTGTGATCCCTGGCGACGGCATCGGGCGCGAGGTCATCCCGGCAGCTGTGGCTGCGCTTCAAGCGACCGGTCTGCCGCTGCGATTCCAGGAAGCCAATGCGGGCTGGGAATGTTTCCAGCGCTGCGGTGAGGCGCTGCCGCCTGAAACGCTCGACGCTGCCCGCAGGGCCGATGCAGTGCTATTTGGCGCAGTTGCGTCGCCGAGCCATCCGGTCGCCGGGTACCGCAGCCCGATTGTGCGACTGCGCCGCGAACTCGACCTGTACGCCAATATCCGTCCGGTCTTCGACGATCCGCCGTCGGGCGATCCCTGCGCGCGTCGCGTTGATCTAGTGGTGGTGCGCGAGAACACCGAAGACCTGTACGCCGGGCGCGAACGGGTCGAAGACGGTGGCGCAACTGCGATCGCCGAGCGCGTCATCACCCGGCGCGCCAGCGAACGGATCGCGCGGGTCGCATTTGAACTGGCGCGCGCCCGCCGCGCTGCCCGCGGCGCGAGTGACGCACCGCCAGCAAAAGTCACCCTTGTTCACAAGGCGAACGTGCTGCGCGAAACATGCGGACTGTTCCGCGCCGTTGCGCTGGAAGTCGCGCAGGCGTATCCCGACGTGCAGGCGGACGAGATGCTCGTCGATACCTGCGCGCTGCAACTGGCGACGCGCCCGGAACGCTTTGATGTCATTGTTACGACCAATCTGTTTGGTGATATCCTGTCGGATGTTGCATGCGCCTGGGGCGGCGGACTGGGTCTGGCATCGTCGGCGAACCTGGGTGAACGGCACGCACTGTTCGAGCCGGTGCACGGCGCTGCGCCCGACATCGCTGGAAAGGGGATCGCCAATCCGCTGGCCGCTATCGGGTGCGCTGCGCTGCTGCTCGACCACCTTGCCCGACGCGCACCGCCCGACATTGCGCCCGCCATCCACGCCTGGAGCGCACGTATTCAGCGTGCTGTCCGCTATGCACGCACCGTCGGCCCGCACACGCCCGACCTCGGCGGCGACGCTGTCACATCCGAGGTTACCAACGCAGTTATTGCCCATATGCTCACAACCTGAGAAAGGAGACGCTCATGCGCGCCATATGCCCGGAATGCGAGGCTGAGATCACCCTGCCCGAAGGCACTATTGAAGGCGAAATCCTCACCTGCCCCGACTGCGCCGCCGAACTGGAAGTCGTCAGTATCAACCCGCCAGAACTGGCGCTGGCGCCGGAAGTTGAAGAAGATTGGGGAGAATGATCTATGCGAGTCGGTGTCCTCTGCTCCCGCATCCGCGTCGAGGAAAAACTGCTCTTCGCCGAACTGGAACGACGCGGCGTCGCCTATGAACGCATTGACGACAACGACGTCATCTTCGACCTTAACGCAGGTCGCTACGAGTACGATGTCGTGCTCGAACGCAGTATTCACCACTCGCGCGCCTTGTACGCGCTCAAAGCGTACAACGACGCGGGCGTGCCGACGGTCAACACCGCTTACGTCGCCGACATCTGCGGCGACAAGTTCAAGACCACTCAGGCGCTTATCCGCGCTGGCGTGCCAACGCCGCGCACCCGTATGGCATTCACTCCCGAATCGGCGCTGCGCGCCATTGAGGACCTGGGGTACCCGGTGGTGCTCAAGCCAGCTATCGGCTCGTGGGGCCGCCTGATCGCCAAGGTCAACGACCGCGAGGCAGCAGAGGCGCTGCTTGAGCACAAGCAGATTCTGGGATCGTACCATCACTCGATCTTCTACATTCAGGAATACATCCCCAAACCCCACCGCCGCGACATTCGCGCGTTCGTCGTCGGCGATGAGTGCATCTGTGCGATCTACCGCACCAGCGACCACTGGATCACCAACACTGCTCGCGGCGGGCAGGCGAGCGCCTGTCCAGTGACGCCAGCGCTGGCGGATCTGTGCGTCAGCGCGGCATACGCGGTTGGCGGCGGCGTGGTTGCCATCGACGTGCTGGAAGCGCCCGATGGCCGGCTGCTGGTGAATGAGGTGAACTACACGATGGAGTTCCGCAACAGCATCGCGCCGACCGGTGTGGACATTCCGGCGCGCATCATCGACTATACGCTGGAGGTTGCGCGAAAGGGGAGCGTCTCATGAGTGTGTGCGTCTCGATTGTTGGCGGCAGCGGGTACGTCGGCGGCGAACTGTTGCGCCTGCTCCTGTTCCACCCGCAGGTTACCGTTGCACAGGCGACCTCTGAGCGACTGGCGGGCAAGCCGATCACATCGGCGCATCCAAACCTGCGCGGTGTCCCCGCAGCGCGCGAGCTTCAGTTCACGTCGCAGGATCGGTTGGCGCCGTGCGATCTGCTGATCCTGGCGCTGCCGCACGGCGACGCTGCGCGCGCTATCGACCGCTTCGCCGGGCTGGCGCCGAAGATTATCGACTGTTCCGCCGATTTCCGCCTGCGCGACCCGGCGATGTATGCCCGCTGGTACGGCGAGAACCACCCCGCACCCCACTGGCTCGAACGCTTCGTCTACGGATTGCCTGAACTCCACCGTGACGCCATCCGCAGCGCCAGGTACGTCAGCGGCGTCGGGTGCAACGCAACTGCCGCCATTCTTGCGCTGTTGCCGCTGGCGCGCGCTGGACTGATCGACCCAGGGCGCGATGTGATTGTCGAGGTGAAGGTCGGCTCCTCCGAGGGCGGTGCGCAACCGAGTGAGTCGTCACACCACCCGGAGCGCAGCGGCGCAGTGCGCTCATTCGCGCCTGTCGGTCATCGTCATACTGCAGAGGTGATTCAGGAACTCGGCGTGGATCGTGTGCACCTGTCGATCACCAGCGTCGAACTGGTGCGCGGTGCACTCGCTACCGCCCATGCGTTCGCCAGCGGACCGGTGAGCGACAAGGACCTGTGGCGCGCGTTTCGCGCCGTGTACAGCAACGAACCATTCGTGCGCATCGTACGCGAAAAACAGGGCGTTTACCGCTTGCCGGAGCCGAAGATCCTGGCAGGCAGCAACTACGCCGATGTCGGTTTCGCCGTTGATGAGGAAACCGGGCGGATCGTCACGATCTGCGCCATCGACAATTTGATGAAGGGCGCCGCCGGATCGGCGGTCCAGTGCCTGAACCTGATGTGCGGCTTCGATGAACGGATGGGGCTGGAGTTTCCGGGATTACACCCAATCTAGCAGAACCAAGGCGCTATGAGAACTGCTCTCGTATGCACAACTCCATTTCAATCTGTGAATACTCATGTTCCATCAATTGGCTGGTGCACGGACATGTCACCAATACCAGATTTCTTGCGCAACGAAAACCCGGCGCAACCGCGCTACCACGAAGCGCTGGAACTGTTCGCGCTATTCGATTATCTGAAAGCTGTGCGCTGGGGAGTTTTCAGCATCCGCGAGTCGCTCCAGGCAGTCGGCGAGTGCCGCGACGGGACGCTCCAGGGATTTCATCTGACCGTCGATGAGGCGTGGGAGGCAGTGCGCGGCATGGACTCGCTCGGCGTCGGGGTGATTGAACTCCCCGCATTCCCCGCCAACCCGCCGGGTCAGGCGTTCAACCGCCGCCTGCTGGAACGCGCCGCCGCTCACGGACTGACGACGACCTTCGCTGCGCACGCGCGCTGCGTCGCTACTGATATTCGCACTGCCGCCGAAACCGGGTTCCGCCGCCTGCACCTCTATATCGGCGTCAGCCCGATCAAACAGGCAACGGTGCGCGCCAATGCAACTCAGCTTGCCGATAAAGCCTTCGATGCCATTTACCTGGCGCGCAATCTTGGCTTCGAGTGCGTCCGCATCAGCACCGAAGACGCCTACCGCACTCCGCTCGACGATTACCGCGCGTTCTACGAGCGCCTGCAGGATCGCCTGACGAGCCACGGGCTGCATGTCGATGGCATTGGCATCCCCGATACGGTCGGCGTCGGTACGATTGACGACCTCGGTGATCGCATTGCCGTGCTGCAGCAGATCGGCATCCGCTTCGCTTTTCTCGAATGTCACATCCACAACGATATCGGTCACTCCGACCGCCTGTACGTCGATACGCTGCTGCTGTGCATGCGGCTGGGAATCATGATGCTGCCCGACTTTTCGATCCTGGGGATTGGCGAGCGCAACGGCACGATTGGCCTCAGTTCGCTGATCGAGGCGATCTACCGGCGGTTGCTCCTCCTCTACCCGCGTTCTATGCCCGCCATCCGTCAGGCGGTGCGTGAGAAACTTGGCGTGCTGCCCGACGGTGAATTGTTCGTCAACCGCTACCGCGATCTCGATGCCTTCTTCTACCGTATTCTGGCGCGCAGCGGCTTCGTTTTCGACCGCAGCCCGTTTTCGTCGAATACCGAGTACGACGGTTCCGGCGTTCACGCCGACACCACCATGCGCGCCTTCCGCCTGGCGCTGGAGAAAGGGTATGAGGGGCAGCAGGCGATTGACCTTGGCAACAGCGCCTACGCCGGAGCGCTGCCACCCTACGACATGCCGCTGCGCACGCCAGTGTTGGCATGCTTCGGCTGCGGCAAGAGCAACGTGCGTTTCTGGCGCGAACGGGAGCGCCTGGTTCTGCGCTCTCCAGAAGATATTCGCGCTCGAATTGCTCCCTATGCTGATGATCTGGCCGAAGAGTATCAGCACATTCCGACTGACGAAACAACCGCCGACGAACTTGCCGCACGCCTGATCCGCTGCGCTAGCGTGCGCGAAGGCGGGATCAACCATCACCAGGCGATGGAGATTGTCCGGCTCTTCTACCGACCTAGGGAGGCTGCCGAATGATCGTGGTCAAAGTTGGCGGCGGCGCTGGCATCGCCTACGATGCGCTCTGCGCCGATCTCGCAACCCTCACGCGCGCCGGTCAGCGGCTCGTGCTGGTGCATGGCGGCTCGCACGAGACCAATACCCTTGCCGAACGACTGGGACATCCGCCGCGCTTCGTCACCTCGCCATCCGGTTACACCAGTCGCTATACCGACCGTGTGACGCTGGAACTCTTTCTGATGGCGACTGCTGGCAAGGTTAATAAATTGATTGTCGAACGCCTGCAGCAACTGGGCGTGAACGCCGTTGGTCTCGCCGGTCTCGACGGGCGCCTGCTGGAAGGACAACGCAAAGCTGTCATCCGTATCGTCGAAGACGGCAAGCAGAAAGTGCTGCGCGACGACTGGACCGGAACCGTAGAGAAGGTCAACACCAACCTGCTCAACCTGCTGTTGAACGGCGGGTTTCTGCCGGTGATCGCTCCGATTGCCGCCAGCTACGCTGGCGAGGCGCTCAACGTCGACGGCGACCGCGCGGCTGCGGCGATTGCTGCGGCGATTGGCGCTGACACATTGATCTTGCTGACCAATGTTCCGGGCTTGCTACGCGCCTTCCCCGACGAACACACCCTCGTCCGGCACATTCCACGCACCGACATTGAGGAGTACCTGCCGCTAGCGCAGGGGCGCATGAAAAAGAAGATCCTTGGCGCGTCCGAGGCGCTCGCGCAGGGCGTGAGACGGGTTATTCTCGGTGATGCGCGCGTTGCCGAACCGGTTTCGCGCGCCCTTGCAGGCGAAGGCACCGTCATCGTATGACCCGCTGGCAACGCGCCCTCTTCATCCTGGTCGCCGCTCAACTGGTGTCGGCTATCGGGTTCGGCATGTTCTTCCCATTCCTGCCGCTCTATGTCGAGCGACTTGGGACGAACACCGGGCTGAGCCTCGAGTTCTGGGCAGGCATGGTCTTTTCCGGGCAGGCGCTCGCTATGGCGGTCACGTCGCCGATCTGGGGATCGCTAGCGGATCGGTACGGGCGCAAGGCGATGATCGAGCGCGCGATGTATGGCGGTGCAGCAATCACCCTGGTAATGGGGTTTGCTCGATCAGCGGAGGAACTAGCGCTGCTGCGCACAATTCAGGGCGCTATTACCGGGACAATCGCTGCGATCAATGCGCTTGCCGCTTCGCTTGTGCCGCGCGAACGCACCGGGTACGCGATGGGGATGCTGCAAATGGGGCTATGGGCTGGGATCGCCGCCGGACCATTGCTCGGCGGGATCGTTGCCGATGTCTTTGGCTTCCGCGCCGCGTTTATTGTGACATCGATCCTGCTGCTCATATCGGGCATTGTCGTGACGATTGGCGTCCAGGAACGCTTCACGCCGCCACCGAAAGGGGCGAAGCGATCCGGCCTCCTCAGCGACTGGCGGCGCATTCTGACATTGCCCGGCGTTGCTGCCGCTTACACGACGCGCTTCCTCAACTGGCTGGGACCAACTATGCTGCTGCCGATGCTGCCGCTCTATGTCGCATCACTCGCGCGCAGCGGCGAAGGGGTCAGCACTCTGACCGGCCTGATCGTGGGGCTCTCGTCGGCTGCGGGCACGGTCGGCGCCCTCTCCCTGGGGCGATTGGGCGACCGCATCGGGCATCGACGAGTGCTGCTGGCGGGAACGCTGGCGGCGGCGCTCGGCTTTCTTCCGCAGGCGTTTGTTACTGCCGGATGGCAACTGCTCATTCTTCAGGCGTTGACCGGCGCAGCGACCGGCGGGATGAACCCGGCGCTCAGCGCCCTGCTGGCGCGCTATACCCGCGCAGGAGATGAAGGAGCAGTGTTCGGCATCGACAACTCAGTGAACTCCGCTGCGCGCGCCGCCGCGCCCCTGCTTGGCGCGGTAGTCGCTGCGTGGTTCGGATTGCCCGCTATTTTCATCGCAACCGCACTGGTGCTGCTGGGCGCGGCGGCGCTGGTGGTCCGCTTCCTGCCAGAGCAGACGGTCGCGCCGCCGATGAGAGGGATGATCGCCGCCGACAGATGCGCTGCGCAGGCTGATAACTCACCGTCAGGCCGCGCTTCCGGCCAGCAGTAATGTCACAAAAAGCGCAATGGCGATCACGCCGCACACAAACAACGCGCCGAGTATCGTCGGGCGCCCCGGCGACGACGCATGACGGTCGAGTGGCATCATGCGCGCTTGATCCGTACTTTCTTGCGAGCCGTGCTGGCTTCCAGGGTCGGGCGCCGCATCCAGCCTACTGGTTGAAGCGCACCGATATGGTTCTGTGCCCACCGCTTCATGTCCGGTTTTCTCTCCTGACGCCGCCGCTTCAAGGCGCCGGTCATCCGTATCTGATGGCGCCGGATCATCGAGCACCACGGGCTGCAGTACGAACCGTGGTTGCGATGGTCGACTTGAGGATCGCCGGGTTGTATGTCGAAACGTATTCCGTGGTTGATCGACGTCCTGGTCGAGACTCTGTGGATTGGTCGTTTTCATGGTCGTTCGAGTCCGTTGCACTGATCATCTCACCTCATCAGTCTGACTCCCCTGTAATGGTATCTTGCTGGACTTACCAGCCTATTACCGCTCCTGAAGGCAGATGTGACGCAGCTGGCGAGAAGCGCAAGGCAAAAGGCGAGAAGCAACCTAACAAGACTGTCGCCGCTTTGAAGGAGATTATGAAGTTTGTGTCAGATGCGCATCATCGGCGCATGGCCAATCGCCGTGGTACAATCCTCATGCGTGGTTCCGGTTCTCAGTTCTTGGCTTTCAAAGGCAGCCACATGCGCCAGATACGCCGCTTCTTGACGTCTATACTGCTTCTCGCGCTGTTCCTGACATCGTGCGGCGGCGCGCCATCTCCTGCGGCGAGCTTCCCATCGCCGACCACCGCTCTATCTGAACCGCCAACAGCAGCGCCGCCGACGCCCATTCCGTCGCCAACGCAGGAGACGCCGCCAGCAACGAACCCGCCAGCGCCGACGCCCGCGCCGCCTGCCACGATCTCGCCCGAACCCACACCTGCACCGCCTGCGACGAGCCCGCCGGAACCAACGCCCATACCTTCCCTCCCGCCCACGGTTGCGCCTCCGCCGCCGACAGCCACTACCGCACCTGTCGTTCCCACACCGGTTCCGCCTGTAGCGTCGTTCGCTGGTGCGCTCTTCTTCCTGCGCGGTGGCGCACTCTGGCGTCTCGACGCCGGTGGTGAACGTCTCATCGTGGATCAGGTGCGCGAATTCGCACCTTTCACAAGAGGAGAGGTTCTTGCCGTAGTTCGTGAAACGGGGCGGCGGTTCGACGTGTGGACGGTGCGACGTGATGGGAGCGATCTGCGGCGTATCACCGATGATCGCGCGGTCGAAGCGTCGCTCTCGTGGTCTCCTGATGGGGCTGCGCTGATCTTTGCCGCTGCCGATGCCAGCGAGCCTCCGCCGCAGACGTGGCCCGCATGGGCCGTATGGTGCAGTGCCAGCCAGATCCTTGTTCTCGACCTTGCGACTGGGCAGCGCCAGACGCTCGCAAACGGCTGCGACCCCGCGCTGTCGCCCGATGGTCGCCGCATCGCCTATAGCGCGCCGCCGACGCAACGCGATCCGGCACTCGCCGGTAGTGCGCCAGTTGCCGGGAATGCTATCCGCCTGATCAACCGGCGCGGTGAGAATGCCTGGAACTTCGCCCGCGCTGATGGTCCCGACGCGCCCACGCCCAATACCGGCATGCTGGTCTATGCTCCCGCCTGGTCGCCTGATGGCGCATTAGTCGCATACCACCGCTACCTCGGCATGCAGGTCGAAGTCGACATCAATCTGAGCGAGATGGGGGGATCGTTCGAGGGGAAGGGACGCCCCTTCGCCGAAGGCGCCGGATGGCTGCTGCCCGCCCGTTTCGCGCCGGATGGACGCCGAGTGGCGGTTATTGAGCACAACTACAGCGATGCGCGCGGCTTTGGCGGCTATGATAACTGGTCGGTGCGGGTCGTTGCGCTCGATGGCGTGCGCACTGTCGACCTGCCGCAGGGACCGATGACGATGCTTGGCGGCGATGCAACGCGCCTGCCGCGCGCCGCCAGCGCCGCCTGGTCGCCGGACGGAACGCGCCTGGCGGTGCTTCTCCCGTCCGGTTGGCGCCCCGACGCGCCGCTGAATGAGCCGTTCGACCCAACAGGCGCCGAGTCTCCCGGCGAGGTCTGGCTGTGGCAACCGGGCGCGGCGCCGTCGATCCGCCTGATTAGCAACGTCGATTTCGCCTCGCCGCTCGCCTGGCTGCCCTGACAGACGCCTACTTCCCAATGGCCCGCAACACCTTCGGCGGCAATACCCAGAGCAACGAACCAGCGCCAGGTTCAAGCGATGACAGGTCGATCAGCGCCAGCCCGCCTTTCTTCATTACTACCCGGCTGCCTCCCGTCAGATCGGCGATCATGGTGCTGAGATCCGGCTCGTGCCCGACGACCATGACACTTTTGGCACTCGGCATATCCGCCAGCAGATCAAGCAACGTCGCCGCATTGCACCCCGGCGCTAGCGCGCCTACTGTCTCAGGGGCGATGTTCAGCGCAGCGCCGACGATCTCGGCGGTTTCACGGGCGCGGGTCAGCGGACTGGTCAGCAACCGATCAAGCGCCACCCCGAGTCGCCGCAGTCCACGGGCGCCAATGCGCATCTTCTCGGCGCCTTCGGGTGTGAGCATGCGCGCCGAGTCGCTGCCATCGTTCGAGCGCTCTTCCGCAATTGCGTGGCGAAGCAGGTAGAGTTCCATCGCGTCACCCCTGTGTGATGGTATAATTGAAACCAGAGCGCGTGCACGAATTAACAGATGGTTATACGAAATTCTTGCGCCTTCGCGTCTTTTATGTGCGCTTATTGACGGGGCATTCCCTCTAGCCTCAAACCTCTAGCCTCTCACCTGAATTATTCTATGCACGAATCTATACCAGTTCTCGATTTCGGCTCCCAGACGGCGCAACTGATCGTCCGCCGCCTGCGTGAGCTTGGCGTCTACAGTGAACTGCTGCCGCACGACGCGCCAGCAGCCGACGTGCTGGCGTTGCAGCCGCGCGGCATCGTTCTTTCCGGCGGACCGGCGAGCGTCTACGAGCCAGGCGCGCCGCAGTTGCCGCCATGGCTTCTTGAGAGTGACCTGCCGGTGCTCGGCATTTGTTACGGCATGCAGTTGCAGGCGCACACCCTCGGCGGGCGCGTCGAAGGCATGCAGAGCCGTGAGTTCGGTCCAGCGGAGATCACTGTTGTCGATCCTGATCCGCTGTTTGCCGACACCCCCGCGCAGCAACAGGTGTGGATGAGCCATGGCGATCACATCGCCGCGCTGCCCCCCGGATTCCGCGTGATGGCACACAGCCCTGGCGCGCCGTTCGCTGCCGCCGGGGACGACCAGCGCCGCTGGTATGGCATGCAGTTCCATCCCGAAGTCGTCCATACCCGCTTTGGGCGCGATCTGCTGCGTAATTTTGCGTTCCGCGTCTGTGGCTGCCACGGCGACTGGCAGCCGGAAAACTTTATCACTGAGGCTATTGAGCGCGTGCGCGCGCAGGTCGGCGATGGACGGGTGATCTGTGCGCTCTCTGGAGGCGTCGACTCGGCAGTGGCTGCACTGATTGTCCACCGCGCCATTGGCGACCGACTGACCTGCGTGTTTGTCGATAACGGGTTGCTGCGCCAGGGCGAAGCCGAACAGGTTGTCGCCACGTTCCGTGAGCATTTTCACATTCCCCTGATCGCCGTTGATGCAGCGGACGAATTCCTCGATGCGCTTGCCGGCGTCTCCGACCCGGAGCAGAAGCGCAGGATCATCGGTGAAAAGTTCGTGCGCATCTTCGAGCGTGAAGCGCGTCGCATCGAAGGGGCGCGCTTTCTAGCGCAGGGCACCCTCTACCCCGATGTGATTGAAAGCAAAGCACCGGATCGCCAGAAAGGCGTCACCATCAAAACCCATCACAATGTTGGCGGGCTGCCCGCCGATATGCAGTTGACTCTGGTTGAACCGCTGCGCTACCTGTTCAAAGACGAAGTACGCGCCGCCGGTCTTGCGCTGGGTCTGCCAGAAGACTGGGTCTGGCGCCATCCCTTCCCCGGACCAGGGCTTGCCGTGCGTGTGCTTGGTCCGGTCACGCGCGAGCGCCTCGCAGTGCTGCGCGCTGCCGATGCCATCTTCATGGAAGAATTGCGCACTGCTGGATTATACCGCGCAACGCAACAGGCGTTTGCAGTGCTGCTGCCGGTGCGCAGCGTCGGCGTCATGGGCGATGGGCGCACCTACGCTGACGTGATCGCACTCCGCGCCGTCACAACCGAAGATTATATGACGGCGGATTGGGCGCGCCTTCCTGCTGAACTGCTGGCGCGCGTCAGCAGCCGCATCGTGAACGAAGTCCCTGGCGTCAACCGCGTCGTGTACGACATCTCCTCCAAACCTCCGGCGACTATTGAGTGGGAATAGCCGTCGGTTATCGTTCCTCTACATCGGCGATGTCGTGCTGCCCGTAGCGCAACCGCTGATCGACTGCCTGCACGAACAGGCGCGGCGGAACCGACGACAGGCGGGTTGACACTGAATAGGGAATGTCACTGGCGGGAGGAAAGTTGAACGTTGCACATTGTAAACACACTGGTCCACGGCGGCTCCGATCCGGGCAGGCATAGGGGCCTGCCCCTACTCTGGTGGAGGCACTGAACGATGACGTTGGATAGTAGCACGTGTACCCGGCCTGCCCCTACTCTGGTGGAGGCACTTGTGGGCATCCCCCGTGGGCGCCCGCGACGGGTCAGTATGGGGGGTCTGCCCCTACGAATGCGGGTGCGGTCGTCGTAGGGGCGCCCCCTCGTGAGCGTCCGTGACGGGCCGGCACGGAGCCTGAACCTCTCACGAGCGTAGATTTTTCGCAAACCCTTACGTTGCGTCGCCTGTTTCGGGCAACAGGACGCCTCAATTCCCCTTTCTCCCCTTGTGGGAGAAGGGGGCCGGAGGGATGAGGGGAAAAAGGGCGTCAAGATGCGGCAAACCCGCTTCGCACCCTAAAAGCCTACACTTGAGAGGGCCTGCCCCTACCCCGCAGGGGCATTTGTGGAGGCGCCCCCATGGGCGCGCCGATCCGGGTGCGGTCGTCGCAGGGGCGATCCTCTGTGGACGCTCGTTACAGGCAGGCATAAGGGCCTGCCCCTACGGTCGCTATTCCGAGTGCGGGCGGGCGCCGAGACACAAAGATGCCGAGACACAAAGATTAGGACGTATGAAGGTAAAGCAGAGAAGGCAAGAAGGGGAAGGCAGCAGCCCACGCAAGCGATCCAACCTTCCTTATCACCCTTAACCCCTAACTGGTTCTATGCAAGCTCACGCATCCGCTCCCGGCAAAATCATCCTGTGCGGCGAGCACGCCGTCGTCTACGGTCGGCCCGCGATCGCGCTTCCACTGAGTGGTATTCGCGCACGCGCCAGCGTCACCTCCGGCGCGCCGGGAATTGGCGTTCGTTTCGACGCTCCTGACCTGGAGCGGCGCTGGCTGCTCTCCACCGCTCCCAACGACCCGCTCTCGGAACTGACGCTGGCGACTCTTCAGCAACTGGGGATCGTAGAAACGCCGGACATCCAGATCACCATTACATCGGACATCCCCATCGCCAGCGGCATGGGGAGCGGCGCCGCGATCGCAACGGCAATCGTGCGGGCGCTAGCGGCTGCGTTTGGACAGAACCTCAGCGCGGCAGAGGTTTCGGCGCTGGTGTACGAGAGTGAGCAGCGCTACCACGGCACCCCCAGCGGCATCGACAATACAGTGATCGCATATGAGCAGGCGATCTGGTTCCAGCGGCGCAGCGAGCCGCCGCACCTGATCGAGCCGCTGCCGATTGCTACGCCCTTCACGCTGCTGATCGGCGATACCGGCGTGCGCAGCGCCACGCGCCTGCCGGTCGGCGAAGTGCGGCGGCGCTGGCAGGAAGATCCAGCATGCTACGAAGCGTTGTTCGATCAGGTAGCGGAAATCGTACACCAGGCGCGCTGCGCGTTGGCGGAAGGCGATATCGCAGCGCTGGGGCCATTGCTTGATCGCAACCAGGAATTGCTGGAACAGATCGGCGTGTCGTCGCCGGAACTCGAGCGATTGATCGCGGCTGCGCGCAGGGCGGGCGCGGCTGGCGCCAAACTCTCCGGCGGCGGATGGGGCGGCGTGATGATTGCGCTGGTTGACGCCGAAACGCTGGCGCCCGTCCGTGATGCGCTGCTGGCGGCTGGCGCTGCGCGCGTGCTGGAAACAAGCGTCAGCGCGACCGCCTGAAAGCAAGCAATGTGCTATACTACAGGAAACAGGCGGCACTCCGCCGCTTTTTGTTGCGAAACTATCGGTTGTGAGAGATATATGCGCTCGCTGAACAGAAGGAATCTGCCTGTTTGTTGAGCGTCTGGAAATGAGATATTGTTCCAATGGCAAAGATTATGGTTGCGATGAGCGGCGGCGTCGACAGTTCCCTGGCGGCAGCGCTGCTCCACGAAGCTGGGCACGATGTCACTGGCGTTACCCTGCATCTGTGGGAGGGCGACGACGATCGCCTTGCCGAGAGTCTCTGCTGCTCCCAGGAGATGACCGAGAGCGCACGGCGGGTGTGCGCGCAGCTCGGCATACCCTACTATGTCTTCAATTACCAGCGTGAATTCCGGCGCTATGTCATCGAATATTTTTTGCGCGAGTACGCTAGCGGCTTCACGCCTAACCCATGCCTGGAGTGCAACCGTGAAATCAAGTTCCGCGCGTTGCTGGCGCGTGCGCGCGCTCTCGGGTTCGACTATGTCGCCACCGGGCACTATGCCCGGATTCGCGCCGATGAGATAGGAGCAGACGATCTGGCATCTCCGTCGTCGAACGGCGTACGGCGCGTTGTCTACCGCCTACTGCGCGCCGTCGATGAGGAGAAGGATCAATCGTACATGCTCTACATGCTTGGCCAGGACGATCTGGCGCGGCTGATGTTCCCGATTGGCGAGTACACGAAGGCGGAGGTTCGCGCCATGGCTGCCGCACGGGGACTGGCAAGCGCTAACCGACCGGAAAGTCAGGACATCTGCTTCGTCCCTGGCGGCGACTACCGCAACCTGCTGCGCGAAGAGCGTCCCGATGCGCTGCGTCCCGGACCTATCCTCGACCTTGAAGGGCGCGAGATTGGCAGGCACCAGGGATTGCCGCTCTACACCATCGGGCAGCGGCGTGGTCTCGGTGTCGCCACCGGTCAGCCAATGTATGTCCTGGCCCTCGATGTGGCGCGCAACGCAGTGATTGTCGGTCCTGAGTCGGCGCTCAAGCGCACATCGCTGCGCGCCGAACGAGTGACGTTCGTCAGTGGCGTCTGGCCCGATGCGCCGTTCGACTGCCTGGCGCAGATCCGGGCGCACGCCGACGCGGCGCCAGCGCGGGTGACGCCGATTGAGCCGGGGAAGGTTGAGGTGCATTTCGAGCATCCGCAGCGTGCCATCACCCCAGGACAGGCCATCGTTTTCTACGATGGCGAGGTTGTGCTCGGGGGCGGACGGATAGCGCGCGACTGAACGGAGATGCATGAGCGATGCCGCCAGCTCTTCTGCTTATCCTGTTAATGGTCACTGCCAGCGCTGCCCTGGCACACCTCCTTTGGGGGCGTCGGTGGGTTCAAATACCGGTATTCTGGCTGGCAGCCGCCGGAGGCGCGCTCGTCGCCCTGGCAATCGACGCGCGGCTGCCGCTGCGCCTGATCACGCCAGCAGGCGTTCCTGTGCTCGAAACTACGCTCGGCGCCTGGGTGCTGCTGATCGTTGCCTCACGATTGCGCCTGTGATATAATCAGCGCCGCTCCGCGGCATCCGAGTGGCTGCCGCGCCTGGAAGAAGGAGATGCGCTGTGGGGAAATGGATCGGCATTGGACTGACCATTGTGCTGCTGATCGCTGTCGGGTTCATTGTCGGCGCGTATCTGTCCCCTGATTTTCGTGTCGCCTCACGCGACATCGCTATTGTCGTTCTGGCAGTGTTTCAGATCATCTCGGCGCTGATTTTGATAGCTCTGCTGCTGGTGCTGGTCTATGCCGTGCGCACCCTGACCCGCGTGTCACGAACGACCCTGATCCCGAAACTGGAGGAGGTGTCGGCGAAACTCGATCAAGTGCTGGAACAGGGGCGCGGTGTGGCAGCAAACCTGCGCGATACCACCAGTACGGTAAGCGGGACGACATCATTCCTGGCGGATCGCGCGATTGCGCCGGTTATTCGCGTATCCGGTCTCATGGCAGGCGTGCGCGCCGCCGCTGCATATCTGGCCAGGCGCAACAATGATCAGACGTCCTAGCGCATCTGCGAGAAGATACCCAGTGATTGGCGGTACTGGCGCGCTATTGTCGTTCACTACGCTCCGTGGTATTATACGTCAATAGACGGTGGGGTATTGGCGATTGTGGGTCAGAAGCTGGCTCGTGGATGCGAGTTGGAAATGGGTAAGCGATCATTTTCTTATGGCGGTCAGGCTGTTCTGGAAGGGGTGATGATGCGCGGCTTGCGTCAGGCGACCGTTGCCGTGCGCACGTCATCAGGCGAGATTGTCTTTCACCACGAAGCGTTGAACGTCGCGCGCCGCCGCATGTGGGAAATGCTGCCCTTTCTGCGCGGCATCTTCATGCTCTGGGATACGCTCAGTCTCGGCATTCGCGCGCTTAACTTCTCTGCAAGCGCTGCGCTTGGGAAAGAAGCACAGCAGCAATCGAAAGGCGCCATTGCGCTAACGCTCATCATATCACTGGCGTTCGCATTCGGATTGTTCTTTGTCACGCCACTCCTGATCGCCAGTCTGCTCGAGCATGTGGGAGCGACGCCGCTCATGCGCGATGCGGCGGAAGGGTTTATCCAACTCGGCATCTTGATTGGCTACTTGATAGTTATCGGGCGGATGCCGGATATTCAGCGCACCTTCGGGTACCATGGCGCCGAGCATAAGACCATCAATGCCTACGAGGCTGGCGCACCGTTGACAATCGAAGCGGTGCGCTCGTTCTCTCTGCTGCATCCCCGCTGCGGCACAAGTTTCTTGCTGGTCGTTGTTGTGCTGAGCATCCCGTTCTTTGCGCTCTTCAGCGGTTTACCGCTCGGCGAACGCTTGCTCTCGCGCATCTTGTTGGTACCGGTCATTGCAGCGGTTTCGTATGAACTGCTGCGCCTGTCGGCTGCACACTTTCACCGGGGTTGGGTGCGGCGCTTGATGGCCCCATCACTGGCACTGCAGCGCCTAACAACCCGTGAACCTGATGATACAATGATAGCTGTGGCAATTGCTGCCCTGATACCGGTGCTTGCCGCCGACGGCGTCGTTCCTGAAACGTTCGATGCATCGCTGGCGCACGGTGTAGCGCGGTCGCACGCCGATGCCGCGCTCGCATAACCCTCGCATTGTGCGAGTGGAGGAGATCCATGCCACTGGTCGGTAATATCCGTGATTTTGGACTTTCGGACTTTCTATACCTCGTTGATCGGGGCTACAAGACGGGGTGCCTGCATCTGAGCCGCGCCGATGAAATGGCATCGCTGTACTTTGATAAGGGGAAACTGATCACAGCAACCCGCAAGGACGATAATGTTCCGGTCACTGAGCTGCTTGTTCGCAAAGGAAAATTGACCCCGGTGCAGGCAGCGCAGGCAACGCAGGTGCATCAGAGTCAGAACGGCGTCACCCTGTCGCAGGTGCTACTTAACTTAGAGTTGATCGGACGCGATGAATTGCAGCGCGTCCTGCAACAGCATATCGAAGAAGCAGTGTACGCGCTGTTTAGTTGGAATGAGGGGGAATTTCGCTTCGAACAGGGTCAACGCCCCGATCCAACCGCACCAATTATGCCGACGCCTCTGGCAGTCGAGCATCTGATCATGGAGGGGGTGCGGCGCATCGATGAGTGGGGTCGGATTAGGGATCGCATTCCGAGCACCGATATGGTCGTGAAGTTCATTGAGCAACCTGTCGAGCGCACGAAAGGGATTAACCTTGCTGCTGACGAGTGGCGCGTGTTTGCACGGATCAATGGGAAAGACACCCTGGCGGAGATTGCCCGAAAGACAGGAATGAGCGAGTTTGAGGTCTGTCGCATCGTCTATGGCTTCCTGACCGCCGGGTTGGTCGATGTCATTCGCAAGCCGGCGCCGGTGCCGATGCTGGCCACGGGCCGACCCCTGGCCGAGGCGCCACGTGTTAAGAAGAGCCTGGTGACCCGCATTATCAATCGCATTCGTGGTATGTAACGGCGCAGTCAGCACGGAGGACCGGTGTGCAGACGGTAAAAATGGTCATCAGCGGCGCAGTTAACGCCGGTAAAACCGAGTTTATCAAGACGATTAGCGAAATCGAAGTGGTTTCGACCGAGCGTCCCGCAACGGACGATACTCGACTGATCAAGAAAGAAACCACGGTTGCAATGGACTTCGGGCGCATTGCAATCGGCGATGATTTGGTGCTGCATCTGTTCGGCACGCCAGGGCAGAAGCGCTTCGATTTTATGTGGGAGATCCTCTCGGAAGGGATGCTGGGGCTCGTCATTCTCGTCGATAGTACGCGCCCTGAGACGTTTCGGGAGACGAATCGCATCATCGACTTCTTCATGTCGTACCGCGAGACCCCTTATGTGGTGGCAGCCAATAAGCAGGATCGCCCGAACGCCTGGTCGCCAGAAGAGTTGCGGCTGGCGCTGCGCCTGCCTTCCCATATCAAAGTGCTGCCTTGCATGGCAACTGATCGCGAGAGCGTTAAGAATGTGCTGCTTGAGCTGCTCGATGTGATCATGCAACGCAGTGAGGATTAGACGCATCCGAATGTATCGGCGGCGAGAGGGTAGGTCTCAGACTATTCGCTCGCTATTCCTTCTTCCAATGTGGCAGATATTAGCAGTGACGGCGCAAGGGCGGGGTTTGAGACCCGCCCTTGCGCCATTCTGGGATACGCGGCAGCAGACGTAGTGTTGGCGTGAACCGCATCGCGCGCTGCTGTATTTGGGCTTGACCGCTTTCTGTCAATGTCTAGCGTTCGACAGGCGTAACCGTCACTGTTATCATAAAGGCCTGACACGCTTTCCTGAAACCATCGGAGATGTACTGGCATGACCGATGCCCATTATGGCTTACCGGAGAGCATTGCGCTGGTTGATGATCTTCATCTTGGTCGTCCACGGATCGTTGGCACGTATGTGATATTGGGAGATGACCCGGTCATTATCGATCCCGGTCCTACCAGTGCGCTGCCCAATCTTGAAGCTGGTCTGAAACAGATTGGTCTATCGTTCAGTGATTTGCATGGCATTGCGCTGTCGCACATCCATCTGGATCATGCCGGTGCAACCGGGTCGTTGGTGCGCTATTTTCCGCACTTGAAGGTGTACGTCCATCATCGCGGCGCCCCCCACATGATTGCGCCCGATAAGTTGCTGCGCAGCGCCACGCGCATTTATGGCGGTCAGATGGATTATCTATGGGGCGAATTTTTGCCTGTGCCGGCAGACAATATCGTGACCCTTGGAGGCGGCGAGGCGCTTCGCGTTGGCGGGCGCACACTGCGGGTCTTCGACGCCCCTGGTCACGCCTCGCACCACCTGATCTACCTCGATGAGTCAACAGGCGCGGCATTTGTGGGCGATACCACCGGTTTGCGGATGCCTGGATATAGGTATGTGCGTCCTGCGACGCCGCCGCCGGATATCGACCTGGAAGCATGGCGATGCACGCTGGATATGTTGCTCAGTCTCAAGCCACGTATGTTGCTGCTGACCCATTTCGGTCCGGCGCACGACCCGGAGCAACATATCGCTCATATGTGGGAAAACACGCAAAAGTGGGCTGAGACGGTTCGCATTAGTCTCGAGCGCAGCGAGGACGAGTCTGCCGCGGCAGCTCGTCTCGTGGCTCTGGCAGAGGCGGAACTGGAAGCTATGGACGAGGCGACGCGCCAGCAGTATGAGCAGGCGGGCGCCGTTGAGATAAGCTGGCACGGCTTGGCGCGCTACTGGCGGAAGAAGATGGAGTCGTCGTAGTCTTCGGTATTCGCTGGCGTCTTTGAGCCCTTGAGTCCGCCTTCCTCGACGCATCCGGTGTGATAGAACACGGATTCGGACGGATTGAGACGGATTCGAGCGAACTGGATAATGCACCCCGTCGCACTAGCAGGCAGGCGCTCTTTGCCCTGTCTGTTCGCGCCTAAGCCATCTGCTCCGCATGGGCGGTCTCGCTGTTCGGGTGTGCATCGGTTGCCTGAATTCGGCCGTCTCACTGGAAACCCGTTCACTGGACAGACTCGGAGCTTCACTGGTACTGTCGGATCGCTTCATTACCGCCAGAACGTTCGATGCGGCGCAGACCTGCGGGTGATAGCGTGACGCGGCGCAATGGTGTATCCTGCCGATAGGAGAGATTGCGTCGAGAATGCTATGTCACTCGCACTATTACTTGACTCCCTCCTGAGCCTGTTGCTGCCCGACCGCTGTGCCGGATGCGGTCGATTGGGGGCGTTGCTCTGCGACGAGTGCCGTCATCGGCTCGTCGTGTATGATGAGGCTCTGCCGCGCGTCGCCGATCAGTTGACGGGTGTGCGTATCGCATATGTATTTGAGGGTCCGCTGCGCCACGCGCTGCACCAGCTTAAGTACCGCCGTCGGCGGCGCGTGGCGCGTCCGCTGGGGACACTGATGGCATCACATCTGCACACGCACCCGCTCCCGTGTGATGCGCTCATCCCTGTGCCGCTTCATCAAAAGCGCCTGAAAGAACGCGGCTTCAATCAAGCGGAATTGCTAGCGCGCGAAGTCGCCAGGGCAACCGGTTTCCCGCTGGTGGTAGGACCGCTGGTACGGATCAGGGCGACTCGACAGCAGGCGCTGCTGGGTGTGGCGGAGCGTATCGAGAACGTGGCGGATGCGTTTGTGTGGAAAGGTCCGGCGCCGCCAGCGCGTATTGTGCTGGTCGATGATGTTCTGACCACCGGCGCGACGGTCAATGCCTGCGCGGCAGCGTTGCGTGCTGGCGGCGCGCGCGAGGTATACGCGCTGGCACTGGCGCGCAGCCGGGGACACATGCCTTGATTGCTGCGCCGAGACCGCTCTCGCCTATGTAAATGGCTCAAATATGCGTCAGTGAGTAGCGGACGGGCGCGCTCCCGCGTGGGTCCGGGTCCCATCCCGCCGCCGGGACTGCCGCTGGTCGTCTTACTGCCGGGATCTCCGCTGCCAATCCCCAGACTTGCGCTTCGCTGTCTATCTGCCAATGACGGTAGGGTGACGCTGATACGCCGCTCGATATCCTGGCGGAGGAGCGGTGCGGGGGCGCGGTTAGGCGAATGCGGCAGCGAGGAAGCGCACGTGTCAGCGAATACACGAATGCTGCAACGAATAAATTACGGTGGCGAACAAACGAAGGCGGCGACGTATATGCCAATGTATTGACGGATAAGCGATTGAGTCGGCGAATAAGCGAATGGTGACCGTTGAACGTTCAACGTTGAACGTTCAACGCTTGACCCTGCCTCATCACCACGATCGTTTCTGCCCCGGAACCGTTGCGCCAAAGATCGATGGCGGCAGTTTGAAGCCATGCGCTTCAAGGCGCGGGGTGAAACGCGGTCGTGTGCCCGTGGGACGCAACTCGCTAATGATCTTGCCTTCGGGAGTTTTGCCAAGAATGTGAAGCACGAAGATGTCCTGCAACACGACGACATCGCCCTCCATCCCCTGTACCTCAGTAATGTAGGCAATTTTGCGACTGCCGTCTTCCAGACGCGTCTGCTGCACGATCAGGTCAATGGCAGACGCAATCTGCTCGCGGATCACCCGCAGCGGTATGTCCATGCCTGCCATCATCGCCATTGTTTCCATACGCGCGATAGCGTCGCGCGGCGAGTTGGCGTGGAGAGTCGAAAGCGATCCGTCGTGGCCAGTGTTCATCGCCTGGAGCATCGCCATGGTTTCGCCGCCGCGACACTCGCCGATGACAATCCGCTCGGGACGCATACGCAGTGCATTGATCACCAGATCGTTGATGGTTACGCGACCGGTGCCGTCGATCTCCGGCGGCTTCGACTCGAGTCGCACGACATGCTCCTGCGCAAGTTTCAGTTCAGCGCTGTCTTCAATAGTGACAATCCGCTCGTCGGGCGGAATAAAGTTTGACAGTACGTTGAGCAGAGTCGTCTTACCGGAACCGGTGCCGCCAGAGACAATAATATTCAGGCGGCTGACGACGCATGCGCGCAGGAACTCCGCCATTTCGGGCGTCATCGAGCCAAAGCGGATCAGATCCTCGACAGTTAATTTTTTCTTGGCAAACTTGCGGATCGTAATCGACGGCCCATCAATAGCGCACGGCGGGATGATAGCATTCACACGCGAACCATCGGGAAGGCGCGCGTCAACCATTGGCCATTTGCGGTCGATGCGTCGTCCCAGCGGGCGGATGATGCGGTCAATAACCTTCAGCACGTGCTCATCGTTAGCGAACCGCACCGACGTTAGCGTGATCTTGCCTTTTTGCTCAACATACACTGCACGCGGTCCGTTCACCATCACCTCGGTAATGCTGTCGTCGCGGAGCAGCGGCTCGATGGGGCCAAAACCGAACAACTCGTCCATCACCATATCGTAGAGTTGCCGGGTCTGCTCATCGGTTAGATTGACGCCGCTCTGCCGGTAGGCAAGGGTGAACTTTTCTTGCAGTTGACGCTCCATCTCGGGGGAGCGCTTGAGTTCCTGCTGATTGCCGAGCGAACTGAGAATACGGTCAACTATCCACAGGGATAATTCCAGCATTCGCTGCTGCGATATCTCGCTGCCAGCAGTGACGGTCGGTTGTCCTGTCCGCGGCGCTGGCCCATGGTCGGCTGCCCCAGATGGCGCCGGAGCGCTGGCTGGCGCGACGGGTTCGGATGCTGGCTGCGGTTGCGGTCCGCCTATTCGCTTCAGTAACGACATAGTTCTGCTCCGACGCTATGAAAGTTTCACAAAGTATGCATCGTATGCCCGATCAAGCAGTTCACGCGACATTGACGGCGGTATGCCGCGATATTTGGCTTCATCAAGGATCTGGTCGCACAGATCGCGCGGGTGACAGGCGCGCAGCTCGCGCCCATCGCGTTTATAGCGTTCGAGGATCAGGTAGCGCAGCCCTTCATCGCTGTACGGAATATTCTTCGCCTTGGCGACGCGCTGAAAGATAGCACGAAATTCCTCGGGCGTCGGGTTAGGCACCTCAATCTTGTGCCGGATGCGTCGTAGAAAGGCGTCGTCCACCAGATCCTGCGGCGAGAGGTTGGTCGAGAAGACAATCAGCACATCGAAGGGCACCTGAATCTTTTTGCCAGTCTGAAGGGCGAGAAAATCGACTTTCTTCTCCAGCGGCACGATCCAGCGGTTGAGCAGATCTTGCGGACGACACTTTTGCCGACCGAAGTCGTCAATCAGGAACAACCCGCCATTGGCTTTCATCTGGTAGGGCGCTTCGTAGACTTTGGCGATTGGGTCGAAGATCAGTTCGAGTTGTTCCAGAATCAACTCACCGCCGACCATCACCCGCGGCCGTTTGCAGACCAGCCAGCGTCGGTCGGGCAGCGGCGATTCGACTATCGGACGACCCTCGAATGAGACTGCCGGTTCGCGCATCGTGGCGGCGGGTTGCTCGACCACCTGGTGGTTGAGCGGGTCGAAGACCTTGATGATCTGCCCGTCAACCTCAACCGCATATGGAATCAGGACATGACCGCCGAGCATATTGGCGATCCCCTCGGCAATTGTTGTTTTCCCGTTGCCGGGAGGACCATAGAGGAAAAGTGAACGCGCCGAGTTTGCAGCAGGACCAATACGGTCGAGCATGCGCTCGCTGACGACGAGGTGCGCGAACGCCTGGCGCACAGTTTTCGCATCTACTACCATGTCGCCGACCGACTGGCGATGAACCATGGCAACATACTGGTCAAGAGGAACAGGCGCCGGTCCGGCGTACTGTGAACGATCCAGCACCTCGTGGACTTTCAGACGTCCTTTGGTTGCAACCACATACTGGAATGATCGTTCATTGAAGCCGCCCTGAGCGCCGACGATATCGACATACTCTTCCAGTTTGAGAAACTCGAGCACTTTATCGAGCACGCCGAAGAACGGCAGTTTCGTCACCTCAGCAATCTGCTGCCCTGTGATATTGCCGTGGAAGTAGATGACCTTCAGCACCAGGTCGTTCAGAAACCCCATGCTGAGACCGGTTTCCTCGATCGAAGTCGGCTCCGGCGGGACGGCGACGCCAGCCGTGGCGCCAGCCGGAGATGCCGCTGTGCGCTGCCTGTCTGCGAACTGCTGCGAGAAAAAGCTCATGCCGACCCCTCCGTCGAACGAACTGGCAGCCAGGGAACGTCGCTGGCGCGTATCACAGCATCGATAGGCGCGACAAGATCGATCGCCTGACGACCGATGAGCAAGAAACTGGCGTGGTAGAGCAGCGCATTGTCGCTCACCCGAAAGACGCGGGCGTCGGTCATTGGCAGGTAACGCGCCTGTTCGTCGTTGAGCTCATCTTTCAATCGCCAGTCGGGGCGCACGTAAAGGTAGCCAAGCACTGCCAGATCGCCGCCGCGCACCACGCACAAAACCGCGTCCTTTGGCGTGCGTACTGTGAAATACTTGCCACGCTCGTTTACGTGCACCCCCAGATCGTCATTGTCGCGGATCAGCGGCATGGGTTCAGCGGTCGGATCGATCCACGGAACCTCACGAACCGCTGCCAGCGCGTCGAGTTCGCTGATCAGAAGGATGTCGCGGTACGCAGCCAGCAGGAACGATGTCTGCAGCAGAAAACTCTCATCGTCTGCCCGATAGACGCGGGCGTTGGTGATGGGGAGGAAGGCGGACGTATCGCCGTTCAACTCGTCGGTCAGGCGATTGCCAGGTCGCACATAGACCGATCCGACGATCACTTTCCCCGGTGTACGCACAAAGGCGGTCACGGCATCTTTGGTGATCCGCGGGGTAAAGAATTTGCCCTTTTCGTCAATCCGTACTTCCATACCGCTTCCTCTCCATCAGGCAACGGACAAGAAGGCGCCCTGATCGCCAGCGACAAACAGAGAACCGGACGTATATGTTATACGTCCGGTTCCAGTATAGATGACGGGTATGCCGGATGGCAATAGTACGGCAGCGCTACATGCTCATAGGAATGCTGTCTATTCCTCGATCAGATCCTCGTCGTCGCCGATGTCCGGCTCGATTTCCTCCAGCCCAAGTTCTTCATCTTCACTGCCGAAGACTTCTTCGTCCACATCCTCGCGCACTTCGACACTTTCCTCTTCTTCAAGCAACTCCTCGCCAAACTCGTCGAACTGCGCACTGCTCATCAATGCACCGCGGAGAGCGCTCTCGCTCAGATTGCCGGGGAAGGACACACGCCCGCGCTGCGATGGCGCTTGGTAGATCTCACGGATGATGATCCGAACCTGACGACCATCGGTGCGGGCCACTGCAGCGATATACCGGTTGCCGCCTGCCATCAGTTCACGCAAACGTTGCGCCAGTTTCGGTTCGATGTAGCCAACCAGCATGCCGGACGTGTCGTAGACCGCCACTCTGCGCCCTTCAAGACGCAGTTCCACCTTCTCGCCTGTAACAATCGTTGCAAGCGCTGGCCCGCGTTGAACATCAACGAGCGTTGTCAACGCCGTCTTTCCGACTTCGGTGATAAACAACCGCAGGTCGACCAGTTGACGTCCGGTTTTCAGCGGACCTGGGAGGGACGCCGACTTTGCCAGCAGTTCCTCAATACGTTCGAGATTGCGGCGCGCGATACGATTGTTTGGCGCAAGGCGGAGCGCATTGCGATAAGCGTCGCGCGCTTCAGTAAGACGCCCTAACTCAAAGTACGCCTTGCCGAGACGATTGTAGGTTTCGGGCGCTTCCGCCAGGCTGATCAGTTTTTCATTGACCTGCGCCGCCTCTGCCCAGCGGCTCCGCGCTGCCAGCTCGACCGCCTGGTTTTGCAGGCGGCGTTGCAGGCGAACTTTTTCGTCCTGTTTTGTCAATGCCATCTCCCTAATCACATATGAGGGCACGTGCCCGGATTATTGATACAGGTCAACAGCGCAATAAAGGCGATGCCGTTATTGATTGCGTGAGCGACCATCGCTGGAATCAGGCTGCCGCTGCGATCGAATCCCCAGGCAAACACCAGACCGATCAGGAACGATGGCACGAGCAGCCCGATGAGACCTTCGGTAGCAGCTAGCGAGTGCGATAGGGCGAACACTAGGGCGCTGATGCCGTAGGCAATAGCGATGCCCGTGCGCGAATCGCCTGCGAGCCGTCGCAGCGAGCCGAAGAGATAGCCGCGAAACAGCACCTCTTCGCCAATCGGGGCCAGCACTGCCGCTCCGATAAAGAACAGCGCCTGCCCTACATAATCCCCTGGAAACAGCGGGTAGAGCGCCGCCTGGTTCTGGCGAACGCCGAAACTGACGAACAGCACGCCGACAATGCCATTAAGGAGGAGCGCCAGCAGCCCCAATCCGATCCCAAACAGGACCAATCGGAATGGATGCGGGGCGCTCAACCCCAGCACGGCCAATGGCTCGCGGCGTAGCACCCGCACCCGCACGACTGCAACGCTGATGAAAATCAGGTTTTGCAGCACCAGCAGCGCCAGCATGCCATCGGCGCCGATCAGTTGAGCAATCTCGCGGGTGTTCAGTTGATCGATGGCGCCGAGGTCGATGCCTGCCTGCGTGGCGCGCAGGATCAGGAGCACGCCGACGACCGCTCCACTAAGCGCAAGCGCCATACCGAGCGCGATGAGCAAATCGGCTGCCAAAGCGCCAATCGCAGCACGCGGCGAAACACGCAGCGGCGGATGCGACGCTGGCGCGTTGAGCGTATTCATCAGGCGACTGCTCCCTGTGCCGCAGGAACGTTTTCCAACATGTTCAGAACGCCATCCGGCGTCAGCGACGACTCTGAAGGCTGCACCAGAACACCCTGCAACGACCATGGACTGGTGCGAGTGATGCGCACCTTCACCAACTGGCCCGTCCAGTCGCGCGGATCGCTGAAGAAGACCAGTTTGTTGCCCGGCGTGCGTCCGCGCCACTTACCCTTGTGCTCGCCTTCAACCAGCACTTCGACTGTCTGATGCAGGAAGCGGGCATTACGCTCAGTTGCAATCTGCTCCTGAAGACGCTCGAGTTCGATGCGTCGCAGTTGCTTTTCGCCCTCAGGCACTGCCAGCGCCGGATCGAGTTCCATTTCAGCGGCGCGTGTGCCGGGGCGCGCCGAGAATGCCGCGATGTGCACCTTATCGAACCGGATCTCTTCGAGCAACCGCTTCGTACCTTCAAACCGCTCGCGCGTTTCGCCCGGATGCCCGACGATCACATCGGTCGTCAGCGACACGTCCGGGATGGCATTGCGGATCTTTGCAATCAGTTCACGGTAGCGCTGAACCGTATAGCCGCGCCGCATGATCTTGAGCAACGCATCGTCGCCCGCCTGCACTGGCAGATTGATATCCGGCATGCAGCGCGGCAGTTCCGCCACTGCTGCAATCAGGCGGTCGGTCATCCACGCCGGATGCGACGTCAGGAAGCGCAGCCGCAGCAAGCCAGGGATTTCATGAACCGCGCGCAGCAGGTCTGCCAGGTCGGGACGTCCGGGCAGATCGTGTCCCCACGAGTCGACGATCTGCCCAAGCAGCGTGATCTCTTTCGCGCCGCGCGCCACGATCCGGCGGCACTCTTCAACGATTTCTTCGAGCGGTCGGCTGCGTTCGCGCCCGCGCCGCAGCGGGATGACGCAGAATGAGCACGACATGTTACAGCCGTACTGGATCGGCACATGAACCGAGACCGGTGGACGATCCCAACGCGCCACCGGCAGCGCCGGCTCATCAAGCTGATAGATCGGATTGGGCGCCAGCGCCAGCACTTCATCAACCGCCGACGGCGACACAAAATGGTCCACCATTGGCAGGCGGCTCTGGAAGATGGACTGATTGCCGGGACCGACCATGCATCCCCAGAGAACGACCTTCGTATCGGGATACTTGCGCTTGATGCGCTGCACCTCGCTCAGCTTGCCCAGGATGCGCTCTTCGGCGGACGCGCGCACGCTGCACGAGTTAAGCACGATGAAACTCGCGTCTTCCGGACGCTCAGCAGGCGCATACCCGACCCCTTGCAGCGCCGCTTCTAGGCGCTCGGAGTCGGACACATTCATCTGGCAGCCAACCGTCCAGACATAATAGCGGCGCTCACGCGGCGTCGCGTCGCGCGACTGGTCGGCAGCGCGCACTTCCTCCGGCAGATGCAATGTGATAACGTCGGTCATCTGTCATTCTCGTCATCTGGCGCTTTCACGCTCAAGACGCTTCGTAGCGTTCTTTCCACAGACTGCCATTATAGCGAAAATTCGGATCAGGGGCAAGAACGGAGTTGTACGAGCAACACTCAGGGATATGCCGCACGTCTAACCGGTATGGTTGCCACACGTGGAGAAGGAGAAACCATCATGCCTGCTCTGGCGCAGAGTCACCCGTCGAGGCGAGGGCTGATCCACACCTATCCCGTCGTTGCGTATTTCCTGATCGCTTACGCTTTCTCGTGGCTGATCGGCGGGGTGCTGATCGCCAGCTATCACGGCCTTGCGACGGCGCCGACGTGGTTGCACTACGTGAGCGCATTCGGTCCGACGGCGGCAGCGATCATCGTCACTGCTGCGCTCGATGGGCGCGCCGGTCTGATGGATCTGTGGCAGCGCGTCGTTCGCGCGGATGTCGGTCTGCGCTGGTGGCTGGTCGCGGCGGGAACGCCGCTTACGCTCGCCATCGTTGCAGCCGCAGTCTATGAGGTCGAACAGGGCGCACTGCCGGATATCGCGCTGTTTGGCGAGGTGGACTATCTGGGGAACATTGGCGCGCTGGCGGCGCTGGGGTTGTGGATTGCGACCTATGGGTTCGGGGAAGAGATCGGATGGCGCGGAAGCGGGAACAGCATTCTGATGGTCGCCCTGTGGCACGGGCTGTTCGATTTCGTCAGCGCCTCGCCGGTGGCGGCAGGGAGCGCCAATGCGGTCCTCAGCATCGTCGTTGTTACGTGGGTGATCATCATCCTGTGGCGGGCGCGGAGCGATCAGCGGGTTTTGCGCGCTGACGCGCCGGATCATTGAGCGCCTATCCGAACATCACGCGCTGCCAGCAATCTTCTGTGGCACAGAGAGACTGCTTCGCTTTGATCGCCATGGTGCCCGACCATCACGTGCTCGGATAGGCTCTGAGCCGCACGACAAACGCAGGAATGGTATAATGTTGCCGGATCCGCTCTTATCCGCATTACGCTTATGAGCCATCAGGATCACGAAAAGATCGCCCGGTCCGCCATTTCGTCGGTGAAATGCGGCATCATCACGATCAGCGACACGCGCACTCCAGAGACCGACACAGGCGGCGCGATCATTCGCGCCGGTCTCGAGGGCGCGGGGCACACGGTGTTGCGCTACATCGTCGTTAAGGATGAGCCAGCACAGATCGTGGATCACGTGCGCGACTTCGCCGCTGCCGGATGTCAGGTGATCATCACGAGCGGCGGCACCGGCATCGCCCGGCGCGACAGCACGTTCGAGGCAATTGATGCGTTGCTCGAAAAGCGCATGCCCGGCTTTGGCGAGATCTTTCGCATGCTGTCGTACCAGGACATCGGACCGGCGGCGATGCTCTCGCGCGCCACGGCTGGCGTCTTTCAACGGTCGTTGATCTTCTGTCTGCCCGGTTCGCCAGCTGCCGTGCGCCTGGGGATGGAAAAGCTTATTTTGCCGGAACTGGCGCATCTGGTGTGGGAAACTATCCGTTGAACGCGCAGAGCGTTCGAGGAACTGGCTGTGGTTCGCTGGATACTGCTCAAACTCATCCGTTTCTATCAGATATTCATCTCACCGGCCCTTCCGCCAAGTTGCATCTATGAGCCGAGCTGCTCGAAATACACCTACCAGGCGATTGCACGGCACGGCGCGCTCAAGGGAACGTACCTCGGCATCCGTCGCATTCTGCGGTGCCACCCATGGGCGCAGGGAGGGTACGACCCGGTGCCGGAAGAGGGCGCGGTGATCTTCGCGTTTCGGCCGTTGCCGCCATTGCGTCTTCTGAACGGTCGTCGCGCGAATGGAATGCCATCCGCAGCGGAAGCCGTCAGTTGCCAGGCGCGCGAAGCCGCACTGCAAGAATGGGCGCAGGCGCTGGCAGAACAGCACCCGGAGGTGGTGCGCATTGGATACGCCGATTTGCCAGCGCAGACCGGCGGCAAGACGGCCGTGCTGCTGATTGTTGCGCAGGCGGACCTCCCCTTTGAGCAGCGCGCCGCCGCGTGGGACGCAAACCCGCTGCCCGTTCCCGCCGATCTGATGGTCTACACCCTCGATGAATGGCAGCGCATGCCGCGCGATGGCCGATTTATGCGGGTTGTGGAGCGTAAGGCGCGCTGGGTGTTTGAACGTTGAACGCGATTATCCCAACCGTTCCCCGCCAGTCAATCGTAGGCCGCGGCGCCAGTCGACGGCAGGAAGCGGACGTTTGCCAGCCGGCTGGACCGTCTCCAGCACCAGCAATCCTTCGCCGGTCACCACTGCCGGACCTTCCGCTGTATCCAGGAGCGTGCCGGGGGGCGCGTCGCCGTGCCAGTCGGCGATGACGCGCGCAGCGATGATTTTGAGCGGTGCGCCGCGCCACGTTGTGGTTGCGCCAGGCCATGGATCGTAGGCGCGTGTCATCCGTTCAATGTGGATAGCAGGTTGCGACCAGTCGATAATCCCATCCTCGCGCGAGAGCAGTTTCGTGAAGGTGGCGCGGGTATGATCCTGCGGTTGGGGAGTAATGTCCCCTGCTACGTAAGCGTCCAGCGTGTCAACCAGCATGTCCGCACCGATTTTGAACAGTTCATACGTCACAGGACCGGTGCGCGCGTCTGGAGGAAGCGGCACGACGCGCTGCGCCAGAATGGGCCCGGCGTCCATTTTCGCCTCGATGAGCATAATGGTCACTCCGGTTTCCGTATCTCCATTGAGGATCGCGCTGGCGACAGGGGAGGGGCCGCGGTAGAGCGGCAGGAGCGAGGGATGAATATTGACATACCCGAACGGCGGAATGGCGAGCACATCGCGGCGCAGGATCTCGCCATATGCAGCGACGATGCCGACATCGGGGCGCAGGTCTGCCAGGGCTGCGACGGCTGCGGGATCGCGCAGCGTCTCAGGGGTCAGTACTGGCAATCCTAGGCGAAGCGCGGCCTGTTTGACTGGCGTTGCCGCTAGCGTCTTTCCCCGACCGGCTGGACGATCCGGCTGTGTCACAACGCCTGCCACCTGATACCTGGGATCGGCGACCAGGCGTTCGAGCGGGAGAACGGCAAATGCCGGACTGCCAAGAAAAACGACTCTCAATGCCATTGGCGCACCTGCTGATTGCGCAACGTTGCACGAAATCGGACTATGTTTGGCATGCACAGAACACGGTTCACGCGGAGACAACGGAGACACGGATGTGCTTGAAGACCGTTGTTCAGTGTGAGTCCGTCTCAATCGTTCAAATCTGCGGGCTCTCAACCAACCGGAATGTTCAAACGCTTTGCCGATGCAGGATGGCGCCTGTGCAATCCGTGCGTATTGCACAGCCCATGAAGCGTGTAGTATAATACACCAAAGTGACGCTAGCGCGGTGCAGACCTCCTGTATCGCGCGCACCGCATACAGAAAGAGCGCGAGTCGCTAATGCACGCTATTGTATACGACGGCAAACTGCGTCAGGTCGACGATTATCCTCGACCGGTGCTGCGTGCTGGCGAGGCGCTCATTCGCCCCACTCTGGTTGGCATCTGCAATACCGATATCGAAATCACGCGCGGCTACATGAACTTTCGCGGCGTGCTGGGACACGAATTTGTCGGTGTTGTCATCGCCTGCGAAGACGCAGCATGGATTGGACAGCGCGTGGTTGGCGAGATCAATGCGGCATGCCGCACATGCGCAGTATGCCGGCGTGGTGACGAGAGTCACTGTCCCAATCGCACAACTCTTGGCATCGACCGGCGGGACGGCGCAATGGCGGAGTTGTTCAGTCTGCCGATTGCCTGCCTTCATCGCGTGCCGGACCGAATGTCCGACTCGGTGGCAGTGTTCACTGAACCGGTCGCAGCAGCGCTTGAAATCCTCCAACAGATCCATCTGCACCCGACCGATCAGGTTGCTGTGGTCGGCGATGGCAAACTCGGTCTCTTGTGTGTTCAGGCGGCGCGCCTCCCAGGATGTGAGGTCACGTTGGTTGGCAAGCATCCAGAGCGTTGGGAGTTTCTGGAGGGCATGGCGATTCGCGCGATGCATGTCGATGCACTGGATGCGGCCCATCAGGCGCGGTTCGATGTTGTGATCGATTGCACTGGTCATCCGCGCGGATTTCACGTCGCACGCCAACTCGTGCGCCCGCGCGGATGTCTGGTTATGAAGAGCACATTTGCCGCCGAATCGGAGTGTAATCTGACAATGCTAGTGGTTGATGAGATTCGCCTGATCGGGTCGCGCTGCGGTCCATTTGCGGCGGCGCTGCGCGCACTGGATGGCGGGTTGATAGCAACAGCGCCACTGATCGCAGCACGATTTCCTCTGCACGATGGCTTACGGGCATTTGCCGCCGCGACGGGTCGATTGAAGGTGTTGCTGGAGGTGTGAATGGCATCGAAGAGCATCTTTGGGCAAAACGATCAATCGGCGCGGTATGCTGCGGCTTCCCTGGCGCTGGGATTAATGTTCGTATCGCTGGTGGTCATCTATCTGACGGCGCCCCAGAGTGATACTGTGACATTCCTCTGCGTTGTCATCATGGCAGTCAGCCTGCTCATCGCGTTGATTGGCAACTGGAACGAAATCGGCATGATGGCAGCGCTGGCGACGCTCACCTCACTAATGGCAGCGTACTTTCTAGGGCGTGATGTGCTCAGCGATGTCGGCAGCATTCTGTTTCCGCTGGGGTGGGGCGGGGCGCTGCTCTATATCTTTCGCTGGATCTCGAGCCATACCGTCGTCGTGCCGGAAGATCACGCAATTATGGTCGCGCGGTTCTACAGCGGCACGCTCTATCGCCTCCAACCCCCGCTGGCGCCGCCGCTTATTCCGCTGCTGGAACGGCGGGTGGCGACGATACCGCTTTACGAATTGAGCCATGATGCGAAGGTTACGAAAATTAACACCGGCGGGTCGCACAGCATTGACGAAGTAGATGTGCATCTGCGCTATCGCGTGAAGAACCCGGAATTTGCACTGGCGAACATTCCCAATCGTGGTCAGATTCAAAACGAGGTTGCACGCGAGATGCGGCGCGACCTTGAGCAGGCGCGTCTCGACGTGGCATTCTGGGAGAAGCTGCTGGCGCGTCAACTGGCCCACGAAGTTGATGATATCGTTCGCGAGGTGATCTTCGCTGAAACCAAAAGTGCAACCGATGCCTACCAGAAACGACAGCACATCTCACGAGAAGTCTTCCGCCGGTTGAACGAACTTACGCAACGCTGGGGCGTCGTCGTCACCCGGGTCGATATAGATTACTTCAGCGTGCCAGAAGATCGTTTTCGCTCACCTGATCCAGACGGTCCGGTCAAACAGGAAGTCAAGCGCATTCTGGAGACGAGCAAGGCAGAAGCGCAGGCGGAAGCCGAGCGTATCCGCAATATTGTGCGTGTGCTGCGGGAGGAAGGGATCGAGATATCGCCCGAAATCGTTGGGGCGCTGCTGATCCCGGAGTGGACCAGTGAGATCGAAGCGTTGCTGCCGCCTCCCGCAGCGCAGCCATCGAGCGAGAGGGCAGGGAATAGAGGAGCGAAGCCCGGCAATGCAAAACAATGAACATGCATGCGAACCGGTTGTCGTCGTGGGAGCGGCGTGTCTGGACGTGAAGTGTCGCCTGCGCGGCGATGTGCTCGCCAGCACCTCGAATTCAGCAGAAGTGCGTATCAGCGTTGGCGGATGTGCGCGGAATGTCGCCGAGAATCTGGCGCGCCTCGGCTACCCGACCACGCTGGTCACCGTGGTCTGCGATGATGATTTTGGGCAGGCCATCGTGCAGCAAACGGCGCGCGCCGGGGTGAATACCGACTACGTGATCAGGGTTCGGGGCTATCACTCGCCCGCCTATGTGGCCTTGCTTTCGCCCGAAGGTCAGTTAATCACCGGCGTGGACGATACAGACGCGGTTGCTGCGCTGACGCCAGCAGTGATCACCGGACATCGCGCTCTGTTTCAACGTGCGCCCATGGTGGTGATGGACGCGAATGTGCCAGTTGAAAGTGCGAAGACGTTGCTTGATCTCTGCGCCGCTGCGGGTGTTCCAGTAGCGCTCGATCCAGTAGCCTACGCTCCGGCGCTGCGGTATCGACCGTTCATTGGTTCGTTCTCTCTTGTGGCGCCAAATGCTATCGAGGCTGAAGCGCTGACAGGCATCCGTGTGACGGATGTAGCGCAGGCGATTATGGCAGCCCGTCGCCTGACGGCAGAAGGGGTCGAGATTGCGATTGTCACCCTGGCAGAACAGGGGCTGGTCTACGCGACACCATCGTCAAGCGGGCATATCCCGGCAATCAATGTTGAAATCGTTGACCCCACCGGTGCGGGTGACGCGCTGACTGCGACCGTGGTGTACGCTCTGCTCCATGATATTCCTATTGACGAAGCGGTGCGCCTAGGAGTAAGCGCTGCCACGCTAACGCTTGAGTCGCCGGATACGGTGCGGCAGGACCTGACATTGGAAATCCTGTATGCGCAGCTCGTCATCTGAAGCGGGCATCGTTGTTCTTGTTAGAAGAAGACTGAACAGGCGTCACTTGCGCCGCCCGCCTGCGCAACCTGTGGCTTGCAGCATACTCCATGACGAAACGTATCCTGATTGCAGACGATGAACCGGCAGTGCGTCAACTGCTTGAGTTGGTGTTGCGGTCGCAAGGCTATGAGGTCTTTGTCGCTCAAAACGGCGACCAGCTTGTGCGCACCGCCCAGGAGTGGATACCGGATCTGGTCATCGTCGATCTGATGATGCCGCAGATGGATGGGTATGAAGCGATTCGTCAACTCCGCAACGATACCCGCACCGCCCATGTGCCGATGCTTATTCTCACGGCTCGTTCCACTGCTGAAGATGTAGTCACCGGTTTCGACACCGGCGCCGACGATTATATTACTAAGCCTTTCAGTATCCCTGAGTTGCTTGCTCGCATCCGTGCACATCTTCGCCGCGCAGCGCAAACGCCAGTCCATAATCCGCTAACTGGTCTGGCGGGGAACGTGCTTCTGACCGAAGAGTTGAAGTATCGCCTGCGCAACAGTGCGCCATTCGCGCTTCTGTATATTGATCTCGATAATTTCAAAGCGTTCAACGACACCTACGGACCAGCGCGCGGCGACCGATTGATCAAGCTAGTGGCGGAGGTGTTGGTGGAAGTGGTGCAGCAGCACGGCTCGTCGAGCGATTTTATCGGGCATATCGGCGGGGACGACTTTGCCGTGCTAACCACGCCGGATCGTCTTGACTCAATCTGTCAGGGCATTATTGCCCTGTTCGATAAGCGCGTGCGTGACCTGTACGATCCAGAAGACTTGGCACGCGGGTATCTGCGCAGCGTTGATCGTCAGGGAGTGCCGAGAAACTTTCCGATCACAACGATCTCGATCGGAGTAGTTACCAACCGCCGCCGCCGCTTTACCGACTACGACGAAGTCAGTCGGATTGCTGCAGAGATGAAACAGTACGCTAAGCAACTGCCTGGCAGCACCTATGCGGTCGATATTCGCGGCATTAGCGATCAGGTGGTTGAACGGGATCGTCGCGGTTTACCTCTGCCTCCCGTGCTGATTGTTTCGGCTGATGCCATGCTTCGCAAAACGATTGCTCCTCTTCTCAACGAGATTGACCTGCGAGCGCTCGAGGCGCCGACGGTGCTCGACGCCGAGCGGTTGCTCGCGTATCACCCCGAGACTGCTCTGGTGATTGTCGATGCACGTGTCGGGAAACATGTGCATGATTTCTGCAAAAACCTGGCGCAGCATCAACCGGATCTCCCAGTCATTGCACTTGCCGATCAGCAACATATAGGGATCATTCCCCCCGGCGCCATCAGGCATACCCTCTTGTTGCCGCTCGACAGCGATCAGTTGCGCGTAAAAATTGTTGAGGTGCGCAGCGCCTCGTAGGGAACGTTTCTATGCAGGCAGTGATCACTAGTCTGGTTGTACTTGCCATCATCGTGGTCGCTCTACTGCTGCCGCCGGTGCGTATGCGATTGCACGTCTGGATGCGCATGGCGTGGACGTCGGCATTGCAACGCGCAAGGTTGGTGCGTAGCGCAACCGTCATTAGCAGCTCGGGCGAAGAGATCGAGGTGCCTGACGTAGTCCGAACCGACTCGCTCTGGATCGAGCGTGTGCGCGAATGGTGGCATGGCATCCGTCTGCAAACTGTTTTTGCTGGCGTACTCACGGTTGCGCTGACTCTCCTGGCATTACAGCGCCTGCTGCCTGCTACTCGCGCTGATGAATTGACCGTCCTGGTTGCGCCATTCGCCGAACCTGGCAGCGTTGCCAGCGCGACCGGTCGTGCCGCGGCGCAAGAACTAGCAGACGTGCTGACCTCAACGGTCGGACCGGGCGTTGCCGTCCGCTGGATCGAGGCGCCGCCAGGCGATCGGGAGTCGGCGCTGACGCTGCTGCGTGAGGCCCGCGCGGATGTCCTCATCGTGGGGGAGATCGCGCCTGGCGGGATGCTCGATGCAGAAACGCTGACACCTGTGCTGATCTATGCACCGGGCGGCATTCAGGCAATAGCCAGCCTTGATGGTTTCGTCGGGCGTTTCGCCTTCCCGACGGTCTATCCACTTGCTACCCAGCCAATCAACGGCCGTATCGTTCTTCCGCGTCTGGTGCGCGCTCTGGCAGACTATAGCAACGGCAAGTATAGCGCGGCGGCGGCAGCGTTCGATGATCTTGAGCGAGAACAGCCAGCGTTGCGCCCTGGCTTACTGCGCACGCTGCGCGCTATGATGTGGTGGGCGCGCGGCAACTATGAGCAATCGGCAAGCGAATTTCGCCGTGCAATTGATGCCATGCCCGATGCGCCGCCTGCCGAACTGGCGCGCCTCTACACTTCCCTGGGCGCAGTGCAGCATGAGATGGGCGATCCGGCGGCGCGCGATTCGTTCAATCGGGCGATTGCGCTCCTCCAGGGACAAGACCTGGGCGAACTGCGCTACAACCTGGCGCTCGAAGAACTGCGATCAGGCAATCCAGCCGCCGCCGCCGTGTCGCTCGAACAGGCGCGGCGGTTGTTACCGCCATCGACGCCGTTGCTCGTCACGCTTGCTGAAGCATATCGCCTGAGCGGACAATTCGATGCAGCATCTGAGGCGCTCAACGCTGCTACCCGTCAAATTGGCGTCGATGACCGTGTCGTCCCGTTCGATCTCCGTCCGCTGATGAATGCTCGTCTCCGGGCGAGCGTGCAGAGCGAGCGGGCATTGTTGCAAATGACGCGCCTGCTGAATGCGCGTGGTCCGCTGCTCTGGGAAGTAGAGAGCGCGCCGCAGCCCTCGGAAGCGGAACGACCACGGAGAGAGGCAGCGCTGAATCAGATCCTCGGCGATTTTTCGCTAGCGCTGCGTGAAGTGACAAACCTCGCTCAGGAGTGGAGCAGACGGGCGGCTGCCGCCGACTCCGAGCAGCGCTTGATTGACGGCAGCATCGCCACGCATCAGGCGCGCCGCGCTGATCTAGCCATCCGTCGTTACCGCTTCTGGCTGGCTGTCGTTGAGGTGGAACTTGCGCGCCTGCGCGGTACGCAAGCGCTGACAGGACTGGCGGCGCTCTGGACCGGGCTGACGCGCACATGGTCGCCTGCTGCTGATGCATTGCGTCAGATCGAGACGCTGGAGAAAGGTCAGCCGGGCAATGTAGAATTGACCATTCTGCGCGGTCGGGCGCTGCTAGTGAACAACCGGGAGAATGACGCACGCACGGCATTCGAGACGGCAGCACGACTGGCGCCCGAACGTCCAGAGCCGCAGTTCCATCTGGCAATGCTGGCATTGCCGCAGAGTCGTGACCAGGCGCGGCAGTTACTTGAAGCAGCGTTGCAGCGCGACCCGACCTACTTTCCAGCGCGTATCCGTTTGGCGGAACTGGCAGAGGAAGAGCAGCGCTGGCAAGACGCGCTCGCACAACGGCGCTGGCTCGCCGAAAACCACGCAGGGGCTGATGAAGCGCTGGCGCTGGCGCGGACCCTTCGGCTGAGCGGACCAGATGGGTATGCAGAAGCGGAACGGGTGCTGATGCCGCTGGCAGAGCGCAATCACGCCGCTGCGATTATCGAAATGAGCCGCCTCTATCGCGCTGCAGGTCGGCTCGATGAGGCGCGGAGCGTTTTGGAGCGCGGACAGCAGAACACTGCCCGCAGCGCTCCGGCATATGCCGATATCACCCACGAACTCGGATTGGTGTTAATCGATCTGGGAGATATTGATCGGGCTGAGCGTCAGTTCGAAGCGGCGATCAATGCAAATCCGCGGCATATTGCTTCCTATCTGATGCTGGCGCATCTAGAGCGGCGCGCCGGGAACGATCGCGCAGCGGCGCGTCGCTACGCAGCCGCGCTCGACGCTGGCGCCAGCGATCCGGCGGTCCTCGAGCACATCGGAGCGATGTTGATTGAACTCCGCGAATACGATGCCGCAGCGACCGCCTATGAGCGCGCCGTGGTGCGCCAGCCAGGCAGTGCGACGCTGCGGTATGGCGCAGCGCGGGCGTATCTAGAGGCAGGACGTCTCGACGCTGCCGATGAGTTGGCGCGGCAAGCGTTGGAGCGACAGCCGATCTACCCCGAAGCGCTGGTTCTTCTGGGAGATATTGCTCTTCGGCGGGGCAACCTGTCAGAATCCGAGCAACAGTATCGCGCAGCGCTCCAGCAAAATCCGACGCTCGCCGCAGCCCATATTGGGCTTGGGCGTGTGGCGGCGGCAGGCGGCAACTGGTCAATCGCAGCCGGGCACTTTCTCAACGCAGTGCAGGGGGACCCACAATCGCCGGATGCGTTCCTCTGGCTCGGCGAGGCGCGGATGCGTGTCGGGGACGTGGATGGCGCAATTGCCGCCTATCAACAGGCGCTGCAGCTACGCTCTGATTTCCCGGAAGCATACTTTGGGCTGGCACAGGCACAGTTTGGCAAAGGGAACGTTGACGCAGCGTTGCGCAACGTCAATCGCGCACTGGAACAGCGACCGCGCTACGCTGAGGCATCCCTGCTGCTAGGGAAATTGTACGAGCAGCAGGGATATAGCACACGCGCGCTTGAAGCCTATAAACGGGCTATCGACGCTAATTCGCGCCTGGCTGAACCTCACTATCGTCGAGCGCTGCTTCTGATCCGTGCTGACCGATGGAGCGAAGCGCGTGATGAGCTCGAAATCGTCACACGCCTGGAGCCCAACTTTGCTGAAGCACATTACTGGTTGGGACGGGTCTATTTTGCGCAGCGCAACTTCTCGGCTGCGGTCAACCGCTTTCGTGAAGCGGTCAACCGGCGCAATGGCAACTATCCTGAAGCGCGGTATTATCAGGGACGTGCAGAAGAGCAACTCGGAGATCTGAACGCGGCCATGCGATCATTCGAGACAGTCGCTCAACAGAGCGAGGATGCGCTCTGGGCAGGCGAGGCGCGGGCAGCGCTGGCACGCTTGAGTGATCGCTAGACACAACTAGATACATACAAGGACGCAGACAATGACGACACCATCAGCAACGGCGCTGCTCGAGCAGGCAGCCTATCTGTCACCTGTCTGGGCACGCTACAGCGACATCCTGGTTGAGCGCGGCGAAGGGGTTTATCTCTATGATAGCGAAGGACGACGGTACCTGGACTTCACCTGCGGCATCGGCGTGACGAATACTGGCCATTGCCATCCACGCGTGGTGGAGGCGATCCGGGAGCAGGCTGGCCTGCTTCTCCACGGGCAGGCGAACATCGTCTATCACCGTCCCATGCTTGAACTGGTTGCCGAACTGCGCACTGTTGTTCCGCCCGAACTCAACAGTTTTTTCTTCAGCAACAGCGGCGCAGAGGCGGTCGAGGGCGCCATCAAGCTGGCGCGTCAGGCGACGGGACGGACCGATGTGATCGCCTTCGAGGGCGGATTCCACGGTCGCACGGCAGGCGCCCTGGCGCTTACCAGCAGCAAGGGCAAATATCGTCATGCTGTCGCGCCGCTGCCCGCTGGCGTTCATTTCGCGCCATATGCCGCATGCTTTCACTGCGCCGTCGCGCGCGCTGCCAGCGCCGATCCTGCAGCCATTTCCGCCGCAGCGCCCGAAGATATCGGATGTTGCGGCCACCCGCTGCGGCAGCTTGAGCACATCCTCCATACGCAAACCACGCCGGAAGACGTGGCAGCCGTGCTGGTCGAGCCGGTGCTTGGGGAAGGCGGCTATATTGTTCCACCGGTATCTTTCCTGCAGGGATTGCGCCGGATCTGCGACGCCTATGGCATCCTGCTGATCGTCGATGAGGTGCAGAGCGGGTTTGGACGCACCGGTCGCTTCTTCGCCTTTGAACACTTCGGCATCGTACCCGACATTATGACCGTCGCCAAAGGCATTGCATCAGGACTGCCGCTTTCTGGTATTATTGCACGGCGCACAATCATGGAACGCTGGCAGCCAGGGTCCCATGGTGGCACCTATGGTGGCAATGTCGTCGCCTGTGCTGCGGCGGTCGCAACGATTCGGGCCATGCGCGAGGAACGCATGGTCGAAAACGCCGCGCGCCAGGGCGCCTTGCTGAAAGCGGAATTGCTGCGTATCAAGACGCAGTTTCCGTCGATCGGCGATGTGCGCGGATTGGGATTGATGATCGGCGTTGAACTGATGACGGCGGATGGCAGGCCCGACGCTGCGCTGGCGAAACGTGTCGTCACCGCATGTCGCAACCGTGGATTGCTCCTGCTGACCTGCGGTCCGTACGATAACGTGATTCGTTTCATTCCGCCGTTGATTGTCGAGGAAGACCAGATTCGCGACGCTGTGCGCATTTTCGAGGAAGCGCTGGCGTCCTAGCAAGGCGGAGCTGCGCTCCGCAGTAATCTGTCGCTATGCCACACCGGGCGCCATATAAGGTTGCGCTGCAGGCACTGCAGTCCGACCGACTCCGCCGCGATTATGCGGACCTCGCTGCCGAACCGCAGTATCGGTTGGTTGGCGAGTTCTTCTTTACTGAGTTGTATGGCCCGCGCGACTTTTCTGCGCGTGATGCGCAGGCGCGGCGTCTCCACCTGCTCGTCCAGAGTTTTCCGGGAGTAGTCATTCGTGATGTCGAGCAGGTGCTTGAATTGCTCGACCTGACGAATCGCCTGGATGATGAGGTTGTCGAGCAACTGATCGCCATGGGGGCGCCGCTTGACTTCGATATGGAGACGTATGAACGCGCCTATCGCCTAGCGGATAATTACGCCGACCGGGTGCGTCAGATCGAGCTCGTGCGCCAGTCGCTCTACAATGTTGCACGCCTGACGCGCAACCCGCTCCTAGGCATTGCGCTGGATCGCACCAAAGGGCTGGCGGATATGCTTGGCATGAGTGATATCCATCGATTCCTGCGCCTGGGCTATAAGGCAGTGTTGCCGGTGCGCGACATGCCACGGTTTATCGAAACGATCACGGTACGTGAGATGAACCGTCTCGACCGGATCTATGCCGATCAGTTGAAGCAGAAGAAGAAGTAGCCCTCATCCGCGCAGCATGCGGATGTCGGCCTCAACCATCATCTCGACGAGCTGCTCGAACGACACTTCGGGCTTCCATCCCAGTATCTCGCGTGCGCGGGAGGCGTCGCCAACCAGCAGGTCGACTTCGGCTGGCCGGAAGAAGCGTTCGTCCACGACCACATATTTACGGTAATCCAGCCCTACGTAGCCGAACGCCAATTCACAGAACCGTCGCACTGAATGCGTCTGCCCGGTGGCGACAACGTAGTCGCCAGGTTTGTCCTGCTGGAGCATGAGCCACATTGCACGCACATAATCCCCGGCGAATCCCCAGTCACGCTGCGCGTCGAGGTTGCCCAGCCGCAGTTCGTTGTCGAGGCCGAGCGCAATGCGGGCGACGCCATGGGAGATTTTGCGCGTCACAAACTCCAGCCCTCGGCGCGGTGATTCGTGGTTGAAGAGAATGCCGCTGCTCGCGTGCATGCCATAACTTTCGCGATAGTTAACGGTGATCCAGTGTCCGTAAACCTTGGCAACGCCATACGGTGAGCGCGGGTAAAAGGGGGTCGTTTCGCGCTGCGGCACTTCGACCACTTTGCCGAACATCTCAGATGAACTGGCCTGGTAGAAACGGATCTCTGGATCGACAATGCGAATAGCATCGAGCAGGCGCGTCACGCCAAGCGCCGTCACCTCGCCAGTGAACACCGGCTGCGAGAATGAGGTCTGGACGAAACTCTGCGCTGCCAGATTGTAGACTTCAGTAGGACGGTGCTCACGTAGCATATGGATGAGCGAGACCTCATCGAGCAAATCGCCGGGGGTGAGCGTGATGCGATCCTGAATGTGGCGAATACGCTCAAAATTGACGGTGCTGGAACGCCGAATCATCCCAATGACCTCGTACCCCTGCTCAAGCAGAAACTCCGCCAGGTACGAGCCGTCCTGACCGGTGATGCCGGTAATGAGAGCACGCTTTCGCGCCATGAAACGTCCTCGTGTATACGCTGACTGATACTACCGTCTTTAGATAAACCGAGAGGTTATCATACCACACTTGACCCAGCGTTGTTCCTATGGCGCAGCAGCCTCACACTGCCGCTAACCGCCCGTCGGGGCGCCCAGGGGACGCCTCTCTCACAAGTGTAGAGCTTTTGGGAAGCGATGGGTGTTTTCCGCGTCCCGCCGCCCTGTTTCCCCTCATCCCCCCTACCCCCTTCTCCCACCCCCCCTGCGCCTTCCGCATGCAGGGGGTTGGGGCGTCCTGACGCTCAAAACGGGCGATGCAACAGAAGGGCTTGCCGAAAAATCTACACTTGTGAGCGCCTTCTCCCCTCCCCCGGGGGGCAGGGGGTGCTCTCAAGTGTAGGCTTTTTGGAGGCCAAAGCAGGTTTGCCGCATCCTGACGCCCTTTTCCCCTCATCCCCCCTACCCCCTTCTCCCACAAGGGGAGAAGGGGGAGTTGGGGCGTCCTGTCGCCTGAAACGGGCAATGCAACGTGAGGGCGTGCCGAAAAACCTATGTGAGGGCAGGGGGTGGGGGTGCGCCGGCATCCTCTCCTCTCCCCTGCTCTCAAGTGTAAGCTTTTTGGCGTGCGAAGCGGATTTGCCGCATCCCGACGCCCTGTTTCTCCTCATCCCCCCTACCCCCTTCTCCTACCCTTTCAAGTGTAAGCTTTTTGGCGTGCGAAGCGGATTTGCCGCATCCCGACGCCCTTGTTCCCCTCATCCCCCCTGCCCCCTTCTCCCACAAGGGGAGAAGGGGGAGTTGGGGCACCCTTTTGCCTCAAACGGACGATGCAACGTGAGGGCGTGCCGGAAAAATCTACACTTGTGAGCTTCTCCCACCCCCCTGCGCCCCCGCATGCGGGGGGTTGGGGGAAGAAGGGGGGGTTGGGGCGTCCTGACGCTCAAAACGGGCGATGCAACAGAAGGGCTTGCCGAAAAATCTACACTTGTGAGGGGAGAAGGGGGAGCTACGGCATCCTGATGTCTGAAACAGACACTTGGCAGGGGAGGATTCCCGGAAAAGTCTGCCCCTGCGAGTGGCAGATCCATCGAGCAAACTTCCTCCGCAAAGCGCCGGGTCGAACGGGCGACTGGACGGATCAATGCTGGCGCGAAACCCAAAATCGGAGGCAATCATGCGCACCCTGCCAATCGCATCGGCTGCCAGCAGCTCGCGCAACCGCACAATCGTCGGGCGGAAGTGCGTTCGCATCGCTTCCATTCGGAATATGCTGCGCTCACAAGCGACAGCGACAACCTCAGCCGCCTGACGCACATCGTCAACGGCTGCTCGCGGAGCGTCGCCTTCCCGCAATGCAGGCGGAGCAGACGGTTTTCAGCGTGCTCAGATGCTATGGCGGAAGAACCGAGTGGTCGAACCAGGCGCGCACTTCACGTCCGTTAATCGTTGCCACAACAGTAATGCGCCAATCGCCCTCCATGGAATAAATCGTGCGAACCTCATATTTGCCAGGACCGATCCGGTCGGCAATCGGTTGATGGACGCCCATTTCCATCTGCGGCATCGTGAAGTCAAAATAGACCAGCGTCGCCTCAACCGGGTGATCGGCAGCATCAGTAATCGTCGCGGTGAACGAATAGTCGCGCAGCGCCACCGGTTGCGCCGGTCGCTCGAGGGCAATCGTCAGACCATCAACTGTCCGTTCTTCGACAATAGTCGGCGATGCATTGCACGCACTGAAGATGATGCCAGCAATCACGAACAGCAGTATGCGTGACAGCGTGCACCATCGAGCAAAATGCCTGAACACGCTCCCTCAACCTCAATTATCACGCGAAAGCGCAAAGGCGCAGAGATTTTGCATCATACCAGACTCCGAGGGCAGGCACGGGGCCTGCCCCTCCATTCCGCTGTCTACCGAGCAGGCACAGGGGCCTGCCTCTCCATTCCGCTCCTGGCTCTCGGTTCTCAGATCTTAGTTCTTGGTTCTCTGTTGTATCTCCGCTATCGCCACCGAGGTCGTCTCACCCGGTGGGTAGCGCAGCGACACCAGAAATCCGATCAGAATGTGCTGGATGTTGATCAGCAGAAAGAGCGCCGACAGGCTCAACGCAATCTCGGCGGGATATCCGTGGCGTTGCAGCATGGCGATCAACACGGCATCGCGTACTCCGACGCCAGCGAAGCTGATCGGCAGCGCCTGAAGGATGGCGATCAACCCGGTGGCTGCCAGGATTTCGAGCACCGGAATATCACCCAGCCGCAGCGCCAGATACATCAGGTAGATGCGCACAAGGGTCGACGTCGCTGAACCAATGGTGCTTATCAGCAACAGCGTCAGCGGTGTGAGGCGCAAACTGAGCGGCGCAAACTGGTCGCGCAGGCGCTCGAGCGCCGCACGCAGACGCCCGCGCAGCAGCGGCAACACCAGCCCCAGCGCCCACTCTCGCGGTGTGCGCGCCATCAACCCCGGCGTTGCGATCAGCACCGCAGCCGCAAAGCCGATGGTCGCCAGTTGCACGATGCCGCGCGCTTCGGCGGGAAACGCATCGATGAACGCTGCCAGACTCAGCACTGCCATCACGCCCCAGATCACGAAATCGAACAGGCGGTCGAGCAACACGCTTAGCAGACCCGGCGCCAGCGGCACGCCGCGCTCGCGCAGATACCAGGCTTTGATGAAATCGCCCGATTGACCGGGCGTAATGCCGCCAGCGTACAGCCCAATCGTGTACAGCGCCGCCAGATAGCTCAGCGAAGGGGGCGTGTACCCCTGCTCACGCACAATGATGCTCCAGCGCCATGCCTTCACCCAGACAAACACCGGCATCAGCGCCAGCGAGAGCAGCGCAGGCGCCAGATCGATGCCGACGAGCGCGGCGCCAAGGGCGTTCAGATCGCTCCGCCAGAGGAAAAAAACAAGCAGCGCAGGACCGATCAGACGCAGCAGCCAGCGGAGAACAGGTTTCACAGATCGCGCCGTTGAAAACGCAGTCCGGCAATCTGCTCAGCCAGCAGACCGAACATGAATACCACAATCGCGCCGACAAACAGGCCCACTGACGAGTTCGGCACGCGGAAACGCCCGACATCGGTGATAAAATAACTGATAGCGAACGACAGCAGGCTCAGGAAGAACATCGCCAGCGCCACCGGAAAGTAGACGCGCAGCGGCGCAAACATCGAGACCATCCGCAGCATGATCAGAATGTTGCGCACGCCGTTCTTGAACAACTTCTGGGTGCTGCGACCGCCCTGCCGCTTGTTCATCGCCACTGGCTCGAACCAGATATGGTAGCCCGCTTTTGCGAATGCCATTGCACTCGTCATGGGCCAGCCAAAGGTATTCGGCAGCAGGTGGAGAAACTCAAGCATTACCTCGCGTCGAAATGCGCGGAACCCTGAGGTCAGGTCTTTCATCGGGAAGCCGGAGAGATAGGTGCCCAGCGCATTCAGCACGCTGTTACCGAACCAGCGCACCAGGTTCTCGTGGCTGTCGCGATCCGGGCGCGTGGCGATCACCATGTCGTACCGGTCGAGATGGCGCAACAGGCGCGGAATATCGGCAGGGTTGTGCTGCCCATCGGCGTCGATCACAATCACGACATCGCCGCTGGCAGCGCGGACGCCGGTGCGCACTCCGGCGCCGTTCCCGACATTGTGCGGACGACTGATAACCCGCGCTCCGGCGGCAGCCGCCTGATCCGCCGTATCATCGGTCGATGCATCGTCCACGACGATGATTTCGGCATCGGGAAGCTGCGCCCGTACCGCGCGCACCACGCCTCCCACCCGCGGTCCTTCGTTGAACGCCGGAATGACTACGCTGATGCTGAAGGGCCAGCGGTGCGGGACTTCAGGAACGATATCTGTATCAGCAATCGAGAGCGTCTCAGCAGTCATGGCTGTTGAAGGTGAGACGGTTTCAGGTTGAAGATTGAGCGCCGCCTGTTTCGGCGCCCTTCCAAAGAACCGACGGTCATATATCATTGTGAGCGAAGCGAAGCAATCCTTCCATCCCCTGCCCTTGCCAGCATTTCAAATAAACTCACGCAAAGGCCCAAAGGCACGAAGATTTCACATATGAGGAGCATCCCATTACATCTAGCCTCTCTCTGCTTCCCGTTCGACAAACGCCAGCAGGTCGTCGTAGCCGTGCAGCACCGGGAAGTGCGGGAAATCGGCGACGACATTTTGCGGCGGCTCGAACAGTGCGCCGACATCTGCGGCGGTAAGCATTCCCACATCATTGTACGAGTCGCCGATCGCCAGCACCCGGAAGCGGAGTTCGCGCAGCGCGCGCACCGCAGCCGTCTTGCTGTCTGGCAGACGCAGGCGGTAGTTGGTGATCATCCCGTGCGCATCGACCTCGAGTGAATGGCAGAAGAGGGTGGGCCAGCCAAGTTTTGCCATCAACGGCATTGCAAACTCATAGTACGTGTCGGACAGAATAATCACCTGCACCCGCGCCCGCAGCCGCGCCAGCGCCTCAACCGCGCCGGGCAGCGGGTCGATGGCGCTGATGACGCGTTGAATATCCGCCAGGGTCAGGCGATGCTCGCGCAGCAACGCCAGCCGTCCGCGCATCAGTTCGTCATAGTCAGGAACGTCGCGCGTTGTCAACCGCAGCCGCTCGATGCCGGTGCGCTCGGCGACTGCGACCCAGATCTCGGGAACCAGCACGCCCTCCAGGTCGGTGGCGAGAATTGTCGGTTGCGTCATAACCCCTCGTGATAATCAGGACACGAGGATTGTACCATGACCTGTGGGGGTTGGTGTTGGGGCATTCTGACGCAAAGGTTGTTGTACTGACCGCCAGACTTTACGCCTCTGCGTCTTCACATCTCAAGCAGTGTTGAGGGATGCGGTCAACGGCAGCGAGGAGCGCGGTGATAGTCAGATGTTTTGAATGCTTTGAATGAAAATGCTCCTGGTTGAAGAGACGGTAACAACTCAGGAGAATGCTGCCGCTACTAAAACAGCAATAGTGATCAAAGCGAGCGAAAAGCTGCCAATAGCAATATAGAAGTTTCTAACAGCAGCGGCATCAGTAGCGGCAAGACGCGCCTGTAATACCTCCTGCTGCTGTTGAAGCTTGCTCAGTTCATCACCTGCCCGATCAATTTGCGCATACAGGGGTTCGAGCGTCGGAGAGTCAGGACGCACACGATCAACCATCGGACCCAAATTACTGATTAACGGTGCCATACGCTGCGTAAGTTCCGCTATTTGCTTATTGTGTGTGCGGATTTCTTCCTGAAGCGCCGCTATTTGGCGATCAAGAGGAGTCAACGCCTCGCGCTGCTCAGACTGGAGATTGAGAATCTGTTTTTCAAGACGCTCAAGGTCATTTGCGAGCGACGTCTCATCAGCGCTCAATTGCGAGATCTCGGACTGCAATCGTGGCACATCATTGGCAATCTGCACCAGCGACCGCTCCAGCGCTGCAATCGCATTCGATAGAGAGGCAGTTTGGGTTCCTTGGTCTGACGTCAAAGATGACTGCTGTTGCGCCAGCTTGTCTCGTAACGTTTGTATCTCCGTTTGAGTTTTCTGCTGGTCAACCTGCAACTTGCTCAATCGCTTCTCCAATGCCGACTTATCGGCACGAATCTTTGTCAATCGTGCACTTGCATTAGTTCGTTCTTCTTGAAGCCGATTGATACGCGCTGCATACTCGGCATCTGTCTGAGTTCGTGTTTGTCGTGCATTTTGCAATCTCTGTTCACAACTCCTCATTTGCTCCTGTAGAGCGGTGCGCTTCTGCTCTAAATCTTCCAGTTCGCCATATAGTTCTGCATAATCGGGATGGACAACACGCAATTCCCATGCCTTAGCAACCAGCTCAGAGACAAGCTGACGTCTGGTATTCTCGGCTCGGTTTTTATCGGATCCCGTCTTAAGCAATTGAGCTTTCCATTTACCGGCAGAAAGACCCGCTTCACCCCATTTCCTCAACCTGCCCGTAAAGGCTAGACTTAGTGCTGTTCCCAGCGTAACAACAGATAATACTCCAGCGCCAATCAAAGGGATCCAGTTTATAGGACTTCTAGGTATAACTACAGCATATGGCAACTGGTAGGGATTTTCCCAAACAACAGTGCCATCATTAATTTGTCTGCCATTGCTCTCGAGCACCTTACCAGCGTGAAGCGTCAGGGTGAATTTTCGGAAACCAGTCAGGTACTCATGGAACTCGAACTTATATGCACTGATTCCGTTATGAACTATCTCTGTCCAGGAAAATCCATCCTTTCCTCTGTCTGTTATTTGAGCCCGGTAACTCACTTCATACTCTATAACATCGCTAAGCCTGTTGTCGACGCGCTTCCACGTTACATCAGTAAAACCTCGCTTCTTAGCATCTTCGATGTATTTCATCCAGTCTACGCTCTAACTCATTAATACCTCCGAACAAAACTATATTTTCGCTTGGAAAGCTAAGAAGAAGGGTGGATTCATAGGAATTGTCGGAATATATTGTCACATCGTACGTTGCGTCTGCACACGATGCCAATAAAACAGCGCTGAGCAAAGCGGCGAAAACAGCTCGCATAAAACGACGGAAGCTCAGCACCAATGAGAACATGATAATCCTCCTTCATCCGTGCTCATTGACGGAAAATCCAACGGAAGCCTGCTTCTGACACGCACTCTGAGTCTTTGGAGATAAGCGCACGACGCTCACGCACAGACTTGAGTGGACGACTGCCTTTATGGGCTAATTATTGACTGTCTTGGTTACATCGATAACATATCACAGGATTGGCTGATGTGTCAATCATTCGGCGGTGAGCCGCGCAATCGGCTTCACTAGACCCAACCCACACTATATGCGCCAAAGATGCTATCGCTGCTAAGCCGACCGTGATTGCCATCTCCCGAAAGCTGGCAATACTGAGGAACACGTTGTTAGCCGCTTCCTCAATAAGCGCACGAGCACGAGGGGGGCGGGCGGCTCTCAGGTGGAGGCTTTTAGGGCGCGAAGCAGGTTTGCCGCATCTTGACACCCTTTTTCCTTCGTCCCCCTTGCCCCCTTCTCCCAACCTCACACGTGTAGATTTTTTCCGGCAAGCCCTCACGTTGCATTGCCCGTTTCAGGCATCAGGACGCCCTACCTCCCCCTTCTCCCACAAGGGGAGAAGGGGACAGGGGGGATGAGGGGCAAAAGGCGTCAGGACGCGGCAAACTCGTTTCGCATTCCAAAAAGCCTCCGCTTGAGAGCTTCTCCCACCCCCCTTCGCCCCCCGCACGCCAGGGGTTGGCGATAACCTCAGTGCGCACCTCGACGCTGAGGATCTTCGCCCCCCGCACGCGGGGGGGTTGGCGTGAGAGGGGGGGGGAGCGGAGGCGTTCCGATGCCTGACATCAGCGATGCAACCAAAAGGTTTGCGAAAACATCGACACCTGTGAGGGTACGGGTGGTCCTCGATGAACCAGATGAAACTACGGGCGTCGAGCAGGAGATTCGTGCCATATAGTCCCGAAAGCTTTCAAGCGGTGCATCAAAGTCATCTGCCGTATGGATCATGCCCCGGCGCTTTTGGGACGGCGCGGCTTCCTAGCATGTCTGACCGGCGCCAGACGAACGGTCTGATGGTCATTGGCGGCAATCAAGATGATTTCGGCCAGCAGCGCAGCATCGATCAAGTCGGGTAGACGCCCGGTTGCTTCTTCCATCTTTGATTGCGTCTGTTGGATAGGCCGTGATCAAGAAGCTATCGCCGTTCAATCGCCCACCCCTACCACCGCACCCCTCGCAAGTGCAGATTTTTTTAGCAAGCTCTTCTGTTACATCGCCCATTTTGATCACGAGGATGCGCAAACTCCCCTTCTTCCCTTGTGGGAGAAGGGGGCAGGGGGGATGAGGGGAAAACAGGCGTCGGGATGCCGAAAACGCCCCTCGCGCCTGAAAACTCTACCTGCGAGAGCCGTCGCACCTGCACGCGCGCCAGGCGCAGGCTCAGGGCGCGTGCATCGTCGCTTGCCGGGTTGAGCAGTGCGGGAACAAAGGTCGGCGCGCGCAGGTTAATCACGAGCCGCCGCTCCGCCACGCTCCCCGCCGGCGCCAGCAGGTGGTAGCGGCGCCATTGCCCGCGCGCAACGCTTATCGTCCACGCTGGTCCGTTCCCGATGCGCACGGTCAGCGGCGTAGTTGCGTCGGCTTCGCCGCCGGTCATCGACAGGACGATGACGGCATCATTGCGCAGCGGTTCCGCCAGCGGCAAGACGATCACCCCCTGCCCTTCGAGCCAGCGAAAGCCGCCGGTCGCGCCATCTTCGGCGGGTGAGAATCCGGCAAGGTAGCCCATGTCGAGACCATTCCCCACTGATAGCGTGTCTACCGGCGGCGGGTGCAGCCACGCCAGCGCCCAGCGTTGAATATCTTCGCCCGCAATGGTTTCGATGTAGGTCAGCAGAGTCGCCGCCTGCGCCGTGTCGCCAGTGTCGCGCAACAATGCGCCGAACACCAGTTCGGCGTGGCGTGAACTGTTGCGCTGGATCTGCGCCAGCGCCTCGTCGTGGCGCTGCTGCGCCGCCAGCGCCAGCGCCAGATGCACCTGTGCATCGACGAAACGCGGCTGCGCTTCGAGCGCGGCGCGAAATGCCCGTTCAGCAGCGGGATAGTCGCCTGCCTGATACGCCGACAGACCGGCGATCATGGCGCGTTCGCGCGCGATGCCGCTGCTGATGATCACCGGGTAGTCGCGGTAAGTGAGCAGCAGCGCGAAGAATGTCGCCACCGCTGCCGCCTGAAACGCCAGATGCGGCAGCGCGCGTGCGCCATTCCAGCGCGCCGCCGCCATCCCCGCGCCGTACAGCGCGATCATCACCCAGAGCGGCAGCAGGTAGCGCGGTTCGACATGGAAGATGAGCACGGTTAGCAGCGAGTAGCCGATCCACGCCAGGAACAACAGGCGGAAATGAATCCCTTCGCGTGCGCGCCCTGCAAGTCCGGCGATCCCCGCGGTCGTCGATCCCAGCCAGATCAGATCGCCCGCCAGACCCAGCAGCGCCGCTTCGCGCAGCGGTCGGGTGAAGAAACTCTGCTTGACGAAGTAATCCTCGATGAACTGCGCTTTCCAGATGTGACGGAAGGTGTCCCACATCGAGCGAAACGGGCGCAGCGGATCGGCAGCCAGGATCTCACGCGCACGTTCGAGGGCGTAGATATGGCGCTCCGACTGTGGCATGCGCCGCAGCGTTTCGATGTTTTCGTTCCGCCGCGCCACATCGTCGAGATCGAGCCATAGATTGATCTGCCCCAGGGTATCGACCGGAATGAGGTGGCCATACGTCAGATAGTTGCGCGCCGTCCACGGCGCGACAATCGCCAGACATGCCGCCATCACGACAATCGCTGGCGTGATCGCCGTCCTCGCCGCTTCCCAACGCGATGCAGCGCTGGATCGCGCTGCTGTCAGGGCGCGCACGACCAGCCACCCCACGACGAACACGCTCGCATACAGCGCTGGCGAGCGCGTCAGCGCCGCCGCGCCGAGCGCCACCCCCGCCAGCGCCAGATCGCGCAGCCGCCCTCCCTGGTCGTAGCGCACCAGCAACCACAGATGGATCAGAAACAGAAACAGGTACAGGTGCTCGCTGAACAACACGGTCGTCTGCTCGACCAGCGGATGCCAGAGCGCCAGGAACCCGGCGAACAGCAGCCCGGCGCGCGCGCTGCCGAACAACCGCCGCGCCAGATCGAACCCGATCAGCGGCATCAGCGCCGCCAGCGCCGTCTGCGCCAGTTGCACGAACAGCAGTCCGAGTTGGGGAACGCCGAGAATCAGCGCCAGCCGCAGCCAGAGCGCAAAAAAGAAGACGTGGAGCGGCGGACGGATGAGCCAGGCGTCATCGACATACGCACCGGTTACGGCAAACCGCAGCGCCCGCCGGTAGTAGTCGCCGTCGTCGGCATTGGAGTAGCGCGGATCGAGCGGACTGACGCTGATGAACCAGAGGCGTAGCGCGACGCCTGCCAGGACCAGCAGCGCCAGCAACACAGATGTGATCGCAACCGGGGACGCGCGCGCTTCGGACACAACGGGCGCCATCCAGCGGCGCGGATTGAAACGGTGTGCCTGCGGTTGCGTTCCGCTCACGGTTGAACCTGCACCAGTGCGTATTTGCCGAATGTCGCAATCACCGCGCCGTCAGGACGCGGTCCTGCCTCGCTGCTGTGCAACAGGTAGCGCGTCTCCCGCTCCGGCGGCGCAATACGATGCGCAATCGCAGAGTACTTGCCGACCGGATCGCCGGGCGCAAGCGCAGCGCGCAGCATTTCACCAGGCGGAACGGTCTGCTGTACGAGGCGTATCGCCGCCACCTCATCGGCGGGCTGGCGATCAAGAACCTCGCGCGCGCCGAGTGCGAACCCCTGCCAGAGCAACGTAAGAAATACTAGCATGCTAGTGATCCAGAGCCGCGCCGGACTCCACGCCCGTCGCGCTGCCAGCGCACCAATCGCCAGCGCCAATGTCCACGCCGCTGCAATCGCATAGACCAGCGCCAGCGGCAGGTAGAAGCGTTGCAACGGCAAACCGACAGCGAGCGCGGCAGCGTACAGTGCAATCCACATGAGCAGCGGCGCGGCAAACGACGGGGCGGCAGCCTGAATGCCTGCACCCATGCGCTGCATCCCGATCAGCGCCAGCCACCCGACGAGACCGGCGACCGCCAGCCAGTTCGCCGGGAATGCCAGCAAGCGCAACTGCGACGCCTGTCCCGCATCGCCTGTCGACTCCGCACCAGCGCCGATGAATGCGCGCAGGTTCGACCACCACGCGCTGGCAAAGCGCGCCGGGTCTTCCAGGATGACGTCGGTGAGCGGTATGTCATTGCTGACCTCGTTCCAGCGCCCCCAGTCGCTGTCGCCGTACACGGCGAGCCAGACATTCTTTGCCTGCTGGTTGTAGAACGGATTGCCCGTATCGCGCACATTGACGATCACCTGCGGCGCAATTGCAATGAAAAAGGCGAGGACGAAAGCGAGAACGTTGAAGGTTGAAGGTTGAAGGTTGAAGGTTGAAGGTTGAAGGTTGAAGGTTGAAGGTTCAATGTTTGCCTCTCGCCGCTCGCCCCGCGCCTCTCGCCGCTCGCCGCTCACCTCTCGCCGCTTACCTCTTGCCTCTTGCCTCTCGCCTCTTGCCTCTTGCCTCGTCCACAGGATACCAAGCACCCCGAAGGGAAGGAGCAGGATTCCGGGGTGCCGCACCAGGAACGCGAAACCAGCGGCAACGCCGGCCAGGACAAGCAGCCAGGCGTTTTTCCGGTCCGTCCACTGCGCCAGCAGCGCCAGGGTCAGCGCGCAGAGCGCCGCGAACGGCATATCGCTGCCGATGTACAGCGCATACTGCACCACAAACGGGTTGAGCGCCAGTATCACGAGCGCCGCCAGCGCCGCGACGCGCCCCAGCATACGGCGCGCCAGGACCCAGGACGCGCCGAGGAAGATCATACCCGCAAAAGCGGCGACCATCCGCGCTGCCAGAAAGACATTGCTGCTAGTCAACGGTGCGACGCACCAGAGCAGGAACGGATACCCCAGGTTGTAGAACCCATCGGCGCGGAGAATCAGCGCCAGATCAACGGCGCGTGTGGCAAACACCCGGAAATCCTTCTCGACCCCCGGAACTGACAGGGTGACGTGATCCTGCGCTGCCAGAAGAACCGCTGCAGTCCACACGGCAATTCCCCCTAGCGCCAGAACATCCGGCAGCGCTGGCAGGCGCGCCGCGAGCGCCGGACCGTACCGCAGCACCGTTGCTGCGCCAAGCGCTGCGCAGATGCCGGGCAGCAGGCCGCGCAGCGGATACGGGTACGCGGGCTGAAGCCGGTACAGCAGCAGCCAGGCAAGACCGATCAGCAGCATTCCAGCGATCCAGACGCGCAGCGGCGTGAAGAAGCGCAACCAGGGCTTGCGTTCGCCCCACTGCGTATCTGCCAGCGCCAGCGCCAGCAGCGCCCCGGCGAGCGCCCCCCACGCCAGTTGCGCCGGATACGGTTGCAGCGGCGGTCCTCCAGTGCGATACTCCGCCGCATCGACGAGCACCCCCGCCAGCCGCGGATCGCCGGAACCGATCGGCGCAACGTCGGCGCGCAGGGTGATTAGCACGTCCTCTGGCTTCAGCGAAGGCTGCTGCACTACCAGCCGGATCTCCTGCCACTCGCTGGCGGTTGCGCCGCTGTATGCTTCGCGCCCATCGACCAGGATCGTGATCTGCGGCGGCGGACCATCAGCGCGCCAGCCGCGCAGTCGCAGCATCACTTCAGCAGGAAGACCAGCCTGCGGAAAGAGCAGATGCGACTCAACGCGCGTCCAGCGCGCGCTGCCGTCCGACCCGTTGAGATAGGCGCGCGCCTGCGGCAGATCGAGGCGCTCCGGGTCGTAGAAGCCGCGCACATACCCGGCGTCGAACCGCCCTACATTCACATGATGTGTAACCGGTATCTGGTACAGCAGGGTTACCAGCAGCATGCCTGCTAGCGCTGCCGCAATCGCGCGTATCGCCAGCTTCAGCGCGAGTGGCGCTCGCGCGCCCGTTTCGCTGCTCACAATCGCTTCCAGACGCCGATGCATACGTCGCGGGAGTGTACCATATTTTCACCCTCGTCAGCAACGAAGGGGTATGCTATACTACAACAATCACACCATGAAATCGTACTCCGACTTCGAAATTGCGGTAACAGCGGCTGAGAGCGGTCGTTTTCTTCTCAAAGTGCGCGGACCGCGCGGCGAAGAGGGGGACGGCGAACTGCGTCCGCCCGACTCCGACCCGCAGGTTCAGACGCTGCTGGCGCGTCTGCGTGCGCTGGACCTCGACGAAGCCGGGATTGTCGCGCTTGGTCGGGCGCTGTTTGATGCGCTCTTCGCTGGCGCTGTGCGTGATGTGTACGTTCGCTGCCGGGGCGCGCTTGGCAGCGATGAAGGGCTGCGCCTGCGCCTCAACATTCCGCCATCGGCAGCGTCGGTGGCGATGCTGCCCTGGGAGTTCCTCTATGATCCTGATCGCGGTCCGCTGGCGCTGCTCGACGCGCCGGTGGTGCGTCACCTGCCGCAGCCGGACCGTATTCCGCCGCTCACCGCGCCGTTGCCGTTACGTGTGTTGCTGACTGCTGCACAAACGCCGCCGCCAACTGCCGTTGAACGTGAACTGGCAGCAGTTCAGACGGCGCTCGAACGTTTTGGCAACCAGGTTTCCACCACAGTCGAACCGCATCTGACCGTTGACACGCTGCAGAAGCGGCTGCGCGAAGGGTGCCACATCTGGCATTTCGTCGGTCATGGCGGGTTCGCTGCCGATGGCGCTACGGCGTGTCTGCTGTTCGAGGACGACCTTGGCGACCCGGAACCGATCAGTGCGCTGCAACTCAGTATTATGCTCGACCGGAGCAACCTGCGGCTGGTCGTGCTGGACGCCTGCGCCACCGGACAACTGTCGCTCGACCCGATGCGCAGCATTGCGCCGGCCCTGGTGCGCGCGCAGATTCCTGCTGTCATTGCAATGCAGTCTCCGGTATCAGAGGAAGCCACCCGCGCCTTTGCCGGTGCATTCTATCGCGCCCTGGCGGACGCCTTCCCGATCGATTTTTGCGTCACCGAAGGGCGCCGTGCCGTCATGAACATTGTCGGTCTTGGTCGCGCCGACTGGGGCATCCCTGTGATCTATACACGCACCGAAGACGGACGCCTCTTCGATCCCCCTGCTGTTCATACGCCATCGACCGTGGCGGAAGTCACGGCGCGCTCCGTCGGAACCGGCATTCAGGCGCTCGAAGCCCTCATCGAGACTGGCAGTGATGTGCGTGAGGCGGTGATCGCGTTTCGCGCCGATTTCCAGGCGGCGGCGCACCAGATCGACATCCTGGCGGATTACAAAGATGTGCACGATCGACTGCACTCGCTCCAGTTCCACTGCTACAATCCGATTGTCATCGACATGCGTCGCCTGCCGGATGATGACCTGGCGTGGGAGAGCATCGCCAGTTATGAGGTGGCGCTCCAGGGCATTCTGCGCGACCTGGATCAGGTGACCGAACGCAACCGGCTGCCAGCGAGCGAATTGTCGTGGGTGGCGGATGTGCGCGCTGCACAGGCAGACATCGCTCAGGCGATTGAAGCGAGCGACCCAAAGCTGCTAAAAAAGGCGATCCGCCTGCTCAACCGGGTGCTGACCACCCAACCGTCCCTGATCAATGCCCGTCTCAACACCGCAGCGCGCGCCCTGCGCCTCACCTCGCTCGTCCAGGGCATGTCCGCCGTGCGCGACTGGCTCAGCAATGCCGGATATGATGCCGCCAGGATCAGCCAGATCGAAATCGGCGTTGCGGCGCTGACAACTCTCAGCGCCAGCCTCGCCAGTCTGGTCGACGAACATGATCGCTGGCAGATCATCGATCTCGATCTTCGCCGCATTGAGCAGTTCATCGATCAGGACATGACAGAACTGGAACTCTCCTGGCCCGACGTGCGCGAACGGCTGGCGCCATTCTACCTGGAAAGCGCCGAGTCCTGGGGCGCTGCCTTGAAGCAGGACGCCGACAAGGTGACCAGCGCGCTGGAGGCTGCCGATCTGACCCGGGCGCGGCAGTTCTTCCGCCGTTTTCGCCGCCAGGCAGGAGAACGTTTTTTCCGCGTCGATATCGAACTCAAGCGGGTGTGTGACGAATTACGCAAGGTTGGCGAGCCGCTGGCTTCCGTCCTCAGGATGCTGACGCCATGACCGATCATCCATCGCCGGAACGTACACCCGACCGCAACGCGCTGGCGTACCCTTCGTTCGCAGCGCTGCGCGCAGCGCACACCGACCTGCTTCGCCGCCAGCGCGATGAGGGATTGACGCCGTCGGTCCTGGGACAGGCGGCTGAAGTCATCGCTCGTGGCAGCGCCACCGGCGTGCTGCTCGAAGATGAAGACGAGCGCTCTGCAGCGCAGAGTCTGCTCGATTACTGGGCGACGATCCTGATTCGTACAGGATATGAACCGCCTGACGCCACCCTTGATGAGTTTGATCCATCTCTCGCACCAGAACTGGACGATGCTCACTGCCCTTACGTCGGTCTGGACCCGTTCCGCGAAGAAGATGCGGCGCGTTTCTTCGGTCGGCAGCGCCTGGTTGAGTTTCTGGTCAACCGGCTGAATAACCAGCGCATGCTGGCGCTGCTCGGACCTTCCGGCGCTGGCAAGTCATCGGTGGTGCGCGCCGGGCTGATTCCTGCCCTGAAACAGAATGCTCTGCCTGGCAGCGGCGCCTGGCGGTATGCTCCAGTAGTGACGCCAGGCGAGCAACCGCTGATGCACCTGGCGCGCGCGCTGCGTCGCCTGAACGGTCAACCTGATGACCTGGCGCGCGATGAGGAGCTGGCGAAACGGTTTCGCGATCCCCGGGAAGTGGCTACCGCATTCGATGGACCTGAACCGACGGTGCTGGTTGTCGATCAACTGGAGGAATTGTTCACCCTCACCGATGATGAAACCGAGCGCCATGCATTTGTCGAAGCCATGGTCGCTCTCGTGGAACGTCCATCACCTCGTCACGTGGTCATCGCCACGATGCGCAGCGATTTCGAGAGTTTTATTGCGCTCGAACCATCGCTTCAGCAGTGGATGGAACGGGCGCGGGTGCAACTGCTGCCGCTCAGCGCCAGCGAGATGCGTGAGGCGATTGAACGTCCGGCGGAACTGGTCGGTCTCAAGTTCGAACCGGGCGTTGTTGACGCCCTGTTACACGACACGCTTGGCGAGCCGGCCGCGTTGCCGCTGCTGCAGTTCTCGCTGCTCAAACTGTGGGACGCGCGCGACCGCAACCGGGTGACCTGGCAGGCATACCAGCGGATCGGCGGCGGACGACGGGCGCTGGCGCACAGCGCCGATGCATTCTACAACAGCCTGATCCCGGAGGATCAGGTGACGGCGCGCCGCATCCTGATGCGGATGGTGCGCCCCGGTGAGGGATTGGAGATCACCAGCAATCGCATTCGAAGCGACCAGCTCTACCGCGCTGGCGAAGCGCGCGACCGGGTCGACCGGGTGCTTGACCGCCTGATCGCGGCGCGCCTGGTGCGCCTCACTCCCGGCGATACGCCGGAGAGTGCGCAGATCGAAATCGCTCATGAAGCGCTCGTGCGCAACTGGCCTACCCTTGTAGAGTGGCTCGAGGATGAGCGTGCAGCAATCGCAACACGTCGCCGCCTGGAGGCAAAAGCGGCAGAGTGGGTGCGACTCGGCGGCGGCGCTGCCGGGTTGCTCGACGAGGTGCAACTGGCGGAAGCCGAACGCTGGCTGAACAGCGCCGAAGCCGCGTATCTGGGGTATGACGAAGCATTGCTCGATCTGGTTGCCGCCAGCCGTGCGGCTATCGATCAGGCGCGACGCGCGGAAGAAGAGCAGCGCCGCCGTGAACTCGAGCAGGCGCAGGCGCTGGCTGAAGCGCGCCGCATTCAGGCGGAACAGAACGAACAACTGGCGATCGAGCAGGGGAAACGCGCTGAAGCCGAAGCGCGCTCGGCACGCCGGTTGCGTCTGGTTGTGATCACGATGGCCTTTGCCCTGATCGGCGCGATTATTTCAGGCGTGATGCTGATTCTGCAACAGACGCGACTCAGAGCAACCGCTTCCGAACTGGCAATCCAGGTCGGCATTTCCAACATGGCGCTCGCCACCGCTCAGGCGGCTGCTGAAGACGCCCGGATCGCCGCTGCAACTGCGCAGTCTGCCGAGAGCCTGGCGCTGCTACGCGGCACCGAGGCGGCGCTGGCAGCCGTTCAGGAAGCGCAGGCGCGCCGGACTGCCGAGGCGCTGGCGTCGATCCTCGAACGAGAGGCGCGCCAGGCGCGCGCCGGTCAACTCGCGGCGCTGGCGCAGGCGGAACGTGAGGATCGTCCCATCCTGAGCCTCCTGCTGGCAATCGAGGCAGTGCAGGTGACGCTGCAGAAGGGTGAAGCGTCCATCCCCGTCGCTGATGCCGCCTTGCGAGGATCGCTCGCACGCACTGGCGGCGTGGGCCTGGCGATCGGCAGTCCGCTGGTCGCTGCAGCCGCCAGCGACGACGGCACGGTTGCCGCGTTCCTAACCGCTGACGGCGCCCTGCAGGTCTGGAACCTGACCGATCTGAGCCAGCCGCCGCGCAGCGCCAGCGCTCCCGGCTCACCAACGCTACTGGCGCTTTCATCCGATGGCGTCCGCCTGGTCACGGCTGGCGCCGATCCTGCCAGCATCCGCCTTTGGGATATTGCCGGCGCGACGTTGACCGCACGCGAACTTGCCGCACCCGGCGGGATCAACACCGCCATCGCCCTGAGCCGTGATGGACGCCTGCTGGCAATCGGCGATAACCAGGGGACAACCCTCGTGCATGATTTGACAAACCTTTCGGCGCCGCCACAACGCCTGAGCGGGCTTGGCGGTCGCAGCGGCGTTCGTGCGCTCGCCTTCAGCCCCGACGGTCGCATCCTGGCGACCGGCAACGATGATAGCCAGGCGCGACTCTACAATCTGGACTCTGGTTCTGGAACATATACCCGCGAACGAACTCGCGGCGCACTGACCTCGATCACCTTCAGCAGCAACGGACGCTGGCTCGCCTATGGTAGCACCGGGGGGCAGGTGCGCCTCTGGCGTCTGAACGGCGCACAGTTCAACGCGGTCTATGTGCTGCTGGGCTTAACGGCAGAAGTCACGGAGGTGCGCATCGCATCCGGAGACGCGCTGGTCATTGCGGGCAGCGCTGACGGAACAACGTGCCTCTGGGACCTCGAAGCACGCACCGACAACCGGGCGCGCGCGGTGTTGCGCGGTCAGAGCGCCCGGATCACAGGACTGGCGTTGAACGGCGGCGCCAGCCTCCTGGCAACCGCCAGCGCCGACGGTCAGGCGGCCCTCTGGGATCTGCGAGCCGCCGATCCTGGCGTCAAACCGGTGATCCTGCGCGGCCACGACGGCACCGTCACCAGTGTGGTGATACCGGTGAACACTTCGCTGATGCTGACTGCGGGCGCGGACGGCATGGCGCGGATCTGGAACCTTGACGCGCCGCTTTACGTCCCTGAGACGCTACCGCAGGCGAGCCAGGAACTGATCGACGTCGCCTGCCGCGCTGCAGGACGAACGCTGTCGGTAGCCGAATGGAACACATACTTTGAAGGAATGCCATATAATCCGTCCTGTCAGTAAGCAGGAATCGAGTGTAGAACGGAGTGATGCGAGAAAGGGGGAGATCGATGCCCAACGCAAACGACATCGTCATCATTGGCGCAGCACGCACGCCAATTGGCAAGTTCCAGGGCATGTTTCGCACCATTCCCGCCACCGACCTCGGAGCGCACGCGGTTCGTGCTGCGGTCGCGCGCGCCGCCATCGATCCGGCGCTGGTAGACGAGTGCATTATGGGGAATGTGGTCAGCGCGGGGCTTGGTCAGGCGCCTGCCCGTCAGGCGGCGCTGCGCGGCGGTCTCCCTGAATCGGTCGGCGCTCTGACGATCAACAAGGTCTGCGGCAGCGGACTCAAGGCGGTAACGCTAGCTGCCGCCCTCATCCGCTGTGGCGAAGCGTCGCTCATTGTTGCTGGCGGCATGGAAAGCATGTCTCGCGCGCCCTACCTGCTGCCGCAGGCGCGTGGCGGCTACCGCCTGGGCAATGCCGAACTTGTCGATGCGCTCATTCATGACGGACTGTGGTGCGCATTCGAGCATCACCATATGGGACACGCCGCTGACTGGACGGCGCGCACCTACGGGGTCACTCGCGAGCAGCAGGACATCTACGCTGTCGAGTCGCAGGCGCGTGCGATCGCTGCACAGGATGCCGGGGCGTTTGCCGACGAAATCGCCCCGTTCCCGTTACCAGGCGGCGATGCCCTTGCCGCCGACGAGCCGCCGCGTCGGGGGGTGAGTCTCACAACGCTCAGCACATTGTCACCCGCCTTCTCGCCCGATGGAACGGTGACTGCGGGAAACGCACCCGGTCTGACCGATGGCGCGGCTGCGTTGGTGGTCACCAGCGCACAACGTGCAGCCGACCTTGGTGCGCGCCCGCTGGCGCGGTTGATCGCTGTAGCGCAGGCGGCAGTCGCGCCGCGCGAGGTCTTCACAGCGCCGGTGTACGCCATTCGTCGCCTGCTGGCGCAGACGGCGACAACCCTCGATGACTACGATCTATTTGAGATCAACGAAGCATTTGCCGCGCAGATTGTTCAGAACATACGCGCATTGAACCTCGACCGCGACCGGCTGAATGTGCACGGCGGCGCAATTGCGCTGGGACATCCAATTGGCGCCAGCGGCGCACGTATCCTCGTGACGCTCATCTACGCCCTGATCCGACGCGGCGGCGGACGCGGCATCGCAGCGCTCTGCCTGGGAGGAGGCGAAGCCGTAGCAGTGGCAGTGGAAACGCTATAGACCCCTGAAGGTCCGATAAGCCGCGCAACAGGCGTTAGTTCGACAGGCTTAGCCAACGCCTGCTGCCAGGGTGCAACGTTGTACGAAACGCCTCAGACGCAGCATCTCATGCCGCAAACAGGCTGCGCACGCGCGCAACGTATTCTTCAACGACGGCGCGCATATCGGCGATGTTCTCACGGATCTGTGCGCGGGGATCGGTTTCCCGGGTATCTTCGGCTGGCACCAGGATCCACATTGCCAGGTAGAGGAGCGTACCAAAGCCGTTGAGCAGCGCCAGCAATAGAAAGCCGAGACGCACGAACACCGGATCGATATCTAGCGCACGTGCCACGCCCGCGGCGACCCCTCCCAGAATGCGTTCCCTGCGAATGCGGCGAAGTGTTCGGGTGTCCATAGTTCTCTCTTTGCCTAGTGATGCTGAGGTCTCACAGCATCGCGACTAGAACGCTCCTTTCTGCTGACTACGACGCACCTGACGAGGTGAAAGTTGCATGACGCGCCATCTTGCCGTTCTGCGCGAACCCTACTTGAGCCGGATTCTCGCTGGCGAGAAAACGATTGAGTCGCGCTTCCTGCGCGTGCGCGCGGCGCCGTATGGCTGTGTTACCGCCGGTGATACACTCTTTCTCAAACGCGCTAGCGGACCAATCGTTGCCACGGCGCGGGCAGCGCGTGTTGTCATGTTCGATGATCTGACTCCAGCGCGCGTTGCAGCATTGCTCGAACGCTACGCTGGCGGACTCCGCCTTGACGACGATATGCGCGCTCGCGCCCAATCCAGCCGCTACGCAGTGCTCATCTGGCTGACCGATGTCGCGCCGATCAGCGATCCGCCACTTGTTTCCAAGCGCGACCGGCGCGCATGGGTGGTGCTAGAAAGTTGACGCCACGCAGTGGAAATGATACTATCCGCGTAAAATACACACGAGCAGGGAGAGGAACAGGCGATGAAGCTGCACGAGTACCAGGCGCGCGACATCCTGGCGCGCTACGGTGTCCCGGTGACAGGCGGCGGTGTCGCGACGACGCCAGCGGAGGCGCGCGCGATCGCCGAGCAGATCGGCGGGCGGGTTGTGGTTAAGGCGCAGGTGTTTGTTGGCGGGCGCGGCAAAGCAGGCGGCGTCAAACTCGCCGATACCCCGGAACAGGCGGAACAGGTCGCCAGCCAGATCCTTGGGATGAACATCAAAGGTCTGACGGTCGAAAAGGTGCTGGTTGCCGAAGCCATTACCTATGAGCGTGAACTCTATCTGGGCGCGATTATGGACCGCTCCTTGCGGCGGATCGTTATGATGGCATCGGCGGAAGGCGGCGTCGAAATCGAGGAAGTCGCCAAAACCAATCCGCAGGCGATTGTCAAAGTTGCAGCACACCCGATGCTTGGGCTGCTCGATTTCCAGGCGCGCGATCTTGCCTATGGCATTGGGTTGACCGACGCAAAACAGGCGCGTCAGTTCGCGCAGATCGCCATGGCGCTCTACCGCGCCTATATGGACGTTGATGCGTCACTGGCAGAGATCAACCCGCTTGTTGTGCGCGCCGACGGATCATTGCAAGCGCTCGACTCGAAGATCGTATTAGACGACAGCGGTCTTTTCCGCCATCCTGACCTCGAAGCGATGCGCGATGCATCGGACGAACCGGAAGCTGAGCAGCGCGCCCGCGAGGCGGGCATTTCGTACATCAAGCTCGACGGCAACATTGGCTGCATGGTCAACGGCGCCGGGTTGGCGATGGCGACAATGGACGTCATCAAACTGTATGGCGGTGAGCCTGCCAACTTCCTCGACATTGGCGGCGGTGCAGGCAAGGAGAAAGTCAAGACCGCGCTTCAAATCATTCTCTCTGATCCAAATGTAAAAGCGGTGATGGTCAATATCTTCGGCGGCATCACCCGTGTCGATGAAGTGGCAAAAGGCATTGTCGCCGCGTTGTCGGAGGTCAAGACCGATGTGCCGATGATTGCACGTTTGGTTGGCACGAACGAAGAAGAAGGGCGACGCATCCTGGCGGAGTCGGCATTGATCCCGGCGGCGACGCTGGCGGAAGCGGCAGAGAAGGCCGTCCAGGCAGCGCGCTCGCGGTGACGGTGCGTCCCTGAATGCTGCGGTAGCGACGTTGCGCGCAACGTCGCTACTATGATTTTCCACTGTAGGGTAGCCAGGGCGACTCAGCAGATCAATGGCGCCGGTGTGACCGAAATGGAGATAGCCCTCGCTGAGAAGATCGCCGAGCGTGCGCCATCGGCAGAGCAGGTGCTGCTCTGCAATACCGGCTCGGAAGCGCGCTACAATGCAATCCGCTTTGCGCGCGCTGTCACCGGCTGCTAACGCCTGATCAAGTTTCAGGGTTGTTACCACGGGATCCACGACAAAGCACTGATGAACATCATCCGTCCGGCAGAGAAGGCCAGCAGCATTGACGGCGTTTCCGGCGAGCATGCTCCCAGAGACGGCAGCGCATGCGCTGGTATTGCCCTTCTATAATGTTGACGCTTGCGAGACAACTTTTGCACGCTGCGGCGATGAGATCGCTGCCGTGATACTTGAGCCGATCCCCCACAATGTCGGGTGTATCGTTCCGACCCCAGGCTTGCCCGCAACCTGAGTTGTTTGACTGCCTGCGCATGCGCAGCAATATTGTCGAATCGCTGCTCGGCGAACTACGTGTCGCAGCAGAGAACCGTGGCGTGAAGATCGGCGTCGCCGCCTCAATATTCATCTGCCAGCACGGAAGACCTGATGAGCAAGGCCCTGATTGCAGCAATGAAGACGCAGGGTGAGTCTATAATTTCAGCTATGGGCTGCTCACCCGAAAGCGGCGGTATCGGGTCGCCGCAGCAATTGCAGCCCTGGCCGCTCGCCAGCAAGCTCAGCACGTGTCGAAAGGCGCAGGAGCTGGCAGTATCACCATGAGGAGGAAATGTATGCACCGTTCCGTTCGGCGTTCGATGTCACGCGTCTTCAGCGCAATGACGGTCCTAGTCTTCCTGCTCAGTGCCTGTGGCGCCCAACCGCAAGCTTCACCACCGACCAGCGCACCGGCAACGCCGACGACAACCACTGTCCCCGCCGAGCTTACCGTCACTCAGTCGCCCGTGGCGCCGACTACCCCCCCAACGCCAGCCAGCGCTATGGGCAGCTCTTTGACTGTTGCGATCAGTGGCGATATTGACAACTTCGATCCCGCCTATAATCAACTTATTCTATATGAGGCCGTGATCCGCAACACAGTCTTCAGCCCGCTCGTCACCCTCGATAAAGACATGCAGATCGTGCCAGCCCTGGCCACATCGTGGGAACAAAAGGATGAAACCACTTGGATTTTCAACCTGCGCAAGGGCGTCACCTTCCACAATGGCAAGCCTTTTAGCGCTGAGGATGTGCTCCACACCTTTGATCGGACGATCAAGCAAAAGATGACCTTTGCCTCTAAGCTTGAACCAATTGAGCGGACTGAAGTGATCGACGACCATACGCTAAAGATCACGCTCAAGCGTCCGGTTGCAACCTTCCTCGACGATCTGTACGATGTTGCTATCACGCCGTCGAATGTCAGCGATGAGGAGCTAAAGCGGAAGCCGGTCGGCGCTGGTCCGTTTCGCTTCGTGAGTTGGACGCCGAATGAAGCGATCGTGCTTGAACGCAACCCAAACTACTGGGAACCTGGCAAGCCGCGCCTGGATCGGCTCACCTTTCGCGTGCTGCCGGATACCACGGCAGCGATCCTCAACCTGCTCGCTGGCGAGATTGACGCAATTTACGATGTCCCTGTCGCCGACGCTCAGGCAGTCAAGGACAATCCGAATATTGTCTTCCACAGACCATCGGCAAGCGGCAGTCTGTTCCTGATCGAACTCGGTATTGCTAATAATCCTGCTTTGCAGGATGTTCAGGTGCGCCGGGCGCTCGCGCATACGATTGATCGCGCAACAATTAACCAGACGGTCTATTTTGGCGAGGGCCAGGTTACCTGCACGCCGCTGCCAGCCTTCTCCTGGGCTTATGTTGAACAGGAGTGCCCTGCGTACGACCTGGAGCGCGCCCGTGCACTCCTCAAAGCAGCCGGCAAGTCGGATCTGACGTTCAGCATCGAAGTTATCAGCGGACTTAAGGCAATGGAGGACATTGCCACCATCTGGCAGGCGTCGCTGCGTCAGATCGGCGTCACTCTCGAAATCAACAAGAGCGAACTGAATACTTGGCTGGATCGCTATGTCAACAAAAACTACGATACCATTGCAAACTGGTTCAATACGTCGAGCGATCCAAACTCGATGTTCGACATTATCTACAAACCGCTGCTCGCCTCAGTCTATAACAATCCAAAGATGAATCAGTTGATTCTGGACGCAGCGGCTACGTCGGACCGGTCTGCGCGCAAGGCGATGTATGCTGAGCTACAGCGGATGACAGTCGATGAGACGGCGCCGCTGATCGTGGTGATGGGTCAGCCTATGCTGGCGCTCACCTCCAGGAAGGTGACCAACTGGGAGATGAACGGACGCAACGTTATTTTGTTCCAGAACGTGACAGTCGCGCCGTAGCGAAAACGGAATTGCCTGCCAATGCACAGGGCGGACGCTCCCTGAGGGTACGACTCGTCCGGTTCGAGAGGCGACAATGCTCGCATTTGCGCTGCGTCGTTTGTTGGAGACGATCGTTACGCTGCTCATTCTCAGTATGCTGGTATTTGGGATGCTGCTGGCAGCTCCGGGAGACCCGGCAGTTGCACTGCTTGGACGGGCTGCAGCCCGTCCAGAGAATCAGGAATTGCTTGAACGGCTGCGCCGCGAGATGGGGCTCGATCAGCCGGTGTACGTTCAATATCTGCGCTGGATCGGGCGCGTCATCCAGGGTGATCTGGGCGTCTCCAACCGTAATGGAGAGCCGGTGATCACCCTGATCGCCAGCCGCTTCCCGGCCACGCTCCAATTACTGACGTGTTCAACCATTGTCTCGCTGATCATCGCCATACCGCTGGCGGTTGCCGCCGCGGTATGGCGCGGCTCATGGTTCGATCAGACGTTAGTGTTCCTGTCGGTCGCTGGCGTTGCTATTCCCGGCTTCTGGTTCGGGCTGATCCTCATCCTGGTTTTCTCAGTGTATCTGGGCTGGCTGCCGCCCTCCGGGCATACCCCGCTCTTCGAGGATCCAATTGACAGTCTGCAGCGCTCGGTGATGCCGGTCATCACTCTCTCTGTCTATCTGGTTGCTGCGTTCACCCGTTTTTTGCGCGCGGACCTCATCGAGGTGCTGAGCCAGGATTACATTCGTACTGCGTATGCTAAAGGACTGAGCCGACGCACAGTGATGTGGCGTCATGCGATGAAGAATGCCTTGCCTTCACTATGGACAATGGCAGGCATCGAGGTCGGCACGCTGCTCGGAGGCGTCATCATCATTGAACAGGTCTTCGGTTGGTCGGGCATCGGCTGGCTGGCAGTCCAGGCAGTCAACAACCGCGATTACCCCCTCGTCCTCGGCACTGTCCTGGTCGTCGCCGCTGGCTTCTCGTTCGTCACCCTGATCACCGACCTGGGCTACGCCTGGTTGAACCCTGAGTTGAGGTATTCGTGAGCGCTCCGATGAGCCAGACTTTTCCAGTTCGGGGCTACTGGCGCCGGTTCAGGCGCCGCATGACACCCTTTTCGCTCTCAACGGGATTAATATTTCTCTGGGCGCCGATTATGGGACTGATGGTTATCGCGCCACAAGCGCTGGCGCCTATCCCTCCCGAACAAATGTCGCCTGCTGAACGACTCCAGGGTCCGAGTCTGACACACCCGCTGGGTACCGATGAATTCGGACGTTCAATCCTGAGCCGGGTGGTCTATGGTGGACAGACCTCGCTATTGATAGCGCTGAGCTCGGTCGGGCTGGCGATGCTCTTCGGCGTACCATTGGGGACAATCGCTGGCTACTGCGGCGGTTGGATCGACTCACTCATAATGCGCCTTCAGGATGTGCTGCTGGCTTTCCCGGCCATCCTCTTCGCAATCCTGCTGATTGCCACCTTCGGTCCCTCGCCACTGAACCTGGTGTTGACAATTGCGGTGGTGCACATCCCCCGGTTTGCGCGCCTGCAACGCGGCAGCGTCCTGATGGTGAAGTCGCGGCCCTACGTCGAAGCCGCACGCGCCTGCGGCATCCCGCCGCTGGGCATTCTCATGCGCACCATTCTGCCCAATACTACCTCGCCGCTCATTATTCAGTCGACACTGAGCCTGGCAATTGCCGTCCTGATTGAGTCTGGGCTAAGTTACATGGGTCTGGGCATTCAGCCTCCCGACCCTACCTGGGGCGTGATGCTCAAAACGTCGCAGACCTATATACGCCTGGCGCCGCATTACGTGCTGGCGCCGGGCGTATTCCTTTTCCTGACCGTCCTGAGCCTCAATCTGCTCGGCGATTGGCTACGCGACCGGCTTGATCCGCGGTCCCGGTGAAAGGTTTCCCATGCCTGCACAGATAATGCTAACGAGTCGAGCCTAACGGTCGCAAGCACCTTATTGCGTTGCGGCCTTCCGTAACCAGAGCGGCCCGATACACATCATCTGATCAGGAGGAGGACAATGTTCTGGCGCAAATCACGGGTGCAGGCGCCGCACATATCGGCGCCATCAGAGTCTGAGCTGCAGTGGCTGCACGAGCAGGCGGTCAGCCGACGATACGACCTGCGCGTCTGCAATCCGGCGCACGGCGGCTTCTACACATTCATGGCGCGGTACAAAGATGCCGTAGACGATGCAGACGCGCTCGAACAATTGGCTGAGGAGATTGCTGCACGCCAGGTGCGCCTGACGCACGACGCCGGACTCTATGAGTCGTTCGGGCGCCTGGCGGATCTTGCGCGCTGGCGCGCCCGGATGCTGCGCGCGCAGCGTGCGACGGCGTAATGCTTTACCGTCCACACCAGCATTCAACCTCCACTATGCGTGGCGCGCAGCCATGCCACGCCCACAAGAAACGCGCCCGTCGGAACCAATGCACACGTTGCCAGTTGCGTCGAGTTCTATCGCAGTTCCGGTATCCCTGCGCCGCTGCGTCATGCATCCTCATGCGCTGCAGGCTCAAGCCATCGCTCAAGACGGAGAAGCCCTGTAAGGGCTTGCACGATCTCAGCAAGGTCTTTCGCCCACTGCGCCCCGATGCCAGACTATTCTCCAAGAATTGCGATAGCGGTCAGCGCTGTCACAAATAGCATCCCGCTTCCTCCGAATCAGGTCGAGCGGCGCCAGGCACCTCCCTGCGATCCGATATCGAGCAGCGGCGCCATCAGAACAGCCGCGTTGACTGACCTCACTTAACGGATCACTTTACACTTCCAGAATATGCAAAGCGATAGCATAGGGCAGATTCGCATATTCCTATTGCACAACTGCCATGCATAGCGTATAATCATTCAAGATGTGACGCAAGAAACGGGTTGTGACCCAAACCATGGCTGCACGGCTCTCTCGCCAGCGCGGAACGACGCCATCAGACGACGAAACGCTGCTTGAAACGCTGATCAGCACGCCGCTCGCACCGGCCAAATCGTGGCAGAAGCCGATAGCGTTGCGTTCTCTTGATGAGCACCGTCATCAGGCGCTTCGAGGATACCTCCTGCGCACGTGGATCGATCACTGGCTCCATCATGCCGAGCGTTTGTTTGGCATTGCCGCGCTGATCATCTTTGGCTGGTGGGTTCTGGATGGACCAGTGCGCGATTGGTGGCACGCCCAGCAGGCGCTCCGTCACGCGCCGCCGGTAGCGGCGTTCCCTCGCGCAACCGCAGTTGTACGTCCGCTGGCGCCGGTAGTGTCGGAACGCATCGTGCCTGCCAGCGCGCCGCTTCCATTCACCACGCCAGATATGCAACAACCGTTGCTCAGTGAAGGATTCCTAGCGCCGCGCTCGCCGGTCGCAGCGGCGAAAGAGCAGGGGACGCCGCTGCCCTATCGCCTGATTATCCCAGATCTCGGTCTCGATATTCCAGTTGTTGAGGTTTTTATTGTTAACGGCGCCTGGCAGGTCGCCGATTACGCCGCCGGGTATCTGCATGGCACTGGTCTGCCAGGCGATCCGGGCAACATGGCGCTAGCGGGTCACGCCGGTTTGCGCGGCGCTGTCTTCCGCGATCTGGGGCGCCTGAGCCCCGGAGCGGATATTTTCGTCGATGCGGGAGGTTGGCGCTATCAGTATCGGGTTCGCGATATGCGCAATGTCTGGCCCACAGAAGTCAATGTGCTCGATCCAACGCCAACGCCGACCATCACGCTGATCACCTGTACGAACTGGGACACCCAGCGCCTGATCGTCATCGGCGATCTGGTCGGAGCGCAGCCGCTGACAGGCGAATAGCGCAGCGCCTGGATCGCTAAGGAGGAACGTCACCATGCAACGTCTCCCTGACCGCCATCGTTCGCCGCATTCCGGGCGCGGGCGCGCGCCAGCGCGCTGGACGATCTACGAGATTCTGCTCGTCGCATTGAGCGTGGCGCTGATCATTTTCCCGCTCTATGCGGAAGTCTACCGCTGGGTGTATCCCGCCTTCGCACCAGCCGCACCACGTGCGCAGGAAGCGCCAACCGAGGCGCGAACCAGCGCTCCGGCTGAGCCGACGACCGGGGCGCCAACCGATGTTCCGACTGAGGCGCCGCAGGAAGCAGCGACAGGCATCCCAACCGAAGCATCAAATATTCCGGTTGAGACGCCAACCGATACCCCTGGCGCCGAGCCGCAGGCACGCGCGACTGAAACCCCTGAACCCAGTCCGACGGCAGGTCCAAGCCCGACGAGCAGCCCAACGCCGACGGATACCGCGACGCCGACGCCAGGCGATACGCCGACCGTGACGCCAGGCAACCAGACGCCAACGCCAACAAATACGCCGACGGCAACCAGTGACGCAGTGGCGTCTCCCACCCTTATTCCAACGTTCTCGCCAACCAGAACGCCGACCCCGACATTTACGCCTGGTCCCAGTCCGACACCAGTGCTTGGCGTACCGCCGCTGACCCTCTCAAAGTCGGCTTCGGTCCAGTTTGCCTCGCCAGGGCAAGAGTTCACTTATTCGCTAGCGGTCGGCACCAATTCATCGGTTCCGATCCAGATCGAGGTACGCGATCCGATCAATGCCCAACTCGAAGTGACAGGAACGAGCGCATCAAACGGGTCGTGTCAGTTGAGCGGCAACACCGTCGTGTGTAATGTCACCGCCGTTGTCAATCAACCGGTGTCGATCAACATTAACGTCCGTGTGCGCCCTGCCATTCAGTCCGAAATCATTATCACCAACCAGGCGGCGGCGCAAGACACACGTGGTTTTACGGCCGCCTCTGATCCAGTGACGGTGCGGATACCGGCAGGCGGCCCTGTTCCTCCAACTCCGTCGCCTGACCCTAATCGCCCGACGCCGCCGCCAGCAACACCGGTGACACCCGGCGTTCCCACGCCGCCGCCTGTGCCGACGCAGCCGCCAGCGCCCCCGCCGCCTGGCGGGGATGGCGGCGCTCCCCCAGAAGGCGCCCCGCTGCCGCCGCCTCCGGTGATCGACCTCATATTGCCGCCCACCCCTGCACCGGTTGCGCCTGCGACCCGCGTGGCTCAACAGCCGCGCCCGACCCGTCCTGCCGGCGCGGGAGGCGTTCGTACCGCAACTCCAGTAGCGTCACCGACGCTGATCGCACCTACCGATGCGCTTTTCTTCCGCATGGCGAGCAACTGGGGCAGCGCCTTCCCCGGCGACGCAGTGACATATGTGATTGCCGTGCGCAATACGCATCCGACCAACCCCCTCCGCGACCTGGCGCTGCGCAGCGTGTTTCCGGCAAACCTGGAAATAACCGGCGTCTCCGCCGGTCCGATTGATCGCACTACGCCAGGAGCGTTTACCCCGGGTGATCCATCGCGCACTGGTAATCGTATCTCTCTTGGAATTACCGAGTTGCCTGCCGGTCAGGGGTTCGAGGTGATCGTCCAGACCAGGATCAGGCCAAATGCGCCTGCGGGAACGCGGATCGTCGCTCAGGCGGAACTGACCTTCGCCGGTCTCGCTATCCCGCTCTACTCAAATATTGTGACGGTCGAAGTAGTTAACGCAGCGCAGGCGCAGGTTCTGCCGACGAGTACAGCGACGGCGGCGCCAACGAGCGCGCCAACGGCGACGCCGACCGCAACGCCGACACCTGTACCGACCACCGCACAGCCAACTGTGATCGTGGAAGCAGCGCAACCGGCGGCAGTCGCACCAACAGCGACTCCTGGAAGAACCAGCGCAGTCGGTCCGGCAGCAACTGCACCGCTGCCAGCGACCAGCACCGGCGTTCCCCTGGCAGGGTTCGCACTGCTCGGCGCTACGCTCCTAGCGCGCACGTGGCGGCTCCATCGCGCCAAGTCGCGCATCTGAGGCGAAGCGTAAGGAGCATGAGGCAAGAAGCGAAGCCTGCCTTAGGGACGAGACCAGGCGATGTCGGGTTTGTTGCGCAAAGACCAGAGAACGGCCGACGCAAAGGCGCGAAGACGCAAAGGTATATCGTAGTGATCGCAGAACATTGCACTTTGCGTCTTCGCGTCACCTTTATTCAAGAAATGGTAGAGAGGAGCAGATGTGTGTGGCTGATCGTTGGCCTTGGCAATCCGGGCGAGACCTACGCCCGGACGCGCCACAACATCGGGTTTCGCGTGGTGACCGAACTGGCGGACCGACATTGCCTCAAATTCACGCACCAACGCGCCAATGCACAGGTCGCAGAAGGGATCATTGCCGGTCAGCGCGTGGCGCTTGCCCTCCCTCAGACGTACATGAACCTCAGCGGGCAGGCCGTCGTCGGGTTGCGCCAATGGTACAAGATCGATCCGGCGACTGAATTGCTGGTGGTATATGACGATGTCGATCTGCCGTTCGGCGTACTGCGCCTGCGCGAACGGGGCAGCGCCGGTACGCACAACGGCATGCGGTCAATTGTCACCCTCCTGGGTTCGCAGGTCTTTCCACGATTGCGCATTGGCATCAATCGACCGCCAGCGGCGTGGGATCTGGCGGACTATGTACTGGCGCGGTTTTCGCCAGAGGAGGAGGCGCAGTTGCCGGACGTCATTCGGCGTGCGGTGGATGCGCTGGAGTTGGTGTTGCGGGAGGGTGTCACGGTTGCCATGAACCGCGTCAATGCTCCATCGCCGAAACCGGAAGCGCAGGATCAAAAACAGGCGCTAGACGACTCTGAGCCGTCTGGCGCCGTAGGAGACGGTGGGGAAGGAGGGGCGAGATGAGCCGAGTGACGAGTGATTGGGAAAACCTCGTCCCATCCTCCTCTCGCCTCGCGCCTCACGCCTCTCTGTCTGCGCAACCATCCGCGCGGTTTCGTTTCACTTCTCTTGCCTCTCGCCCCTCGCCTCACGCCTCTCTCACGGATTCAGCTCCACCATGCGCGCCTGGACAAGGTAGACCACTCGCTCGCCGATATTGGTCGCGCGGTCGGCCATCCGTTCAAGATAGTGCGCCGCAAACAGCAATCCGGCAAACCACTGCGCCGTTTCACGCTCAGTCATCTGGCGCGTTAGCATCGCCTCCACCTGTTCGTACAGCGCATCGACCTCGTTATCATCCGCCGCAAGCGTTTCGGCTGATACGCTGTTCTTGCCGATAAATGAGTCGAGCGCCTTCCGGAGCATTGCAATTGCCAGATGCGCCATCCGCTCCATGGCAGCGGGTAGGGCGGGCAGCGGCGCAGGCGCGTCGCGCAGCGCCATTCGCGCAATCCCCTTGGCATAATCCGCGACGCGCTCAAGCTCACCAGCGATTTCGATAGCAACGATCAACCGCCGCATATCGGATGCCACTGGTTGCTGCGTAGCGATCAGGCGCAGCGCGTGCGCTTCGATGTCGCGCTCAGCCTGATTGATAGTCCGGTCGCCCTCGATCACACGTTGCGCACGGTGGATATCGCGCTCCCGCAATGCCTGGAACGCCTCCTGAACTGCATCAATGACCGTGTTGCCGAGCTGCTGGAGTTCATCCGTCAGGGTCGCCAGATCGTGGTCGAAGTGGACTCGCGCTCTCATAGTTCACCTCCCGAGCGCGAGGGGGAATGTGCCGCGCTGCACCCGACGCCGCCATTGGTCCCTCGCTGCGTCTATCGTACACCTTTGGACATCATACGCCCGGAAATCCTTCGCTACGCATCGAAAACATCCGTTGACCGTTGCGTAATTCACGGTTGTGATATTGATCACATTTCGTGATCAAATTGTACGTCCACATGTATTACCTTTGTAGTAGAGTTTGTACCTTGAAAAAACCTGCCAGCGCCGGTAGAGAATGCAAGGAAGCAAGCACTACTATGGACACGACCGATCTCCGAACATTTCAGTCACACCCCGAACGACGCGCTCTGCTGGAAGAGCGCGCCCGCACCCTGGCAACACAAAACGTCACCGAGATTGCCGCTAGCGGCGATCTGATGATCCGCTTCCGCCTTGGCAATGAACGCTATGCCCTGCCAGCGCACTGCGCGCGCGAAATCCAACCGCTCAGGGCGTACACGCCGCTCTTCGGCGTCCCGCCATTCATTGTCGGTCTGGTCAACATGCATGGTCGATTGCTGACGTGCGTTGATCTGCGCCCGCTGCTTGATCTCCCAGTCAGCCCTCCCGCTCCCGGATCGTTCTTGATCCTGCTTCAGGATGGGGGAAATGAACTAGTGCTGCTAGCGGACAGCATTCTGGGGATGACAACCGATGCGCTCGAACTGAGTCCAGCGCCGATCACGGCGTCTAACTCCTCCACTTCATGGATTCGCGGTGTGGACCGAGACCTGTCCCTCGTGATTGATCCAGGCTCGCTGCTCATCGATCCGCGTCTGATCGTCGAACATAAAGCTGTCGCCTGAGCGATAGCGCGCATATCGCCCTGCTTCCCTGTGACGCGGTGCGCACAGGGCGTGGACTCATGAACTCACGTGCTAAGCGAGGACGCTATGAAACTCTCTATCCGACTCAAACTCCTCGGCGTCTCCGGGCTGACGCTGCTGCTGATGATCGTGCTGGGCGTGCTTGCGCTCTATCAGATGGAACAAATGAATAGTCGCGCCCAGCATTTGAGCGATAACATCGTTCCTGCAACGCGCATCTCCAGCGATATGCGCCGCATCGTCACCCGCCATCGCAGCCTGGCAGCGGTGCGCATCGCCGATCCACGCCCTGAGCAGTTGACCCGCACCAATGTCGAACGGCGCGAGCTCGAATCCGAGATGGATGGGCTGTTGCAGAAGTACGAAGCCTATATCGTCACCGATATCGAACGTGACCTGTATACACGCATCCGTAAAAACTGGACTACCTACGTGGAGGAGATCAACAAAGGCGTCTTTACCGTCGATGACCCGCAAGCTGCGCTGATCTCCTTCAACGGTCTTAAGCCGCTCTTTGATCAGTTGAGTCAGGATACGACCGCGCTTGAACAGGAAAACAATCGCCAGGCGCTTGAGGCGACGGGCGCAGTTCAGGAAGCCTATCACAACGCGCGCACCACGATCGCCAGCCTGCTCGTTTTTACTCTGGCGATTTCGGGCGTCACCGGGTTTACCCTTTCAACCCTCATCGCCCGCAGTCTCGGACGGTTGACCGAGGCGACAAATGCTGTCGCCCGCGGTGATCTGTCGCGCAACGTCGAAGTGACATCGGGCGATGAGATTGGAACGCTCGCTGCCGCCTACAATCAGATGGTCGCCAGTCTGCGCGCCAGCCGCGCTGCCGAAGCAGAGGCGCGCGAAGCTGAGGCGAAACTGCGCCAGGCGGAAATCGAGAGCCGCCGCGTGCTGGAAGAAACGGTCGCTGAGTACCTGGCGTTTACCCGGCGCATTGCCGACGGCGATCTCTCACAGCGCCTGGAGATTCGTCAGAACGGGGCGCTTGGTCAGCTAGGCGAAGGGTTGAACGCTATGGTCGCCAGCCTGCACGCCATGACGCACCAGATTCAGCAGGCAAACGCCGCCATCGCCTCGGCAGCCGCCGAGATCCTCGCCGCCACTACGCAACAGGCAGCGTCGGCGACGGAACAATCGGCTGCAGTGACGCAAACCTCAACCACCATCGAAGAAGTCAAGGCGATTGCGCTGCAGACGGCTCGTCAGGCGGCGCAGGTGGCGCAGGATAGTCAGACGGCGCTTCAACTGGCGCGCCAGGGCGCCAAGGCGGTGGAAGAGACGATCAACAGTATGGGGCAGATTCGCGGGCGCGTTGAAAGCATTGCGCAGACGATCCTCTCTTTGGCGGAGCAGACTCAGGCGATCAGCGCGATTACCACTACCGTCGCCGAACTGGCGGACCAGTCCAACCTGCTGGCGCTGAACGCGGCCATCGAGGCCGCACGCGCGGGCGAGCAGGGCAAGAGTTTTGCCGTTGTCGCGCAGCATGTGCGCGATCTAGCGGAACGCTCGAAAGCGGCAACCGTTCAGGTGCGCGAGATTCTGGGCGAGATTCAGCGCGCTACCAATGCAGCCGTGATGGTGACCGAGGAAGGGACGAAGAACGTTGAGCAGGGCGTCGCTCTGGCAACCCGCGCCGGACAGGTGATCCATCAGATGTCCAGCGAAGTTGAAAGCGGCGCCCAGGCGAATGTGCAGATGGCTGCTGCTGCGCAACAACAAACAGCGGGAATGGATCAGATCGCTCAGGCGATGACCGCGATCCAGCAGGCGACGACCCAGGCGTTGGCGAGCACCCGGCAGGCGGAGCGCGCAGCGCAGGACCTGCACACGCTCGCGCAGTCGCTGCAGAAGACAATTGCCCGGTATCGGCTGTAGCAGGCAGGTGCGACGATATGGCGACCGACGATGACATTATGGCGCAGGTCTTCGCTGCGTTTTGCGAAGAGCAGGCGGAGCATCGCACTGCAATCGCGTCATTGCTGCTTGAACTGGAGCAGCATCCCGATCACCCCGACGCCCGCGAGATGATTGACCGTCTCTTCCGCGCAGCGCACAGCCTGAAAGGAGGCGCTCGCGCCGCCGGATTGCCCGACATTGAGCGGATTGCCCACGCGATGGAGGACCTATTCGCCGCGCTGCGTCACCGGCAGGCGTCTATCACGCCTGCATTCTGCGATCCGATCTATGCAGCGCTCGACGTCATCGGGCAACTGGTCGATCAGGCAACCGCCCGCCAACCGTTCGATGCAGCGCTGATTGATACGACAGTTCACCAGTTGCGCGCTGCACTGTCGTTGTCGTCGGCGGGCGCAGCGACGCCGGATCGCAACGCCCCTCATTCCGCCGATGCGCCCCATGCTACGCCAGGCGCTCCTGCATCCTCAGCATCGTTGCGGAGTGCATCAGGCGACGGCGCGTCACCATTTGGCAGCGGCGAAGCAACCACCGTTCGGCTGGCGATAGATGTGCTGGACACGCTGCTCAACGATGTCGGCGAATTGATGACCGGAACTATGCGCATTCGTGATCGACTGCGCCAAGCGCAGGAGATCGCTGGCCTGTCAACACGCTGGAAGCGTCTCTGGCGTCAGGTGCGTCCGCTTGCTATTCGCGCTCAGGCGCGGAACAACGGATCGCCGCACATCGATTCGCTGCTCGATCCGCACGCAACGTCTACGGCGCTTGATGGACGAGAAGCGCGTGCGCTGACGGACGCGCTGATCCAGGCGGCAGACCTGATCGAGACCATCGAGCAGCGCATGACAGCCTTTGTGCGCGACTTGAATGCCGATCAGTCAATGCTCAGCGCGGTAACAGATCGCCTGCATACCCGCGTCCGGCGCACCCGCATGCTGCCGTTGCACACTATCTTTCAGTCGTTGCGCCTAGTTGCGCGCGAGGTCAGCCGGAGCGCTGGCAAGCCGATTGATCTGCTGCTCGATGACGGCAGCGCTGAAGCCGATCGGCAGGTGCTTGAGCTGCTGCGTGATGTGCTGACCCATTTGCTACGCAATGCCATCGATCACGGGATTGAGGATGCAGAAACGCGCCAGCGTCGCGGCAAACCGGAACGCGGACAGGTGCGCCTGACCGCCGCTGTCGAAGGCGACTGGCTGACTATCGAGGTAGCAGACGATGGCGCCGGGCTGGACGATGAGGCAATCCGGCGCCGCGCTCTGGAATTGGGACTGCTGACTGCGACCGATCTAGAGCGCCTGAGTCCGACAGATATTCATCATCTCATTTTCCTGCCGGGCTTCTCGACGCGCGCCAGCGTTAGCCATCTCTCGGGGCGCGGCGTTGGGCTGGATATTGTGCATTCGCATATTGAGCGCATGCAGGGGCGCATTCAGGTGCAGAGCACGCCCGGCAAAGGGTGCCGGTTTGTGCTGAACCTGCCGGTGTCGCTGACCAGTTCGCACGGCTTGCTGATCCGGTTGGGGCGCCAGGTCTGCGCTGTACCGCTCGAGTCGATCCAGCGCATCATTTCGGTGGCGCCCGGCGATGTGCACATGCTGGAAGGACGAATGATCGTGTTTGTTGACGAGCGACCGGTCATGCTGGTGCACCTGGCAGACCTGCTTGGCGCTAGCGGCGGGACAGCGCTGTTCCCTGAGGGCGCGATGCGGTGTCTGGCGCTGGTGTTAGGCAGCGGTGCGGAGCGCCTGATTGCATGCGCGGTTGACGCAGTGGCCGGTGAACAGGAGCTGGTTGTCCACCGCCTACCGTTTCCGTTGAAGCGTGTGCGCTTTGTCGCGGCTGCGGCGATTCTTCCCGACGGGACGGTGGCGCCGATCCTGGATACGGTTGACATCGTGCGGGCTGCGTCCGGGGCGCAGCGCACCGTCATGTCGGTGCAGCCGGAGCACAGCGTGCAGCGGCGCACGCCGCAGATTGTTGTCGTCGATGACTCCTTGACGACCCGAATGCTGGAAAAGAACATCCTCGAAGCGGCAGGGTATCAGGTGCACCTGGCGACCGACGGCGCGGAAGCGCTGGACCTGGTGCAGCGTCTGGCTGCGAATGGCGGGTGCGATCTGGTGATCAGCGACGTCGATATGCCGCGACTGAACGGATTCGAACTGACCGAGAAACTGCGCGCAAGTGAGCGCTTCAAGCACCTGCCGATCATACTGGTGACATCGCTCGATGCGCCAGAACATCGTGAACGCGGGGTGGCTGTCGGCGCGGACGCCTACATCGTCAAGCGCGCCTTCGATCAGCAAACCCTGCTCGACACCATTGCTCGCTTAATCTGAGGAGGCACAGGGTATGGCGCCATATGTTCTGCTGGTAGAAGACAGTCGCACGCAAGCGTTGCGTTTTCAGCTCGAACTTCAGCGCTGCGGCGCGCGCGTCGACGTCGCGCATGACGGCGTCGAGGGGCTAGAACGCGCGCGTGCTCGTCCCCCCGACGCAATCGTCCTTGATGTGGACCTGCCCGTCATGGATGGATATACGCTCTGCCAGCGCTTGAAAGAGGAGCGCGACACCGCCGCCGTGCCGGTGATTATGCTGACGCACCGCGATGATGTCCGCAGCACGCAAGCCGGTCTTGAGTCCGGCGCCGATGACTACATTCCCAAAGACGAGTTCGCCGAACACAATCTCATTGAGTCACTGCGCGCCCTTGGCGTGTTGCAGCGGACGTGAGGGGAATATGATGCATTCGACGCTTTCTGAGGCACGGAATGTCCACGTGGGATCGGGATACGATGTCGTGCTCGTTCGCCAGCATGTGCGGCAGATGGCGCGCCAGGCCGGTTTCTGCCTGACCGCGCAGGCGCGTATGACGGCGATCGTCAGCGAGGTTGCGCGTGCCGCGCTCGAACGGCACTGGAATGCCGATTTTCTGTTTCGTCTGATCCCGCACCACCACGGGCGATATGAAATTGAAGTGATCTGCCATGCTGATAATCTGCAGCGCGATGCGGAGTACCTTTCGCAGCTCAGACGCGGGTTGCAGGAAATCGCAGGCAGCGCTGCGCTGGCTATGCAGCAGCAGACAGGGCAGTTCATTCTGCGTTTCTATATGTAGGTGATGCCCATGAGTCAGGCGTTATTCTCTGCGCCTGCCTCGCAGGCGCTGGTGATCTGCCGTATTGGCGCTCAAGACTACGCCTTGCCGCTCGAAGCGACGCTGCGCGTCGTTCGTCTGCCAGCGCTGACGATCCTGCCTGACAGCAAACCAGAGGTATGCGGTCTGCTCAACCTCAATGGACGCCACCTGCCGGTCATCGATGGACGGCGACTGGTTGGCGAAACGCCGCACTATGATCTCACCAATCAGATCATCATTGTCAATGCTGGAACGAACGCCGCTGACGTTCCCACGCTAGGGTTGCTGGTTGATGAGGTGTATGGCCTGGCGCACCTCTCATCAGGCGGCATCCATATGCTGAACATGCCTTACGCTGGCCGATTCTTTTCCGGCATCGTCTTGCTGGATCACCGTTCCTGTCTGATCTTCAACGTTGCTGAACTGCGAAGGATAACGGCGTGAGCAGTGCGGCGCCGCCGATACGTGTGTTGTTGGTTGAAGACTCGCTCAGCCAGCGCGAGTTGCTGATCCGGCTGCTCAATGCAAGCGGCGCGTTCATCGTGGTCGGCGTGGCAGGCAACGGGCGACAGGCAGTGCGGGAGACGCTGCGTCTGCGACCGGATGTCATTGCCATGGACATTCATCTCCCGGTGATGGACGGCTACGAAGCGACGCGCGAGATTATGCGCCGTTGCCCGACCCCTATCGTTCTGATCAGCGCCAGCGCAAGCGAACGGAAGTCGATAGATGCGCTGGCGGCCGGCGCTCTGACCGTCATTCGCAAGCCCGGCGGACGCTCCGCCGACCCCGCCGACAGCGAGACTTTTCTCAAGACGCTACGGATCATGGCAGGGGTGCGGGTAGTCACCCGCTTCACGCCACGCGTGCGCCTAGCGTCGCCACCTAGTCAGACGTCTCCGGCGATGCTAGCGTTCCCATCCGGCAGCGCGCAGGCGCTGGCAATTGCGGCATCGACCGGCGGACCGGCGGCGGTTCAGACGGTTCTCAGCGGACTAGGAGCGCAGTTCCCGCTGCCAGTGCTGCTCGTGCAGCATATTGCGCGCGATTTTACGCCCGCGCTGCAGGACTGGCTTCAGCGAACGACGCCGCTGCCGGTACGGATTGCCGTCCACGGCGAACGACTGGCGCCTGGGCATGTGTATCTTCCGCCCGACGGCTTTCATCTGCTGGCGGGGGAGCGCGGACTGATCGCTCTGCGTCCGGCGCATCCCGACGACCGATACTGCCCCTCAGCCGACCTGCTGTTTCGGTCGGTGGCGCAGGCATATGGCGCACGCGCGATTGGCGTCATCCTGACCGGTATGGGTGACGATGGCGCGCGCGGTTTGCGGGAACTGCGCGACCGTGGCGCGGTGACGATCGCCCAGGACGAGGCGAGTTGCGTGGTCTATGGCATGCCGCGCAGTGCTGTAGAGGCTGGCGCCGTCGCGCATGTTGCGGCGATCGATCAGATCGCGCCGTACATCATGACGTTGGTGACTGTATGAAGACGCCATTCAGCGACGATATCCTTCGGCGATTCCGTGATCTGCTGCTGGCGCGCAGCGGCATCTACTTCTCCGATCACCGGCAGGGCGATCTCTATCACAGTCTGTCCATGATTCTGTCCGCCACTGGCCACGCCTCGCTCGAAACGCTCTACGCCGCTGCCAGTAGCGATGAGCGCGTGTTGCACGCCGTCATCGAAGGCGTGACGGTCGGTGAAACCTATTTTTTTCGCAATGCGGCGCAGTTTGCCGCTCTGCGGGACAGTATTCTTCCCGATCTGATCGCCCGACGCGCGGCAATCCGGTCGTTGCGTTTCTGGAGCGCCGGCTGCGCCACGGGCGAAGAACCCTACTCACTGGCGATCCTGCTCCGCGAGGTTCTTCCTGACCCTGCGTCGTGGCAGGTCACCATTCTGGCGACCGATATCAACACGACCTTTCTGGAACGGGCGCGCGCGGGCGTGTACGGCGCCTGGTCATTCCGTGAAACGGACGTATCGGTGCGGGATCGCTACTTCGAGCGAGTCGGAGAAGCGCGCTGGCGAATCCGCCCCGACCTTCGCCGTCAGGTGCTATTTACCCGATTGAATCTGGTCGAAGACGAGTACCCTGCGGTGATGAACGGCACCGCCATGCAAGATGTCATTCTCTGCCGGAATGTGCTGATCTATTTCGACGACAACACAATTCGCGCAGTGGTGCGCCGATTGTATCGCGCCCTCATTCCTGGCGGTTGGTTGATCGTCGGGCACGCCGAAGCGCGTTCCGACTTCTTTGATGACTTCGAGGTCGTCAATTTCCCCGGAACGGTGATGTACCGCAAGCCGTCGACAGCGCCGCTCTTCGATGAGATGGTCGCTCTTCCGCAGGCGCCTGGGCGCCAGTGGGAGAGCGACCCGCCATGCTCCGACGCTTCAACCCCACATGCTGACACGCCGCCGCTGTTGCTGACCGATCCTGCCGCCACGTTGTCGGCATCTCCCCCTGATGCTTCAGAGCGTGAGACGAACGCCAGCGACGACGTGCCAGACCTGTATGCCGCAGCGCGTCGGGCCGCTGATCGCGGCGATCTGGAAACGGCGCTGCGCCTGTGCGCTACGGTGACCGAACAGCAGCCACTGCGTGCAGAGGCGCACCTGCTCACCGGTCAGATTATGGAACAACGGGGGCGCCTTGAAGAGGCGCTCGCCGCTTACCGACGCGCCCTTTACCTCGATCACACGCTCTACTTCGCATCCCTAGCGATGGCTGGCATCCTGCATCGCACCGGTCGCAGCGCCGATGCCCGCCGCGTCTACCAGCGACTGCTTCGCGCCCTTGCGGCGCTTCCGCCTAACGCGCCTGTTCCTTCGCTGGAAGAGGCGACTGCGGCGGAACTTCAAGCGTTTCTTCAGCGCCAGTTAGCGGCGCTGAACGCCCCGGCATCCAGCGGATCGTTCCTGGAACGACCGTCCTAACTCCCTGCTGGCTCGCCCGGTGGTCGATGAACGTCACAAGTCTGGCATATCTGGGATGCCAGATCGCGCGTCCCCTGAGCTGCGGGTTGAAGCCCTTGCTCAGGACGCGGAAGCCCTACAGGAGCTTGTACGATACTCAGCAAAGGCTTCAGCCCCACATCGCTTATCCTCATAAGCTGAGGGCTGTAGATGCGAAGCGCATAGGTGCAGGCCGGACCAGGCGACGCGGAAATTGCGCAAACTCCGCGAGTTGCGGGCTTTGCAATGCAAATCCCGCCTGTGCGGGTCGGCGCGGGGAATGCCGGATTGCGTTCTCAACGACTGCGCCTGACGATCCGCACAAGAGATACTGAACGGAGTCGCGCCGGTTCTCGTGTACAATAGTTTCGGTTGTGGACGAATGCGCCTCCTGCTGTATCTGCTCCCGTGATAGTGAGGTTTTCATGCTTCCCTATCATATGCCGCTCCCCGGTCCCTGGGAGTTCCGTTTCGACGATCAGTCCGACTGGCGCCCGATCGCTGTTCCCGGATGCTGGGAAGACGCTGGTTTCCCAAAGGATCGCGCCGGTCCAGCGTGGTATCGCACGTCGTTTACTATTCCGCACGAACTAGAAGGGCGACGTCTCTTTCTGCGCTTCGGCGCGGTCAGTTACGCTTGCGAAGCGTTCATTGTGCGCGACTCAGGCGATATGCGGAGCATTGGCACACACACGGGCATGTGGGATGCGTTCGATCTCGAGATCGGCGACGCTGCGGCGCCGGGCGATCGCGTGACCTTGCTGGTGCGAGTCGAGAAGCCAGCGAGCCTGACTGGCGGACCGGAGTCGACATCGCTGCCGGGGCGCTTCCCACTGCGTGAAACCCTGGCTGGGTTTCTTCCGTATGTCTGGGGGCATAGCCATGGCGGAATCTGGCAAGACGTCACCCTGATCGCCAGCGGAGCGACCCGCTTCCTCGACGCCTGGGTACGCGGCACGCCCGACGGGCATGTCTTCGTTGAAGCAGAACTCGATGGCCCAGCGCGCGTGAGGCTGGAACTCTATCGTCCAGACGGCAGTTTTCTGCTGTCTGCCGAAGAAGACGCCGTGCGCGTGGAAACGGCAGGCGGCATTCGCTATCGGCTCCATATGGACGGTCCAACGCCCGACCCGCGTCCCTGGTCGCCTGCCGACCCGGCGCTCTACCGCGCCGTGCTGCGCGCCGGTGATGATGACCGTGTCGAACTGCGCTTTGGGTTGCGTTCATTCGAGGCAGATGGCGCGACACTGCGGCTCAACGGTCATCCCATCTACCCACGCATGATTCTGTCGTGGGGATGGCGCTGGGAGACCTTCGCCCCTAATCCAGGACCGGAACGCGTGCGCACCGATTTCGAGCGCCTCAAGCGTCTAGGGTACAACGGCGTCAAGTGCTGTCTGTGGTTCCCACCGCAGTACTATCTCGACTTGGCAGACGAGATGGGCATGCTGTTGTGGATTGAGCTGCCGATGTGGCTGCCCCGCGTCACCGAGCACTTTCGCCGTCAGACGCCAATCGAATACGAGCGCCTGATCCGTCAGGCGCGACGGCATCCGTCAGTTGTCATCTACAGCCTTGGGTGCGAACTGGGCAAGGACGTCGGCGCCGACATCCTTGGTGCGCTGTACGCTATGACGCGCAGGATGTGCGGCGACGCCCTGGTGCGCGACAATAGCGGGTCCGGGGAAGCCTATGGCGGCCTGCTCAACGAGTTCGCCCAGTACTACGATCATCATTTCTACGCCGACCTGCACTTCTTCCGCGGACTTCTCGACGCCTTCTCACCGCGCTGGCGCCCTGCGCAACCCTGGCTGCTCGGCGAGTATTGCGACTACGACACATTCCGTGATCTGCGGCGCTATCGCCTGGCGGACGGTTCGCGCCCCTGGTGGCTGAGCGCCGACCCAGCGGTCAACCCGACTGGCGCCCGTTGGACGAATGAAGCGCCCTTTCTCGAAGAGCGACTGCGTGCCCAAGGGTTGTGGGAGCGCAGCGCCGAACTTGAGGCATTCTCGTATGCGCACGGTTTGCTTCACCGCAAATGGACCATCGAGACGACGCGCACGTATCGTGAGGTGTCAGGCTATGTCATCACGGGCGAAGCGGATACTCCAATCACCAGCGCTGGCATGTGGGACGCAACCGGCGCACTCAAGTATGATCCCGCCGAGTTTCGACGCTTCAACAATGACGTGGTGGCGCTTATTGGATGGGATCGACGACGCGAATGGATACGCGGCGGCGACCGCGTGGCGTTCTGGGATGTCTGGAGTTACAACGCTGGGGCGCTCGTCCGACCGCATGTGATCGTATCGCACTACGGGATGCAAGGCGGAACAGCGCGTGCTGCCTGGAGCGTCGCCTTCGACGATGAGACGCCGTTTGCATCAGGAGAAATCGTGACCGACCGCGACGTGCTGCCCGGCGAGGTGCGTGAAATTGGCGTGGCGGAGTTCACTGCACCCGATGTCAGTGCGCCGCTGCGCGCAACGTTCCGGGTACTGCTCACTATTGGCGATCAGAAGACGGACAATGCCTGGCCCCTCTGGTTCTTCCCGGCAAATCCCTGGGCAACCGCGCGTCACATCGCGGTTTACGACCCGCTGGGACGGTTGCGTGATCTCTCCCGTCTCGCGCCACACGCGGTGGAAGTGACCCACGCCGACCTGCGGGGCGAAACCGGAGCGCGGGTCGATGTGCGCGCAGCGCCATTTGTGGTGGTCGCCAGCGCCTGGACGCGCGCATTATCGGCATACACGCGCGGAGGCGGGCGCGTGGTGCTGATCCAGGACGGCGATGGTCCGCCAGGACCGGTTGCAACGGCAGCGATGCCGTTCTGGCGCGAGGCGCTGCGGATCTGCGAGCCGCACCCGGCATGGGGCGATTTCCCGCACGACGGATGGGCTGGTCTTCAGTTCTTCGGCTGCGCCACTGATTATGCGCTTGATACACAACCGCTTGGCGCGCTGGCGCGCCCGATCCTGCGCCGGATCGACACTCGCACGGCGAGCGTCCACGACTATGCTGCCGAGGTCACGTGGGGCGAAGGTCGACTGATCGTCAGCACCCTGCGCATCTATGGCGGCGCTGGCGAGCAACCATCCGGCATCGGGCGCAATACTGCCGCTGCGTACCTGCTCCTGTGCTGGGTAAAGCACCTGGCAGGCGAGAGGTGACGGAGGAAATATGCAGGGCGCTGCTCGCCATGCGTGCCGCGCCTGCGGGATCATCCACGAAGAACACAAAGCGGCGTGAAGGTCTTTCCGTAGTCGCTTGCCTGTTCGCCCTTCCCGCCTTGCCCCTCACACCTCGCGCCCCGCGCCCTGCCCCTTTTGTATGCTATAATGCTTCATTGAAGGGATGGAGCGTAATACAAGGGACGAGATCAATGCGGTGCCCCTACTGTCAGCATCCTGAGAGTGATGTCATCGATACGCGCAGACTCCATAATGGTGAAATGATCCGTCGGCGGCGCAAGTGTGAGGCGTGCGGGCGACGGTTCACCACCTATGAGCGAGTTGAGACGGTCAGCATTACCGTGGTCAAGAAAAACGGCGAGCGAGAGCCGTATGATCGGGAAAAACTGATGCGCGGGGTGCGCACTGCATGTTACCGTCGTCCTGTCCCGGCGCAGGCGCTTGAAGCCCTGGCAAACGACATAGAAGCAGAATTGATGGCGCTTGACGAGCCAGAAGTGCCATCCTCGCTCATCGGCGATATGGTCATGCAGCGACTGCGCGCCATTGACGATGTCGCCTACATCCGATTCGCCTCAGTCTATCGTTCATTCGCCGATATTGGCAAACTGCGTGAAGCAGTCGACGAATTGCTGGGGCAGGGTCGTTGAAAGAGAGTCGTCTATGGGGATCGATGTGTCCGACCAACCAAAGACGACATCGCGGGAAGAGCGGCGATCCAATCCGGTTGCGCGTTTTTTTGGAGAAATAAGCACAGGACTGCGCGAGGTTCGCTGGATTATTGTGCTGCTCTACGCGATCGGCGGCGGCCTACTCATGCCGCTGTCGCTTACGGCTGGCGGAATTGCCGGGTTTCTAGCGGGCATCGTACCGGTTGGCGTCGGATTACTGCTGGCACGTAATGTGTCCGGTCACTATGCGTTGCACGGATTTCTGACCGGCACGCTCGCATCGATCGTTGCTGCTGGTACGCTGTGGTACTTTATTTTTCAAACGCAGCTCGGCGTAAGCGGCGCGGGCATGGTCGAACCTGGCACGCCGCCATGGGATGCCTGGATAGTGCTCAGCGGCTTTTTTGGATTTTCATTGATTGTCTTCTGCACCTTTGGCGCAAGTACCGCCGGGCGGATAGAGGAGCGCAATCGCGCCTTACGTGAAGAGATCAGGCAGCGTGGCGGCGCCCTCGAACGACCCGGCGCCATCCGCGAGCCGGACGATATTCGTGGTCTGTCGCTGCCGCAACTGGGCTACTACGTCAACAACCTGTTCAAAAAGCAAGGGTTCACCTTCAAAGATTACCGTTTTCTGCACAATGACAAATACCTGGATATCTGGCTCGAATACAAGAACGAGCCGTGGCATCTGCGCCTGTCGGTCGCCGACAAAGTCGCTCCTGGCGCGGTCGAGAGCCTGCTGCAGGAGATGAAACGTGAGGGTTGCACCAAAGGCGTAGTCATCACCTCGACCGAGTTTACCCCCGCCGCAATTAAGGCAGCCAAAGACCGACCCATCGTCCTGATCGATGGCGCAACGCTGTATCAGATTGCCGAGAAGTGACCGGCTGACCGGAGTATGGCGATGCAGATCTCGCTCAAAGACAAAATTGCCGTCGTCACTGGCGGTTCACGAGGGATTGGACGGGCGATTGCAACAACTCTGGCTGCCGCTGGCGCGACGGTTGTCGTCAATTATCAGCGAAACGCGGCAGCAGCTGAGGAGACGGTCGCTGCGATCACTGCCGCCGATGGCGCTGCGATCAGCGTCCAGGCGGATGTAAGCGTTGCTGAGGATGTTGAGCGCTTGTTCAAGACCGTGATTGACCGGTATGGCACGGTCGATATTCTGGTCAATAATGCGGGCATTACGCGCGATACGCTGCTGCTGCGCATGAAAGAGGACGACTTTGACGTCGTCATCGACACTAATCTGCGCGGCGTCTACCTGTGCACGAAGGCAGCGCTCCGACCGATGACCAGGGCGCGCAGCGGACGCATCATCAACATTACGTCAGTGGTCGGGCTGATCGGCAACGCTGGGCAAAGCAACTACGCCGCGGCAAAAGCTGGGATTATTGGTTTCACTCGCGCAGTTGCGCGCGAAATGGCATCGCGCAATATCACGGTCAACGCGGTGGCGCCGGGCTATATCGAAACGGAATTGACTGCTGGGCTTAGTGATCAGGTGCGATCAGCCATCCTTGAAGCCATTCCGCTTGGGCGTCTCGGCACGCCGCAGGACGTCGCCTACCTGGTCTGCTTCCTGGCATCCGACGCGGCAGCGTATATTACCGGGCAGACGTTAACTGTCGATGGCGGGATGGTGATGAGTTGACTGCCTTGACGCTCACCTCGAAAGACGGTAGAATACCGCGTCGAAGCGCATGTATGTTGAAGGAATACGCATGGTGTCGCAACCGTTGGGACATGTGACGGTCGCTGCGCCTGTGTTGCTCGCGCTGGTGCGCGCTGCTCTCCGCGAAACGCCAGGCGTTGTACGTCTGGCGAGCGTTCCGTCAGTCCAGGGTGAGCCATGGGCTTGTACTGGCCCTGGCGCGGCTGTCGCAATCGGCGCGACAGGCGTGCGTGTCGCGTGTGCCATCGTTGCAGCGCAGGGTATGCGCCTGAGGCAGGTTGCAGCAACCGCTCAGGCAGCGGTTGCAACTGTACTGCGTGAACTCGCTGGCGTTGACGTTTCGGTTGTCGATGTCTCGATAGTAGACGTTGCTACAAGAGAAAAGACGCGCGACCATGGCTAGTCTGCGTCGTCGAGTGCGCGAAATCGCGCTCCAGATCCTCTTTGAACTCGATGCGACCGACCATCCGCCCGATCAGGTGGTGACTCGGCGTCTCGAGGAAGAGCGCCTTCCGCCAGAAGGCGAACGCTTCCTGCGACGGCTGGTCTTCGGCGCGTGGGAACATGCGTCGTATCTTGACCGGATCATTGAGGAGGCTGCGCCAAACTGGCCCGTTAGCCAGATGCCGGGGGTTGACAAGGCTATTCTGCGAATTGCCCTCTTCGAGGCCCTGATTGACGAAGAGGAAAGAACGCCGATCAAGGCGATCATTAACGAAGCAGTCGAGCTCGCCAAGCAGTATGGCAGCGACAACTCGAGCCGCTTTGTCAATGGCGTTCTCGGCACGGTCGTCAGTCGCTACCGCGAGCGACGCAAGGGGTAGCTCGCGTTCGTCAGGCATTCGCTCATCAAGGCTGTCGAAAGGAGTACGTGCATGCCCTCTCCCGAAATGGAGGCTCGGCTCAAAAAGATCGTCGCAGAACAACTCGGAGTCGACGAAAGTAAGATCGTGCCGACCGCACGGTTCACCGATGATCTCAACGCTGACTCGCTCGATCTGGTCGAAATGATTATGGAACTCGAGGAGGCGTTCGGCATTGAGATCCCCGACGAAGATGCCGAGAAAATCGTTACAGTGCAGGACGCGCTGAACTATATTGAGCAAAAGCTGCAGGCGGCCTGAGGAGTGGCAGCGGTGAGACGCGCCACAGCAGGCCGTCCCTCGTCCAGTCCGGTGATTGTGGCCTGGCAGTTGGCGGTCTGCTGTGGCGCGCTTATGTGCTGAAGGCAGCGCAGCAGACGAGGAATCGGGCAATGGAACTGTTAGGCGTCGGTCCTGGTGAAATTCTGCTGATCCTGGTGATCATGCTGCTGGTCTTCGGTCCAGAGCGTTTGCCTGAATTTGCGCGTCAGGCTGGCCGTTTCGTCGTGCGAGTGCGCGACTGGATTCAGCGCTCGCCCGATGCCGCCCTGGTGCTGCGCGCACGAGCGGAGCTTGAGAGCGAACTGCAGGCGATCCGCGCCGAATTGACACGTGAGGTCGAAAGCATGCGCCAGGATCTTCAGAGTGTGCGGTCTGATCTGGCGGATGCCGGGAAGTTGCTCGAACAGTCGGCGCAGGAAGCGGCCAGGGTCTCGAAGATTGAATTGCCCGACGGGAAATTCGAAGAACCGCCTTCTCTTCGTCCACCCGTATCTGCGACCGCTGGTCAGGCGCCCACATTGCCAACTCAGAGCACAGCCAGCGCCCCTGCGCTAGCGGCGCAGTCCGCTGACGGCGCGGCTGCTTCGGTCGCACAGGCAGCCGACAGTGCAGTACTGTCCGAGTTCGAGGTCGATCCGGGTCCGATCGGCGCGCGCCGCGCGCGTATTGCCGAGGTCTCGGCGGCACGATCATCCGCTATGCTACAACACGCGCCAACCATCGCTGGCGGCGAAACGGTCGCGCGCGGCGCACGCAGCGCGCCCGCGTCGCCGCCAGCGCACGTTGTACCTGATGACTCGCCCCTCGCCGCTGATATAGCACGGATTGACGCTCTTAGTCGTCAGGTGTCGAGTATCGCCGAGGAACTCGCTCGTCTACGCGCGACTCTTGTGCAGCGGATGGCGGAAGAGAAACATCGTCAGAACGACGGCGATCATGCGTCGACATCGCTCAACGGGACAGACGGCGCCGACGGGTCGCTTGGCAAAAGCGCGGCATCGCCTGCCGCTGAACCAGCGCCTGCCAATGATGCCCTGGCGATGTCGCGCTATGTCGAGTCGTCATCCTGAGGGTGCACCCTAATGGAGCTCACAACGACTCAACTGATCGTTATTGTCAGCGTCCTCACCTTCCTCATCCTATTGCCCCTAGTCGTCATTGTATTGGTGCGCCTCTTCATCAAGGACGAAGCGCCCGCCAACGGCGAAGAGGTTGTGTCGAGCCTGACCGAATTCACCAGCCTCGGCGATGTTTGGCGCGCGTTCGTGCCCCACCTGGTCGAACTGCGGGATCGGATGATCAAGGCGCTGATTGCAATTGCCATCGGCACGATTATTGGGTTCTGGATCGTCAACAGTCCGATGCTTCTGGGCGATCCGCTGCCTGTCTTTCTGGTGCGTCATCTGGCGCCGCCGGGCACGCAGTTGCAGGGCATCGACACCGGCGAAGTGTTCTTCGCCTACATGCGCATGGCGCTGGTGGTTGGCATTACGCTGGCGATGCCGTTCGTCCTGTATCAGATTGTGGCATTTTTCCTGCCGGGGCTGCTGCCGCACGAGAAGCGCATCCTGTTTATTGCCCTGCCGATTGTGACTGAGTTGTTCATTGCTGGCGTAGCATTTGGCTGGTTCTTCACGGTTCCCGCCGCATTGGGCTTTCTCCTGGGATTCGGCGTCGATGGAACCACGATTGTGACACAGCCGCGTGTTGATAGTTTTATCGGCACAGTCGCAACCTTGCTTCTCTGGAATGGTTTGATCTTTCAATTGCCTGCGGTTGTGTACATCCTGGCGCGTCTTGGCGTCGTCACCGCAGCGCGCCTGGCGGCAACACGCCGGTATGCCGCTGTGATCATCTTCATCATCGCCGCACTAATTACCCCGACTGGCGACCCGTACAACTTGCTGTTGCTCGCTATCCCAATGTATCTGCTGTACGAACTGGGTATTATTCTGGCGCGCTTTGTTCCCAAACGCAACAACGAAGGACAGATGACGGCAGCTTCGACAGGTTAGGGGGCTACAGCATTGCTCAAAGAGGTCGATGCAAAGACGCAAAGGCGCACAGCCTCGTAACCCTGTACTATACCCCTTAGCGTTCGCCGTCTGCTTGCACAGGCGACGGTCACCCGCCTGGTGATGCCGGAGGTTTCCAGGTTGCTGCGTCACCCGCCAGGCAACCATTATGCATGTCTCAAATGTCTGTCAACACCGGACACAGTTCATCAGAGCGCCTGGCATCCCCCGATGCCTCTCAGATTGACGAAGTCGTCGCTACCGTGCTGGCAGCGCCGAAGTATCGCACTATCGCCCCATCGCTGGTGCGCACGCTGGCAATGCGCGAACTCGCCGCGCGCAGGAGCGTTAAAGCGGCGATCAAGGCGACGAAGAACAAGCTGCACCAGGTTGCTGGCGCTTATGTCGAGCAGCGGATCGACGTCGCCGACTGGCTGCGACGGTTGCAGTCGCACGACGCTTCGTCTCCCTCCGCCGCGCCTGATGATGCACTGGTTCAGGCAGCGCTGGCAAACTCCCGCGTCGCTCATCTCGGCGAATCTTTCGTTCGCGCCTCGCTTGATCTGATGGCGCGCCACGCCTCCACCCGTGAACGCCTGCCGATCGTACAGCAGTTCTATGCTGACATCTTCGCCTGTCTCCCTCCGATCCGGTCTGTCCTTGACGTTGGATGCGGGCTGAACCCGCTTGCTATTCCTTGGATGCCGCTTGCGCCCAACGCGGTTTACCACGCTAGCGACATTGATCGCGCCATTGTCGATTTCATCGCACGCTACCTGACGCTCCTCGGCATCCCCGGCAGCGTCGAGGTGCGCGACCAGGTGAGCGATCCGGGCGGACCGCCGGTCGATCTGGCGCTGGCGCTGAAGATGTTGCCAGTGCTGGAGCAGATCGAGCGCGGCGCTGCGGCACGGTTGCTCGATGCACTCGATGCATCGTTCGTCCTGGTCTCGTATCCCGTCCACACACTCGGCGGTCGTCGGAAGGGAATGGGCGCCACCTACGAGCGACAACTGGAAGCGCTCGTTGCCGGTCGAGAATGGGAAGTGCGGCGATTCATCTTCCCCGGTGAACTCGCGTTCCTGATCAGGAAAGGAAGCAGGCAATCATGGAAATCATCAGCGTCATCCTGCTGATTGTGCAGTCATCTGCCTGTGGGGCTGGCGCCAGCAGCAGGCCATACTCGCAATGATGAGATCGACCGGGACGTATACCGCTGCACTGGTGGAGAACATCTACCGGCGAATCGCAGCAGCGGTCGGCGCCGATGCGCCGGGCGCAGCGCTGCAAGGTCAGCGTCGGCGTCGAGATGGATGCGCCGCTCTCGGGCAGAGTCAGCGGCGTCGCGTGCGCTGCCTGTTGCCTCACTTCATCACGGATGCCGAGCGCAGCGTGTGCCATCTGGTGACTGCCGCTGCGGTCTGCGGCGCTCTGGGGGTCATGGTGTTCGTGCAGGAATCTCATATATGAGGATTAAGAAATGAATCCCGTATCCCTGCGCCGCCAAGTCGCGCATCCTCTGAGCTGCGGGCTAAAGCCCTTGCTCAGGACGTGGAAGCCCCAAAGGGGCTTGCATGACCTCAGCCAGGGCTTCAGCCCGAAGCGCCCAGGAAGATTGAACTATTTTCTTCCTCTTCATCAACCGTCGGGCGCAGCGCGAATGTCGGATGATGTTGTGAATGTTCATCAGTCCGTAGCGCTCCGGAATACCGGGCTATTTGAAGCTGGTGCGGAATGGGCGCCGAATCCGGGAAGGTTCCTGTGGCAGAATGGGTATTCCTACCCTATCGCATGCTGGCGCGCTGCGGTATCATACGAGTGCGTGAAGAAGGACACAATCCGGTTATAGCCGGATGCAGGAGGGTTCCTGTATGGGCAAGAACGTTATAAAAGTATTCATATTGATGGCGGCATTGACCGCCCTGTTTCTGGTTATCGGAAACGCTTTGGGCGGAACGTTCGGTCTGATCATCGCCGTCATCCTGGCAGCGGTGATGAACCTGGGGGCGTACTGGTTCTCCGACAGCATCGTGCTGCGCATGGCCGGCGCCCGTGAGGTGAGCCGCGAAGAAGCGCCGTGGTTCTATCAGATCGTTGAGCAGCAGATTGCGCGCGCCGGGCTGCCGATGCCCAAACTGTATATCATCGACGAAGACGTTCCAAATGCGTTCGCCACCGGTCGCAGCCCCAGCAAAGGGGTCGTGGCGGTCACCACTGGCATCACCCGCCTGTTGACGAAAGATGAGCTGGCAGGGGTAATTGCTCACGAACTGGCGCACATCAAGAACCGCGACACGCTCATTTCGGCAATAACGGCGACAATTGCCGGCGCTATTGCAGGGATTGCCGATATGTGGATGTGGAGCCAGATCTTCAGTATGTTCGGCGGCGGTGACGACGAGGAAGGCGGCAACCCCATCGGTGAACTGCTGCTGGTAATTGTTGCGCCGATTGCTGCGACTCTGATTCAGCTCGGTATTTCACGCGCGCGGGAGTTCCAGGCGGATGAACTCGGTGCGCGGATTATGGGAGACCCGCTGCCGCTAGCGAGCGCGCTCGAGAAGATCGAATGGGCGGCGCAGCGTGGTTTCATGCATGTAAACCCGGCAACAGCTTCGCTCTACATCGTGAACCCGCTGAGCGGCGCAGGCGGGATGATGCGCTGGTTCAGCACCCACCCGCCAACCGAAGAGCGTATTGCACGCCTACGGGCGATGGCGCGCCAGGGCAACGGACGCGGCGCACTGGCAGCATAGCCGGATTGAGCAGACCAATTTTCGTGGTAGCAGGCGGCCCGCCGGTCGCCTGCGTCTTTTTGCGCTAGAATAGGGGTTAAGGGTTAGGGGTTATAAGGTTAGGTATCGTAGGTCATGGTTGAGACTGAGTTGGAACAACGCGCTGGCGAGGCGCCGAAGATGTACTGGCAGGTGCTGTTGCGCCTGCGGTGGCTCCTTGGCGGCACTATTGGTCTGACGTTCGCCATTGGGCGCATGATTGAGGCGCTCTGGTTCGATCCCAATGTTCCAATCATGCGCATCGTGGGCGACGTGACAGCCTGGGGACTGCTTGGCGGGCTGGCAGTCTGGCTGACACTGACGTGGGTCAGTCGCCAGGAGCAGCGCTACCAGGCCGGGCTAGAGCAGGCGTTGCGCGACCAGCAGCGCGCTTACAGTCAGCTTGCGTTGCTCAGCGAGGTCAACCGGCGGATCGTCGACTCGGCGACGCTCGATGAGATTCTCGACGCGGCGCTCACTTTTCCGCGACGACTGGTTCCGGCGCGCGCTACGGCAGTGATGCTGATCGATCCCACAGGCATTGTCGAGACGCGGGCGCATGGTGCGCCAGTCGATGAGCTTGCCCGTCTGCGCAAGGCATTGAATATCGCCGATCGGATGGCGACTGCTCGTCATCCACAGATGATCGAAAGCGTCGATTGCACGGGCGTCTGCCTGGCGCTTCCACTCCACGACGGCATGGCGCCGCTCGGGTGGATCGAGCTGCATCTCGAGCGACCAATGACCATTGCCCAGGACGAACTGGCACTGCTCGAAACAATCGCAAATGAGATTGCAGAAGCGATCGCCAGCGCACGGCGCCGTTCACGCGAGGAACGGGCGATTTATCAACTGGAGCGCGCCATCGCTGAGGAGCGCGCCCGTATTGCCCGCGATATTCACGATGGAATCGCCCAGAGCCTGGCGTTTATGCGCATGCGCATCGATCTCTGGAACGAGTGGATCGAGAGCGACCCACAGCGCCTGCGCGCTGAACTAACAGAGTTGAAAAGTACGCTGCGCGAACAGATCCGCGAGTTGCGGCGGGCCATCTTCGCGCTGCGTCCGGTGCAGTTCGACGAACTCGGCTTTGTCGGCGGATTGCGGCGCTACATCGTCGAGTTCGCGGGTCAGCACAACTGGGACATTCATGTCGATCTGTCAGGGGCGCCGTCCGCCATTTCGCCAGAAGTTGAAGCGGTGGCATTCCGGGTGGTGCAGGAGGCGCTGACCAATGTCGCCAAGCACGCGGCGGCGTCGCGGGTTGAAGTCATCATCGGGCAAGCGGACGAAGGGTTGCAGCTCATCGTGCGCGACGATGGCCGGGGGTTCGATCCCGGTACGCTTCCCGAAGCGCCGGGGCACGTCGGGCTGCGCCAGATGCGCGAACGCCTGGCTGCGCTGCGTGGCCAGCTAACAATCCTTTCGCGCCCGGGCGCCGGGACAGAATTGCGGGCATGGATACCGCTTCGCTGACTCATTCGTTTATCCGTTGACCCATTCGTTTATTTGCTGACCCATTTGTTGACCCATTCGCTTATTCGCTCACTCATTCGTTTATTCGTTGACCCATTCGTTGATCCATTCGTTCATTCGCTATCGAGGACCGTATGAACACCAATCCCATCCGTATTCTGCTTGCCGACGATCATCGCATGTTTCGCCAGGGATTGCGCGAACTGCTCGAACGCAAAGGCGGGTTTGTTGTCGTCGGCGAGGCGTCTACCGGGCGCGAGGTGCTAACGCAGGTGGCAGCGTTGCAACCCGATATCGTGCTGCTCGACATCCAGATGCCGGAGCTCGACGGCGTTGCGGTTGCGCGGCAACTGGCGCAGGCGCACCCGGATGTCAAAGTTATCATGCTGACGATGTACCGCCAGGATCAGCACCTGTTCGAGGCGATCAAAGCGGGCGCGCGCGCTTATCTGCTGAAGGACGCTGATGCTGACGAGTTGATCGACGTGATCGAACGGGTATATCGCGGTGAAGCGGCACTCGACCCCACCGTAACGTTGCGGGTATTCGACGAGTTTCGCCGCCTGAGCGCCGATCAGGACGCCGAACAGTTGACAGAGCGCGAGCGCGATATTCTGAGGCTCCTGGCAGCCGGGTATGACAATCGCACAATTGCGCAACGCTTGTTCCTGTCGGAAAAAACCGTCGGCAACCGCCTGAGTGAAATCTTTCAGAAACTCGGTGTTAGCAACCGCACTCAGGCAGCGCTGGTGGCGGTGCAGCGCGGGCTGATCGCGCCACCAAAGCCCGAGTCGACCGAGTGACGGCGCTTTTCAAAAGGGTTGACGCAAAGACGCAGCGGCGCAAAGGCGCACAGTATGGCGCTCCTTTGCATCTCCGCGCCTTTGCGTCAGACATTCTGTGCAAACCTCTAGATACCGTAAATGATGCGCGTTATCGCCAAGTAGAGCGGCAAACCCAGCGTCAGGTTGAACGGGAAGGTAATCACCAGCGAGGCGGTCAGGTAGTAGCCGGGATTGGCTTGCGGCAGCGCGATGCGCACGGCGGCAGGCGCCGCGATGTACGACGCGCTGGCAGCCAGCACTCCCAGGACCATGCCGCCGCCTGGCGACAACCCCGCGAGATTGCCGAGCAAAATGCCGATGATGGCGTGCAGGATAGGAATGATGATGCCGAACCCGATCAGGAACTTGCCAGCTTTCGCTACCTCGCGGAACTGACGCGCGGCAACCATGCCCATCTCGAGCAGGAAGAAAGTTAGGGCGCCCTTGAACGGATCGACGAACAATGGCGTCACCTGAGCGAAACCCTCCTTGCCAGCCGCCGCACCAATGACCAGGCCGCCAAACAGCAACAGGATACTTTTACCGGCCAGCACCTCGTGCAGCACAGCACCCCACGACTCTACCCCGCCAAGACGCATACGCGCAATGATCAGGGCGACGATGATACCAGGGATTTCCATAATGGCGAGCAGCGCCGGGACGAACCCTTCATACGGCATTGGAACGTTTTCCAGAAACGTCAGGCTGGCGCCGAACGTCACCGCCGAGACGGAACCGTAGTGCGCCGCAATGGCTGCCGCATCGGCGACGCTGAACTTCCCCAGTTTGCGCAGAATGGCATAGCACCAGATCGGAATAGCGGCGCCGAGAAGGAAGGCGACCAGGATAGGCGCCCACAATTGAGCGATTGGCGTCGCCGATAATTCGGCGCCGCCTTTCAATCCAATCGCTAGCAGCAGGTAGATGGAGAGCGCGGTGTACAATGCATCTGGAAAGTGGAGATCGCTTCGCACCAGGGTCGCAACGATTCCCAGCAGGAATGCCAGCGCCATCGGTGAGAGCAGGTTGAGACGTATCAGTTCAAAGAATTCCATAGCAGCGTTTCCTGTCAAACAACCTGTATCACCACGTACCCCGGCATACGTGGTGAACACATACAGGTTCAGGCGTCGCTACCCATTATAGCGATAAGGTATACGCAATCAGTTCATTAGCGCGCATGCGTGATATTGAAGCGTTACACGAACCGCTGAAGCCGATCCTGACCGTGCTCCTGGCGACCCTTGCACCGTCCGAAGGTCCGCTGCTCGACGTCGGGTGCGGCACAGGCGCCAAAGCGCCATTGCTGCGATCGACGCTCGAGCTGTCGGCGCCGCTCATCGGTCTGGATTGCGACCTGGAGGCGCTCCAGGAAGCCGTGACCCACGCCGGATTACTGGCGGTCGCCGGAGATGCGCACGCGCTGCCGCTGCGCTCTGCGTGCTGCGGCGCGGCGGTGTGCATCGCCACGCTCGGGTTGCTGCGCGATCAGCGCGTAGCGCTCCGCGAAATGCGGCGCGTCGTGCGTCCAGGCGGATGGGTGTTGGTCGTGACTGCAACAACCGCCTGGGTTCCCTGGTCGGCTCATATGCGCGATTGGACGGCAAGGCTGGGCAATCGGGGTGATCTGCCCGGAGAACTGCTGTTCACGATGCCTGAAGCGGCTGCCGATCTCGGCGCACTGCTGCGGGAGACTGGCTGGAGCGAGGTGCGCACCGGGGCGTTCGTGATTGAGGCGGGCAGCGCCACTCAGCCGGTGTTGCCGCTGCTGACACGGGAACATGTGCGGCGCCACCTAACGCCTGCGAAAGCGGAGGAATTCGAGGCAATCGTCGCCTGCGCCGATGTGGCGCTTCTGCCGTTGATGCTGGCGGCGGCGGGAGTCTGAGGGTTTTTCACCTGCGCACTTTCACCTCTGGGTGAGGCGTTTTCACGCATACAAAGGCACAGAGGCGCAAAGGCGCGGAAAGGTTGTTCCCTTTGCGCCTTGGCGCCTTCGTGTGAGATAACGTCAGGCGATTGCTCACCTTGCTGTCTGCTCCGACTTTGCGCTGCCGCGAACCGGCGGGGCGGGGAGGGCGGAAGCGGCCTGACGCCATGCCTGAATACCCCAGATGATCAGCGCGGTCGCTGCCGCCTCGTCGAGATTGCCGATGACCGGCAGGGCATCGGGGATCATTTCGAGAACGCCAGCCGTCGGGTTGATCAGATAGACGACGCCGAGCGCAATGGCGCCAAACGCGACTAGACGACGTTGCCAGGGACGATTCATCGAAGACCTCTTCCTGATAAGAAGCTGCGTGTCACCGCAGAAAAAGACGTTGAAAAACGGTACAAAGTTGCATGAATAGAACACGGATTGGCACGGGTGCGACGGATTCGCACGGATGGAAGGCAATCCATCCGTGTGAGTCCGTCTCAATCCGCGAGGATCCGTGCGCTTCCACTCACCGCGCAAACCGGAGCATTCCGTTTCCTACCCTCTCAAGGCTTTTTAGTGTGCGAAGCGAGTTTGCCGCATCGTGACGCCCGTTTTCCCCCTCATCCCCCAACCCCCTTCTCCCACACGGGGAGAAGGGGGCGCCTCTCACGTGGAGGCTTTTTGGCGTGCACAGCGGGCATGCCGCATCCTGACGCCCGTTTTCCCCCTCATCCCCCAACCCCCTTCTCCCACCAGGGGAGAAGGGGGCGCCTCTCACGTAGAGGCTTTTTGGCGTGCACAGCGGGTGTGCCGCATCCTGACGCCCGTTTTCCCCTCATTCCCCCAACTCCCTTCTCCCACACGGGGAGAAGGGGGCGCCTCTCACGTGGAGGCTTTTTGGCGCGCACAGCGGGTGTGCCGCATCCTGACGCCCGTTTTCCCTCATCCCCCCGTCCCCCTTCTCCCTCTCAAGTGTAGGCTTTTTGGGGGCCGAAGCAGGTTTGCCGCATCCTGACGCTCTTTTCCCCTCATCCCCCCGTCCCCCTTCTCCCACAAGGGGAGAAGGGGGAGTTGGGGCGTCCTAACGCTCCAAACAGGCGATGCGACGGAAGGGCTTGCCAAAAACCTACACTTGTGAGCTCCCTTCTCCCACCCCCTTCGCCCCCCGCATGCGGGGGGTTGGGGACGACCACCGGCGCGGCGCTCCTGGCGCGGCGCTTCGCCCCCGCATGCGGGGGGTTGGGGGGAGAAGGGGGAGTTGGGGCGTCCTGTGGCCTGAAACGGGCGATGCAACATACAGGCTTGCCGAAAAATCTACACTTATGAGGTCTCCTGAAGATCCGGGACTGCACCCGCTCTGCTAGCATGAGCTTCGGTCCACCGAAGCATGGTATACGCCATCCTTCTCCTCGCTATTATCACTATCCTCGCTACTAGCACGAGCGTCGGTCCACTGACGCATGGTATACTCCCAGGTATGCCTGCCTATCCTGATATGCTATCCACCCGTCACGGGACGTTGCCGCTGCCCGCTTTTCTGCCGGACGCCACCTTCGGCACGGTGCGCGCCGTCGATGCTGGCGATGTGCGCGCCGCCGGGGTGCGCGCGCTGGTGATGAATACGTTCCACCTCATGCAGAAGCCGGGTTCATCGACCATTCAGGCGCTCGGCGGGCTGCACGCCATGACCGGCTGGGACGGTCCGATCATGACCGACTCGGGCGGCTTTCAGGCGTACTCGCTCATTCGCCAGAACCCGAAGCAGGGGCGGATCACCGATCAGGGAATCATCTTTCAGCCGGAAGGCGCCGGGCGCAAATTTCAATTGACGCCGGAGAAGTGCATTCAACTGCAACTGGCATACGGCGCCGATATTGTCGTCTGTCTCGACGACTGTACGCACGTCGACGATCCCACCGCCGAGCAGCGCGCCTCGGTGCGGCGCACGATTCGCTGGGCAGCGCGCTGCAAACAGGAGTTCGAGCGTCAACTGGAGATGCGCCGCCTTGGCGACGAGCGACCGCTGTTGTTCGCCGTGGTGCAGGGGGGCGGCATTCCCGAACTGCGGCGCGAATGCGCTGAGGCGCTGCTCGAGATCGGGTTCGACGGGTATGGGTACGGCGGGTGGCCCCTCGATGCGCAGGGCAGCCTGCTGACCGACATGCTGGCGCTCACCCGTGAACTGATCCCGCCGCATCTGCCGCTGCACGCGCTCGGCGTCGGCCATCCCGAGTACGTGGCGACGTGTGTGCGTATGGGGTATCGGCTGTTCGACAGCGCCCTGCCGACGCGCGACGCGCGCAACGGTCGGCTCTACGCCTTCGCCGCCGATCCGCGCGATCCGGCGTTTCGCCTGATCGGTCGCTGGTTCCACGCCATTTATGTGGAGGACGACCGGTACATCAAATCCGACGCGCCGATCTCGCCTGGCTGCGACTGTTACACCTGCACCCGCTACTCCCTCGGCTATCTGCACCATTTGCAGGCCATCGGCGAGACCCTCTTCTACCGCCTGGCGACGATCCACAACCTCCGGTTTATGAGCGTGCTGATGGGGTTGCTGTAGGTCTACCACACCAGCCGGGCGTTCGGATGGGCGTAGAGGGTATATGCCAGGAACATGGGGTCGCCGGGGAATGCCGCATGCGTCCTCTGGCGCGCCCGCTGCAGCGACACTGCCAGCGTCGCACCCGGCTGCTGCGTCGCCTGGTAGAAGGTCTCGGCGAAATGGCGCGCCGCGCCGTCAGGAATCCGCCAGAGCGGTGCGATCAGCGCGCCAACGTGGCAATCCTGCACCAGCGTCTTCGCCCAGCCCCCCATCCCGGTCAGCGCCAGCCCGCTCTGCCCCGCCCGGCATGCGTTGAGAAAGACCAGGGGCCGGTCGGTCCGGAGGCGCGTCTGTGCCGGGCCGACCACATCGTGAGGGCGCAGGCGGCGACCGCCCTCCAGGATCAGCGGCGAATTGCCGGGCGCAGCCGCGTCGTATTCGCCATGGCAGGCGAAGTGCCACAGATGCACCGGATCGTTGCCGGTGAGCAGCGCCTCGACCAGGTCGCGCCGCGCTGCCGCCGGGGAGCGATCAACCCGGTGCGCAGGATTGGCCAGTCCACGCACAAATGCCGCTTCGTGCTGCGCCTCCGTCAACCCGGAGTCGGTCGGCGCGATGCAGGCAAGGCTCTGCACGGCGATCTCGGCGGCTGGCGCCGCGCCGCCGCTGACCCAGCGGCTGAGGTCGTACTGCATGCAGAGGAAGTCGTCGTCAACGCCGTCGTCGAAGGGACGGATCAGTTCCCACGGAATCCATGGCTCGTCGGAGACGATCTCAATCGTGCGCACCCTGCCGCGGATCCGCTCGCGGTACTCAAGGCGCATGTCGTCGTTGAACAGTTCGTTGTAGAGTCGCCAGCCGATCTTGCGCATACCAGATAGCAAATCGCCGCTATCCAGCCGATACCCGTCAATGTCAAGCCCTTTCGCTAACTGTTCGATCTCACGGATGGTCTGATAACGGTACTGCTCCGGGTCGCCGCGCAGCACGCCGCCGTTGATGATCCGCTCTTCGGTCGTGGCGTAGTTCAGGGTATAGGTCAGACGATTGTCCTTCGTGACTACCCGCAGCACCAGGTCGGGAAAGGGCGCGCGGTAATCGCCGATGGTGACGGGCTGCCCTGGCAGTTTGCCCGGCTCGCCGCTGACCTCCACTGTCTGCGCTTCCAGCGTGTGGGTGATGCTGGCCAGCAAATGACTCTGGCGGTAGAAGTCGATCACGACCGAGTGCAGCCCGACCTCTGTTGCGCGCAGGTAGAAGACGACCGGCTGGCTGTCTCCCTCTTCCACCCGCAGGGTCTGCACCGGTTCGCTCAACAGTTCCGGTCCGCGCGGGGTCAGCACGACCCTGATCAGCTCATTGAGCCGCGCCTGGATCGCTCTGCTCTCCTGATCATCGGCGGGTGAGCGGGTCAGCCCGACGACGACCGGGAAGCGCGCGCCGACCGTGACCCGCGCAGGGGCGTAGATGTCGGTGTAGCGGGTGACGGCGGGCGGGTCAAGGATGTCGTGCAGGCGGCTGGCGGCTTCAGTGGGACCGAGCAGCCCGGCAGGCGCCGCGCCAGAGCCAACCACGTCGCCGCGCTGCCCGCTGGCAGCTTCGAGGTAGCGGCGCAGCGTGGCGCGCCCGTCGGGCAGATCACGAAGCAGGCGCTGCACTTCCAACGCAACTGCGGATCGCTCTTCGCTATCGCGCGCGGCAGCGTAGCGGCGCAACAGATCAAGCGCCCGCCAGTAGCGCGCCGGATCGACTGCGCTGCGGGAAAGATCAGTCCACAGGTCGAGCAGCGCCCGCACTGCCGGATGTTCGATGATCATCACAGTCGCACCTCCTCAGCGCCAGTGAACGTAAAGGGCGCCCAGTAGTTTGGGCTGGCATACGGACGTTCCTGCTGCGGATTCTCGGCAGTCGTCACTTTGCCAAACAACTCCTCGATCAGAGTCACAGGCATGCGCCGACCACTTTCGAGACGGGCGCGGGCGATGGCTTCGTGGCGTTCCAGGTATGTTTCGAGTTCCGCCGCAGTCACATCACGCAGCCAGCGCTGCGCCCGCCGCACCGCTCGCGCAGCGGGCAATCCTTCCTGCTGCATATACTCATAGATGCGGGTGACCAGCAGCGCGGTTGCGGCGTCGTCCACACTCCACAGCGTGCCGATCACCCCCGGCACACCCGCCTGCAAGAAGCCAGCCGGCAGCCCGATCGACTCTTCGGGCAGGTTGCGGAAATCGGTGATCGCCGTCTGGCAGGCTGAGAGGGTTGCCAGCCGGGTGTGGCGCAGCGTGGTCTGCTCCATGTCGAGCAGATCGCGCAGGGTGAGCCGTTCCTCCTGCCCGGCGGCGTTGTAGAGCAGCAGCCCCGACTCGAGCGGATCATCCGCTCGAAAGACGCCGTGGCAGGAGAGGTGCAGCGCGGTCGCGCCATCCATCCGCTCCCGCAGCGCCGCCAGCGTCGCTGACTGCTCATAGAGCGCCGTGGCTGCGCTGGCGGGCAGCAGATCAATCACGCTATCCAGTTCCGCCTTCGCATAGCGCAGACTGCTGGGCCACTGCGCAGCCAGTTGCCGAAGCTGCTGCACCGCGTCGCCCCACGCATCTGGCAGCTCTCTGATCTGGCGCTGCAACTCAAATCCTTCGTGGATCAACTGCCCGGTCGGCAGCGCTACCAGACTGCGCAACTCCTTCGCTGCCGGATCGTCGGGCAACGCCGCCGCTGCCGCCAGCAACTGCTGGTGCAATTCGGCGAGCGCGGCGACCGGCGGCAGCGGGTTGCCCACCCCGGCGAGGCGCAGTGGCGCAGCGCGCCGTTCGGCGGCGTGGCGGCGCGCCTCGCGCAGCGCCAGCGCGCTGGGGGCGTAACAGACCGTGACGTGATCGATGACGTGCGTGCCGTCGGGCAGTTGCGCCGCGTGCAGCGGCAACAGTGCCAGCCGCCCGGTGGGGATGAGGATGATGGTGTTCGCGCCCGCTTCTCCCTCTTCCCGCTCCCGCAGTGCGGGAGAGGGCAGGGGACCGGAGGGAAGAGTGAGGGCATCCAGCACCGGTCCCATCACCTTCGCGCCCAATTCCGGCAGCAACCGCGCCAGCGCAGCGGGCATCCAGTCTGTGACTGCCAGTTGCGCTGGCAGGTAGCCGCCGGTCACATTCTTTCCTTCCGCATCGGTCTCAACCAGCCAGCCGTTCAGGGCAGCCTCAGTCAACTCCGGCAGATCCACCGCCTGCACGCCGCCAGCGTGGACGATCAGCGCCGCGCCGCCGACCGGCGTGGCAAGCAGGTAGACCAGCGGCGCGATTTGAGCGATGGATTGGATGTCGGGGAAGGTGGGATCGCTCATGAAGGAACGAAACGCTGGATCGTGCACACCGGCCTGTTCGCGTATCGCGCGCCCGGCATCGCTCAGAGCCTGTCGCGCGGCCTCAATACGAGTGTGCCAACTGGGCGGGCGCGTTTCGCTCTGCGCCAGCACCAGCAGATCGCTATACTCCTGGCGCGCGCGCAGATAGGCGGAAAGGAGATCGGCAAACCCCATTGCTGGCAACCGACTCAGATCGCGGCGGTTCTGCTCCAACGCCTCGCGCAACAGACGGGCACGCCCCGTTTCCAACGCCGATAACGCCTGTTCTGGCTGACGTTGCTGAATGAAAGCATACGCCAGGCGAACAGGAACTTCTTGTGCATCCCTGAGCCAGAGCAACTTTTCTTCGCGCCGATACTGGATTGCAAACAAGCGCCTAACCGCCTGCATTGCATATGTATATGCTGCGACTGTCTCGTCCCACGCATGACGATTGAATGTCCAATCACCCCAGTTGCGACCCGCCCTCAATACGTCTTCTAGCGATGTTTCTAGTCCTGATACGCATGCCGTGCGAAATGCCTCCTGTGCCGCTTGCAAATCGGCGCGTGTACTAGTTCGAGCATAGCGGTCGCGTAGCCCATTCCCCAAGTTGTTCAAGATTGTAGAACGTTCGGGGGCATCAGGCGGGGTGGCTTTGAGAGCGTCCTCGAAGTTCTTGATAGCGACATCAAGGTCTGCGAGATTGCCAGTGCGGACATAGCGGATGCGCAGCTCATTCCCTAGATTGTTCAGGATCGCGGCACGGCGGGGAGCGTCGGACGGAGTAGCATCGCGAGCCTCCTCAAAGCGCATAATGGCTTCATTGAGGTCTGCCAGGTTACCGCTGCGGGTGTAACGGTCGCGTAGCCCTGTCCCTAGGTTGTTCAGGTATATCGGACGGTCGAGGGCATCAGGCGGAGCGGTAGCGAGAGCCTCCTCGAAGAGTGCAATGGCGGCATTGAGGTCTGCCAGGTTGCCGGTGCGAGCATAACGATCACGCAGTCCTGTTCCCAGGTTGTTCAAGCGAGAGGAGCGGTCGGGGGCATCAGGCGGAGTAGCAGCGAGAGCCTCCTCGAAGCGCGCAATAGCGGCATCCAGATCTGCAAGATTACCGGTACAGGCATAACGGTCGCGCAGCCCCGTCCCCAGGTTGTTCAGGTACATAGGGCGGTCAGGGGCACCAGACGGAGCAGCAGCAAGGGCGTTCTCATAGTGCGCAATAGCGGCATTCAGATCTGCAAGATTACCGGTACGGACATAACGGTCGCGCAGCCCATTCCCCAGGTTGTTCACGCGAGAGGGACGATCTGGGTCGTCGGGCGGAGTAACGGCAAGGGCCTTCTCATAGTGCGCAATAGCGGCATTCAGATCTGCAAGATTACCAGTACGGGCATAACGGTCGCGCAGCCCATTCCCTAGGTTGTTCAGGATTACAGGACGGTCGGGGGCATCGAACGGGGCGGCGACGAGGGCCTCCTCGAAGCGCGCAATGGCAGTATCGAGGTCGGCGGGGTTACCGGTGCGGGCATAACGGTCGCGCAGCCCATTCCCCAGGTTGTTCAAGATTTTAGGACGACCAGGGGTATCGAACGGGACAGCGACGAGGGCCTCCTCGAAGCGCGCAATAGCAGTATCGAGGTCAGCGAGATTGCCAGTGCGAGCGTAGCGGGCGCGTAGCCCATTCCCCAGGTTATTCAGGATTGCGGAACGAACAGAAATGTCAGACGAACTGGTGGAAAGGGCAGTTTCCCATAAGTGTAGAGCGGAGTTCAAATCGCTGACACGCCCCTGCCGCCAGTAGCGCCGTAAATATGCGCCACCGGCATTATTTAAAACTATCCGACAAAACCACTGCTCAGTCCGCCCAAACTCAGCATGATTGAGTATCCGCTCCCACGCTGCCACAGCCTCATCGAGCGCTTCGATGTCACTGCTCCGCTCGTAGCGCACCAATGCTTCGGCAGCAATCTGTACATCGGCAGCGAAGGCAGGAGGAACGACAAGACCGCCAGCATCAGCAGCGGCCCGCATCAGCTTCTCAAGCAGATCGGGATGTTCCTGCAATGCCTGTTCCAGGTCCTCAGGAGAGCGAACCTCAACGCCTGCGACTGCCAGTTGCTCGAGCACTTCACGGAGCGCCTGCGCGATCTCCGGCGGCAGGTTGGCGCTCTCTGCAGTGATGCCAGAAGGAGCAGGCGTGGTTGTCTTCTCCGCAAACGCCTGCTCGATCCCGACCTTGCGGCAGCGGCGCAACAGGGCGCGGTGCTCCTCAAGGATGCGCTGCGCATTCTCATCGCCCTGCGCGCGGAAGGCGGCGCTCAACCGCTCGAGCAGCATATCGGCGACAGGGCTGAACAGTTCCGGGTGTTGTTCGAGAATGCGGCGCGATTCGTCCCATGTGCGGGCATTGATAAATTGCTCGAGGAGATCTGCCAATCGGCGCACTGCCTGCTCCAGGTCATCACTCAGCGCCAGCGGCAGCAGTTCGCGTCGCGCGTTTGTGATCCGTTCCAGCCACTCGTCGCGCCATGCGTCGCCAGACGCGTTGCGCAGGCGAGTGAGCAATTCCACGGCGTGGCGCTGGTCCTCTTCGACGCTGGTACTCCGCGCTGGCGAAAAGATCAGGCGCGCATCGGCGTCGGCGGTCGGCGGAACATAGACCAGCAGCGGCGCGTCGATGTCAACGCTGTTCCCGCAGTGCGGACAGGCGAGGCGGTGCAGCGTCCCGTTGCGCAGGCGGTCGATCAGGTCGGGGCGGGCGGCGGCGTCAACAATCAGCCAGAGGTCGGCGGTGAACGTGCGACCGCAGGCGGGGCAGGTGAGGGATGCCGGGATGCTCTCTGAACAATCCATAGCACGCTCTCCCTGGTGGGCGCATATCAGGTCTGTTTCTTATCAGAACGCTGCTGCGCGGCAAAATGGAACGCTGAGTTGACCATATTTTATGTGAAGTATGACAATAATGGAAGGGCTTGCGCAAAGGCGCCTGGAATGGGGACGCGGATGGACACAGATGCGACGGATTTTCGCGGATCGATGTGGGGCGGAGGGCGTCCGTGAGAATCCGTCTCGATCCGCGGCAATCCGTGTGCCCCGGCATCCTCTGCGGGCGCCCACAGGGGGGCGCCCCTACGACGGCAGGCGCCCACAAGGGGCGCCCCTACGGTGACGATCCTGCAGCACCTGCGGCAGTGCGCGTCTCCGCCAAGGTAGGGACATGCCCCCGTGCCTGCCCACGACGGGCGCCCCGACCGTGCCCACCGCCAATGCGTAGGGGCAGGCCCCCGCGCCTGCCCGCGACGGGCGCCAACAACAGGGGAGCGACCCTACCTCACAAGTGTAGATTTTTCAGCAGCCCTTCCATTGTACCGCCCGTCTTGGGCGTTAGGATGCCCACACTCCCCCTTCTCCCCTGGTGGGAGAAGGAGGCTGGGAGAATGAGAGGGAAAAGGGCGTCAGGATGTCGGCAAACCCGCTCCGCACCCTAAAAGCCAACACCCGAGCGTTGTGAGCGGCCCTTCTCCTCTGCATGCAGGAGAAGGGAGCGCTGAGGCTTCTTGGCGCCTGAAACAGGCGATGCATCACAAAAGAACCTGTTCTGGCGAAGTGAGATTCCCCCAGTTCGCGCCGATTATTTTCACTATTCTACCAGATGAAACTTGACAAAGTTTCAATGTTAGAGTAATCTAACATCGCAGGTTAACCTTTGCTCATCATTCGCTGGCGCGCCGCGAGAGCACGTTGCAGGCAACTATTGCGGTCGATCTGCAACGTCATTGGT
>JANXAL010000001.1 GCA_025062325.1 Roseiflexus sp.
CAACAAGCCGGTTGCAGCGCCGTCATGGTCGCGTTTATGCGACGTATGCGCGTTGACATTCTTACCGCCGCGTCTGCGTCAATGATGGAGGTCTGACTATGCCCTACCTGCTGGCCGCCGAGGCCGACAAAATCCAGGATCTCATCTTCCGCTCCTCGCGCCTGCGCGAAGTGGTTGGCGCCAGCCAGTTGCTGACCCGCTTCTGTGGCAGCGTGAAAGATACCCTGGCGAAAGACTATAAGGGTCAGGTTGTCGTCAACGATGGCGGCAGCTTCCGCGTCATCTTCGACACCCGAGACCAGGCGCTGGCGTTCGGCGCTGATCTGGCTGAACTCTACCGGCTGGCGTTAGGCGGCAGCCTGACGGTTGCCGAGCCGGTAGAACTGAATGGCAATTTCCACGAAGCAAATAAGGCGGCCAGTGACAGGCTGCGTTGGGCAAAGAGTCATCGTCAGGGGGTGACAGCCGAAGGACACATGCCGTATGTGGCATTCTGTGAGTCATGTGGCGTGGCGCTGGCAGAAAGGCGTGGTCGGTTGTCCGGGAAACGCGCTTCCAGACGATCACAGTACCTGTGCGAGACGTGCCAGACCAAAACAGCAGAGCGAAACCGTAAACCTCGGGCAATTCTGGATGAATTGTACAAGGCGTATTGCACATTCCCCGATATTCAACCGGGAGAAGACCCTGAGTGGCCGGAAGATGCCGATGATGTCGCCGACTTTGACCTCCGCAAACGAAACTATGTCGCCTATCTGGTGGCTGATGGCAACGGCATGGGGCAGATTTTCGGGAGTTGCAATCAGGAGCAAATCGCAACACTCTCTCAAGATCTCTCCCGTGTGTTGCGCGACAGTCTGGCCACTCCTGCTGCTCGCGTTCGCCAGCGATTGCCGGATAATCCAGGCATGATCCCGATCCTCCCCCTCATCCTCGGCGGCGACGACCTCTTTGCGCTTATCCCGGCGCCGTATGCGCTCGACTTCGCTCGTCAGTTCTGTCTCGCATGGGAAGAGCAGATGCGCAATCTGGTAGAGAAAATCGGCTTGACCGATATTCCTCGTCCCACCATCGCCGCTGCCGTCGTAATCTGCAAGAGCACGTATCCCTACGCCCTGGCGCACCGGCGAGCCGAAGAACTGATGAAGGAAGCCAAGCGCCAGAGCAAACTGCTGGCGGCAGAGAAGGGTGGATACCTTTCCGCTGTCAATTTCGAGGTCATCCTGGGCAACCGGTTGGCTGGACTTGAAGACAGATACGACAATCGCCTCATCCGTCCCTCATTGCGCCCCTATTGGGTGGCTGAAAATGGGCTTTCAGGAGCGGCGCAGCAGCGGAGTTCTTCCACAGCGACGCCAATCCAGACAGAGAAAGAGCTTCCAGAGCCAGCGCAGCAATGGAGTATCGATCTCAAAGATCTGCTGAAACAACGCTACGAACTCAAAGATCTCCCCAACAAGCGTCTGGCTGAACTGCGCCGTTGCTTTGAGAAGCATCCCGAGGTGAAAGATATCCAACATCGTGCTTCAGAATTGGAGGGCTGGACTAAACGAGAACTGGACTGGATGCGGAAGCGTTTGGGCGCGACATTGCAGGAGAAACTCGAGACCGCACTCAAAGCATTGGGCAAGTCCAGGACAGACGGCAACGGCAACCACCATTGGCGCAAGATCAGGCGAGGCGCGAAGAGTTGGCCGCTGGCGCACGGCATGCTCGACCTGCTGGAAGCATGGGACTTTGCGCAGGAACTTGATAAAAGCCCCAATTACTACGAACCGCAGGAGGAAGAGGCATGAGCACCCGGCTGGAGTTCGAGATCGCCTTCAAGAGCGACTATCACATCGGCGCCGGGCATGGACTTGGATTGCAGGTCGACTCGGCGTTGCTGCGTGATGCCGATGGCGTGCCGGTGATCCGCGGCACGGCGCTGGCGGGCCTCCTGCGCGAGAGTCTGGCGAACCTGCTTGGTCTGTCTCCTTTTGCTGGCGAGCAGCGCTGTCAGGCTGCGGGGAACCGGCAGGCGCCCGCCAGCTACTGCGGGCAATATACTGACGACAGCGTTCCCTGCCCTGTGTGCCGCATCTTTGGCACACCTCGTCATCACAAACGCTGGCGCATTTCCTCGGCGCGACCGAAAGATTTGATAAAGCCACAGGTCTTGTCTGACGAATGGGGAGAAGGTAAAGCAGCCGCTCAAATCACAACGCGCGTGCGGGTCAATCCGCGCACCCGTCGCGCTGAGGAAAACAAACTGTTTACTCGTGAAGAAGGGGATGGCAGCCTGCGCTTTCGTTTCGTTGCTGAATGTGAGCATGACGATGCCGACGCGCAGCGCGAGGCTGAATGGCTCGTCGCCGCTGCGCGCATGCTGCGCAATCTGGGCGCCGGGAAGCGTCGCGGCTACGGCGAATGCGAGATCCGCCTGGTTGATCGAGACCAGGAAGCAGTGATTCTGGACCGATTTGCGCAGCGGTTGAAGGGTGAGCAGGTAGAAGAACCCGCCCCTCTCGCCAGCGAAATCGGCATTCAGCCGCTGAGCCTGCTCGCCGACCCTGGTCAACATACCTATCGGCTGCGCGTGCTCGTTCGCCTCGATGAGCCATTGCTGATCGCCAGGCGCGCCGAAGCCGGCAATCAGTACGAGACGCTGGAGACTATTCCTGGCAGCGTCCTGCGCGGTGCGCTAGCGTGGCGCATTGCGCGGCGGCTGGGCGACCAACTCGAAGGTTCAGCATACCGAAATTTCGTTGATCTGTTCTTCCGCGATACGGTGCGCTTCTCTGCGTTGACGCCAATCGAAGTTCAGAAAAATAACTGCGAGAAGGGTTATCCAACCATCGTGGCGCCGCGTGATCTGGTGACGTGCGAATTGCATCGGGGTTACGGCAAGCCCAGCAGCGACAATGGATGCGGCGTCTGGAGCCTGTTCGAGAACGAACGAAAGACATGCCCGGAATGTGCAAAGGAAGATACTGCCAGCGGCAGAAAAGCCGCTTCGGTGGAACTGGAGACTCTGGGCGGTTTCATTTCACTGGTCAAAGGTGCGCCACGCTCAAAGCACAAACCGGTCTCAACCGTTGAGATGCACATCCGCATCGACCCCAACAGCGGGCGCGTGCGCACCGGCGATCTGTACGGCTACGTGGCGCTGGAGGCAGGGCAGTACTTCGTCGGCGAGATCACATGCACGAATGACAGGGTCTGGAACATTTTGCAGACAATGGCTGATCTTCAGCCAGTTGGAGCGGTGAATGAACTGAAACTGGGCAAAGCTGCACAGCGCGGTTATGGCAGGGTCAGCGCTGTGTTCCAGACAATTGACAAACTGCTGTTCCACGTGCAGAGCCTCAACAAGCGCCTCACTTCAACGGAACACGTCACGATGCTGCTGCTAAGCGATGCGATTGTTCCCGATCCGTGGGGACGCTTCTGGCGCGGCTTCGATCCGGCGTGGCTGAAGCGCGAGTTGCAGTTGCCGGACGGTGCGGAAGTCTCGATTGATTGCAACCAGAATGGCGAGGCACTGGCGTTTTCGGCAGTGCGGACAGTGGATGCCTTCAATGCTGCCCTGGGTCTGCCGCGCGCGCGGGACATCGCGCTCGTTGCCGGTTCCAGCGTGCGGCTGAGTTTCAAGGGCATTGAAGTGAACAAACTGGTGGAATGTCTGGAAAAGGTCGAAGCGCGCGGCATCGGCCTGCGCCGTGATGAGGGATTTGGGCGCGTGGCGTTCAACCATCCGGTCTACCGGCAACTTCAGGGTATCGACAGCCCGATGCTCGATCTGTCCCCGCTGGAACTGGCGCCTGTGGATCGGTCACATCCATTGGTTGCAATGCTTGAGTTCGCGCAGGAGTGGGCGAAAACGTTGGACGAGCAATCGTTTGATTGCTTCAATGATGAACGTTTTGAGGCAGTCGCCCGCCTGCTGCACGTTTTGCAACACACATCAGTCGATGCAATCAAGCCGGACCTGGAACAGATGGGGAAATGGGAAGCGTTGCCCGTCACGTCGCTGAACGGTCGTGACAAGCCGAACTTTTTCGAGACCGATGGGCAACCGGGCATGGCAACCATCGGGAAGATGCTCGATGCGCTGGCAGATGCGCTCAGGAAGAAGAAACTTGAAGAAAACCCGCAGGCGTGGCGGATGGGCGTGCAGATGCTGGCTGCTCGCATTGCCGCGCCCGCGCGCCAGAAAGCCCAGGAACGGAGGTGATTTATGACGTTTCGCGCGATTACTGCCACGCTGACACTGCGCACGGCGCTCCATGTCGGCACAGGCAGCGATACGGAAACGACCGATGATCTGCTGCGCCGCGATGCGCGCGGTCGGTTGCTCATTCCGGGCACAGCCATTGCTGGCGCGCTGCGCAGCATTGCCACTCGCCTGGCGCCGCGGTTCGGCGATAAACCCTGTCAGGCGCTGAAAGGAGAACAGCCAAACAAAGCCTGCCAGTGCCTTGTCTGTCAACTCTTCGGCGATGTTAATCCGCGTGAAGATAATGAAGAGGCCACCGCCGCTCGCGTACTGGTCTACGATGCGGTGCTGGATGCATCGCCGCCGCTGACAATCCGCGATGGCGTCGGCATCGACCGCGTCACCGGCGCGGCGGCGCGGCGCGAACGGATCAAGTTCGACTATGAGGCGCTGCCAGCCGGAACAACGTTCAAGGTGCGGCTGGAAATCGACCGGCAACTGACGAGCGATGACAGAACGCTGCCGCTGCTGGCGGCATCCCTGGCGGAATGGGAACAGGGACGCGGCGCGGTCGGCGGGCGCGTCGGCAGAGGTCTGGGCGCCTTCGCTCTCTCCAATGTGCAGTGGATTGAACGCGACCTCAATCAGCCTGATGTGCTGGTTGCATTCCTGCGCAATGGTCCGCCGTGGGATGCGACTGACGGCGACTGTGGCTGGCTCGATGCGCAACTTGCGGCTGCGCGCCAGCTCATCATACCGCGCCGTGATGATCTTCCCGTTGCCCGCTCATGGGCGCTGGCAGAGTTCACCCTGGCGGCGACCGGTCCCTTCCTCACTCACGATCTGACACAGGCCGGGCGCGGCGGGTTCGACCACGCGCCGGCGCTGGAGGCTTACGAGAAGGGCGCAAAACCGGTGCTGCCCGGTTCCAGTCTGCGTGGGGCGCTGCGCAGTCAGGCGGAGCGGATTGCCCGCACCCTCGCTACCTTCAGCGCATGGGATAACGGCAAGGACATGGAGAGCCGTAAGGCAGCATTTTTGACCGCATGCCCCGCCTGCAATCCGCTGACGACAAAAACTGCTGATCCGGCGGCGAGTTGCAACAGCTTTATTAAAGCCCTGCCAAAGAATGATCGCGACACGTTCGAGCGTGTAGGGGCTGAGGACAGGCTCTGCCTCGCCTGTCGGCTCTTTGGCAGTCCGTGGAACGGCAGCCGCTTGCGGGTGGAGGACGCGCCATTTGTTGGCGAGAAGGTCGAAACCAAAGTGCTCGATTTCCTGGCGATCGACCGCTTCACCGGCGGCGGGCGCGACACTGCCAAGTTCGACGCTGTGGTGCTGTGGAAGCCGAAGTTCCGCGTGCGACTTTTCCTCGAGAATCCCGAACCCTGGGAACTGGGCTGGCTGGCGCTCGTGCTCCGCGATCTGCACGACGGGTTAATCACCATCGGCTTCGGCGCTGCCAAGGGCTTCGGTCAGTGCCGGATCGAAGACGGCGCTGTGACCCTCGGCATCATCCACGACAGCGATTTCCCGCTGCCTGCGCCAGATGATCAGGCACCAGCCGTGCAACAGGCGATTGCCGCAGGACAGCGACTTCTGCAATCGAAAAGCGGGATGAGCGGCGTCTACCACACATTGACCTCTGCCCAGACAGCAGCGAACGACTGGAAGGCGCTGGCGGAGGGCTGGGTCAGGGCGTTCCATAAAGCTGTGACGGATCATCGGCATCCCTTCGGTCTGAAGAAAGACAGCTACTTCGACGAGATCGACGGCAAATGGTTGCCCGATCTCTATCCGGCGAGGGTGTCATGAGCGACAAGAGCATCGACTTTGCGCAACTGTACAAAGAGATGAAGCAGGCGAAACTCGGCGACTCGGACCGCCCGACCATTTTGGGCGGCGAGTTCGCTGCGGATTGCCTGAACGACTTCTTGAATGTCTGGGAGACGCACTGGAATGCGATGCCCTACCGCATCTGGGAGCATATCAGCTGCATCGAGTTCGCCGACCGGCCTGCCCAACCGGAATTCCTCCAGCGCGCCGAGATCTTCGGCGAAGGCGGGCATCTTTCGCTGCGGCGCGACGGCAACCGCTGGCTGTGGCACTACATTGGCACGTCGGTGTCGGTCACGGATTTCGGCGTCGAGGACTTCTGGCAAAAACATCCTGCCTGTCAGCTTCGCCGTTACGCGGAGTCGGTCGTGCTGTGGGGCGAGCGCAAGGATAACCAGCTGCGCTGGTTCGATGACCGGGTTGCGGCGGCAAACCTGGCGTATCCCCTGAAGACGACCGGTCGCGTCTACCTGCATTTCTGGCGCTACACCGAACAGGGTCAGACAGCGTTTGTCTGGTATCGGGCATTGAGCGACAAGCCGCACCAGGAGTGTCAGCCATGAGCAAAGTCAAGCCCAGGCGCCTGCCTGTTTCACAGAGCGCATCGCCATCGCAACCGCAGGGATACCGCTTCCTCAACCCGTACAACTTTGTGCGTCCGCTGGAAACGCACAACCCGCACGTTGCTCCATTGCTGGGGCGCTGTGCACCGCCGCCGCACGACCGGTACATAGGGTTGACCGGGCGCATTCGCTGTCGCCTGACCGCCACAACGCCGATCTTCGTCTCGGATAGCGAAGGGGTCGAGGAAGAGGAAGTCGCGCGTGATAAAGTTCATCGCCACTACCACTTTTTCCGCGACCCGAAAGGGAACGTCGCCATTCCTGGAACCAGTCTGCGCGGCGCAGTGCGTTCGATCTTCGAGGCGGCGACCAATTCCTGCTTTGCCCACTTCGCCGGAAATAAGCGGCTGAGTTATCACTTGCTGCCGGAACTGGCGCTGCAACTGGTTCCTGCACGTGTGCGCACAATCGGCGACCGCTGGGAACTGGAATTGTTGCCCGGCACGACGCCTATCACGCTCGGGCGACGCCCATCCGGTCCGCAGTACGCTGCATGGGTGCACGTATACGATCCGCTACAAAAGAGCAAGACGATCATTCAGGCGCCCGGTATGCCGTATGCGAAGCGTAAGAAGCTTTCGCTGGCAGGCTTTGCGCATGGCGAGCCATGCCGGGCGATCATCGAGCTAATGAGGCATCCTCGTCGTAACTTTGAGTTCTGGAATGTGGTTCATCTGGCGAAACCCGGTCAGCCGCTGCCGAAGCCCACAGGCGACCAGCGCCAGGTTGACGGTTACCTCTGCATCACCAACCAGAACATCGAAAACAAGCACGATGAGCGCCTGTTCTTCACCACGCAGCAGTTGAAGCCGGTTGAGTTACCCAAAGAGGTGCGGGAGAGATATGAAGAACTGATCACCGACTATCAGGAGCGCCACAGCGATGAGGTGCGCAAGCGTCGGCACAGGGGTCAACCTCTCGATCAACCGCACGGCAGGGAACCGGGGTTGAGTCCCTTTATCTTCGAACGCACCGGTCGCCGCGAGGAAAAACTGCGCGATGGCGATCTGGTCTACGCCATGCTCGACGGCGCACCCGGCAAATACCAGGTGAAGTTCATCGTTCCGGTTTCAGTGCCGCGCGTCGGCTTTGAGCGCAAAATTGGCGAGCTGCTTCACCCGCCTGACCTGGCGAAATGCTCTGACCACGACCAGCTCTGTCCGGCCTGTCGGGTCTTTGGGTGGGTGTGGGGTGACGATGACCAGGATGAGGACTCTGACCAGGAGTCTGACTGGACTTCTGACCAGAAGAAGACGCCTGACCCGGACAAACTGATTGCCTGTGCCGGGCGGGTGCGCTTCAGCCATGCGGCGCTGACCCACGACGCCGGGACCTTCGACGCCACCCTGGCGATCCTGTCCACACCCAAGCCGACCACCTACCGCTTCTACCTGCGCCCGCGCAATGGCAAGCCGCAAGACGGGCTGGACGATCAGCAGGTGGACTACGATAACCAGAACCAGGTGCTGCGCGGGCGCAAAGTCTACCGGCATCACGGCGATCGACTCAATCCGCAGGAGTACCAGAGCGTCAACGGCGCGAAGAGCGACCAGAACCGGACGGTGCATGGCGTCCAACATGCAGGTAGCATCTTTGAGTTTACCGTGGATTTCGAGAACCTGGCGCCGCTGGAGCTTGGCGCGCTGCTCTGGAGTTTGCGGCTCGAAGGGTGGCATCACCGCATCGGCTACGCCAGGCCGCTGGGTTTCGGCTCAGCGCAGATTGAGATCCTGGGGGTTTCACTGCTGGACCCCGAAGTGCGCTACACATCGCTCGAGGGAAGCGGTTGGATCGATCAAGACTCGCAACAGATTGATGCGTGGATTACAGAATTCAAGAAGGCAATGGCGTCACGTTACGGCGCCGCCTTCGATCAACTGGCGAACATCCGCGATCTGCAGGCGCTGCTGTCGGCAACGCCGCCGCTGCCGGTGCACTACCCACGCCCAACGCAGCACCCGCAGCCGGACGGCAGGCAGTACGAATGGTTTGTCGGCAACAAGCGCGGCGGGCAGGATCCGGGACCGCGAATCGCGTTGCCCTTGCCCGAGGATGAACAACAGGGATTGCCGCTGATCGACAGGGAAGGCAAAGTCGTCTAAATCCAATATCTTCCAAATAAACGCACACAAAGGCACAAAGATTTCGCGTCTATACTCGGCTGATGATGGCTTGTCTTCCTTATTATTTGTTCTGATTGATCTTCGTGCGGTAAAAGTTGGCTGAGCCTGTCGAAGCCAACTTTTGCTGCATATCTGTAATGATTAGAGTCAATCGGGATCTGAAACGCTATAGGAGCGTATTGTGGCAAAACACGAAGGCAAAAAGATGCCAAACACCAGCAAGCCGCACAAGAGCGCAGGAAATGCCAATCCATCTGGAAAGCGCGATCATCGACAGCAACCGTCTGCGCAGACTACCAAACCGTCTGTACCGCCTGTGCCATGGCCCGCGCCGAAGCTGCCTGAGCGACGCGGGGAGTACCGCTTCCTCAACCCCTACAACTTCGTGCGCTATCTGCCTGAGCCGGTTATTCCGTTCAATGATCCCGATGCACAGTTGCTCGGTCGTTGCGCGCCGCCGCCGCACGACCGGTAC
>JANXAL010000130.1 GCA_025062325.1 Roseiflexus sp.
ACGCCGACGCCCGTGCCGCCGACGCCGACGCCCGTACCAACTCCCACGCCACGCCCGACGGCTACGCCGCTGCCGACGCCAACGCCCGTGCCGCCAACCCAACCTCCGGCCTCGGCATCCACCGAGGTCATCCGCAGCGGATTGCTCGCCTCCACAAAAGCAGACACCTACCGTATCGAGTTCTCGTTCAAGACGAAGGGTCCAACCACCGAAGGAGCGCCGATCACATCGCCGGATGGCACAATCGAACTCATCAGCATGAAAGGTGAAGTTGCTGGCACAAACTCGCGCGCGGAGATCGGCGGCTTCCTTGCTGCGCTCCTGTCTGGCGATCCGAAGAAGAGCGTCCAGTTTCTGACAGTCGATGGCAAGTCGTACATTCGCGGTCCGGCGCCGCTGCTTGGCGCGACCGAGGATGCCTGGTACGAACTGCCTGCCGAACAGATATCCTCGGCAGGAACGGTTTCTCCTGACCAGATCCGAGGATCGCTCCAGCGGAGCAGCGCCTTCGATCTGGCTGGCTTCACGCCAGGCGGCTTCGAGACGCTCGACGGTCAGCGCTGCACGATTTTCATCGGCGACAAAGAGACCACCATCCGGCTCCTGACCAGCGTCAACCAGGAGGGAACACTGCCGTCCACGCTCAGGGAGGAAGAGATCAAACAGGCGGAAACGCGCATTTCCATCTGCGACGATGGGCGGATGCACAAGATGACGCTCGACCTGACCGGAATTACGGCAGGGCAGACGGAACCGACGTCGTTCAGCATGCTGATCCGTCTGTACGATTTCAACAGCAACATCCGGATTGTCGCGCCCGCAAACGCACGCCCGCTGGCGCCGCCGTCGTTTGGTCTGCCGACTCCGACGCCGTGAACCGAGAACCAAGAACTGAGAGCAAAGAGCCGGGAGCGAACAGAGCGATCAACGTCAATCTGGCACGACCGTTGTGCTCCTGTTTCGGCAAGGGCTTCGACAGGCTCAACCCTCGCCGCACTCAGATGAGCGCCCAGTCGAGTCGCTGGCGGGAAGATCAACGAACCAGGACATTTGCTGCGGGCTGAAGCTCTGGCTGAAGTTGTGAAAGCCCCTCCAGGGCTGCCATGTCCTGAGCAAGGGCTTATGAAAATAAATCTGGTCTAGCCTGCGCAGGCAGGCTTCGCAACCGTAGCCCGCGACTTTAGGCGCCGGGCGGGTTTTGGAGTTTGAGAAACTAACCCGGTACCGCCGGATCTAGCCCGCGCAGGCGGGCTTCGCAGCTCTAGCCCGCGACCTTAGGCGCCGGGCGGGTAGGCGGATAGCGGAATATGTATTCAAAGTCCATCAACCGCCGGGCGCAGCGCAGAGCGCACGCGGCGTGATGGCGCGGGTCTGCCGGATTTATGCGGCGCGCAGCGGCGGCGACGCAGCGTGTCATCCAAGCGAGCAATAGGCTCTATGGACAGAAACCACAATCACCCTGCTGACGATCTGTACGTCACAACCCCCGGCGGCAGCTACGAGGTCATTGTAGCGCACGGCGCCCTCGATCAACTGCCGGAACGCTTGCATCGCCTTGGTTTGCGCGGCGCGGCCTGGATCATCAGCGATGACCAGGTGTTCCCGCATTACGCTCCTGCGCTGATCGAGCGCCTGCGCGCCGTCGGGTGCAACGCGCGCGGGTTTGCCGTGCCAGCCGGTGAACCGAGCAAAGACCTGGCAATGGTTGCGCGGCTCTACGATTGGCTGATCGGCAATGGCGTCGAGCGGCGCGATGTCGTGCTAGCGCTCGGCGGCGGCGTCGTCGGCGACCTGGCGGGGTTCGTGGCGGCGACCGTGCTGCGCGGCATCGCCCTCGTGCACCTGCCGACCACCCTGCTGGCAATGGTCGACTCGGCGATCGGCGGCAAAACTGGAGTGAACCATCCGCTCGGCAAAAACCTGATTGGCGCATTCCACCAACCGCGCCTGGTCCTCGCCGACACCGCGACGCTTACGACCCTGCCGCCGCGCGAACTGCGCGCCGGTTGGGCGGAAGTGATCAAGCACGCCGTCATCCGCGACGCTGCTCTGTTTACGCACCTCGAAGCCATCACTGATCCTGCATCACTCCGGGGCGAGTCGCTGGCTGCGGTCATCCGGCGCGCCGCCAGGGTCAAAATTGAGATTGTGAATATCGACGAACGCGAAACCGGTGAACGCATGCTCCTCAACTACGGGCACACCCTGGGGCACGCTATCGAAGCCGCGTGCGGCTACGGCGACCTGCTCCACGGCGAAGCGGTCGCCATCGGGATGCACCTGGAGGCGCAGATCGCCGCACGCATGGGAATGGTTGAACCAGCGTTCGTTGAGCGCCAGGAACGTCTGCTGCGCACGTATGGGCTGCCGACCGATCTTCCTCCTGGCACGACCGTTAGTGATCTGCTCGAACGCACATTGCGCGACAAGAAGGTGCGGGCCGGCAGAGTGCGCTGGGCGTTGCCGCAGGGGATCGGTGCGGCGACCGTGCGTGATGACGTACCCGAAACAGTGGTGCGCGGCGTGCTCGAAGGAGCGCAGAGGTGTTGCACCTGATCTGCGAGCGTGGTATACTTTCGCGTCACTGAAGGATGCCTCCCGTCGGAGGAGCCTATGAAACTGCGCCACAGCGCTCGCACCGATGTCGGCAGAACGCGGGATCATAACGAAGACGATTTTGGCGTTGGCGAAGGCGCGGGTGTCGATCAGTACGGCGAGTTGCTGGTCGTCTGCGACGGAATGGGAGGGCATGCCGCCGGAGAGATTGCCAGTCGTCTCGGCGTCGAAACCATTCTCAGCGCCTACTACAGCGATCCTTCCCCTGATCGCGTCGAGGCGTTGCGCCGGTCGTTCGAGCGCGCCAATGAGCGCATCCACGCTGAAGGGCGCGGCGTGATGGGCACCACCGGCGTTGCGGCGCTGTTCTACAAGGGTATGCTGCACGTCGCCAACGTCGGCGACAGCCGCGCCTACCTGATCCGCAACGACGACATCTGCCAGATTTCACGCGACCACTCGCTCGTCGGCGAGCAGGTGGCGGCTGGCGTCATTACCGCCGATCAGGCCAAATCCAGCTACTACCGCAATGTCATTACCCGCGCCCTGGGGTATCAGTCGGATGTGCAGGTGGATCTGTTCCACATTCCGTTGCAGGTCGGTGACACGATTGTGCTCTGCTCCGACGGATTGCACGGTCTGGTCAGTGATGAGGAGATTCGCATAATTGCCCGCTCGATGCCCCTCGCCGACGCTGTTGATCGGTTGATTGACCTGGCGAATGAGCGTGGCGGCACAGACAATATCACCACGATAATTGCGCATGTTGATGAACTTGACGCCGCTGCCGCCATCGTCGATCCATCGGACTCCGCCCGAACAACCATTGAATTCCCGGCGCCAACGATAGCAGAGACCGTAGAATTCCCGGCGACCGTCAGCTTTGCGCCAGAGTCTACTGCACCGCATACTGCACACACTGCGCCACAGCATGTTGCGCCTCCGCCTGCTCCTCCGCCAGTCGCTACGCCTCCGCCGCGCGACGTTCCCGCCCCGCGACGGATGAATTGGGTGGGAGCGACACTTGCCTCTGTTCTGTTTTTGGGGCTGGTTTTTGTGACCCTGTTCATCGGCTATCCGACGGCGCTGGCGCCAGGGCAGGCAAGTCCGGCGCCAACCGAAACGCCGCCAACCCAGCCGCCGACTATCACCCCGCTTCCTCCTACTCAACCGCCAACTCAGGTTCCTGCCATTATTCCCGCTGTAACGGAAACCGCTGTGCCGACCATACCGCCAACCGCGACAGCCACGCCATCGCCGGTCGCCATCAGCACGCCGACACCCACCCTTGCGCCAGCCGTCACCGCTACACCAGGCGCGTCGCCGTCCACACCAATCGCAACGGCCACCCGCACTCCCATTCCGCTGACCCTGCCGCTACGCACGCCGACGCCGTAATCGCTGCGCCATCGCTGGGCAAAGCATGGTACAATACTCGCATACCTGTTCGTATTGCGGAGTAGAGGCGCTATGCCAATACGGGTGCTCGATGCAACAGTGGCTGCCCAGATCGCTGCTGGCGAGGTGATCGAACGTCCGGCCTCGGTCGTGCGTGAACTGGTTGAAAACGCGCTCGACGCCGGCGCACGCCGGATTGTAGTAGAAGCGCGTGGCGGCGGGTTGCGCGAAATCCGCGTGCAGGACGACGGATGCGGCATTCCTGCTGATGAGGTCGAACTGGCGTTTGCGCGCCATGCGACCTCGAAATTGTCCACTGCTGACGATCTGTGGTCGATTACGACGCTCGGCTTCCGCGGCGAAGCGCTCCCGTCGATCGCGGCTGTGGCGCAGGTGATCTGCATCACCCGCGTTGCGAACGCTGATGTCGGCGTCGAATTACGGATTGCTGGCGGCGAGGTGCAGGCGATCATGCCGCGCGGCTGCTCACCGGGCACGACGATCAGCGTGCGCAATCTGTTCTACAATACGCCGGTGCGGCGCGAATTCCTCCGCTCCGACGCGACGGAGTCCGCTGCGATCGCTGCCGTTGTTACCCAGTATGCTCTCGCCTACCCCGAAGTGCGCTTCAGCCTCTCCATTGACGGGCGCACGACGCTCCAGACCAGCGGCAACGGCGATCTGCGCGCTGCTACGATCGAGATCTATGGGCTTGATGTCGCACGCCAGTTGCTAGCAGTCGATGCCGCTGCTGGCGAAGGCATCGATCACGTTCACGTGTCCGGGTTGGTGTCACCGCCTGGGCTGACCCGCAGTTCGCGCGCAGCAGTTCACCTGTTCGTCAATCGCCGCGCCATTCAGCCGCGCGGGCAGATCGCCCTCGTGCTCGAAGAAGCGTATCACACCTTGCTGATGAAAGGCCGCCATCCGATGGCAATCCTGAACATCAGCGTGCATCCTGCTGCGGTCGATGTCAATGTCCATCCAACCAAGAGCGAGGTGAAGTTCCGCAACACGATACAGGTGATGAGCGTGCTGGGGCGAGCGGTGCGCGCAGCGCTGCTGGAGAGCGGCGTGCGTCCCTGGGAAGAGCCAGGCATTCCCGCCTCGCTTGACACGGCGCAGCGCCGTTTTGAACTGCGCCGTCTCGGAACCTCTCACGAAAGCGCATGGGATACGCCGTCCTGGATGACTGCCGGCGACGAGCGGGGATCAGCGTCATTCCACGTGAGGAACTGGCGCAACGAAGGTCAGAGCGGCGCATGGCAGCGCGAGCCTGCAGCGGCATCCTCTCTTTCGCCAACGGTGCAAACCTCGAAGCTGCCGCCGTTGCGGATTGTCGGGCAGATCGCCCAATCGTACATTGTCGCTGAGTCGCCGGATGGGATGTATCTGATCGATCAGCACGCCGCACACGAGCGCATCACCTACGAGCGCCTGATGGCGCAGCGCGGCGCCGGGATGATCGAAAGTCAGGAGTTGCTCATCCCGCAGGTAGTCGATCTGCCGCCGACAGCGCAGGATGTGCTGCTGGCTGCCGCCGACCGACTGGCAGAGTGGGGGTTCGTCATCGAGCCGTTCGGGCGCAGTCTGCGCGTTCGCGCCATTCCGGCGGTGCTCTACCCTGGCGATCTGGCGACGGCGCTGCTCGAAATCGCTGATCACTTAAGCGAGCGGAGCGGAACGACGCCGCGTGACTGGCGCGAGGCGATGCTGATCACCCTGTCGTGCCATACGTCGGTGCGCGCCGGGCAGACGCTTTCGTTCGACGAGATGCGCGGGCTCGTGAGGCAACTGGAACAGTGCGCGTCGCCGCGCACTTGCCCCCATGGCCGTCCGACAATGATTCTCCTGACAATAACCCAGATTGAGCGCCAGTTCGGAAGAGCAAAGTAGCCGCGCATCCAGGGCGTTTCTCAGGAAGGCTGACGCAGAGGCGCAAGGATGCGATGCAAGCGGGTTCCGTCAGTTATCTTTGCGCATTTGCGTCTGGGCACCGACCTTCTGAAAATGCCGAAGCCGTTCCGTCATTCCGCAGCATCGTGCCAGCGCTTCGCGCCGGGGCGACACCCCTCAACCTGTCAGGTTGTCGTGACGTCGCCCCAGAGGTAGGCAGCAATCTGCGGTGAAAGAGTGATCTGCCGATCGTTGCGCTGAAGAGTAACGCCGTAGACCGGCGAGTTGTCGATGATGGCAAACTGCTCGCCTGGCACCAGGTGGCTGTTCTGCAGGTAGCGGATCAGCGCACTATCCTCTTCCGCCTCTTCCGAGACGCGTCGCAGCGTAAAAATGCTGCCCGGCGCCGCTTGATCGAGACGCACCGAGCCAGCGTAGACATCGCATCGACCGGGGATCGGGTTACCATGCGGGCATGTGGTCGCGTCGCCGACGAGCTCTTCGATCCGCTCCTCCAGGCGCGGCGAGAGCGCATGCTCCAGTCGCACCGCTTCCTCGTGAATTTCGTGCCACTGCAACCCCATCACGTCTACCAGGAAGCGCTCCAGGATGCGGTGCCGCCGCACCATCGCCTCCGCTAGGCGAAATCCTTCATCGGTCAGCGAGATTTCCCCGCGCCCATCGCGCACAATATAACCGCGATCCTCCATGCGGCTCACCATATCGGCGACGGTCGGAGGGGTCACGTGCATCCATTCCGCCAGCCGCGCGCTGATCACCGGTTCTCCCCGCGCCGCCAGGTAGTAGATGACCTCCAGATACTCACGCATCTTTTCTGTCGGTCCGGCGTCGCCAGGTTTGCGTCGCGCTCTGGCGTGTCGAGTTGTGTCAGCCATAACCGTTTCCTTGCCTGTGATGCGTTGATTATAGCAGAAACGCGCCATTAGCGTCGCGCTCAATGCGCCGCACCTCGATGATCGCTTCTGGATTGATCGGTCCGTAGATGTGCGGGAAAAGCGGCGCCGCGTCCGCGCCGGAAGGACGCTCCCAGCGCACTGGCGCGGTTAGTTTGTCCACATCGATGACCAGCAGCACGAAATCGCCTGGCGTCTGACGGTAGAGCGCATTGGCGACGTGCGCCATCAGCTCTTCGCCTTCCGTGCAGTGCACGAAACCATCAACGGCAAACTCCGCCGGAACATACGGTTCGTGCACGGAGCGGGCGTTCCAGCGATCGGCTGGCGCCATATGGAAGATAATCCTGCCTCTCATTATCTCTCTAGCTCGTTCAGCGCGGCGTGCACCGGCGCCAGCGCTGGCGCCAGGCGCAAAAACGCTTCACGGTAGATGCGCTCGTACCGCGCGTGCAGCGCTTCATCTGGCGCAACCGTTCGCTCACGCACCTGCACAGCGCTCACCGCTTCATCTTCGCTGCTGTAGATGCCTGCAGCGATTCCGCCAAGCAAGGCGGCGCCCAATGCGACGCTTTCGTCCATATCCAGCACGCGGAGCGGACGTCCCAGCACGTGCGCTTTGATACCGAGCCAGACCGGAAGGCGTGTTCCGCCGCCGATCGCCCGGATCGTCCTAGCGCGCACTCCCAGCATTTCCTCGATGTTGTCGAGCATGTGGCGCCACTCAAACGCCAGCCCCTCATAAACGGCGCGCGCCAGCGCCGCCCGCCCGCTGCTGACGGTCAATCCCACGAACGCCCCACGCTCGCCTGCGGTCAGGCGCGGCAGGAAGAGCACTCCCAGACTGCCCGGCGGCGCCGACGCCGCCAGTGACTCGACTTCCGCTGCCGCCTCGTGGAGCGGGGCGCCCGGCGCTGCCAACTCGCGCATCCACTCGACCGCCGCGCCGCTGCTGAACAATCCGTCCATGACATAATAGCGGTCGCGCGCCACATGCGCCCCAAACGTCACATGCGTCCATGATGACACATTGGCAATGAACAGGCGCTCATCGAGCAGAACATCGTCGAGCGGCAAAAATGCCGCCTCCGCCGTACCCATCGAGTCGAGGCAATCGCCAACGCGCCGCACATCGGCGGCGAGAGCGCCACAGACGTGATCATGCCCGCCGGCGCCCACAACTGTCCCTGGCGCCAGGCCGGTCTCCGCCGCTGCTTCGGCCGTCACCGTCCCGATCCGCGTGCCGCTCGCCACTAGTTCGGGGAGCAGATCGCCCCGCAACCCGGCGCGGTCGATCAGCGCTTGCGACCAGCAGCGCGCGCGCAGGTCGAAGAGCATGCTGCGCGATGCCAGCGAGTAGTCGGTTGCGCGCGCGCCGCACAAACGAAAGGCAATATAATCGGCGACGTGCAGCCACGTCGTCGCGGCGGCATACCCTTCCGGCTCATGATCGCGCAGCCACTGCAACTTGAAGATGCCGTAGATCGGCGCCGGGAGCATACCGGTCAGGCGAAACGTCTCCAGCACATCATCCTGAGCGCTCCAGCGCTGCGCATAGGGCGCCGTGCGCCGATCATACCAGGCGATAATAGACGTTACTGGTTCACCGAGCGCGTTGACCAGCACGCCCGCCTCGCCGACGCTGGCCACCGCCATCCCGCGTACCCGTCTGGGATCGTCGATAGGCGCCAGAGCGCGACGAATCACACCGACGACAGCCTGCCAGAGCAGCTGTGGGTCGTGTTCCGCCCATCCCGGCTGCGGTCGTTCGGTGGGAGTGGCGACGCTGGCAGCCGACAGACAGGCGCCGCTGGCATCAAACACCAGCGCCTTGATGTTCGTTGTGCCGACATCAATGCCGAGCAGGAGATCGCCAGCCATACAATGCCTTAATTGCTCACACAAACCAGTGCAACAATCATAGCACAAACTCGCCAGAAAAACAGCGACGCTGGATGTTTCCATCCAACGTCACTGCCGGAATGGTGCAGAACGATTGGCAGAGCCGGAAACCTACCAGATCAGCCCGCCGTCCACCTGAATGACCGAGCCGGTGATAAAACTCGATTCATCTGATGCTAGGAAGACGTACACGGCGGCGACCTCTTCCGGCTTCCCGAGGCGGCGCAGCGGCGTGCGCTCCTGCACAGTATGGATCACCTTCTCCGGGATCGTAGTGATCATCTCAGTTGCAATAAAGCCCGGAGTCACAGCATTGACTCGTATGCCGGAAGGACCAAGTTCACGCGCCCAGGTTTTGGTCATGGCAATCACGCCGCCCTTGGTAGCCGCGTAGTTCGACTGACCGAAGTTGCCGTACAGACCGACGATTGAGCTGACATTGATGATTGACCCGCTTCCCTGAGCAATCATATGCGGCGCCACGGCGCGTGTGCACAGCCAGACGCCTTTGAGGTTGACGTTGATCACCGCATCCCATTGTTGTTCGGTCATCTTTATCAGGCGCGCGTCGCGCGTAATGCCGGCGTTGTTGAGCAGCACATCAATTCGACCGCCCCATGCCAGCACTGTCTCAACCATTGATTCCACCGATGCCGCCTGAGAGACATCAGTGTGAATAGCGATCGCGCGCCCGTCCTGTCTGGTAATCTCAGCCACCGTCGCTTCGGCGCCGGCCATATTAATATCAACGACGGCAACGCACGCCCCTTCGCGCGCGAAGGCAAGCGCAGTCGCCTTGCCGATGCCGTGGCCCGCACCGGTCACAATCGCCACCTTATCTTTCAAACGCATCATCTTGTCTCCTCGTTCGTGATACTTACATTGACCGATCGGCGAGCCAGGCATCGATCTGCGGCCACAGACCACGACGCGCCCCGCTGCCAGCCATGATGCCAATATGACCGCCCGGCATAATGATCTGATGTTTATCGGTGCTGCTCACGCGGTCCAGAATGGTTTCCGACTGACACGGCGGCACGATGTGGTCCTGCCGTGCAATGATGTTGAGCAGCGATGCCTTGATATCTCCCAGATTGACTGGGCGACCGCGCATGATCCAGGTGCCGTTCATCAACCGGTTTTCGCGGTAGAGATCAACAACCAGTTGACGATAGGCAGCGCCAGCAAACGGCACGCCATCGTTCACCCAGGTATTCATCGCCTGCCACGACTCAACGATCTTCGGATCGTCGAGGTTATCGAGCAGTCGCAGGTAGTTGCCGATAAGATTCTCCACCGGTTTGAGCAACTTACTGCCAATATCGATCATCTCGCCGGGGTAGTTGCCCGTCTGCTCCAAAATGGCATCGAGGTTGAAATACTCTTCCCTCAACCATTTGGGGAAAGGACCCATGCCCTCCTTGTTGGAGAAATCGATGGGCGCCGTCAACAGGATCAGATTGCGCAAACCGTCGTCCGGGCGCATTGCTGCATAGATCGCCGAGAGCGTGGCGCCGATGCACCAACCGAGCATGCTGAAATCGTGCTGCCCGCTATGCATCTGCATGCGGCGCACTGCGCGCGGCAAGTATTCGAGCGCATAGTCCTCGAAAGTCAGGTGTGCATCTTCCGGACCAGGCGCCCCCCAGTCGATCAGATAGACGTTGTACCCTTGCTGGACCATGTACTCGACAAAGCTATTGCCAGGGCGAAGATCGAAGATGTAGGGCTTATTGATCAACGCAAAAACGAGCAGCAATGGCACACGTTTGCGTTTCTCTACCGGCGCCTGGGGATAGTAATGGTACAGCGTTGTTTTATTGAGCGTCCAGATCGCCTCCTTTGGCGTCTGCGCCACTTTTGCTCGCTGTTTGCCCGTGGCGATCTTGACGCCCATCTGATAGGCTTTTCCTAAGCGCTCAACCTCGGCGTACAGGTTCTTCGCCAGGGTCGCCGGATCTACGGGAAAAAGCGTCGTTTCAGGCGACGTCGTCATCGACTTGCTCCTTGCTACTCAAACGCGGCTTACGCTATACAATCCCCTAAAACCCCTCAATAGCATGATCTTCTTTGATCTCCTCCGGCGTTGGCGGCTCAGGATCGGGCGCTTGAATCGGGCGCGGCGCTTTGCGACGCCGCTGCGCCGCCTCCGCTTGTTCCAGCGCCGCCTGTTGCAGTTTCTCGATCAGTTGGAGCATCTGGTCGGCTTTGTGGTCAAGCGCCGCCAGGCGCTGCTCCATGCCGTTGAGCTCTGCTCCCTCCTGCTTATTCTGCTCGAGCTGCTCGGTGAGCATCTCGACAATCACCGGCGTTTGCGTGCGTAACGCATGCGCCAGTTGGTCAAGCTTGATCTCGATGTCGTCGAGGCGCATTTCGATATTCGTCACCCGGCGCGCCAGCGTCGTTAGTTCCTCGCGTGACGGGAGATTCAAGCGCGCCAGCGACGTCCTCATCGACGCGTTGATCAACTGCTGCAGCGGCGCCGACGCAATCAGGTATGAGTCGAGCGTTGCGCCGATCCAGCGCGCAAATGTTTCAGTGTTGACCAGGTCGATCATTGCCTTGGCCCACGCGTCGAGCGTCGCATCGCGGGCCTTGCGCAGATTGCCAATCGGATCATTCGGATCAAAGCCGTTTCTCTGGCCCATCGGCGTCTCCTTCGACATATGCGCCCGACAAGGGCGGGTTGGATTCTGGGGTCTGCTGCTGTATGTTCCACGGCGCTTCTAGGCGCGCGTTTGCGTAGGGGATAAAAAAGACGCGCCTTGCGCAACCGCTTCTGCCATAAGGGTAGTCGAAACAGTTACAGAGAGGATACACGTTTCTAACACGTATGCGCTGTGCTCAGCGAACAAGATGTTGTCATAATCGGGCGCGGATTTCCGCGGATGCAACGGATTCGTGCGGATTTGTGAAAGATGATCGATAGTCATCCGTCTCAATCCGTGCGCATCCGTGCGCTCTTGCGCACCACGCAACTGCACGGCAACATGGGTCTTGACAGCCAGTGGTTTGTGAGATAATATATCCACGGTTCTGAGAAGTTGCTCCCTGGTAGGCGCGGCTTCACACAAACACAGGTTACTGCTCCGGCCCGTCGAAAGACGCTCAGGGGCGCACAGCAGGCTCGGCTTAAGGGCTTTGCCAAAGTAACTGCGGTATTCCCGCTACGTTGTGTGATAGCTTAAGCTCAACCGGAGGGGGAGCGTTCGAGAGAGCGTTCGTCCCCTCCGGCGTTACCGGAGGGGTCTCTGTTTGGGGCAAAGTATGGACGAAGGCGGTCATCGTAGTCAGCGGCGCAGCGCCGCAACAGCATTCCCGGACGCACTTCCTCTCGCCAGTGTCGCGTAGTGTTGTCTGCGCTTCCTCTGTGACACCCTGGCGAGAATGCTGCGCCAGGGTTGTTTGTTGAGCGCACGCCCGATGTGCCTGACGCACATCCGTCATCTCCGGCGTTGCGCTGCTGTCTTCCAGGTCTCATTCAACAATTCGTCGTCGCACCGTGCAGCCGTCTGTCCGTCAACGACAGACGAATAGGCGGGATTTGCTCTGCACTGTGCCTGATGTCGGTCAGCGCCGATCGCCTGGTCGTGCGCATGGTTTGCTGTGCCCTGCAGCAGACCGGTCTCTCATTCTCATTTGTGAACCCTTGACCGGAGGGCGAAAGGAGGAACCCGCGATGCTGACGATCCGCTGGACGATGAACAAAGACGGACGCCTGACGGCGACCTTCGTGCGCCCGCAGACGCTGCGCCCGCTCTCGCTGGCAACCAACACGCCGCCACCGCTGTCGGTCAACGCTCACCGGACGCAACCCGCTGCAACGCCGCAGCGCGCCGCGACAGGCGGGCGAACGCCGGAACCGGCGCCTGAGGCATCAGGTCAGTTGATCCCGGCGCTGAAGTCGTAGTTATCGGCGAACTGAGCATGGAGGAAGGCGTATGCTGACAACCCTGCTCTTCTCCCGCCGGGCGACGCTGCACTGGATGTTGATCGATGCCGTGCAGCGCGCCTGGCGCCGCCATCAGGTGATTGTGCCGCTCTACCGGCGCCTGGCGACCCTGGCGCCCGATGAGCAGCGCGAAATCGTGTTGCTGCAGATGGCTGAACGGGAGGTTCGCCACCAGCAGCAGTATGAGCGAATGCTGGCGCGGCTGCACGCGCCGTTGCCTGAAGGTCTCGCCTTGTTGGATCGAACCTGGCTCTGGTTGTTGCCGCGCTGCGGTTCATCAATCGCGCTGCGCTGGGCTGCGTGGATCGAGCAGCAGGATGCGCGGGCGATTCTGGAAGCGGCGCTGCTGCTGAAAAACCATGCTCGTGTCTCTTGAACTATGACGTTGCCCGCTGTGCAGTGGCATTGGCTTTAACCGGCTCAGCCAACTGAGTGCGTCGCAGTGGGCGTTCCGGCAACGATGAAGTTGCCCTCAATCCAGCACTGGAGATCGCCTTTCATTCGTATGTCAGGAGGCTGCCCATGCGCGCGACCTTTCCCGATGCTGGCGTACTGCGCCCGCGACTCAAAGTTACACCGTGGGACGTTGTTGTTGTTCCGCTGATCATCGTCATCATTCTCTTGCTGACCATCGCCTTTCAGGGTGCGTCTCAGCCGTTCGACGTCGCTACAACGCCCGATCTGACGGTCAGCCTGGATCCGATCAATCTGCCTTACTACGGACTGCGGACGGTGTTCCGCATGTTTCTGGCGGTATTGTTGAGTCTGCTCTTCACATTCACGGTTGCGACGCTTGCCGCCAAATCGCGGCGCGCTGAAGTGGTGATTATTCCGGCGCTGGATTTCCTCCAGTCGTTGCCGATCCTTGGCTTTCTGACAGTGACGACGGCGATTTTTCTCGGCATGTTCCGCGGCAGCCTGCTTGGGCTTGAAGCAGCCAGCATCTTTGCAATCTTCACTTCGCAGGTCTGGAATATGGCGTTTAGTTTCTATCACTCGTTGATCACCGTGCCCAGAGAGCTGCAAGAGGCTGCTGCGGTGCTGCGCCTCTCGCCATGGAAGAAGTTCTGGAAGCTCGAAGTGCCGTTTGCGATGCCGAGCCTGATCTGGAACACGATGATGTCAGTGTCGGGCGGCTGGTTCTTCGTCGTCGCTTCGGAGGTCATCTCGGTGGTCGGGCGCGACAATGACCAGTACCTGCCCGGGGTCGGCTCGTACATCGCCCTGGCTATCGAACAGGCTGATGTGGCGGCGATGGTCTACGCCGGTCTGACGTTGTTGATCATCATTCTGATCTATGACCAGTTGATCTTCCGTCCGATCGTCGCCTGGTCCGAAAAGTTCAAGTTCGAGCAATCCGAAGCGCAAGAAGTGGCGCAGTCGTGGATGTTGCGTCTGTTGCAGCGGTCGGGGTTTGCCAGCAGCCTGAGCGCTGTCGGCGCTGCGCTCCGGCGCAGCATCCCGACGTTCCCAGTCCGAGAAGCCCCCGGTCCACGGGTGGAGACGCAACCTGACCCCCGACCGATTGATCGGGTGATCGACCGGGTCTGGTATGGGCTGGTCATTGCCGGGACACTGTGGGCGGTCTGGTTTCTGGCGACCTACATGTTTGGTCCGGGACTGGGATTCGAGAATGGGCGCGTGCTGGCGGCCAACCCGAATGTGAACACCGATCTCGACCCAGAGATCGCCCGCCAGTTTGCCGCGTTCGGGGTGACGGTCAACCCGGATCAGACGGTCTGGCTGTCGGATGTCTGCGCAGCAACGGCTGGCGGGACGCAGGTGAGCGCAGGGCTGGCGGAGTTGTTGCGCAACGAGCGCGTTGGCGTACCGGACGACCTGGCGGCTGCCTGCGCCGTGCCGATGGCGCCTGCCGGCAAGGTGGCCTGGTCGGAAGTGCTGGAGTGCCTCTGGCTTGGGTTGCTCACGACCATGCGCGTGGTGATCTGGATCGGCATCTCCATGCTGGTATGGACGCCGATCGGCGTCTGGATCGGGCTACGCCCGCGTGTCGCGCAATTTGTGCAGCCGCTGGCGCAGTTTGCGGCGGCGTTCCCGGCCAACCTGCTCTTCCCAGTGGCGGTGGTGCTGATTGCCACGTACTCGTTGCCGCAGAACCTGTTCCAAGCGCCGCTCATGATCCTGGGGGCGCAGTGGTACATCCTGTTCAACGTGATTGCTGGCACGGTCAGCATCCCGAATGACCTGAAAGAAGCGGCGCAAGTTTTGGGGCTGCGGGGTTGGGCATGGTGGCGCAAACTGATCATTCCGGCAATCTTCCCGGCGTTCGTCACCGGCGGCATCACGGCGTCGGGAGGCTCATGGAACGCCTCGATCGTCTCTGAAGTCGTGTCGTGGGGCGCGACGACCCTGACGCTGAGCGGTCTGGGCGCCTATATTTCCTACTGGAGCACCGGCGAGTTCAACCCGCACGTCGGGCTGGGCATGCTGGTGATGGGGCTGCTCGTGCTGGCGTTCAACCGGTTGTTCTGGCGACGGCTCTATGTTCTGGCTGAGACGCGCTTCCGCCTGGATTAGTCGAAAGGAGCACTGCAATGGCAACCATTTTTGCCCCAAAGACAACTGCAAGCGTTGGGAAAGTCATCCTGAGCGCCCGCAATCTGCATAAAATCTTCAAGACGCCGGAAGGCAACGATCTGCTGGTGCTCGACAACATCAATCTGGACCTGGCGGAGGGCGAGATTGTCGCCCTGCTGGGGCGCTCCGGCTCCGGCAAATCGACGTTGCTGCGCTGCCTGATCGGGCTGATCTCTCCGTCGAGCGGCGAGGTGCGCTACCGCAACCGGTTGGTGACTGGACCAATGCCGGGGATGGCGATGGTCTTCCAATCGTTTGCGCTCTTCCCCTGGCTGACGGTGCTGGAGAACGTCGAACTCGGCCTGGAGACGCAGGGCATCCCGGAAGGCGAACGGCGGCGGCGGGCGCTGGAGGCGATTGACCTGATCGGTCTCGATGGGTTCGAGAGCGCATATCCGAAGGAACTGTCCGGCGGCATGCGCCAGCGAGTCGGGTTTGCCCGCGCTCTGGTGACCAACCCCGATGTGCTGCTGATGGACGAGCCATTCTCGGCGCTCGATGTGCTGACCGCCGAGAACCTGCGCACCGAACTGCTCGATCTGTGGGAGGAGCGGCGCATTCCGACGCGGGCGATTTTGATGGTGACGCACAACATTGAAGAGGCGGTCCTAATGGCGGATCGGGTGCTCATTCTCAGTTCCAATCCGGGACGGATCATCAGCAGCCAGCGGATCGACCTGCCGCGTCCGCGGGATCGCAACGACCCGGCGTTTCTTGCTACTGTCGAGACGATCTACCGGGCGATGACGACGCCGGAAGCGGCGTTTGCCAGCGCCGCAGCGGTCGAGATCGATCATGCCAGCCTGGGCATGCGGCTTCCCGAAGCGGAAGTGGCGCAGATTATCGGCTTGATTGAACGGGTGGAGGCTGGGCCAGATCGCGGGCGCGACGATCTGCCGACGCTGGCGGCGGAGATGCAACTCGATGCGGACGATCTCTTCGTCATCACCGATGCGGCTGAGTTGCTGGGCTTCGCGCAGACCCGCGAAGGGGACATTACGCTGTTGCCGGAAGGCGTGAAACTGGCGCGGAGCGACATCCAGGAGCGCAAGGTCATTTTTGCCGAGCACCTGATGAACCGCGTGCCGCTGGTGGCGCATATCCGGCGCGTGCTCGCCACGCGACCCGACCATCGCGCGCCGCGTGAGCGGTTCCTTACGGAACTGGAAGATTTCATGGGCGCCGAAGAGGCGGCGCGCACGCTCGATACGGCGATTGACTGGGGGCGCTACGCCGAACTCTTCGAGTACGACGCGCGCGAGGGGCGGCTGCGCCTGCCGGAGAACGGCGGGTGAGTCTTATCTGCGGGGTGATGAGTCCCCCGTCGAACCTGCGCGCCGGGACGCGCGCCCTCTGCGCTGCGGGCTATGAACATTCACAAAATAATCCGACGCTGCGCCGGCGATGGTTTTTGAAAAATTATTCCGCTATCCACCCGCTCGCCTGGCGCCTAAAGTCGCAGGCTACGGTTGCGCAGCCCGCCTTCGCGGACTGCACTGAGCGATATCGGATTATTTTCTCAAACTCCAAAAGCCGCAGGCTACGGTTGCGCAGCCTGCCTGCGCAGGCTTTACGGATTAATTATGTTCATCAGCCCGCAGCGTCCCAGCACATTCGAGGAGCTACCGATGACACCGCACGATGCTCAGATCGACCCGCAGCGCCCGATCGCCGCGACAACGCGGTTCGCCGCGTGCGGCGTCGTGTATCGCTGGACGCGCGACATCGCTCTTGAGTTTCTCATCATAAAGAAACGCAATCACTGGACCCTGCCGAAGGGCCACCTTCTGCAAGGTGGGTCGGCTGCTGAAGCGATATTACGAGAAGTCGCCGAGGAGACGGGCGTTCGGGGCATAGTGTGCAGCGAACTGCTGCAAACGTTGTAACCCCGTCGAGCCAGCGCAACATGTGACGTGAACACAGATACAGCGCCACTGTCTCGCAATCTTCGTTTATCATACGATATGTCTGGACTATTGCCCCGGCGATGATGGGAGAACACGAATTTGCACGGATTGGGACGGATGTACACGGATCGGCAGCTTTCTGTCACAAACAGGCCCATGTGATTCCGTTGCCTCCACGTCGTTCCCATGCTGCCACATGGCGCTCGGACCCGGAAGCGGAGAGGAGACGAACGGAGAAGCTGTCATGCAAGATGTTGTCACTGAGCTGATGCGTTTGCTGGGACCGATCAATCTCGACGTGATCTTTCGACTGTTACTGACAATGGTACTGTGTGGGTTCATCGGTCTGGAACGCTCGAGTCACGAGCGGGCGAGCGGTTTTCGCCCGCACATTCTGGTAGGGTTGGGCGCCTGCCTGGTGACAATGGCGGGGGCGTATGGCTTTGCCGAGTTGACCGGCGAGCGCGATGCACTGCGGGTTGCCAGTTATGTGGTTTCGGGGATCGGATTTATGGGGGCTGGCGCGATCCTGCGCCACGGCACGACGGTGCGCGGTCTGACGACCGCTGCCACGCTGTGGGGCTGCGCTGGCATCGGCGTCACGGTGGCGACCGGTCTGGGATGGCTGGCGATTGCTGGCACTGTGCTGTTCCTATTCACACTAACAATTCTGGAGTGGTTCGAAGCGCGACTCAACTTCGGCAGTCCGGTGAGCCGGCTCCGCATCCACCTGTACGACGACAATCGCGCCGTCGGAAAGGCGCTCAACGCGCTTGCCCGGCTGGGGGCGCCAGTCAAACGCGCCACGGTGCTGCCCGGCGCTGGAACCTCGGCGCTGCTGGATGTCGAACTTGCGCGGGCGCTCACTGCTGATCAGGCGCCATTGCTGGCGAAGCAACTGCTGACGCTCAAAAAGTATGTCGCGCAGGTCGATACCACTGTTGCACCGCTGGATGAACCTGCGGACGAGGAGGAAGCGGCGGAAGCGCACGAGGAAGAGGTGGTGCCGCTCAATCTGAGCGACGACGACCTGCTGAAGGATCTCAACGAGCAAGACGAGAAAGAAAAAACGCCAGCGCCGCGCGCGTGATGAGGCACGACCTGTCTTAATGGGACGCGGATTTGCACGGATGCGACGGATTTGCACGGATTTATGAAGGTGAACGATCCCTGTTCATCCGTCTCAATCCGTGCGGATCCGTGTGCTCCCCTGCACTGACCAGAGTGTTCAAATACTGCGCACAGGCGCGGTTTTGCGTTTGCTCGCAGGGAAATCTCTGGTATAATGGCATTGGCGCGCCCCCGTCGTCTAGAGGCCAAGGACGCCACCCTTTCAAGGTGGAGATCACGGGTTCGAATCCCGTCGGGGGCGCCAGGGTTCCTCATCCACGAAGAACACGAAGGGGTCACGAAGATGATCTGGAAGAGAGCCGTTGCATCGCAACGGCTCTCCTAATGTGCAATGGCTCTGCGCTCATCCTCGCAACTCGTCAGTCATCAACGCCATTGAACGTGTCCTCATGGCGCTCGACAATTCGCTCAATCGGCACACTAACGGTCATGCGGCGTGCACGGTGTGCGCTTTCGCGTCCTATCACTGCGGCAACCACAATGCTGATGTCGTCTGCTGGCTCATTCCGGTCGAGTTCCATCGCGCGGTTGAGCAATGCTTCTGCGAGCGCCGTAGCGGGCTGATCCGCCTCCATACGCCAGCCTGCTAGGTAGTTGCCGAGCTCCATATCGACCCCATAGCGCTCGCCTGCCTTGAGCAATCCGTCGGTGAACATGACAACCTGCAACTCGGGGCGTAGCGCGATTTCGGTGATCACCGGCCTGGCGAGAGGATGTAAGCCGATTGGGGTCGATGGCTCATTGTGCAACTGCACCTCACCGTCGCTTAACACAAAGAATGGTGCAGGGTTGTTGCGCGAGACGCGCAGACTACCGCTGGCAAAGTCAATTGAGAGGATATTAAGCGTCGCCGAAGCCTGTCCCATGCGATAGGTGTAGAGATAGTCGTGGACAGCGCGCGCCACCACGCCGTCGCGCGCCCCATCTTTGAGTTGTGAAATTGCGCGCGTGGCGATCAGGTTGCTCAGCGTTTTGGCGCCACGTCCGCTCCCCTGCCCGTCCACCAGAACCACCGAAAGACCTCCGCCGGGTCGCTCGATCACTTCGACAGTGTCGCCGCTTTCGGAGGCTCCATGGCGCGGCACTTTGACAACAGCGATATCTATGTGCAACATGGTCGTATCTCAAATGTGTATCATTGCGAATCAAGACTTTCTTCCTTTCATTGTAGAACGACGGAGAAGTCGTCGCAAGTGGGATGAGAGACGCGAGGCAAGGGGCAAGAAGGTTTGAAAGCAGGAAGGTGCGAAGGTTAGAGGGTTAAAGGTGGTTGTTGCACGGAGCAATGCAACCGTCTGTCGATATGTTTGCGCGAAAGCGGTTCTCTCTGTGGTCTCTGTGTCTCTATGGTTCAGACGATCGAGCAGGAGGGAGGAGGCAAGAGGCCAGAGGGAGGAGGGAAGAGCTCACAAGGGGCAGGAGGCAAGAGGGGCTAGGGGGAGAGAACCAGGTCTTCACTTCTCAGTTCCTGGTTCTCGCAACCCCTAACCCTTAACCCCTAATCCCTAATGCCTAGCCCTCAACAGTCTTCAGCAGCTCAATGGTCGGTTTGGCAGCCTCTTCGAGTTGCGCCTTAACGTCCATCCAGACTTTTGCCGGGTCCTCGCCATTGATCGTAATGCGCTCCAACCCCTTACCGATGATCTGGTCGCCGCCGCGGATATAGACGCGCGCTGCATCCTGCGGGCGAGTCTTCGGCAACTGCTCAACCGCTGTGCGGAAGTTCGGTCGCTCGGCAAAGTATTTCTGCATGCGCTCCGACTCGACGGCTGCCTTGCGCACCGGCATATACCCCGTGCGCTGCGCCCACTCAATTGTCCACTCCTCGCCGGTTGCGAAGGCGATCCACTTCATCGCCGCTCTCTGCTTTTCGGCGGGCAAACCGGCCAGGATCGCCATGCCTGCGCCGCCAGTGCAGCAGCCGAAGCCAGCCGGGCCCTCTGGCAGGAAGCCAGTGCCAACGGGGAACTGCGCATTCTTCTCGACACCTGCTAGCGCGGCGGTGCTCAACATCGCGCTAGCGGTCAGACCAGTGACGAAATCTTGAGTCACATCCTTGGGCGTGGTCGCCCACTTGTACGTCTGAGTCGTGTCGCGGTAGAAGTTGCCTGCTCTGACGCCGCCTTCCTCGTGGATGCGGATGGTGAAGTCGGGGTCGCTGTAGCGCCCGCCGAACTGCCAGATTACGCACTGGAAGAGCCAGGCGATATAACTGGCGGCGCTAGGGTGGGCAAATGCCGAGCGTCCCTCCTTGTTGAGCTTCGGCGCCCATTCGATGAACTCATCCCACGTCTTCGGCGCGCGATCTTCGAGACCGGCCTCCTGCCAGGCTTGCTTGTTGTAGTAGAATAGCGGGGTCGAGCGCGCGAACGGAATCCAGTACACGGTATTCTTGCGGATGCCTTCGTTGAGCAGCACATCCACATAGGCTTCGCGCTTGACGCCCTCGGCCGCCATCAGGTCGTCGAGCGGCTGCAGATGACCGTTGATGTAGAATGAGAACCACCAGACATCCGAGAGCAGACTAACGTCAGGAGTCTGACGCGCCTGAATGGCAGCGGTCAACTTCTGCGCCGTCTCTTCGTAATTGCCCTGGAATTGGTAGTTGACTTTGACATCCTTCTGTGAGTTGTTGAACGCCTCAACCGTCGCCTTCTCGGCTTCGCCCAGAACGCCGCTGAACGATCCCCAGTAGGTAATCTCGACAGTTGAACCCATTGACCCTGGAGGCATAGTAGCTGGCGGCACGGCGGTCGCCGGTGCGGTGGTGGGCGCCGCAGTCGCCGGTGCAGCGGTAGGCTCGGCAGTTGGCGATGTCGTGGCTGCGCCGCCGCAGGCTGCCAGCGTCAGCGCACCGGCGCCAGCAGCAACGCCGCGCAGGAATTGTCGTCGGGTGACCTTTGCCATGGGTCTTCCTCTCCTCTCATCAGCATCTGTACCTGAGGTTGACGCCTGATACGACCGGTGCAATCCGTATGACTGCACCGGTCGTCTCAACCCTCAACCCCATGGGAACGAATGGGCCAGCGAATGAGACGCGAATAAACGAATGCGAACGAACATGGCAACAATACGACATCCAATGTGTGACGCTTAACCCGCAACCTTCCGGCCTTCCTGCAACCCTTCTCACCCCTCGCCTCTTGCCCCTTGCCTTTATCCCTTCACCGCTCCGGCGGCAATGCCTTCGACGATGTAGCGCTGCGCCCAGACGAAGAGGACGATTACCGGCAGCACGACAAACACGGTTCCCGCCATCACCACACCCCAGCGCGCCAGGCCTTCCTGGTCGAGCAGGCGCGCTACGCCGATGGGCAGGGTGCGCATGTCTTCCGTGCTCGTAATGATCAGAGGCCAGAGAAATTCGTTCCACTCGTTGACAACCGCGAAGATACCGGTTGTCACCAGTGCGGGCATCGCCAGCGGTACGGCAATCGCCCACAAACGGCGCATATGGCCTGCGCCGTCGATTTCGGCGGCCTCAAACACCTCACGCGGCAGCGTCATAAAGTACTGGCGCATGAGGAAGGTGCCGAACGCCGTCGCTGCGCCGGGCAGGATCAGCCCCCAGTATGTATTGACCAGCCCAAGATTACCCATCGTCAGAAAGTTCGGCACGATTGTGATCTGCGCTGGCACCATAAGCGCCGCCAGCACCGTCAGGAAGACGAGATTCTTGCCAGGGAAGCGCAGAAAGACTAGTGCATATGCCGTCAGCACCGCCAGAGTCATCTTAGAGAGCGTTGTTACTGCGGTCACAATGATGCTGTTGATGTAGTAGCGCGCAAACGGCGCCGCTTCCCAAGCGGCAGGATAGTTTTCCAGCGTGGGATTGAGCGGGATCCAGGTCGGCGGCACGGTGTAAATCTCACGGCTGGTTTTGAGCGATGCGATGAACATCCAGTAGATCGGCAGCCCGATCACCACGACAGAAATGGCGATCGCCGCATACCCTGCTATGCGCCAGAGCCACCCCCGCCTCACTGCGAGGACACGCTGGCGTCGCCTCTGTTGCATCGTTGCTGCACCCGATTGGAGACCCGCTCGCCGTTCCATAGATTTTAGAGGTAGGGGTTGAGGATTCAGAGGTTGCCTTCCGCCTTTCCCCCATGCAACCCTCACACTTCTCACCCCTCTGCTGTCAGCAAATGAGGAAGCGTACAAGCGAATAGGCACAAATATTTGAACGCGCACTGCCCGCTGCTTGCTCCTCACCCTTTACTTCTCGCCTCGCGCCTCTGGCCCCCTCTGGCCTCACGCCTCGCACCTCGCACCTTGATTCACCTTCCCGCGTTCACAGCACTCAATGCTCAATGACCGCCTTCCAACGCTCAACTGTAGTGTACCCGCCGCTCGATAAACCGCAATTGCAGAATAGTTAGGATGAGCATCACCACGAACATCACCATCGCTACCACACCTGCCGGGCCAGCCTGCGACTGGATGAAGCCGCGCTCGTAGAGGTGGTACACCAGCATATTCGTGGCGTTCACCGGTCCGCCTTCAGTCATCACCTGGATGATGTCGAACGCCTGGAAGCACGCCAGCACGCTCGTCACCAGCAGGAAGAAACTGATTGGCGAGAGACCGGGAAGTGTCACGTGCCAGAATTGGCCCCATGGTCCAGCGCCGTCGATCCGGGCTGCTTCGTAGAGCGTCTGGTCAATGGTCTGCAATCCTGCCAGATAGATAACAACAGCGTAGCCCGCATTCTTCCAGATATAGACGATCAGCAGGGCAGTCATCGCCCAGTTCGGGTCGGCAAGCCAGTTTGGCGAACGAAAGCCGAACCAGCCGAGGATCTGCGCCAGCAACCCGAAACGCGGATCGAAGATGTAGATCCAGACGATCGCAATTGCTGCACCTGACAGCATCGTAGGCGTGAAGAGCACTGCCCGCGCGCCATTGCGCCAGCGCAGCGGTTGGTTCAGCAGCAATGCTAGCCCTAGCCCCAGCACCATCGTCACAGTGACCGACACAACTGTGAACACCGCAGTGTTGATCAACACAATGCGGAAGATCTCACTGCTCAGGACGGTCTCATAATTGCGCAAACCAACGAAGCGCTGGACTGGGCTGAGGAAGTTCCAACTGATTGTGCTCAGGTAGGCGTTGTAGATCATCGGCCAGAACGTAAATGCCGCCAGGAGCAGCACATTCGGGCTAATCAGCAGGAGAAACAATAATCTCTCGTGCCACTCACGTGCGCTCACGCGAGGGCGGGACCTAGAGAACGCGCTCATAGCGTTTGCATATCAACTGCAGCGGTGGCGCAGCTCAGTGCAGCGCTGTTCCTGATCGCCATCAGAAAACGCGCGGGTGCAACACCAGGTGCAGGTATTGGATGGTTCCAAGGCAACACCTCCTTATTAGTACCGCATCGGCGTTAAGGCGCCACAAACGGAACATTAAGTCGGACTTAATACTCGATTAACCTCCGGTTTGCAGTCGCGTCTGATTGTACGCACACATATGCCAGCGACCCGGCCGCCACCAGTGGTATGCCGAACGCGATAGCGTAGTATCATTAGAGAGGGTTCGGATGCAGCCAGGTTCGGAAGGAGCTTCCATGGTGCGCTGGATGGCTGATGAAGAGCTGACAGAGCTGCTACAGCGGTACTACAGCGGCGAAGGCAGTTTATGGCCCGCGATCCGTGAACACATCGCCGCCGAACTTCGGCGTCGCGGCATTGAGGGAGCGCGGCATATTCGCTTCCGCCGACGCGGTGACGGATACGAAGTCATCATCGAAGACGCAAGCGGGTACGAATCCGAATAACCTTGCCAGCGCCCTGAACCTGTGCTATAGTCAAAACACTCTCCGCAGCGACGGTGACTGAACGCGGCATTGCTGGCAGTTGTCTGCTGCTTGTGTGTTCTTCCTTCTCCCTGCCGCCAGAGAAAGGATTCGCCATGACCGCCACGCCAACGCGCAGCATTTCCCTCCGCACTACCATTCCGGGACCGCGCTCGCGCGAATTGCTGGCGCGACGCGCAGCGGCTGTGCCGGATGGTCTCTATAAAGCGCACCAGATCGCCATCGAAAGCGCATCAGGCGCGCTGGTGACCGATGTTGACGGCAACACCTTCATCGACTTCGTCGGCGGGATTGGCGTCCTGAACGCTGGCCACTGCCCGCCGACGGTGGTGGTTGCCATCCAGGAACAGGCGGCGAAACTGATCCACTTCTCGGCGCTCGTTGGGACGTATGAGCCGTACATCGCGCTGTGCGAACACCTCAACACGGTCGTGCCGATCAGCGGTCCCTGCAAGACGATTCTATCGAACAGCGGCGCTGAAGGGGTCGAGAACGCCATCAAGATCGCCCGCGCTGCGACTGGTCGCCAGGCGATTATCGCATTCGAGGGAGCGTACCATGGGCGCACACTGCTGACCCTTACCCTGACCAGCAAGTATTCGTTCAAAAAGACGTTTGGACCGTTCGCGCCTGAAGTGTATCGCGCGCCGTTCCCTGCCGCCTATCGGATGGGGGTGAGCGAGGAAGAGGCGGTTGAACGCTGCTGGGAAGCGTTCGAGCGCATGCTGGTAGCGCACGTGGGTCCGGAAGCGATTGCGGCGGTCATTATCGAGCCGGTCCAGGGCGAGGGCGGATTTATCCCGACGCCGCGCGAGTTCATGCGGCGTCTGCGCGATTTCTGCACCCGCAACGGGAGCGTCCTGATCGCCGATGAGGTGCAGTGCGGCTTCGGGCGCACCGGAACGCTGTTCGCCATGGAACAGATGGGGGTCGAGCCGGATATTCTGGTGAGCGCCAAGTCGATCGCCGCCGGTATGCCGCTCGCGGCGACGACTGGGCGCGCAACGATCATGGACAAAGCGCACGTTGGCGGCATTGGCGGCACCTATGGCGGTAACCCGCTGGCATGCGTTGCAGCGCTCGAAGTGTTAAAGATGTTCGAAAGCGGCGAATTGCTGCGTCGGGCGCATCAGATCGGCGCCATCGTGCGCGAACGCGGCGCGATCTGGCTGCGCGACATCCCGCTGGTCGGCGATGTGCGCGGTCTGGGCGCAATGCTGGCGATTGAACTGGTCAGAGATCGCGACACCCGCGAACCGGCGCCCGATGAAGTGCTGGAGGTGGTGCAGTATTGCGCCGAACACGGAGTGCTGACTATGCGCGCCGGTCTGTATGCCAACTGCATCCGTCTGCTCATGCCGCTGGTCATCACCGACGAGCAGTTGCACGAAGGCCTCGATGTGCTGGATGAAGCGCTGCGCGTGGTTGCACAGCGGAAAGAAAGGAGGACCGAATGGCCGAGGTGATAAGTGCGCCGCCTGTCATTGAATATCCGGAAAGCGATGGCAAGCCCGTGGGTGAGACCGATGTGCATCGCCGCGAAATCCTGCACATCATCGAAACGCTGGATCGGCATTTTCGTCATGTGCCGGATATCTATGTGAGCGGCAACCTGATGTTCTACTATGAAGAAGGCAACCCCTCGGCAGTTGTGTCACCAGACGTGTTCGTGGTTAAGGGGGTGCGCAAAGGGCTGCGCCGCACCTACAAACTGTGGGAAGAAGGCGTCGCTCCCTGCGTTGTCATCGAGATGACCTCTCGCTCGACCCGATTGGAAGATAAGGGCAACAAACGCGCACTGTACGCAATGCTCGGCGTGCGCGAGTATTTCCTGTTCGATCCGCTGGGTGAGTACCTGAAACCGCCGCTTCAGGGGTTTACCCTGGTTGATGGCGAGTACGCAGCACTGCCGTTCGAGTCCGATGGCGGCATTGTCAGCCGTGAGTTGGGGCTGAAACTGTACCGCGACGATACCATGCTCCGCCTGATCGACCTGACAACAGGGCGGGAAGTCGTGCGCACCGAGCACCTGAGCGATGCCTTACAGGACGCGCTTGCCAGAGCGCAACAGGCGCAGGAACAGGCGCGGCGCGCCGAAGCACAGGCGCGCCTTGCTGAAGAACAGGCGCGGCGCGCCGAAGCACAGGCGCAGCGTGAGGCGGAAGCGCGGCGCGCCGCTGAAGCGGAACTCGAACGGCTCCGCGCCGAATTGCAACAGTTACGCGGTGAGCATGTATGAGCAAGATAGTGATTGTCAACACGCGCCCTGAGCATATCGACCAGTTGGTGCAGCATCAGCGCATCTGTTTTCCGACGCTGGCCGACCACGAACTCATGCGGCGCGAGCATTTCGAGTCGCAGTTGCGTATCTTTCCCGAAGGACAGCACGTCGCGCTCGATGGGGATCGAGTCGTTGGCCAGAGCAGCACGTTTCGCATTAGCGGCGCCATAGCATTTGCGCCTCATACGTACCACTGGATCGTCGCTGGAAACTTTTTTACCAACCACGATCCAGAAGGAGAATGGCTCTACGGCGCCGATATGAGCGTGCATCCCGACTATCGGGGACGCGGCATTTCGCGCATGCTCTACAATGCGCGCAAAGACCTGGTGCGTCGCCTGGGGTTGCGCGGCATGGTCGGCGGTGGCATGATGCCGGGGTATGTGCGGTACCGCGACCGGATGAGTCCGCTGGAATACGCGCAGGCAGTCGCTGCTGGCATTCTGACGGATCCGACGCTGACGCCGCAATTGCGGGCAGGCTTTGAACTGCGCGGCATTTTGCCCAACTACATTGAGGCAGGCGAACTTGGCAACGACTCGACGCTGATCGTCTGGGAAAATCGAGAGTGATACAGGAAATTTTCCTCTGGCGCCGCGCCTGTCGGCGCGATACTCTTAAGGGTGCGGCGCAATGGCGCGTCGAGTAGAAAGGCGCGGAGGGCGACGCGCCCTCCGCAAACCAGAATTGGCAGAAGTGCGGTGATCAGGATTGCGGAATGAAGCGAGTTTGGGTGTCGACAGCTGGACCGTTGAAGATTGCACGCCGCATTGTGGGCTTGCTTTTGTTGCTCATTGGCCTCCTTGGTCTTTTGCTGCCGATCCTGCCAGGCTGGTCGCTGATTATCCCTGGCGTGGCGCTGCTTGGGCGGCGTAATCGGCTGGTGCGCCTGAGTCATCTGGCAGTACGGTACGCATTGCGCCGGATGCGGCGTAGTCGGCAACGGCACGTGCGGGCGCTTGGATGGCGCCTGACGACGGAGTATGGGCGCACTCGGCGCGCTGTGCTTCCCGTTATCGTTGCAACCGAACGCGCTGTTGCCCGCACGCTGGTGTGGAGTTAGGGGTTAAGGGTTAGGGGTTACAGCGTTTCTCGAAAAGGTTGATGTGAAGACGCACATACCCCTTCGTCTTCTCGCTTTTGCGTTAGCCTTCCCACAAAACCCTCTGGCCTTCACCGGAAACTGCACGTTTTGCGTTCGTGCCTGCCCATCTCTCGCCTTTCCCATCTCTTTTCCGGTATCATAATAGTGAAGCAGGGCGGACGTTCTTCCCGAAGATGCCCTCCCTTGCAGAGCAATCAGAACTCTGTCCGGCGCGGCGACTTGATTAAAAGCAACCGCTTCACTCTCTACCCGCACAATGTCGTGCGCATAGAGAGATAGACAGGCGATGTATTTCCTAACCTTCATAATTGCTCGTCACTCATCACTCATCACTCGTCACCGGCACTCAAGGGGTCATCATGAGACTCATCCCGATCCTGTTCGTTCTCACTGCGCTTGTTGGTTGCAGCGGAAGCTTGGATAGATCCCTCGTCGGCGAAAGAGCGGTTGGGACGTTGATTCCGACATCGGCGATAACACCGGTTCCAACAGCGCCAGTTGCGAGCGCGGTTGAACCCTCTCCAGCAGCGCAGGTTATCCCAGAACACACTCCCGTCCAACCAAGCGCCACGCCGGAGCGCGCTTCCACCCAACCAAGCGCCACACCGGAGCGCGCTGCCGTCCCGCCGACTGCAACGTCGGAGCGCACGCTCAACCAGTCGACCAATGTCCCGACAGATATCCCTCTGCAACCGATCGCCACATCTGCCCGCTCAGACTCGCACACAGCGCCGTGGCCTCCGCGGATCGCGCTCCGGCAGATTGTTAGCGGCTTTGACCGTCCGCTGCACATCACGCACGCCGGGGACGGCAGCGGACGACTGTTTGTCGTCGAAAAAGTTGGGCGGATCAGAGTCGTGCGTGACGGACAGATACTGCCCGAGCCGTTCCTGGATATTACCGACCGGGTTGGATCGCGCGCCAATGAGCAAGGGTTGTTGAGCGTCGCGTTCCATCCCCGCTACCGCGACAACGGGCTGCTCTTCGTCAACTATACCGACAACAACGGCGATACCGTCATCTCACGGTTCAGCGCCGTTGGCGATCGCGCCGATGCCTCAAGTGAGCAGATAGTATTGACTATCGAACAACCATTTGCCAACCACAACGGCGGTCTGGTTCTCTTTGGACCGGACGGCATGCTCTATATCGGCATGGGGGACGGCGGCGGCGCTGGCGATCCGCTGGGCGCCGGGCAAGATCGCTGGACACTCTTGGGAAAGATATTGCGCATCAACGTCGAGACCCTTCCTTATACCATCCCGCCAGACAATCCGTGGGCGGATGGCAGCGGCGGACGGCAGGAGGTCTGGATATTCGGCGTGCGAAATCCGTGGCGTTTCTCATTTGATCGCGCCACCGGCGATCTGTTCATCGCCGATGTCGGGCAGAACCGCTTGGAGGAGGTGCATATGTTGCCCGCCGAGCGGAGCGCAGGCGCCAATCTGGGCTGGAATATCATGGAAGGGAACGAGTGCTTCCGCCGAAACGACTGTGATCGCAGCGCGTTTGACCTCCCGATTGATGTCTACCCACATAGCCTGGGATGTTCCGTAACCGGCGGACACGTGTACCGCGGCGCAGCATTCCCTACCCTACAGGGCGTCTACGTGTTTGGCGACTTTTGCAGCGGTCGCATTTGGGGACTTCGCTCATCCGTTGGTGGATGGGAGCGCGCCGAGTTGATGCAAACGAAGTTGCGGATCGCCACATTTGGCGAAGACGAGTCGGGCGAATTATACGTCGCAGGGTATAATAATGGCGTCCTGTACCGGATCGTTGTAGAATAAACCCAAAGACTTTAAAACAGTGATCATCTTCAAGGTCTGGCAAATGACGGGTTCGAGGTTGATCCATGCCCCCTGTGACCGTCCGGGATGTCTTGCGTCTGGCGCTGCCCGAAGGCGTTGTGGTTGCTGCGGGCAGCGCTGGTCTCAGTCACCAGGTAAGCTGGGTTGCGACGCCACGTGCAACGCCGCCAGCCTTCACCAACCTGCGCGGCGGCGAATTCGTCCTGGTGGCGACCAGTGCGTTGCGCGCGCTCGATGAGCGGTTGACGCTTGCTAATCTGGCAGAACGATTGGCGCAGGTGCCGATCGCCGCCATTGCAGTGCAGGGCGAGATACCCGATCAGGCGCGCGCTACCGCCGAAACCTTGCGCCTGCCGCTTCTCCACCTTCCCGATGCCAGCGACATTCGCGAAGTCGAACGGGAAGTGCAGCGCCTGATTAGCGATTACGACGCGCAAATTGAGCGACGCGCCGCGCAACTTGGGCACGTGTTGACGCAACGATCACTGGAGGGCGCGGGCGTCAACGGGCTGCTGGAAACGCTTGCTGAGCGCACCGGTCGCAGCCTGGCATTCTACAGTCCAACTGGCGAAGTGCGTGCGCTACGGGCGCGTGGTCCGGCGCGCGTGGCATTACAGACGCTCCAACCACGCGGCACAGGCGCTGTGACTCATCTGGGGCAGCAGATCTGGGTGCAACAAATCGGGCAGATCGCATCGGGTGACGCTGCCGGGCGCAACTTCGGTTATCTGGCGCTCTGCGGCGATACGCTTGACGATTGGGATCGCCTGGCTGCGCAGCAGGGAGCATCAGCGCTGGCGCTGGAACTGGCGAAGGAGCAGGCGGTGCTGGCTGCCGAGGAGCGTCTGCGCGGCGATTTCGTGCAGGCAGTGCTGGTCGGCGCTGCGGCAGACGATAAAACGCTGGTGCAGCGCGGGCGCGAACTGGGGTACGACCTGCGCCAGCCGCATGTTGCGCTGCTCTGTGGCGTCACCGATGGCGACGACCGCGTAATCGCCCGGCTCTCCGCCGCTCTCAGCGCCGCGCTCAATGCGCTTGGCATTGCGGCGCCGATGATGCGCCGCATTGACGACGTGCTCTGTTACATCCCGTCGATGAGCCGCGGTCGACGTGCGCACGACATCGCAGAACAACTGCGCGCGCGATTGTCAGACGATATTCCCGGCGTGCTGGTGGCGATCGGGCGAGAGGCGCCGACTCTCGCCCACTGGTCGCGCTCGCTCCGCGAAGCGGAACAGGCGCTGCTCATCGGGCGGGAATTGTTGGGGAACGGGCGCGTGCTCGACTTCGGCGATTTGGGGGTGTACCGGCTGCTCCTCCTTCTGCGCGAGTCGCCGGAACTATGGGAGTTTTACCGCAGCACCCTTGCGACTCTCGTCGATTATGACCGCGATCAGCACGGCGAGCTGCTGAAAACGCTCGAGGCCTTCTTCGAGCACAACGGCAATCTGGCGCGCACCGCCGAAGCGCTGCACATCCACCGCAACACGCTCCTCTACCGCCTGATGCGCATCAAAGAGATCAGCGGACGCGACCCCGACGTGGCGGAGGACCGGTTGGCGTTGTGGCTGGCGCTCAAGGCGCATCGGGTGCTCAAAACGATCAGTGAGCCAGTGACGTAGGCGCTTACTCTTCGACGCGCTGGAGGTTGGCGAAACTCGCCAGAAGACGTTTGACTCCTTTGCCAGCAAAGGCGACAGTCACTTCTTCATCGCCTTCGACCAGTTTTGAACTGACGACGATCCCTTCGCCGAAGTGCGCATGACGCACTCTCTGCCCGGCGAAGAAAGAGACGTCGCGCGGTCCGTCGGGTTCAGAGCGACGCATCGCTGCTGGAGGTGCATGATCGCGTCCCGGGTTGCGCAGCGCCGCGGCGCGTCTTGTGAAGAGCGACGACTGCTGCGCGGCGGCATACCCGCGTTTCGGCGCGTACTGCAGCAGATCAGGCGGAATGTCGTGCAGAAAGCGCGACGGCGTAGCGATTTCGGCGCGCCCATACGCGGCGCGGCGGAAAGCGTGGAGCAGGTAGAGGCGCTCTTTGGCGCGAGTGGCGCCGACATAGAACAACCGCCGCTCCTCATCAAGCGCGTCGCGGTCGTCGGTCGAGCGTGCGTGCGGCAACAGTCCTTCTTCGAGACCAACCAGGAAGACAACGGGGAACTCCAGCCCTTTCGCCTGATGGAGCGTAATGCATGTGACAGCGTTGCGCTCTTCCTGAAGGGTGTCGGTATCCGAGATCAGCGCAACCTCTTCGAGGAACGTCGGCAACTGGCTCTCGCGCGGCAGCGTGGCATAGTTTTCGGCGACGGTGCGCAGCTCCATAACATTATTCCAGCGATCATCGCCTTCCTCATCGCCGTACTCACGCCGCAACGCCTCGCGAAACCCCACCCGCTCGAACAGCCAGTCCATCAGCGCACCGAGAGGGAGAGTCCGCCGCTGGTCAATCGCTTCGTCGATCAGCGCCAGGAATCCGAGCAACGCATTGCGCGCGCGCGAAGACAGCTCATCAGCGTGCGCGCGCACGGAAGACGCTGCCTGATCCCCGGCTTCGGCATCGGCAGCGAGCATCTGCAACATTACGTAGAGCGGCACAGAGGCCACGCTCGCGCGCCGCTCCAGGTCCTCCTGCGTGCGCTGCCCAATGCCGCGTGCGGGCCAGTTCAGCACCCGGCTCAGGCTGACGTCATCGAACGGGTTGAGCGACAAGCGCAAATAGGCGAGCGCGTCTTTGATCTCCTTCCGCTCGTAGAAGCGCGTGCCGCCGACAATGATGTACGGCATCTGCCGCGCAATCAGCGCTTCCTCGATCGCGCGGGATTGCGCATTCGTGCGGTACATGATGGCAATATCGCCGGGCTGATAGGCGCCGCTGGCGATCAACCGTACAATCTCGCCTGCAACCAGTTGCGCTTCTTCATCTTGGTCGTATCCCTCGATGACCTGTACCTTCGCACCCTTGCCATTGCGCGTCCAGAGGCGTTTTTCGCGGCGGCGCTGCGCACTGCGGTTAATGACCGCCTGCGCCACATCGAGGATCGCCTGTGTGCTACGATAGTTCTGTTCGAGCAGAATGACCTGCGCATCGGGGTAGTCGCGCTCGAACGACAGGATATTGCGAATGTCGGCGCCGCGAAACGCATAGATCGACTGGTCTTCGTCGCCGACGACGAAAATGTTGTGATGGCGGGATGCCAGTTGTTTCAGCAGCACATACTGCGCCCGATTCGTATCCTGGTACTCGTCCGCTAGAATGAAGCGGTAGCGCTCCTGGTACCGCTCAAGCACTGTCGGATGCTGATCGAAGAGGCGCACCGTTTCAACCAGCAAATCATCGAAGTCGAGCGCATGAGCGTCACGCAGCAGTTCCTGATAGCGTGCAAAACAGCGTGCAACGACTTCTTCAAAATAGGATTGCGCATGGCGGCTATAGGCGGCGGGATCAATCAATTCATTCTTAGCGCGCGAGATCGCCGCATGGATGGCGCGCGGCGCGTGCTTTCTCTCGTCAAGGTTCAGGTCACGCAGGACGCGCTTCATTACGCGCAGTTGATCGTCGGTATCGTAAATCGCAAAATCGCGCTCCCGACCGAGATGGACGATGTCGCGGCGCAGGAAGCGCGCACAGATGCTGTGAAAGGTGCCGACGGTCAACGCTGCCGCCTCGCCAGGACCGAGCAGCGCATCAAGGCGGTCGCGCATCTCGCGCGCAGCTTTATTCGTGAACGTAACCGCGAGAATATGGTGCGGATCAACGCCGTGCACGCCGATGAGATACGCCACACGGCAGGTCAGCACACGCGTTTTCCCGCTGCCGGGACCGGCAAGCACCAACACTGGACCCGGCGCTGCCGTCACGGCCCGCTGCTGCGCCGGGTTCAACCCATCGAGGATGGTCGAGGCGTCGGTCATTACCTGCTCGCGTTACACTAGCGCACGCACGACTTCGATACCGTTGAGCGCCATATGGTGGAGGAACAGGACGTGGTGCAGGTCGCCATCGTGCGCTTTGATGCGCAGTTCACGCGCTGTTGATACCGGCGTATCGAACGTTTCGACCGCATTGGCGGGCACAATCACACGGCGCCGGATGCCGAAGGCGTTCGCTTCCAGGCGCAGGTGCATCGCGCCCTGATAGGTGCAGAGATCGGTGCAGTCGCCAACGACGATGAAGCGATCAACCTGCGGACGCGCGCTGATCCATTCGCCCAGACCGGTGCCGATCATCGAACTGATCGAATTCTTCGGAAAGATAGCGATCTCATTAAAGAACGGCAGCGCTGTCAACTCCTCAACCGTTTCGCTCTCGGCGCTGCCGGCAACACAGTGGGGAGGATACGCCTCGAACTCCGGGGTGTGCGGATCGTGCGCATCCTGCGTCAGCGCAAAGTTGCGCACCCCCAGAGCATAGGCGCGCTCAAACAGATCGGCGACCGGGCGTGCAATTCGCCCGACGCGCTCACTCGCCAGCGGTCCGCTTTTGCAGAAGCCATTGATGACATCAATCGACAGCACCGCAACCCGTTCCGGCTCGCCAGCGACAATGTCCGCCAGCGGCACATCGTGCAATGAACCGAACCATTCATCGAGGTATGTCAGGAAGGGACGCGCGTGATCAGCAAGGTTCATGCGGGCAGGCATTGCTTCCTCCTTTGGGCGATGCACCCTTTCCCGGCTGCGACGGCTCTCGCAGCGCAAACCATCCACAATTCATGAAGAGAGATCGCGTTCCTGCGACTCACCGGAATCAATACGTGCTTCGCGCCAGCGAAAGACGAACTGCCCGTCGCCACGATCACGGCGAAAACGGTAGAGTCGGGTCGGGCGACCGCGCCCTTCGCGCAGCAGACCAGTCTCCTCCAGCACGCCAGCGTCCTTTATTTTACGATAGAAATTGCCTTTGTCCAGTTTCTCGCCAAAAATCTGTTCATAGATATGTTTCAATTCCAAAATTGAGAAGACTTCTGGGAGCAGTTCGAAGGCCAGCGTCGTATACTCCAGTTTCGAGCGCAGACGCGCGAGCGCCATCGCCAGGATGCGGTCGTGGTCAAAGGCGAGCGGCGATGGCACGGCACGCACTGGAAACCAGCGCACATCGAGACTCTCGTCCGAAACGCGCAGGCGCTGCCGGTCGGCGCGGACCAGCGCAAAGTAAGCGACGCTGATCACGCGGGTGCGCGGATCGCGATCCGGGTCGCCAAAGGTGTACAACTGCTCGAGGTAAATGTCGCGCACGCCAGTTTCTTCTTCAAGCTCCCGTCGCGCCGCGTCTTCGAGCGACTCGTGCATCTGCACAAAGCCGCCGGGGATCGCCCAATACCCCTCAAAGGGCCAGCGCTTGCGGCGCACGAGCAGAACGTGGAGTTCGCGGTCGATCAGCGTGAAGATCACGACATCAACGGTGACGGAGGGGCGTTCGTAGCGTGATGGATCGTAGGTCTCGGCGGTTTCTTCCGTGTCGGTCATCGCCGCACCTCAATCACGGGGCTGCACGGTTTGCGTAAATTCCTGTGCGCTTTTGGTTAATTAGTGTCATAACAACAATATACCGGAAGGCGACTCATTTGTCAAGCCAGGCAGTAGCGATTATGGCAGAAATATGCCCGTCTGCATCGGCGTATGCTCCATGTGGTAGAATAAAAGCGCAGGTATCGTATGGTGCACCTTCAATGCCCGCTGCTCTTGTTGTAGGTCTGTCTCGTTATGTTCCGTCTCGCCGGATTATATGGCAATCACCCACTGGCCCAATCCGAAGAGGATCCGAGCGCAAGCGGCGTCCTGGCGGGACATCGTCGGGTGAACGCCCTAAGCACTCAAAACACAGCGAGCCAGACGGGAGCAACACAAGATAGCCGGCACAGCCCTAATCGTCTGTATTGCGCTCGCTGAAAGGGCAACCCTTAGCAGAGTCAGTGATACCATCCAGACGAGGTTCATGTGCTGACACCCGGAACTACCCTGCAGGATCGCTACCTCATTGAGCGGCTCCTTGATCGCAGCCCTCTCGGCGATCTTTACCTAGCGCGCGATCAGCGCACCGAGCAGCCTGTCGATGTCAAAGCCATCACCCGTACGGAACCCGATATTGACGCCCTGTTCGCGCGTGAAGCCGCGGCGCTTGTCTCGCTGCGCCATCCGGCGCTTCCCGCGGTTGTCGATATGTTTGCCGCGCCGCTTGGTCGCTTCGTCGTCTTCGACCATATTCCGGGCTTAACCCTGGAAGACGTTCGTGTGCGATCCTCTGAGGGACGGCTTAGCGCCGAGGCTGCGATCCGGCTTGTGCAACCTGTGCTCGACGCCCTCGATCAGATGCACCGACATCCCGCGCGACTCGCGCATCGCGACGTGCGCCTGGCAAACATTCGGGTGACGACCGCCGGGCAGGTCTATCTCATCAATCCCGGCGTCGCCGGGCAATCCGGCGCGCCTTTCACGGGGAATGATCCACACGCCGATCTGTACGGCATCGGCGCCGTGCTCTACACCCTCCTGACCGGCGTCACGCCGCCGCACCCCGCTGAACGACTCCAGCGCGATACGCTGCAGCCGGTGCGCCAGATCCGCGCTGACCTCCCGCCCGAACTGGCGCAGGCAATCCAACGGCTGCTGTCGCTCGATCCGGTGCAACAGTACGCTTCTGCCGCCGACGCCCATCGCGCGCTGACGGAATCAGCGCCCAATGTGGTCTGCCCGCGTTGCTCAAAACAGAACCGCGCCAGCGCACGGTTCTGTCGTTCGTGCGGCGCGCCGCTGCCAGCCTCCGATCCACGCAGTGCGATTCGCGCATTTATCGAGCAACTTCCGTCACAACCAGTTACAGCGTCTCCCGCCGATACGACAGCGGCTGCTAGTCCCTTCGACTTTCCTCCTTCCACTGCGCCTACTGTCATCACCCCCCCTCATGTCGCCGCTGCTGCGTTGCAATCCGACGCACCCGCACCCCCGCCCGTCGATGCCCCAACCGTCACCACACCCCCAGCCGGGGTCTCCCCGCCACGCGGGACGCCTGCTCCTCCATCCAGAGTCGATCCAGGCGCTGCCCCGCTGCCAGGCGATGCCCCAACCGTCATCTCGCCTCCTGGCAAACCCCCTGTCGAAACGACAGCAAATGTATCCGCCGCTCCAGTTCCGGCGCCACCGACCGCCGGTGCGCCGCCGGTTGCGCCAGTCGGCAGCGCGCAGCAGCAGCGCGGATGGCTGATCGGCGGGATTATCGCTGCGATTGTCCTCCTGCTAGCTTGTGCGGGCGGCAGTTATTTCGCGCTAGGGGCGGTGGGGTTGCTGACGGGCGGAGCGACCGCCGTCTCCGGCGGATCGCCAGCCCCGCCAGAGACGCGCACGCCGGCGACCGGCGGGAGCGCTGCGACAGCCGAGGCACGGCAAAATGCGACAGCGACGGCTATTGCTGCAGCGCAACGGGCGACGGCTACAGCGCGCGCTGAAGGGCAGACCGCAACAGCGCAAGCGGGACAGGCCGCCGGAGCTCAGACAGAGACCGCCATTGCACGCCAGACGGTCGCAGCAGCGGCGCAGCAGACGGCAGCCGCTATTGCCGCCGCAACACAAACTGCTGCCGTACCGACCGCAACTCCTATGCCACAGGCGCTCATTCCGCAGCCTGGTACGCTCTCGTTAGCGGACTATCAGGCGCAGACGCGCGGACTGCGCCAACTCCTGTTCGAGACCTTTGACCGGGGAGAGCGCACCAAAGCAATCTGGCGCCAGGAAGACAATGAGCGTCGTCGCGCGGCGCTCCGCGATAACCTCTATTACCTGACCGTCAAGACGCCAGATCTCATCACCTGGTATACCTGGGAGCGCAACCTGGGGAATGCCTACAACATTGAACTGAGCGTCGCCTTTCAGACGGTTGGAGCGCCAGCCTCAGTCGGCATCGCCTTCGATGTGCAATCCGATTCGAACAGCGGGCTGTTTTTCGAGATCACGAATGATAAACGCTGGTCCTTCACCACCGTCGTCAATGGCGAAGTCGTTTCGGAACTCAGCACGGCCCTTATTCCCGAAGATGTAGTTGTCGACGGCGTTGGAACAAATACGCTGTGGGTCGTGCGCACTCCGAACGAGATTCAGCTCTGGATCAACAGCAAACACGTGGCGACAGTTCCACCGAGTCCCTTCCCTGGCGG